>JAGLUW010000016.1 GCA_023134145.1 Sulfuriflexus sp. | reverse complement strand
GGTCTACCTGTATTCGAAATAATCACGGCTTTGGCATATTCAGGGTAATCAGGTAAACAAAAAACATATGTACCATTACTTCCAGGTGACATACCCGTATTTTGGTAGACAATTTTTCGTCGTCTGCCTGAAGTGATGTTAATGCCATTGTCTCGAGCTTGTTGTACATAAAGAAGTTCGTCATTACCGTCATACTCACGATTGGCATTTTTATCGGCAAAGATAATCCAGCCTTCTTCCCAGCCTTGAGTTCGGCTACAGCTCTCGCCATCGGCGCTGCGGCACATAACGCCTCTGACGCCACGTTTTATGGCTTCGCTACGTGTGTAGTGTAAATGGGTAACAAAGGTGTTTATTTCGGTGGTAAGTCGGTTGCGTTGAACCAGCTCGCTAAATGCGGGTACGCCGGTAGCAGTAAGAATGGCTGTGATGCTCAGCCCAGTAATGAGTTCCAGCAATGTAAAGCCTCGCTGGCAACGATAAGTGTGGATATCCATATCCTCTCCCGTTCCGTTTGAAGCGTCCTAATCCTTGGACGAAATCAATCATACGACTTTAGAAGAGATTTGTTTGTAGGATAAGGCTTATATTTACCTAAGCAATTCGCTCATACGACTAATGGCGGATTCGAGCATTTCCATGCTCGTTGCGTATGAAAGGCGCATATGACCGGGCGCGCCGAAGGCAGAACCAGGTACGAGTGCGACTTTTGCCTTGGTAAGCAACAGTTCGGTAAAGGCGAGATCGTCGTCACAGCCTACTGTTTTCATAGCTTCGCGCATATCAGGGAAAGCGTAGAAAGTGCCGTCTGAAGGTAAGCAGGTAACACCGGGTAATGCATTGAGGGCATCCAGTAACCAATCGTGGCGTTCTTTGAAGGCAGTAACCATATCGGCGACGCATTGTTGCTCACCTTCAAGTGCTGCCTGAGCAGCCGCTTGGGCAATAGAGCAAGCACCAGATGTGCTTTGAGATTGTACTTTCTTCATCGCTTTGATGAGAGTGGCAGGACCGGCTGCATAACCAATGCGCCAGCCGGTCATTGAATAGGCCTTTGAAACGCCATTTAGCACAATCGTGCGTTCATATAGTTCAGGGCAAACCGTGACAATGTTGCAGAAGGGCTCGTCCGTCCAGAGGATATGTTCGTACATGTCATCGGTTGCGATCAGGACATGTGGGTGACGCAGTAATACCTTAGCAAGTGCTTCTAGTTCCGCTCGGCGATAAGAAACACCGGTCGGGTTAGAAGGGCTATTAAGCACTAGTAGCCGGGTTTGATTGGTAATAGCCGCTTCAAGTTGTTCTGGTTGAAGCTTAAAGTTTTGCTCAATGCCAGCACTAACAATAACGGGCTTGCCGTCGGCCAGTAGCACCATATCAGGGTATGAGACCCAGTAAGGGGCTGGAATAATGACTTCATCACCTTCATCCAGCATGGCTTGGGCTAGGTTATAGAAGCTTTGTTTACCACCGGTAGAGACTAGAACCTGATCCGCCGCGTAATCGAGGCCGTTATCATGCTTAAATTTGTTAATAATGGCCTGTTTTAAGCCAGCGGTACCATCAACAGGTGGATATTTTGTCTGGCCATCGGCAATAGCTTGCACCGCGGCAGCTTTAATATGCTCGGGCGTATCAAAATCGGGCTCGCCGGCACCAAGATTAATAATATCTTCACCTGCAGCCTTTAATGCCTTAGCTTGCGCATCGACCGCGAGGGTCGGCGATGGTTTTACACGTTGAACGCGTTGTGAAAGCTTAATATCCAAAACGACTGATTCCTAAATTAATGCACCTATTATTACATAGACAGCGCGAATTTTAACCGGCTGTAATATACTGGATAGCTCGACTAAAGGCCACGTATAGCAAGCATGTCACGAAAATTTGAATTACATACAGAGTATACCCCCGCGGGCGATCAGCCTACGGCGATTAAAGCCATGGTTGAGGGGCTAAATAATGGCGAGTCGGGCATGACCCTGCTGGGTGTGACGGGTTCCGGCAAGACCTTCAGTATCGCGAATGTGATTGAGCAGGTACAGCGCCCCGCGATCATCATGGCGCCGAATAAGACCCTTGCTGCTCAGCTTTATGGTGAGATGAAGGAATTCTTCCCGAATAACGCGGTTGAATATTTCGTTTCCTATTACGATTACTACCAGCCTGAAGCGTATGTGCCGAGTTCGGATACTTTCATTGATAAAGATGCTTCTATCAACGAACATATTGAACAAATGCGTCTTTCAGCGACCAAAGCGATCTTAGAACGTAAAGACACCATCATTGTTGCATCTGTATCAGCAATTTACGGCCTTGGTGATCCAAAGTTATATATGAACATGCTGCTGCACTTATCAAAAGGTGAGCAGATTGGCCAGCGAACTATTTTACGCAAGTTAACTGAACTGCAATACGCACGTAATGACACTGAGTTACGCCGTAGTACTTATCGCGTGCGTGGTGAAGTGATTGATATCTTTCCGGCAGATTCAGATAGAGAAGCGGTGCGGGTAGAATTGTTTGATGATGAAATTGAACAGTTAAGTTATTTCGATCCATTGACAGGAGAAATTTTACGCCGTGTACCGCGCCTGACCATTTATCCTAAAACGCATTATGTAACGCCACGCCAAGTACTGCTTGATGCAATTGAATATATTAAGGTTGAATTAAAAGAGCGTTTAGAATTTTTACGCAACAACGACAAATTGGTTGAAGCGCAGCGCCTAGAACAACGCACTAAATTTGATATCGAAATGATTTTGGAATTAGGTTACTGCTCGGGCATTGAAAACTATTCACGTTACTTATCGGGAAGGCAGCCCGGTTTAGCGCCGCCAACGCTATTTGATTACTTGCCGGAAGATGCGCTTTTGATTATTGATGAATCTCATGTATCCGTGTCGCAGATTGGTGCGATGTATAAAGGCGATCGTTCGCGTAAGCAAACTTTAGTCGAGTATGGTTTCCGTTTGCCATCCGCATTAGATAATCGCCCAATGCGCTTTGATGAATTTGAGAAAATATCACCACAAACAATTTATGTTTCAGCAACGCCAGGTGATTATGAAATAGAACATTCCGGTGCGGTTATTGATCAGGTGGTACGACCAACAGGTTTAATTGATCCTGAAATTGAGATTCGGCCTGTGGCGACCCAAATTGATGATTTACTTTCTGAGATTAATATACGTGCTGAGAAAAATGAGCGTGTATTAGTTACCACCTTAACTAAACGTATGTCAGAAGATCTCACCGACTACCTTGCTGAGCATGGTGTGCGTGTTCGTTATCTGCATTCTGATATCGATACCGTAGAACGTATGGAAATCTTGCGCGATCTTAGATTAGGTGAGTTTGATGTCTTAGTAGGTATAAACCTACTAAGGGAAGGACTCGATCTGCCCGAAGTATCATTAGTCGCAATCTTAGATGCAGATAAAGAAGGTTTCCTTCGTTCGGCTAGATCACTTATCCAGACCATTGGTCGTGCAGCTCGAAACTTACATGGTAAAGCAATTCTATATGGGGATCGGATTACAAAGTCTATGCAAAAAGCGATTGATGAAACGGATCGCCGCCGCGAAAAACAAGAGGCGCATAATAAAAAACATGGCATCACACCGAGGAGTGTTGAAAAAGCAGTCATGGACGTGATGCAGGCAGGTTACTCTGATGTTAAAAAAGGTAGCGCGAAGGAATACGCCAACAAGGTGGCGGAAGAAATGATTGAATATAACGCCATGTCACCGAAGCAATTAGAAAAGCAAATTGCTGATATGGAAAAGAAAATGTACAAGCATGCCCAGAATCTCGAATTTGAAGAAGCCGGTAAGCTGCGTGATGAGATTGCGCATATCAGGGATGTGAATAGGTAAAAGAATGTGAGGGGTGAGGGGTAAAGTGTGAGGGGAAAACGTAGGAGTCCCTGAACACAGTGACAAAGTGCCCTTGAGGTGAATGCGCGGCAATCTATAGTCTGGTTTGCTTCACGATGTTCGCAATGAGTGATTTTGGTTTTTACCTCACACTTTACCCCTCACACCTCACGTTAAACATGATATTATTCATGATCTTGACGTACCGCACTGCATAAATAATTAAGTTAATGGATTCAAAATGACAAAAGTAGCACTGATTTCGGGGATTACAGGGCAAGATGGCGCTTATTTGGCTGAATTCTTGTTGAAGAAAGGGTACGAAGTACATGGCATCAAACGCCGCGCATCTTCATTTAATACCGATCGTATTGATCACCTTTACCAAGACCCTCATGTTTCGGAACGCCAATTTATTCTTCATTACGGTGATTTAAGTGATTCAACTAATCTGATCCGTATTATTCAAGAAGTGCAGCCAGACGAAATTTATAACCTTGGCGCGCAAAGTCATGTTGCGGTGTCATTTGAAAGTCCTGAATACACGGCTGATACAGTTGGCTTGGGTGCGCTGCGTATACTTGAAGCAATACGGGTTGCTGGCCTTGAAAAGAAAACCAAATTCTATCAGGCATCAACATCTGAATTATTTGGTGACGTGCAAGAAATTCCACAAAAAGAAACCACGCCTTTTTATCCTCGTTCGCCTTATGCGGTAGCCAAGCTTTATGCCTACTGGATTACAGTAAATTACCGTGAAGCGTATGGCATGTATGCCTGTAACGGTATTTTGTTTAATCATGAGTCACCAGTACGTGGCGAAACATTTGTTACACGTAAGATCACGCGTGCCATGTCGCGCATTAGTCTCGGGCTACAAGATTGTGTCTACCTTGGTAACATGAATGCCTTGCGCGATTGGGGGCATGCAAAAGATTATGTTGAGATGCAGTGGTTAATGTTGCAACAAGATGAGCCTGAAGATTTCTGTATTGCGACGGGCGTTCAGTATTCAGTACGTGATTTCTGTGATGCAGCTTATGCGCATCTTGATAAAAAAATTCGCTGGGAAGGTGAAGGCGTTGATGAAAAAGGTTATGACGCAGAAACCGGTCAATGCATAGTTGCTGTTGACCCACGTTACTTCCGTCCTACCGAAGTGGAAACATTGTTAGGCGATCCATCTAAAGCAAAAGAAAAGTTAGGCTGGACTCCAAAAATCACCTTTGAAGAAATGGTTCACGAAATGATGGAACATGATCTGAATTTAGCTAAGCGAGATGCGCTGGTTAAAGAGCATGGCTTTAAGGCTTACGATTACCACGAATAAAAATATTAAAATAACCTGTCATTCTGGTGAATACCAGAGTCCAGCAGTTTAACTTGATTGCTATATATCGATTTGAGCTGGTATGACGAAAGAATATTAATAAAATCACAATAAATATTGACATGAAAAAAGATGCAAAAATATATATTGCCGGTCACCGAGGTCTTGTCGGTGCGGCGATTATGCGTCAATTGGAAGCTAATGGTTTTACGAATATTATTACTCGCACACATGCTGAATTAGAGTTATGTGATCAGTTAGCGGTACAGAATTTCTTTGCAGCTGAAAAACCAGAATATGTAATCTTAGCTGCCGCTAAAGTGGGGGGCATTCATGCTAATAACACATATCCCGCTGAGTTTATTTATGAAAATATAATGGTCGAAGCAAATGTTATTGATGCTTCGCATAAGAATGATATTACTCGACTATTGTTTTTAGGTAGTTCCTGTATCTATCCGAAACTCGCTTCACAGCCTATGCGTGAAGATTCGTTATTAACCAGTGAACTTGAGTTAACAAATCAGCCGTATGCCGTTGCGAAGATTGCAGGTATCAAGTTATGTGAATCGTATAACCGCCAGTACGGTACAGATTATCGTTCGGTAATGCCGACTAACCTGTATGGGCAAGGTGATAATTTTCATCCTGAGAACTCCCATGTTATTCCTGCTTTAATGCGACGTTTCCATGAAGCAAAACAACGTGGTGATGCTGAGGTGGTAGTTTGGGGTTCAGGTAATGCAAAACGTGAGTTCTTACATGTCGATGACATGGCAGCCGCTTCGCTTTTTATTCTACAGTTAGACAACGAAACCTATCAATCAAATACGCAAGAAATGCTTTCGCATATCAATATTGGCACTGGCATTGATTGTAGCATTGGCGAAATGGCAGGAACGGTTAAACGCGTGGTCGGTTTTGAGGGCGAGTTAGTGTTTGACACCTCGAAACCAGATGGCCCTCCGAGAAAATTATTGGATGTGTCTCGGCTTAAAACGATGGGTTGGCAATCAGCTATCTCATTGGAAGATGGTTTGGCATTGACCTATGAATGGTTTATTAAAAACGAACAAGACTTACGAGTATAAGACATGATTCCGGTTATTTTATCTGGTGGTTCAGGAAGTCGCTTGTGGCCATTATCACGCGAAAGTTACCCTAAGCAATTTTTACCATTGGCATCTGAATATTCAATGTTATGTGAAACATTGTCACGGTTACACGGTGTCGAAGAATTAGCGCAGCCAATTGTGGTTTGTAATGAGCAACATCGTTTTCTCGTTGCAGAACAGTTGCGCGAGATACAGGTAACTCCTCATTCTATTGTGTTGGAACCAGAAGGGCGCAATACCGCACCGGCGGTCGCAATTGCAGCGTTGGCAGCTATCGAACAAGACAAAGATGCTTTGCTATTAATTCTTCCGGCTGATCACATTATCGAAGACACATCTACTTTTCATACCAGCTTAAACATCGCAAGTAAATCTGCACGACAAGGTAAGTTAGTCACCTTTGGCGTTGTGCCAACGTCACCCGAAACCGGTTATGGTTACATTAAAGCAAGTGAATCTTATGATTCTTCACAAGCGGTGAAAGCGTTACCCGTCGTTCAGTTTGTGGAAAAACCAGATTTAACAACGGCTGAATCTTATTTGTCTTCAGGTGATTACTTCTGGAACAGCGGCATGTTTATGTTTACAGCCAGTAGTTACTTAAATGAATTAAAACAACATGCACCTGAAATGTTGAGCCTGTGTGAACAGGCATATTCAAAATCAAAACGCGATATGGATTTTGTTCGTTTAGAGCAAGAAATCTTTATGCAGATTAAAGGCGATTCGATTGATTATGCGGTAATGGAAAAAACGCAGCAGTGTGTGGTTGTACCTCTTGATGCGGGTTGGAATGATATTGGTTCATGGTCAGCACTGGCTAAAATCGCAGAACCAGATGAACATGCCAATATAGTGAGTGGCGATACCTTAATTGAAGATAGCCAAAATTGTTATGTGCGCTCAGAGCATCGTTTAGTGGCTGCGCTTGGTCTTCAAGATATGGTGATTGTTGAAACAGCAGATGCAGTATTAGTTGCTTCTAGGGATAAAGCACAAGAAGTAAAAAGGATTGTTGAACGCCTTAAATTAGAAGACCGCCCTGAAAGAATTCATCATCGTCGTGTGTTTCGGCCATGGGGGAATTATGAAAGTATTGATGAGGGCGAACGTTTTTTGGTGAAACGCATTGTTGTTAATCCGGGTGCGAGCTTGTCATTACAAAAACATAAACACCGTGCTGAGCATTGGGTGGTTGTGACAGGTACGGCAAAAGTGACTCGTGGTGATGAAGTGTTGGAATTACATGAAGACGAGTCAACCTATATCCCTGTAGGAATGAAGCATCGCCTGCAAAATGAAACCGATGTACCACTGGAAATTATTGAAGTACAAACAGGTGGTTATTTAGGTGAGGATGACATTATTCGTTTCGATGATGTTTATGGTCGTTAAACCCAGTCAAAATTAATGCTTATTTAAAAGCATACCCATTACATGGGAATTCTTTCGTAGCTCTTTCTACATATTGTTTTTTATATCTGAAATCATCACAAAGCAGCTTAAATAGTTGTTTCTTTCTATCTTCTCTGTAAATCACTTATTTTCTATGCTGTATATTGCTGAAAATGTCCTAGTTTCGGATTTATTTTTAAGTTTAATGATGGTTTGCCGCTAAATATCAATGTGCTGAATTATCTTTGCGCGTAGGAAAAGGTATTGTTTGTAGATTAATGACTAGCCGTTGTTAAAAAGGAATTGAAGTTCGAATGAAGCAAGTGCTTTTAAAAAAGAACCACCTTATTATTTTAATGGGGATGCTGCTAGTTTTGTGGGCGTCTTTTATTATTTATAAAAAAGCAGCGATTGAGATCGATGAGGTTGTTGAGCAGACGCATTATGAAGCGTCATTGAATTTTAATATCACTAAAATAAAACTTGAAAGTTACTTAAATAATTTACAAGATAAAATACAAATCGAGTCATACAAGCATGCAGGTAACATAAGAGAAATATACGAAGATCCAGAAGCGAATTATGAGCGCTTAGAGTCATTTCAAAAACACCTTAAGAATTTCTTGCCTGATGCAAATCATGCAACATTAACGAATGTTGTAGGTGAGCCACTTTCGCCTAATTTCGATGGATACATGGGGGATTTGTGTTTAGAGAATGTGCGAAATTTCACGAATACGAATAAATATGAGATTAGAGTGCATCCTTCTACAGAAGGATTTCATTTTGATATTATGATTAAATATCGCGATATACAAACAGATCATACCGGTGTGTTTTTCACATCATTTAAAACCAAGGGTGTGACAGCAATATTGAAAGCCGGCCAGGTTAACGGCAATCAATTATTTTTAATCTTAAAGTCTGATTTGGGTTTGATTGAAGTGTCTGCAGTAGGGAATCGTTTGGAATTCTATCGGGCGACGAAATTAAGTGAGCAAGAATTAAAAAGAATATCAATTAACCAGCAGGTTGCGAATACGTCATGGGTTTTAGTTAATGTGACGCCGGCAGAGGGTGTTGATAATGAAGTGAATGATATTGTTATTTCTGCAATTGTTTCTATCTTACTTTTATATATTGTGTCAGGCGTCATGTTTTTCACGATTATTCGAGAAACGATACGTCGACAAAGGGTATCTTCGCGTTACCAAGTGTTTTTGGATAAAACTGAAATTGGATTGGTTGTTTTTGATGCAGACAAAAATATCATCGATTGTAATCATGCATTTAAGGATTTGGTTAAAGCAGACTCTTTGATCGCAGTTAAAAACACGAGCATGTCGAACTGGTTACCTGAAAGCGCAGTGAATGAAGTGCTCGGCTGTCTTGAAGAGGTAGATGAATATGGGCAGAAACTTGATCTTCAATTAAATTATACTTCGGATGAAAATGAACAAATAATATTGCAGTTGGATATCATTGCTGATTTAGATTTATCAGGTGCTGGTAAGAAGTATTTGCTTTTCTGTAAAGATTTAAGTCTTAGTTATAAGTTAGATAAATTAAATGCTGAAAAACAAGCAGCAATTATATCTAACGAAGCAAAATCAGAATTCTTAGCTAATATTTCTCATGAACTCAGAACCCCAATGCATGGCATATTAAGTTATGCAGCGATGGGGGTTAAAAGAATAAATAAAGTACCACTTGCTAAGTTGGAAGATTATTTTAAAAACATTCGCGCCAGTGGTGATCGTTTGCTTGTTTTGCTTAATAGTTTACTGGATCTGTCTAAGTTAGAGGCGGGTCAAATGGAAATGAATTATAAAAAAGTAGATTTGTTGTGGGTGATTGATTCGGCGCTTAAAGAACAGAACGGTAAGTCTGATTCACGCGGGCTTAAAATGTCGTTTGATGAAACACCTGAGGTAAGCTCATTTATCGATAAAGAAATTGTCCTTGAAATAGATCCGGGTAGAATTACTCAAGTTTTTGCCAATCTAATTTCAAATGCGATTAAATTTACGCCGGAAAATGAAAACATCAGTATTTATTTTCAGGATAGTGAGCTGCAAATAGATAATGAAAAGGTGGATGCAATATCAATTTTTGTCTGCAATGACGGTGAAGGTATATCTGAAGATGAACTTGAACTTATCTTTGAAAAATTCAAGCAGAGTAAAAAGCAAGAGGGTGAAGATACCGGTACCGTGATGGGCAGTACCGGCTTAGGCTTGGCCATATGTAAGGAAATAATCAGCATTCATAGGGGTACAATTCGGGCTTTTTCTACACAGGGTGAAAATGCCACGTTTGTCGTTACGCTTCCATTAACTCGCCCCATAGAGAACGACTAAAATTAATGTCTTAATTATAAGCGTTGGTGTATTTCTCAAACAGTAACTTATAACCCAGCCTCTTTAGTCTTTGCTCAAATTTTCTAGCGGTTAATCAGTATCTTGCGCTTGTTGCGGAGCTTTAAATACTGTATCTTGCGCTCAACTTTAGTCTCATAGCTCAGCTGGTTAGAGCACTACCTCGACATGGTAGGGGTCGTCGGTTCGAATCCGACTGAGACTACCATTACATTTATCCTACACGCGGCCTTTGGTATTGGTCGCCACTGAAGAAAGGGGTTTAACATGCCAGTTATTACTCTGCCCGATGGCAGTCAACGTGAATTTTCCAATCCTGTTTCTATCCATGATGTAGCAGCCGATATCGGCCCCGGTCTTGCTAAAGCAGCGCTCGGCGGTAAAGTTGACGGCGTTATTTGTGACACCTCCTTTATAATGGACAGTGATAGCGAGCTCGCCATCATCACTGATCGTGATGATGAAGGTCTGGATATCATTCGTCATTCAACTGCGCATTTGCTCGCACAAGCGGTTAAAGAATTATTCCCTGATGCACAAGTAACCATTGGTCCTGTGATCGATAATGGTTTTTATTATGACTTTTCTTACGAGCGTGCTTTTACTCCTGAAGATCTAACCGCTATTGAAAAGAAGATGGCGGAACTGGTTAAGCAGGATATTCCAATCACTCGTAGTGTGATGTCGCGTGAAGATGCGATTGGTTTCTTCGGTGATATGGGTGAAAACTACAAAGCGGAGATCATCGAAGGTATTCCGCATGGCGAGCAGTTGTCGCTTTATCAACAGGGTGATTTCACCGACCTGTGTCGTGGCCCACACGCACCGTCTACCGGTAAGCTTAAAGTATTTAAGTTAATGAAGTTGGCCGGTGCGTATTGGCGCGGCGATTCAAACAACGAAATGCTGCAGCGTATTTACGGTACTGCATTTGCGAATAAAAAAGAATTAAAGAAATACCTGCATCACCTTGAAGAAGCTGAGAAACGTGATCACCGTAAACTAGGTAAAAAACTGGATTTATTCCATCATCAGGAAGAAGCGCCGGGTATGATCTTCTGGCATTCAAATGGTTGGACGGTTTACCAGCAGGTTGTCGATTACATCCGTCGTGTGTTGGACGATCATGATTATCATGAAGTGCATACACCACAAATTGTTGATCGCACCTTATGGGAAAAATCAGGCCACTGGGATAAATTCAAAGAGATGATGTTTACGACTCATGTGGAAAACCGTGACTACGCGGTTAAGCCGATGAATTGTCCATGTCATATTCAAATCTTTAACCAAGGTTTAAAAAGTTATCGCGACTTACCTTTGCGTATGGCCGAGTTTGGTTCATGTCACCGTAATGAGCCATCAGGGACGTTGCATGGTTTGATGCGCTTGCGTAACTTTACACAAGATGATGCACATATTTTCTGTACCGAAGATCAAATTCAAGATGAAGTGAGTGCGTTCATTGATTTGTTGTTTAAGGTTTACGCCGACTTTGGTTTTGACGACATCATTATTAAACTTTCAACACGTCCCGATGAACGCGTCGGTGAAGATGCAAGTTGGGACAAAGCCGAACATGCACTTGAACGTGCGTTGAACGCAAAAGAACTCGATTGGGATTTGCAGCCGGGTGAAGGTGCTTTTTACGGGCCGAAGATTGAGTTCTCTTTACGTGATTGTCTCGATCGTGTTTGGCAATGTGGCACGATTCAGGTCGACTTCTCAATGCCAGGCCGTCTCGATGCTCACTATGTGAGTGAGGAAGGAAATAAGGAAGTTCCAGTGATGTTGCACCGGGCAATTTTGGGTTCGTTGGAGCGATTTATCGGGATTTTGATCGAACATCACGCCGGTGCATTTCCGCTCTGGTTGGCGCCAATTCAGGTCGTAATTGCCAATATTACGGACAAACAGGCCGATTATGTGAAAAAAGTTGAAAAAATACTGAAAAAACAGGGCATCAGGGTCATTTCGGACTTGAGAAATGAGAAGATCGGCTTTAAAATCCGCGCACACACAATACAACGAATTCCGTATGTACTCGTAGTCGGGGATCGTGAAGTTGAAAATAACGAAGTGGCCGTACGCACGCGTGGCGGTGAGGATCTGGGAAGTATGTCGATAGACGCCTTCCTAGAGCATCTTGCCAATGATAACGCGAGCCGCGGTCGTTCTGCTTTGGAGGATTGAAGTATCGCTACAGATAAAAAGACGCGCCTGAATAAGGACATTGCTTTACCGGAAGTTCGGTTGATTGATGCCGAAGGTGAGCAAGTAGGTATTGTTACTATTGAGGAAGCGTTATCCAGAGCTCAAGAAGTTAGCCTTGATCTCGTAGAGATTGTTCCGAATGCGGAACCGCCTGTTTGTCGAATCATGGACTACGGTAAGTTCAGATTTGAAAATAGTAAAAAGAATCAGGCATCTCGTAAGAAGCAAAAACAGAGTCAGACGAAAGAAATTAAATTTCGGCCTGGCACTGAAGACGGGGACTATCAGGTCAAATTACGCAACCTGAAACGTTTCCTCGAAGGCGGCGATAAGACCAAGGTAACGTTACGTTTCCGCGGTCGTGAAATGGCACACCAGAATCTCGGACGTGATTTATTAAAGCGTGTTGAGGCAGACTTGGCAGAGTGGGGTTCGGTAGAACAGTTCCCTAAAATGGAAGGTCGACAAATGGTGATGTTAATCGGGCCTAAAAAGAAGTGATGCACTACTGATCGTCCAACGTAGTCTGTTGAGATTGTCAGTCATAAATGTGTGTTGTAGTAAGTAAGTCGTATGATGTTTATGCGGCTAAATGAAAATGCGTAGTTAGTTAGACTAATCGGAGTTATAGAAATGCCGAAGTTAAAAACCCATCGGGGTGCTGCAAAGCGTTTTAAGAAGACTGCCTCTGGCGGCTTCAAGCGTAGCCAGGCTCACCATCGCCACATCCTTACCAAGAAAAGCACTAAGCGCAAGCGTCACCTGCGCACAACTGAAATGACACACGCTGCGGATGCACCACTAATCCGTCGTATGTTGCCGTACGCGTAAGGAGATAGGAACATGGCTAGAGTAAAACGGGGCACCATCGCCCATGCAAAACATAAGAAGGTCATTGATCAAGCTAAAGGCTACAGTGGTCGTCGTAAAAATGTATATCGTGTAGCAGTACAAGCGGTTACCAAAGCAGGTCAATATGCTTACCGTGATCGCCGTCAACGTAAACGTCAATTCCGCGCATTGTGGATCGCACGTATTAACGCTGCCGCACGTGAATGTGATTTGTCATACAGTGTATTTATGCACGGTTTAAAGAAAGCTGAAATTGAGATTGATCGTAAAGTACTAGCTGATATCGCCGTATGTGATAAAGCAGCCTTTGCAGCTATCGCAGATCAGGCTAAAGCCGCCCTGTAAGATATAAAGCATAAAGAAGTAAAGGAAGTATTAACAGGGGGAAGGCGAGCAGTCTTTCCCCTGTTTTTTTATGCAGCTACATTAGTATTAAAACGATATCAGAATAAAAATTATGCCAGAACTTAAAAAATTAATTTCCGAAGCCACGCAGGCTGTTGCTGACTCAAATGACTTGCCAGCACTTGATGCTGTGCGTGTTCAATATTTGGGTAAGAAGGGCAGCCTAACTGCGCAAATGAAACAGCTAGGTAAATTGCCAGGTGATCAACGTCGCGAAGCCGGGCAAAAAATCAACGCCGGTAAAGATCAGGTTCAAGAAGCGATTGAACAACGCAAGGCAATACTTGAATCGGCAGCACTTGAAGCTAAATTAGCTGACGAAGTGATTGATGTCAGCCTACCCGGTCGCGGTACAAGTAGTGGCGGACTTCATCCTGTTACACGTGTATTAGAGCGAATTGAAGATCTGTTTTCACAAATGGGTTTTGATGTTGCGTCAGGCCGCGAAATAGAAGATGACTATCATAACTTTGAAGCGCTGAATATTCCTGCGCATCATCCCGCTCGTGCTATGCACGATACGTTTTATGTTGATGTTGAAACGGAAGGTGATGAAAAGTTATTGCTCCGTACGCACACATCAACCGTGCAAATTCGTTACATGGAAAAAAACAAGCCACCGTTTAAGGCAATTGCTCCAGGGCGTGTTTACCGTTGCGATTCAGATTTAACGCATACACCGATGTTTCATCAGTTCGAAGGTTTTATTGTTGATGAAAATGTCAGCTTTGCTGACCTAAAAGGTATTTTGATGGACTTCATGCAGAAGTTCTTTGAAAAAGAATTATCACTACGCTACCGACCATCTTATTTTCCATTCACTGAACCTTCAGCTGAAGTAGATATTGAATGTGTAAATTGTGGTGGCGAAGGTTGTCGTATTTGTAGTCACACTGGTTGGTTAGAAGTATTGGGTTGCGGCATGATGCATCCTAAAGTACTTGAGTCAGTCGGCATCGACAGTGAAAAATACACCGGCCTTGCTTTTGGCTTAGGTGTTGAGCGATTGACTATGTTGCGTTACGGCGTTACAGATTTGCGTCAGTTATTTGAAAATGATCTGCGACTTTTACAACAATTTAAATAAAGAATATGTGAGGTGTTAGGGGTGAAGGGTTAGGCGGTTTTACGCCTCTCTCTTTACTCTTCACAGCTTACGGGAAAAAATATGAAATTTAGTGAACAATGGTTACGTGAATGGGTTAGCCCTGATGTGTCGACAGAAGATCTGGCGCACCGCTTAACAATGGCCGGTCTTGAAGTTGACGCAATTGAAAATGTGGCCGGTGAGTTTAGTAAAGTTGTTGTCGGTGAAGTGCTCACCGTATCAAAACACCCTGATGCAGATAAATTAAAAATTTGTACTGTGAATATTGGCGAGCCAGATGCGCTGCAGATCGTGTGTGGTGCATCGAATGTTATTATTGGCATGCGCGTACCAACTGCATTGGTCGGCGCAAAACTTCCCGGTGGCCTGAAAATTAAAAAAGGCAAACTGCGTGGCGAAGTATCACATGGCATGTTGTGCAGTGCAGTTGAATTAGGTTTGGCGGAACAAGCTGATGGTTTAATGCCATTGCCTGTGGATGCGCAACCTGGCACCGACATGCGTGATTATTTAAATCTTGATGATGTAAGTATTGAATTAGGTTTAACACCAAACCGTGGTGATTGTCTCGGCATGGTCGGTCTTGCGCGTGAAACAGGTGTGTTGTTTGAACTCGATGCTACAGCACCAGATATGCCAATAGTTAAATCTTCGACTGATGAAAAATTTGCGGTTGCTGTTCAAGCCAGTGAAGATTGCCCGCGTTATGTTGGGCGTGTTATTCGCAACGTCGACATGAAACAAGAAACACCGTTATGGATGCAAGAACGTTTGCGTCGTAGTGGTTTGCGTGCAATCAATCCTGTTGTTGATGTAACTAATTATGTGCTGCTTGAACTTGGTCAACCGATGCACGCTTTTGATATTGATAAGTTGCATGGTGGTATTTGGGTTCGTAAAGCGATTAGAAACGAATCTTTAACCTTACTTGATGGTAATCGTGTTGAACTTAATCCAGACACCTTGATTATTGCCGATGTGAAAGGTCCATTGGCAATCGCAGGGATCATGGGCGGCGAGAGCAGTGGTGTGACAGATGAGAGTACGCACTTATTTTTAGAAAGCGCCTTCTTTGCACCATTGAGTATTGCTGGTCGCGCACGTCGTTACGGTCTGCACACCGATTCGTCACATCGTTTTGAACGAGGTGTTGATCCTGAGTTGCAAGTTCGCGCTATCGAACGTGCAACTAGTCTGCTACTTGATATTGTTGGCGGTGAAGCCGGCCCTGTTGTTGAAGTGGTGAGTGAACAACATCTGCCAAGTCGCGATGCGATTACCTTGCGTGCCGCACGTATTAACCGTGTTCTCGGTCTTGAGGTTGATTCGGCCAGTATTCCAGAGATATTAATTCGCCTTGGTATGGCAATTGAGGAGCAGGGAGAGGGTGTTTGGCTTGTTACACCACCTTCATTTCGTTTTGATATCACTCTTGAAGTCGATTTGATTGAAGAAATTGGTCGTATTGTCGGTTATGACAGTATTCCTGCTACAGCCGCTCAGTCTCAATTGAGTATGTCGATGGTTGATGAATCACATATTCCACTGCGTCGCATTCGTCAGCGTCTGGTTGATCGTGGCTATCAAGAAGCCGTGACCTATAGTTTTATTGATCCCGCTCTGCAAAAGCGCTTTAGTCCAACGCAATCGGCGATTGCGTTGACCAACCCTTTAGCGGCAGATATGTCGGTAATGCGCACCAGTTTATTGCCCGGATTAGTCGAAACCGTGAAATATAATTTGAATCGTCAGCAAGAACGCGTTCAAATCTTCGAGTGTGGTGTTAAGTATCTTCTTCAAGATGCTGAAATTAATGAAGAAAATACACTATCAATGATGGTTTCAGGAAATTCAATAAATCAGCACTGGAATGTGGAAAAAAGACCATTTGATTACTATGATATGAAGGCAGATATCGAATCATTGCTCGAGATGGCTGGAGGCGTTGAAGGGGTTGAGTTTACGGCCGCAGAGCATCCAGTGTTACATCCAGGGCAAACAGCTCAGATTACTCGCAATGGCGAGGAAATAGGCTGGATTGGGGCCTTACACCCTGCATTAGCAGGAGAAATGGGCGTTCCGAGTGGCGTTATTTGTTGTGAATTACGGCTTGATGCCTTGCAAAAAGGGCTGATTCCGCAATTTGAGGCAATTTCAAAGTATCCGTCCATTCGACGTGATATCGCGATCATTGTCGATGTAGCAATAACCGCGCACCAAGTGTGTGCATGTATAAAAAACGCTGCAGGGGATTACCTACAAAACCTCGAGTTGTTTGACGTGTATAGTGGCAAAGGTGTTGATTCAGAGCGAAAAAGTCTTGCTCTGGGCTTGACCTTACAGGCTTCTTCACGCACTCTTACAGAAGAGGATGTAGAACAGGTGATGGACAATGTCCTCACTGCCTTAAATAAAGAATGTAGTGCAAACTTAAGAGACTAAAGAGATAGAGTATGGCGCTGACAAAAGCAGAAATGGCCGAGCGACTATTCGAAGAGCTAGGACTGAACAAACGCGAAGCGAAAGAAATCGTTGAGCAGTTTTTTGAGGAAATCCGTGGAGCCTTAGAGATTGGCCATCAGGTCAAGCTATCGGGTTTCGGTAACTTCGATTTACGTGACAAAAACGAACGCCCAGGGCGAAACCCTAAGACAGGTGAGGAAATCCCTATTACGGCACGCCGTGTAGTGACATTCCGCCCAGGTCAAAAACTTAAAATTAGAGTAGAAGCGTATGCTGGAGCCGAGTAATAACGACGAACTTCCGGTCATCCCGGGTAAGCGTTATTTCACCATTGGTGAAGTGAGCGATTTGTGTGCGGTTAAACCACACGTTTTACGCTATTGGGAGCAAGAGTTTCCACAGCTAAAACCGGTTAAGCGTCGCGGCAATCGTCGTTACTATCAGCGTCAAGATGTCATCATGATTCGTCAGATCCGTAGTTTGTTATATGAACACGGTTTTACGATTGGTGGAGCACGTCAAAAATTATCGGGTAGTGAATCAAAAGAAGATTCAACTCAGAGCCAGCAAATTATTAAACAAGTTCGCACTGAACTTGAAGAAGTGCTGAAAATTCTGAAAGCCTGATTGTTTCTAGTTTTTCCCTCCAAGGTTAATTTCCTTCTAAACAGGTTTCTGTGGCAAAATCACGACCTGTTTAATAGTTCCAGTTTTCGGGGCGTAGCGCAGTCTGGTAGCGCACCGCAATGGGGTTGCGGGGGTCGGAGGTTCGAATCCTCTCGCCCCGACCAATTGGTTCATTTACTATTACATCATCATAATTAATTCGCAGGTACAAACCATTGACTGATATAAATCCATCTTTAAAGATTGCCGTTCTTACGGTATCTGACACACGCACAGAAGAAACTGATAAATCAGGTAAGACCTTGGTTGACCGTTTAACCAAAGCCGGTCATCAACTTGCTGAAAAAGCAATTTTAAAAGATGATAAATATTTGCTGCGTGCCAAAGTGGCTAATTGGATTGCCGAAGAAGTGCCTGTTGTTTTAATTACTGGCGGCACAGGTATCACGGGTCGTGATGTAACACCGGATGCGATTAGCCCATTATTTGATAAAGAAATTCCTGGTTTCGGTGAGCTCTTTCGTATGTTGTCATACGATGAAATCAAAACATCAACCATTCAATCACGTGCGATTGCGGGCCTATCAAATTCAACATTGATTTTTTGTTTGCCGGGCTCAACTGGCGCGTGTAGAACCGCGTGGGATAAGATACTAAAAGATCAACTTGATGTTGGTCATGGGCCATGTAACTTTGTTGAAATTATGCCTCGCATTAAAGAAGTTTAAGGTTTATAGAATATGAATGATTGCTGTTACAACCCGAATGAGAAAATGTTAACAACGGATGAAGCTATCCAATTTTTACTTGAGCGTAGTAAAGTAACAGAACAAGTTGAAACAATTAAAATACTCGATGCCTTAGATCGCGTTCTTGCACAATCAATCACTTCAACATTGAATGTGCCACCATTAGATAATTCTGCGATGGATGGTTATGTCACACGATTTTCTGATCTTAATAGTGATGGCGAAACCACCTTAGCGATATCACAACGTATTGCCGCAGGTTATGTTGGCGATAAGTTAGAAGAGGGCACAGCTGCACGTATCTTTACAGGTGCGCCTGTGCCAGAAGGTGCTGATACGATTATTATGCAAGAGCAGTGTCAGCAACAAGATGATACGGTTGTGATTAGTGGGAAAATAAATAAAGGCGATCATATTCGTCGTGCTGGTGAAGATATTGTTCAAGGTAGCGAAGTGATGTCGATTGGGCAAAAACTTCGCCCACAAGACATGGGTTTAATTGCTTCTGTCGGTATTGACGAGATTAAAGTATTCAAAAACATTACAGTTGCAATTTTCTCGACAGGCGATGAATTACTTATGCCCGGCGAAGCTGTGCGACCCGGTAAAATTTATAACTCAAATCGTTACACCTTAACGGGTATGTTACAAAAGGTCGGCTGTGACATTATTGATCTCGGCTGTATCCCTGATGATTTAGATGCAACGGTTACGGCGATGGAAAAAGCCGCCGAGCAAGCGGATCTTATTATGACAACCGGTGGCGTCTCCGTTGGTGAAGAAGATTATATTAAGATAGCGATTGATAAATTAGGCAGCATTGAAATGTGGCGTGTTGCTATGAAGCCAGGTAAACCAGTTGCTTTCGGTGAAGTCAGTAAAACACCTTTCATTGGTTTGCCAGGAAATCCTGTTTCTGTATTTGTTACTTTTTGCCTATTTGCACGGCCTGTTATTCGTACCATGCAAGGTTGTAGCGAGGTCTTGCCTCGTAAGATGCAAGTGACGTCAGGCTTTGATTGGGCAAGAAAAGGTCCTCGACGAGAATTTGTTCGTGGTCAATTAGTCATGGATGAGCAGGGGCAACAACGCGCACAAACATACTCATCACAGAGCTCAGGTGTTTTAACCTCAACAACTTGGGCGCAGGGCTTGATTGAAATACCAGAAAACACCAGCTTTGAAAAAGGTGCTGTGATTAACTGGTTGGATTTCTCCGAACTATTCTCGTGATAACGAGCCCCGTAAAAGAAGATATTACTGCCGTGGTACTCGCGGGAGGCAAAGGTCGTCGAGTTGATGAACAAGACAAAGGGCTTTTAGAATTCCGTGGCAAGAAACTGGTAGAACACGCAATTCAAAAACTCTCTTCGCAAATAGATAATATTGTTATCGTCGCGAACCGTAATATCGAAACCTATACTGCATTTGGCTTTCCTGTTGTTTCCGATCGTATTGAAGGTTTTCAAGGTCCCTTGGCAGGGATCGATGCTGCATTTTCTGTTACCGGCAGTTCATTTCTACTTTGTGTACCTTGCGACAGTCCTTTTATCCCTGATGATCTCATGGACAGATTAATTTCAGCCGCCTCTGGCAATAATCCGATTGTGGTGGCGAGTGATGGTGAGCGATTACACCCCGTCATTAGTCTTGTGCATCGTTCAGTTTGGCCCGATATAGAAGATCGTTTGAGTGAAGGGCGGTTACGGTTAATGGATTGGATTGAAGCCGCGGGTTATGACGTAGCTGATTTCTCAGCCACCCCTGAAGTGCTAATGAATTTAAATACTCACGAACAAATGGACTCAGCGAGTTAATGTCTTAATTTAGGGCTGAATAAGAAAATAGAGAAGCAATAAGTTAAAGACAAAAAGTATTGCCGACAGTCCACGCCAGAAGCCAATCGGGTTACGTTGCATTAATGGTTCATGTTGCGTTGTTGTGAATTCAGGATTGGCATTTCCTAAATCGTGAATAAACTCAGATAATCTTGAGTAACGTTTACTCGGATCCAGTGAAACGGATTTTTGAATGGCCGCATCAACCCACATTGGTACTTCTTGGTTGTAATGTTTTATCGATTTGTAACGGACTCGCTTTAATTTATTCAGCGATAATGGACCACCATACGGTAAATGTCCCGTTAGTATTTCATAACAAATAACACCGAGAGAAAAAACATCAGATCGGTTACTACCGGTATAACCTTCAAAAAACTCAGGTGCGGCATAATTCATCGTACCTAACATCGGGTTACGCTCAAAAGGCACATCAGATTCGTCAACCCCCGCAATCTTGGTTGAACCAAAATCAATAATAACCAATCGCCCACTATTATCAAAAACAATATTTGCTGGTTTTAGATCGCGGTGAACCATTTCTAGGCGATGAAAAGCACGCAGGCCACTGGCGATTTGTTCGGCAATATCACGTACGCCAATATACGATGGGCGTGGGTTATCTCTCATCCAATCTTGCAGGGTGTCGCCATCAATATATTCAGTCACATAATAAAGAAAGCGCCTGCGCCGATCTGGATTAACAATTTTTAATACATGAGGATTGTTAATGCGTTTACCAATCCATTCTTCATGCACAAACTGATCGATGTAGGCAGGATCATCTTCAAAATTCACCGAAGGCGTTTTGAGGATAACTCGCTTGCCCGTTTCATTATCTTGGGCAACATAAATTTGGGTTCGGTTACTCGCATGTAATTCTCGAGTAATTAAATAATCATCCAGTGTCATTCCCGCATCAAGAAAGGGTGGGAAGGGTAGATTGGAGAGCTGATTAAAAAAGCTTGTTTCATCTTGCTTGGGAAGTTGGTCAACGCGTATAACCTGACATGTCACGTTATCTTTACTACCAGCCTCTAAAGCCATTGTTGTTAATATGCGCGCGGCCTGTTCTGGGTTGGCCTTATTTTCACGGAGGCAATTTCTCAAATCAATGTTACTTATAAATTCGTGAACGCCGTCAGTTGTCAGCATGTAGATGTCATCAATTTCTACAGGCAGACTTTTGAAATCGATATCAACATGGGCATCGGCACCCATGGCGCGTCCAAGAAAGGTTTTTTCTCCTGCACCCCAGCTACAATGATCATCTGTTAGACATTCTAGATCGCCATCACGCAAACGATAAATACGCGTGTCACCAACATGAAAGAGGTAAGCAGTGCCAGATTTAATAATGAGAGAGCTAAGCGTGGTTAACATCGCACCAGCTGATCCATAGCTGCGTTTGCCTTGGCTATAGAGCCAATTATTTAAAGAACCTAGTACTTTCTGTGCGGAGGTTTTTACTGTCCAGCTATCGGGCGTACTATAATAATCGGTAATAAAACCGTTTACGCATGCTTCGCTGGCATCTTTGCCAGCCTCGCAGTGGCTAACACCATCTGCAATGATAAGGCATATTCCCTTTGTGTTAAGTAAAGGTTCTTCGGGGATTTCAATCCGACAAGCATCTTCGTTGCATGACTTAAGCCCTGCATCGCTATGTTGTCCTACTTGAATACCGTTGTATGCTTCTTTTGTCATTATATTATTAAGCTACAAAAAGTGACGTCATCAGTATAACGGTGTCATCTTGTGTTGGCGAATACGTTGGTTATTATTTAACATCAATCATCTGCACTGAACCATCAGGCATAATTTCAGCAATTGAACCTTTAGGTTCTTCAAGGAAGAATAGAATGAGCGCAAGAACAAAGGCTGCCACGATACCAATAAAGGTAAAGAATTGATCATATGTCACTAATGAGTTTACGGTAAGAAAAATAACCGCACCAACATTACCAAAGGCGCCAACCATACCTGCAATTTGCCCCGTCATACGACGCTTCACTAAAGGCACCATTGCATAAACTGCACCCGAACCCGCTTTAGAAAATATGCCGCCCATGATGGTAAGCCCGACGACGAGTCCAATCGACCATGTTTTATCGACTAGGCCAAGTAATAGGAAGCTTGCAGTAACGCCACTGAAGGCGATCAACAGAGTTACCTTACGTCCAATTTTGTCACTAATCCAACCACCACCAGGACGTGCAAACAAATTGATAAAAGGATAAATGCCTGCAAGTAGTGCTGCTGTTATTTTAGGTAACTCAAACCAGTCAACATAAAACAAGGCAAGAGTAGAGACCACGGCAAGTTCAGTACCGAAGGTGACAAGGTATGCCCAATCTAAAATAGCGACTTGCTTGAATTTATACTGATGTAAGCTTGGTACCGGTTTTTTAAGAACATGACTGTTAATGCTCCAAATCTTCCATATTTGTAGTGCATAGAGACCAGTTAGCCCCGCGTAAATCATATTACTTGCGAGACTATTAATAAGTCCCATATTGACGGGGGATAATTTCCACGTCAGTACACCTAATGCGAGGAATAGAGGAACATTCATTAGTATGTAAATAATCAGATCGCCACCGCTAGTGACTTCCATTGCGCCATTTTTCTTGGGCTTAAAGTAAGTAGAACCCTTTGGCGTGTCAGTGACACTGATGAAATAAATAATGCCATAGATAATCGCAACGATACTCGCCGAGGTAAGTGCGATTCTCCAACCATTCGCATCACCAATACTTGCTGCGATAAACGGTAAGGAGCCAGCAGCACCCGCTGCACCAAAGTTACCCCAACCACCATAGATGCCTTGTGCTATACCGGTTTGTTTAGCCGGAAACCATTCACCAATCATGCGTATACCAACGACAAAGCCCGCACCAATAAAACCAGAGAGAAAACGTAAAATAGCTAGGTGCTCATAACTGTCAGCCCAAGCAAAGGCGATACTGATCAATCCACCAAGTATGAGGATACTTGTATACATAATGCGTGGGCCAAGCTTGTCTACCAACATGCCGACAATAATGCGCGAGGGGATAGTCATGGCAACATTGAGAATGAGTAACACCTTGGTTTGTTGATCGGTTAAACCAAGTGCTTCTTGTATGAATGGCATGATTGGACCAAGCCCTAACCACACGACAAACGTCATGAAGAAGGCGAACCATGTCATGTGTAGAATTCGGTATCTTCCTGAAAATGAAAATAGGTTAAATTTATTTTCTTCCAACATTTTTAATTCCAACTTTTAATTCCACAAGGGGTGTTTTCCAACACTAGAGCAAGCATCGTGCCATGTTGAATTAGGCATATTAAAAGTGCATGTATGTCTATCAAGAGTGCTTCTTACGTGCAGGGACAACGAGGAGTCTACTATTTGTATATATAGGTTTGAGTCTGACTTTCTTCAATTGCAGAGTGGGCTAGTCGCTCATGTTTATTATAGATGTGTTGATTTCCACCTTTATTTCTATATTACGAATGTCTTATATTGATGCATCAAGCTATATCGTTGCACCGATATAGTGCGTTAATACACTCTGTGTAGCATTTCATATATTCACTAAATACTTATGATGAAGTGATACAGAAATAAAATCATTGTTTAACAACAGGTTACTGGATGATATGCCTGTTTCAGTAATGTCTAATGTATCTGGCACGGTAGTTGCTCTAAGAGGGTAACCAAACATATAAATAAGCACTATCTGAAGCTGGAGTACGGTATGAAGGAAAGATTAATAGTCATTGGTAACGGTATGGCGGGTATGCGCACCGTTGAAGAAATCCTTAAGCTAGATACTGAGGCCTATGACATCACCGTATTCGGTGCCGAGCCATACGGTAACTACAACCGTATTATGCTTTCACCTGTTCTTGCTGGTGATAAGACCATTGAAGAAATCATGATTAATGACGAACAATGGTACGTTGATAACGACATCACCCTGCACAAAGGTAAAACCATTGTTGATATCAATCGTAAAGCTCGCAAGGTGATTGTTGATGATGGTAGCGAACATGAATATGACCGTCTCCTAATCGCAACAGGTTCAACTCCGTTTATTATTCCTCTACCAGGCCATGATCTTGATGGCGTGATTGCTTTCCGTGACATTAATGATGTCGACATGATGATCGATGCGGCAAAGAATCATAAACATGCGGTTGTTATTGGTGGTGGTCTACTTGGCCTTGAAGCAGCTAACGGTTTAATGCAGCAGGGCATGAAGGTGACGGTATTACATATCGTTGACACCTTAATGGAACGTCAAATGGATTCTGCCGCAGGCAAGATGCTGCGTAAATCATTAGAAGAACGTGGCATGGAAATTTTAATGCCTGCTTCAACAAAAGAAATTATTGGCGATGGTTGTGTAGAGAAGGTTGTTCTTGAAGATGGCACCGAGATTGAATGTGGCATTGTTGTGATGGCGGTGGGTATTCGTCCAAATATTGAATTAGCGACCAAGGTTGGTATTCATTGTGAACGCGGTATTGTTGTTAACGACACCATGCAAACATTTGATCCACGTGTTTATTCTGTGGGTGAGTGTGTACAGCATCGGGGTGAAACCTATGGTTTGGTTGCACCATTGTTTGAAATGGCCAAGGTGTGTGCGAACCACCTAGTACAACATGGTATTGCTGTATACGAAGGTTCAGTTACATCAACAAAGCTTAAAGTAACTGGCATTGATTTATTCTCGGCTGGTGATTTCACAGGTGATGAAAATACAGAAGAATTGGTTTTCCAAGATGCCTCGCGCGGTGTTTACCGTAAGTTAGTGATTGAAGATAACAAGGTCAAAGGCGCGGTCATGTACGGCGACACCATTGACGGTTCTTGGTACTTCGATCTCATGCGAGATGAAACAGACATTACTGATTTCCGTGAAAAGATTTTATTTGGTCAAGCGCATTTAGGTGATTCAGGCCATGGTGATGAAAATCGAATTGAAATGATGTCAGATACTGCGGAAATATGTGGTTGTAACGGTGTTTCAAAAGGTGACATTGTTAATTCAATTAACATCAATAAATTACTCACACTTGAAGAAGTGCGTGCACATACCAAAGCATCAAGCTCATGTGGCTCTTGTACTGGTTTGGTGGAAAGCGTACTTGCTCATACGGTTGGTGGTGATTATTCCGTTGCACCACATTTAAAACCCATGTGTGCTTGTACTGAACATACACATGATGAAGCGCGTAAAGCGATTAAAGATCATGAATTGAAATCAGTTCGTTCGGCAATTGACTTCCTTGAATGGAAAACACCCGATGGTTGTGGCAAGTGTCGTCCAGCACTTAACTATTATGTTATGTGCCAATACCCGGATGCAGGTAGTGATGATGCTCAGTCACGTTTCATTAACGAACGTGCTCACGCCAATATCCAGAAAGATGCAACTTACTCAGTGATTCCACGTATGTGGGGTGGTGGTACAACACCAACAGAATTGCGCGCCATTGCTGATGTTGCAGATAAATACAAAGTTAAAACCGTGCATGTAACCGGTGGTCAGCGTATTGGTCTTTATGGCCTCACAAAACAAGAATTGCCTGAAGTGTGGGGCGAATTGAATAAGGCCGGCTTGGTATCAGGCCATGCCTACGGTAAAGCACTGCGTACGGTTAAAACATGTGTTGGTAAAGAGTGGTGTCGTTTTGGTACACAAGACTCGACTCAGCTTGGTGTTGACCTCGAAAAAATGACATGGGGTTCATGGACACCGCATAAATATAAAATGGCGGCTTCTGGTTGCCCGCGTAACTGTGCCGAAGCAACCATTAAAGATTTAGGTGTTGTCTGTGTTGATTCAGGTTACGAATTACATGTTGGTGGTAACGGTGGTATCAAGGTTCGTGTAACTGATTTCCTTTGCACAGTTAAAACATCTGAAGAAGTTTTAGAATACGCAGCTGCCTTTATGCAAATATACCGTGAAGAAGCACATTATCTTGAACGTACCGCACCCTGGATTGAGCGTGTTGGTCTTGCTTATGTTAAAGAACATGTTGTTGATGATGCGGATAATCGCAAAGCATTAACCGAACGATTCCACTTCTCACAAAGCTTTGTACAAGAT
>JAGLUW010000015.1 GCA_023134145.1 Sulfuriflexus sp. | reverse complement strand
GCCAAGAAAAAGGCGAAAAAGAAAGGTAAGAAAAAAGCCAAGAAAAAGGCTAAGAAGAAAAGATAAGTAAATCAGTAATTTAAGGCCCACTTCGGTGGGCCTTTTTTATTGCCTGTCGTTTCTACGCCACATGCAAATCGTGTTCAAATGTCGTTTGGCTAGATCCTAGCCTCAATAAAACCCAATCTCAGATCAGAGTATTTGGCTATTTCAAGAATAAATCGTAGGCAGGATTATCTGTTTCACACCAATAGCGATAACCCACATCATCAAGGAACTGCTGGAACTTGGACATGTCTGCTGCCGGTACTTGCATGCCAACTAATACTCGGCCATAGGCAGCACCATGGTTTCGATAATGGAACAAACTAATATTCCAACCTGTTGCCATGTGATTTAGGAATCTCAGTAATGCACCGGGACGTTCTGGAAATTCAAAACGATATAAAATTTCATTATCAACCGCATGCGATGCACGACCGCCCACCATGTAACGCGTATGGATCTTGGCCATTTCATTGTCGGTCATATCAATGGCATCGTAACCATGCTTTTTAAACATGGCGAGCAGAGATTCTTGCTCTTCTGCACCGCGAGATAATTGCACACCGACAAAAACATGCGCTTTAGCCGCATCAGAATAACGATAATTAAACTCGGTGATACCTTGCTCAGCAAATAAACCGCAGAAATCACGAAAACTACCAGGGCGTTCAGGAATAGTGACTGCCAACAACCCTTCACGTTGTTCACCTAACTCGGCTCTCTCTGCAATATGACGTAGACGATCGAAATTCATATTCGCGCCACTATTCACAGCGATCAGCGTTTCATCGTGAATAGCCTCACGCCGGACGTATTTCTTCATTCCAGCAACCGCTAAAGCACCCGCAGGTTCGGTGATCGCACGCGTATCATCAAAAATATCCATGATCGCCGCACAAATTTCATCTGTACTAACAAGAATAACTTCATCAACAAGATCTTTTGCTAATTGAAATGGTATTTCACCAACTTGTTTAACAGCAACGCCATCAGCAAAGATACCAACTTGCTCAAGCTCTACGCGTTTTCCTGCTTGCTGTGCCGCATAAAAACAACCCGCGTCCTCAGGTTCAACAGCGATAATCCGTGCATTAGGTCGGTGATGTTTAATCCAACTTGCCATGCCTGCGATCAAACCACCACCACCAACAGGAATGAAGAAAACATCGATCTGTTGCGGATGTTGTTCAAGTATCTCAACTGCAATCGTTGCTTGCCCAGCAATTACCGCAAGATCATCATAAGGATGAATAAAAACAGCCGAGCGTTCATCACGTAAGGTATACGCATAAGTACAGGCATCATCATAAGTATTGCCATGCAAGATAACCTCAGCACCAAGGTGTCTTACTGCATCAACCTTAATGGCAGGCGTTGTCTTAGGCATGACAATCGTTGCCGCAATACCCAACTGACGAGCAGACAATGCAACGCCTTGCGCATGATTACCTGCTGAAGCTGCCACAACACCATTTTTAGTCTCATCTGAAGACAATGCGGCCATCCGATTATAGGCACCACGCAATTTAAACGAGAACACAGGCTGCAAGTCTTCTCGTTTAAGAAGCACTTTATTACCAAGCTGTCGTGATAATTTGTTAGCCGACTCCAAAGGAGTTACC
Source organism: Sulfuriflexus sp. (assembly GCA_023134145.1). Lineage (GTDB taxonomy): Bacteria > Pseudomonadota > Gammaproteobacteria > AKS1 > AKS1 > Sulfuriflexus. Next base: position 46,676 of record JAGLUW010000015.1, on the reverse strand, counting down.
ACCGCAACATCGTAAACCTGAGCCTGTTTTATACGTTCGATCATGTCATTCATCATGATTGTGACGATACAGGAATGCACGTCAGGCGTGAAGGGGAAGGGATGAGGAGTGAGCGTCATTCTGACCAAGGCTAGAATCCAGTGTTTTTAGTGCATCTGAATATCGGCTTTCTCGCCGGCATGACGATCCTAAATAGATTGCCTATACACCTGAATCCTCCCCCTTTCCCTTCACAGCTCACTCTATTTGCGGTATCTTTGCCGACCAATCAAGACAGGATGAAGACGATGACACAAGATGAAATGAAAAAGGCTGCCGCAGCCGCTGCTATCGAATATGTTGAATCAGGCATGATCGTTGGTATTGGTACAGGTTCAACTGCGAATCATTTCATTGATCTACTTGCTGAAGTGAAAGGCAAGATTGATGGCACAGTTGCTAGTTCAGAAGCCTCTGCTGATCGTCTACGTAGTCACGGTATTCCTGTTATGAGTCTCAATGAAGCTGGCCAACTTTCTTTGTATGTTGATGGCGCAGATGAATCTAATAAATACCTTCATCTTATTAAAGGTGGTGGTGGTGCATTAACACGTGAAAAGATTGTTGCTGCCGCCAGTGAGAAATTTGTGTGTATCGCCGATGAATCTAAATTGGTGGATATCATGGGTACATTCCCCTTACCTGTCGAAGTCATTCCAATGGCTCGTAGCTACGTTGCTCGCGAAATACTTTCTCGAACAGGTGGTACTCCAGTATTACGTGAAGGCTTCACTACTGATAACGGTAATGTGATTATTGATATTCAAGATTTAGAAATCATGGAACCTGTAAAATTAGAAAATGAATTAAATAGTATTGTGGGTGTTGTCACCAACGGACTATTTGCCGCACGCCCTGCTGATGTTTTAATTCTTGGCACACCAACAGGTGCGCGTACCGTTATGCCGTAGGTGTTGTCATTGCGAACGCAGTGCGGCAATCCATAAAAATGGATTGCTTCGTCGATTCTCTCCTCGCAATGACAGCGGATGTCCTTGCTAAGGCATAATTTATACCTATTTAAATAACATCATTCACTCCCAATTGTATCCGGCAAAAACAATTTTCCAGATCCCCAATTATGCTGGTACAAACCTAAAGCAACATATTGCCGAAAACTCGAATGCGGCCATGCTCCCGCACTTTCCGATAGGCCATGTTTAACGGGATTATAATGAATATATTCCAGGTGGCTTTGGTAATCCCGATCATCTGATAAGCAGTGTTCCCAGTAATTCGATTCCCAACATTCCTCACTAAGGCCGCGTGACTTCGCATGTTCTTTAAACCAAGCCTTAATCAAACCCCAACGCATTGAATAATCCGTATCACCTTTGGGTAAACTCCACACACAATGAATATGATCGGGCATGATCACAAAAGCATCTTGGGTAAAAGGATGCGACAGCATCACATGGCGCATCGCGTCAGAAAATAACTGCACTGCTTTTTCATTATTAAAGAGGGGAAGTCGCTTTGTGGTTACGACCGTGAAAAAATAACTTGTGCCTGAATTAAAAACTCTTCTATATTTCATAATCAGTCCCTGATTGCTTGAAATGATGTCGTATCCATTACGACAACTCCAGACTAAGCCTGTCAGATAGGCTTGTCTATAAGCCTAGGATTACATTGCTATGAAATATGGAAATGATTTTTTAGAACAAAAGCCGCTCACGCACTTCCATGTGCTACACGGCATAAGTGCATCCCTGCACAAAAAAAACGGGATGCCGAAGCATCCCGTTCTTAGACAAAAAGATTATTAACTAATCTTAGAAGTCTTGACGGATACCAACTGTCCATGCGTCACGATCATCACGACCTGAACCAGTTGTTGCATCGTCATCACCATCAGTTGCTGTGTAGCCACCGAAGATACGAGTCTTCTTGCTGAACTTATGGATTACACCAACCATCCAGTAATCAAAGTCATAATCTGAAGCACCTGATACGTCAACGTCAGTTGTACCGTAAGAAGCTGTAAATATGTTGTTACCAGCTTTGTACTGTGCATTCAACCAGAGGATATCTGAATCTTCATTAGCTGCTGCGCGGTAAGCGTTATTTAAACCTGGAGTACCACCAGTAGAAGAACGATCACCATCGCTGATAGATTCGTACTGTCCTGCAAGAGTCCATGCAGCGTGCTTCCAACGTAAACCAACCTTAGTCAATGATTCATCATCACGTGTAACGCCATCATTGTTGTTGCGGTTGTGAGCGAAGATTGCATGCCATGGGCCATTCTTGTACTGAACTGCCAAGCTGTAATCGTTGTCGCTTTCGTCATTTTGGTTTTCAGCAGCAGCACCACCAGTTTCATCAGGTGAAATAGCGAACTGTACTTTGAAACCATTTACGTTTGGTGAAGTGTAGTAGATAGCGTTACGCATGAAGCCATTGTGACCACCGATACCGGCACCACCTGACATACCACCAGCACGTCGTGCTTGAAGGTGAGTTGCTACCATTGGATCCCACTTAACACCACCAGCTGTTTTGTAAGGTGCATGGAAAGAACCAGCTGCGAGTGAACCCCAGCTAGACTTAATACCAACGTGTGCATCACGTTGACCTAATGCGCCAACAACACTAGTAGCAGTACCATTAGTACCTGAAGCACTGTTATCAGCAGGGTCAATACGGAATTCAATTTTACCGAAGGCAGTCATACCACCGCCAAGTTTTTCTTTAAACTTGAAGCCTAAACGTGACATACCAGCGTTGTCATCAACAGACTGCTGACTGTCTTGGCCAGTGCCATTGTCGTCTTCAACGTTGTATTCAACTTGTACACGACCGTAAACTGTCGCAGAAGCTGAAGCAATTGCTGGTGCGAACATAGCTGCTGCTACTGCTACCGCAAGAAGTTGCTTATTCATTATGTTTCTCCTAACTCTAATTGTTATGTTTTTGTCAATTGACAGAGGTAAAGATAACGAGTTTTTGGGGTTTGTGCAACACTTTTGTACTATTTCACCACATTAATTCTTGAGTGTTGTTTTTTTGCAACATTTAACTAATTTAGGGTCAGAACAAAAACTATTTCACCTGCGGCCCCCTCATTAACAGGCTTGTTCTTCTACCGCTCAATCTCGCTATTTTCTGCTTAAAATCATTGCTTCCTAGCACCATACCTTGATTTAAAGCCGTTCGAATAGCTGATAGCGTATTAGCTGCCAGCTTCTGCTTAAACATCGCCCGATAATTATTTGTACGCTCGGTTGTCGAGTTCCCCAGCAAATTATAAATGGGATGGGGCATCCAAAGCGCTGTTTTTCTTCCCAACGCACTAGAGCCATAACTTGACCAGATATAGTCTTCTGGGTTCTCTACCATTCCGGCTCGAACTGGATTCATCTCTATATACTGCTGACAGGTAAATAGATAATTTTCACGGTCGATCACACAAGACTTAAAACGCCCCTCCCATAATGTGCCGGTGCGGCCATGTTTATTATTAAAATACCTTACATAGTCTCGGCCAAGTGCTTGCATCACCTTAGAAATACCCTCATTCGTGTTCGGCGTTACTAATAAATGAACATGATTAGTCATAAAAACCCAAGCATGTATGGCCACCTTATGCTGCTTTGCGTATTTATCTAGCCAATGCGCATAGGCCGCAAAATCATTGTCATCGATAAAACATACTTGGCGATTATTTCCACGCTGAATAATGTGCTGTGGAATGCCGGGTAGGCAAATCCGTTTGAGTCTGGCCATTTTTCATCCTTGATAAATGGTTTGTATAAAAATTGTTGTTTAGAGTTTTTGTTCTGACCCTAAATCTTTTTTAATAATGAAATCTCAGTTGAGCTATTAAAACAGAACTATCGCTTACTTTATATATAAAACGATGCTCATCATTAATACGCCTAGACCAGTAACCCGATAGCGCATGTCTCAACGCTTCCGGTTTACCTATACCTTCATAAGGAGATCGCTGTACCTCTTTTATAAGCAGGTTAATACGCTTTAAAACTTTTTTATCCGTTTTTTGCCAGTAAAGGTAATCACTCCAGGCATGTCCCGAAAAGATAAGCTTCACTCCCCAAGCACCCTTTCCATTCCTTTACCCGTTTCCAGCTCAGAAATAGATTCGACAAGACGCTTAAGATTTTTAGGACTTCGTAATAAATAGGTGGTTTCTTCAAGGGACTCATAGTCCTCAAGAGAGAGCATGACAACGGCAGCTTCACTTTTACGAGTGATCACAATTGGTTCATGATCATCGCAAACTCTTTCCATGGTTTTAGCTAACGTGTTTCTAAGAGCAGTATAACTAAGCGCTTTCATGATAATAACACCTCAATAATGTACATGTACTCAATTCTGTACAGTATAAATTGACTGATAAAAAATTGCTACTGTTGAGTCGTAAAGTTTTTGTTCTGACCCTAAATATCAAGCAACATATAAATGAGCAACGTTCAGATCTTTTCGTCGCCGCTCTGCTTGCCATAAGTCATATTGCGTTTGTTGATTTAACCAACTTTCAGATGTCGTATTAAATGCAATGGATAAGCGCACTGCCATTTCAGGGCTGATGCCTGCTTTACCATTAAGAATACTTGAAAGCGTCTTTCGACTAATACCAAGCCCTTTGGCAGCATCTGTTACGGTTAAACCCAATGGCTCTAAACAAAGTTCTTTAATAACCAAACCTGGATGTGGGGGATTGTGCATTCGCATAAACTAACCTCAGTGGTAATCCTCATAATTTACAATTTCAGCATGTTGCCCATTAAAACAAAAAGTAACACGCCAATTACTGCTCACACGTACAGACCATGTTTTTGCCCGACTTCCTGACAAGGAATGCAGGAATAAGCCGGGCAAATTCATATCATCCGGTGACAAGGCTGCATCCAAACGGCCAAGTATTAATCTCAACTTGTTTGAATGTCTTGCCTGAATGCCCGATTTACGGCCTGTTTTAAAAAACAACTCGAGACCTTTATGTTTAAAGTTACGTATCATTTAACTGTAACCTGTAACGTTATAGGTGTCAATTTAACCCAACACACGTCAACAATCAAATAAGCAAACTAACTACGTTTGGTTTCTGAGAACAAGAACTCACCGCCTTTTGCTTTGACTGCGGCCCGAACCTCAGCCTCATGTTCACGAAAGCCAATAAAAGCAAGGTGCAGGTTGCGTAATTCACCAGGAGTATTCTCTAACGCAGAAATGATGATGCTTGCTGTCAACGAACTATTAGGCCCTGACACACCAATTCGTACAACGTTGGATTTTGCTGATTTCATGATCTGCACCAAACTCGCCACATAAGGTGAATCAGTACCTGCACTGCTAACGAACATACTTGCTAAACCACCCGAAAGACCGCTACTACTCGGTATCCATATAAAATGTGAATCTTTGAATTTGAATAATTTAGCTGATTCAATCGCCACTTGTTTGGGTGATTGGCTACCTGTTGTGGCGCAGCCTGAAATGCTGAGAATTAAAGCGATGATAATTATTTTTAAATATTTCATACAAATATCCTTTTTGTATTAACGCGGATTGCGTTGGTTCCATTTATATTTTCACTTACCCTGCTCGTTTATTTTTTATTGGAGCTCCTTACTTCTTTCTGTTCAAATTTATTAATTATTCCCTACGAGAGACGAGCACTCTTCATACCCCTCGTCACCACACAAAAAAGCCCCTTTTAAAACATTAAAAGTAAAATCTACTTTTTCTTGGGAAATAGGCCAATGCGGATTATCAATTTGATCTTGTTTTGAACGAGGTCGCCATGCAAATTTAATATTAAAAATAAGTTCACCATGCTGTGCATATGCAAAAACATTACTTTCACCATAAGGAGCCGCAGGGCCATATTTATCGCAATAACCTGCACCTAATATATACTTAATACCATTAAAAAATTCAGCTTTGGGTTTCGACTTGATGAAATTTCCCGGACATGTCTGTTGAGCCTTATACGTAAAACTTTTAAACATAAAATCCAATAAAGAGTAGCCCGCTGACTCTATCTTATTTAAAAAGTCTTGCTGGCTAACCAAGGAAGTTCGCTGCACGAAAATATAACCATCTCTCCAGCTATTTACATCATCACCCTTTGGTAAGTATTCAATAAAATACTGCCCATCGGGATCACCATCCATCCACACTGCATCCCACCCTTCTGGTGGCGCTATGACTAACTGCATACCATTAACTTCAAATAACTGACCGTCAGCCGTATCGGAACTAACTAAACCTGACATCGCGCCTAAAAAAACAACTAACCAACTTAATATGTATTTCTTTTTCATTGTAATATCCTTATTAAATATTCTTACTATCCATATAGCGCTATTTACGTTTCTTAATACTCGCTTCATATATTTCAATTCCTTTGATAATTGAAGCAACATGAGCACGTGCTTTAGTAGCTTCATCCTCACCCAGCTTTTCAATTTTTACTGATTCAATTAAATGTCTAAATATCCTCTTGAGTCTTTTATATTCTTTTGGGAATAATTTTGATTCCGTGTTTGCCAGGAATAGAAAGCTATAAGTGTAATCTGTATCCGCTATTGGTAAAATCCATTCTTCATGTAGGTATATGAAACTATCACCTTTAGGTCTTTTTAATTTATAACGAATAACTGTCCATTCAGTTTCATTTATAATTTCTTTATCCGGGATAACTTCTCCATTTATGACTTGATATCTCCCTCCTAATATTTGTTTTTTTGTCCTCTTTGTTAACTCAACGTCTAGAGACATATTGCTTCGAATAAAGGTTTGATGACAAATTGATTCAAAACCATGCTCCTCTTGTTTCCCTTTATTAGTTAATACTTTGTTACTTCGAAAATAATTGTCTTTCGACAAATATCGAATATCGACACTTCTCTCTGGATAGCCGTTTGTTCGCCTTTCCTGTAATGTTTTACCTTTATATTCAAAAACACTACCTAATCGATTATATGATCCATGCCATGTTCCATCCTGCTCAGATTCTGGTAAGTCAATAGTGGTATACTTACAAATATTAAACCCTAATGGCCACTCATGGCTCACTTCGTATTGAGCAAGGAAATCAAATCGTTGCGTGATATAACGAGCATTCTTAGATATTTTTGGATCAAGTGCGCCAGGATTCTTTAATATATAATCATCAAATCTATTAAAACCACAACCGTTCAATTGCAACAACAAAACCACCATCACAAATCTACTCGTTTTAATAAATATTATTTTCATAATAACTAAGCCCTATTCTTTTATTGTTGCTCTTTCTTCAAGTTTTCCATTTATAAATTCTAATAATCCTGTATTTCCTTCGGGTGTACCTTGCGGACCTCCTTGCACAGGCGTTTCTACTTGCTTACTTCCCATCGCACCTGTTCCACCACTACTATGCGCACTATTACTATTAATAATGGTATCAGCCAATGAACTAAAAAAATTAAAAACTGATGTCCTGGTAGGGTTATGTGTAAATAAGAAAATAACTGGATCGTTTCCAAAATACGATGCTTTTATATTTCCCTTTAAAATACCAATATTTCTTGCCGCTTTAGCCAAGTCCTCTACATTAGCAGCAGGAGCAAAAGACTCCACTGAATTTTTATCATTAGTGAATTTATTACCATTATCATCCAATGTATTTGCTAAAATGGTGAAGCTATTTTGCGTTACTGCTCCAGATCTACTCTGATTCAGCACTACAGTTGACTTCCCTTTCCGGCTTCTCACAATTTTAGCCAGCTCGACATTTGTCGTGCTATAGCCCAATGTGTTTGCTGTATTATAATCTAACGATGTTAATAACTTCTCATACCCAGCCACTAATAATTCAGAAAACACTCCGTTCGAAGATGGGTAGTAAAGGAGATATATGGATTTAGGCTTTCTTCTTATTACATTTCCATTTTCATCTTTAATTTTTACTAATTTAGTATTTTGATACGCCAGCTCACCGGCTCTTTCGAGTGAATTATTTATTCCGTTTGAAAAAATAACAACCTTATTATCATCTCCTGCAAACTCTTCTTCTGAAGATAGTGTAACTATTGCTCTTTCAGCATTCTTTATACATTCACTCTCATCTAAAGAACAAGCTATTTTATAAATACTTCTCCCATCTAAAACACGCTTATCATCTATACTCCCCTTTGCTTTATCTGATGTTGCTTCAATTACTTTCGAAAATGATTTTTTAATCGTCGTTGATTCTCGTAATTCAACCTCTATTTTTCGGGCATCCGTCTTAATTAAGGCATTACTATTATCCCTGTCTGTTGAAACATCTTTATTGAGTTTAGCAATCGTTGCTTCTACTGATTCACCGGTTAGTACGCGTTGCCCTTCTTCACTGGTGATTAGAATATTACTTGTGCCAATACCACTTTTAGTTGTGCTTTGTTGGTCTGACGACAAATCGGTATTGGTCACTAGATTAGTAACAAATGCTTTGGCTACTTTATATTTTGTTAGCGCACCTGAACCGATGCTAATGCCTGATTGAGATCCTGTGGTTTCTTTCCTATTTTCTAAATCGGATATTGCCAATGTGCCTGTGCTAAATTCATTCTTACCATTCTGTTCTGCTTTGTCTGTACTCGCAATAACGGCACCAACTAGATTGGTGTTTCCTTGCACATTAATTTTAAACCCTTCATCTCCTGCGCGGATTGCCGATTGTTCAATGACGCTTTTAAAATTAGCATCAACATTGCTGCGACTTGTATTAACACTACCTGAAATAGTACCCGCACCTATTGGTATGCTAATAGAAAGCCCTTTGGTTCTTTGCTTAGATTTATAAGTGCTGGTTTCTTGAAGGCTTGTTATCGTAAGATCACCGCCAATATCCGCGATAACTTGTTCGCCACTTACCAATGCCCCTCGAATATTGGTGTCTTCTCCAGAAATAATACCAACGCCAATACCCGCATTAAACTGGGTATTGGTGAAGCTAATATCATTCCCATCGGCATTACCGCGACCTTTGCTGATACTGGCATTTACCTTGAAGCCATCACTGCCATAACTTATACCAAGACTGGCACTTCTAGATGAGTTCTTACTCGTTTGTGTCGCGGTGTTTTTAGCGGCAACCAGATCAATGTCTTTTTGTGCCTGCAATACAATGTTATTTTCAGCATTAATCTGACTGCCCTTAACCTTAATACCTGCTGCGTTTAAAACAACATCATTGCCGGCGATGAGGGTACTACTTACCGCCGTCACGGTACTTTGTATGGATTTACTTTTATTCTTTGAACTACCAATACTGACACTTATGTTAATACCACCCACATTATCTGTCAGCGTTGAGGTATCTGCTGCTGCATCTTTTTCTTTATTACCTGTATTGGTATCTTTTGCAGCCTCATTGCCCGCATCAATCGCATCACGTGCTACTTTATCCAGCCGTGCACCTATTGCCTCGTAAGCATTTAATGCCGCCAGCACCTGTGTGGTTTTGGCTAATTTCTTTAAGCGACTGCTTTTAACTCGCTTGCTCGCGGCATTAACTTGTTTGATCGTTTGCAGTGCGGATAAAATAGGGTTAGATATCGCAACACTTAAACCGGATTGTTTTAATTTTGTTATCGTAATGGTCTTCGAACTTTTTTTATCTGATTCAATATTAATATCTTTTGCAGTTATATTAATAGAGCCTTCGCCTGCGACAATTTCACTTCCCGTTTGTATAAAATCATTGCCCGCGACAAGGCTAATATCACCTTCAAGGCTACCTAGGGTGCTCCCCGACGCACTCGCTACTTGATTGCTGGTGTCTGTATTGAGCTGTTGTGTACCAATAGTGAAACCGAAGCCACCAGAGCTAAAAATTCCGCTCTTTTTCTTTTCACGAAGATTCAGTTCAAGCCGTGTATCAATCGCTGTGCCGATCTTTAATTTATTTTGTGCATTAATATCCAGATCATTTGTAGCAACAACATCACTAGCAATAACATTAATGTCATTACCGGCTTGAAGATCAATTTGCGAAGCACTAACAACACTTCCAATTGCATTATCAATTTTCACTTTATCACGTCGAATGCGGATGGTTGAGGAAAGAAAACCTTTACTCTTTGTTTTTAAACCTTCATCTAAACTGCTTTGTGAACGCCCTTCTCTAAGAAAAATGTCGTTACCTGCAATAATCGCTATATTGGATTGCTCACTCGTTAACAGCGCTGCCTTGGCATTAATATTATTACCCGCATTTAAGCTAAGTGAGCCTTTTGTTGTAATGCTGCTACCAATATCATCATTGCTAGATTCTTTTCGGAAATTACTTGCATCATGAACTACCGATTGAAATAAGCTTTCAGTTATCGTCGCCAAATTTATGTCATTTACTGCGATAAGTTGTGTTTGTCCATCAATACCGATATTACTGATTTGTGCTCCATCGAGATTAATATTGTTACCTGCGCTAGCAACTAGCACGCCATTATCACTACTAATGAACAAGGTCGCCAGACGATTAATATTAGTACGACTCCCTTGAGAACTGTTTTGCGTACTCGTCGTTGAAATTACATTAATATCATTTCCCGCTGAAATAGATAATGATTTTTCTGCTTGCAGAGTTCCACCTTGTATATTTACATTTTGATCTGCTGTGGCACTAACATTTGATCCTGTCACCAGCCCACCTGTGTTCTGAATGTTCTGCGCATTGAATGTCACAATCTGCCTGCCAGCAATCGTTGCCCCATTAATTAGATCGCCAGCCGTGTTAATGTTGATATTACTCGCCGCCAGTAACCCGCCATTACCATTAATATCACCATCTTGCAGACGCACATATAATTTTGGGACTAATGCTTTAGTTATTGTGCCGTTATTCAGGGTTACCTCTTGCTCAACCAACAACACCACATCACTTGTAAGCTGCACAATTTGTTCTGCACTCAAGGCAATACCTGGCTGTAGATTATAATCCGTTGTCGCGGTAACCCCTGCATTAAGTAATTCTCGATATTGATTCTCATCATTTGCAAAACCATCCAGAAATCTTAGACCCGTTAATTGTGCAAGCTGTTCACGTACTAACTGTTGCTCGTAAAAGCCATCACCCAGACGCTTTTGGGATAATGCTGGATCAAAAACCAATTGTTCTAATACAAAGTCAGAAGACAAAAATAAGCGTTGATTCGTAAAAAGAGGATCAGTCTCAATTAAAAAACTTGCATTTGAATCTGGTGTACTACGAAATAATGCATTGGATAACAACGGTACAGGTGTGTTGGAATTAGTCACACTGGAACCGCCAGAAAATGCCGCTTGATTAAGGTTGATAGATTGCACTGCGGACGCAGGGTTATATGCCGAGCTCCTTACTTTCGTTTCATCTCGACCTTTGAGACGACGACGGCTAAAGGTTGTAAGTATGCCATTTTCACGTGTTATACGTTGTCCCGCTGTTTCATTATTAATCAATGTGTCCAGATCGGCAGTAAGGGTTCCTCCGGCGATCACGCGGCTGTTATCATTCATCAGGGTATTAGCAGTAATATGAATATCACCACCCGCACTGATTTGAGCCGGTTCAGATTCTATAATTTCAGTTTGCTCTACACGTCGAACATAATTAAATTGGTGATAAGCATCATTCTCACCTTCAGGTGTCACCAGAAAATTTACGTCATCATTTTTATCTGGACGCAAACTAACTTGATCCTGGCGATAGCGATTTGGTGAACCCACTAATGAAAATTCATTCACTGTTTCACTCGACGTTTCTACTAAACGTGTTTGGAAATTTTCATTTGTATTATTAATTGTGGTTGCTGTGATCGTTATATCGTCAACTGCATCAATCAATGCGCTATTGTTATTCAATGTATCTACGGTAATGTTAATATCATTACCGCTATAAAGTATCGAACCGTCTCTATTTGTAAGCGTCTGTGCATTAATTGTCAGTTGATCTCGTGCAGCAATGACAGCCGCCACATCATCACTCCTGGTATTCTCTACCGTGGTAGCGGTGATATTAAGATTATCTGCATACAGCGCACCACCCCCATTATTGAGCGACCCTGCGCTGTTGATAGTTAGACTTTCACTCGCAGCAATAATACCTGTGTTATCAATGTCACTATTATTCTCAATGTTAATATTAACCGTCGCTGTAATTTCACCACTATTTATAATACGGCCATCTGCCGTTATATGAACATTACCAGCACTAGCACCAATAGTTCCGGCATTACGAACACCTACACCTTGCTCAGTGGCAATTAAACGTATTTTCCCTGCATACATACCACCTAGTTCGCTAACATCAATTGATAATGATGGCGTAGTATCCGTTCCTGAAATGACCGTTAGCTGGGTGTTGTCTGCACTGACTTGATTAGCTCCGGTACTGATTCGTAGATCGTTGGCAAATATATTCGCATTTATCTTTACTGCTCTCGCTATCACATCTGTAAAATTCGTTTGGCGTGCGTCTAGACCATCGCCTTCAATACTGACCACACCTTGTCGCACAACGTAGGACTCTAAACTTCCAGAGTTTATAACAGCTGAACCCGTGGTCAATGTCGCTCGATTAGTGTTGATAAAGCCGCAACCATCACAGGTAATTCCGGATGGATTCGCGACGATAACTTGCGCCCGATCGCCTGCCACTTCCAGAAATCCCCGCAATAGGCTTTGGTTTGCGGAATTAACTTCATTGAGAATGACGCTTGCCGTTCCCGTGGCCAAATTCGGATTCCCCAGTACAAATCCACCAAGCTGGGTTTGCACTGTGGTACGAGAATTATTTAATATCGCACCCTGACGACCAACATCAAAGCGACTATAAATATTATGCGATAAGCCCAACGCATTCGGCGTTTGAATATTTATCTGCTCAATACCATTTGCTGTCGTTGAAACATCGGGCTGACGATTCAACGCCGAATTTTGATCAACAATAATATCTGCTTGTGCAATGGGTGTAGATAGGACACTTAGACCTATCGCTAGACGAGTAAAGGCAGATACAACATTAATCTTTGCGAAGTATTGTTGCGTATTAGATGTTATTTCAGGCTTACACCGACTTTGACACGTGACACTATGATTGGCCGTTACTATTTCTCCAACCACCATCATCAAACCACGTGCCTTGTTAAAAATAACCCTGTAAATATTCTTATTCATTTTGCATCCTTGCAAATTTTTGTTATTAATACATCAATAAGCTCATATGGTACATGCAGGTGACCAGTTGTCTTTCTGCAATGCATCCATCGCTATGTCACTTTCCTTCTGAATAATTTTCAATACTGTATTAGGAGAGTATTTTTTTGCATAGGTAAAAACGACTGCTCCGCGACACTTACTATTATGAAAACTTTTTTTAATAGCTGTTTCATAATAAGGGTACTTAGCATCCGGTGAAAAAATAATTTTCATATAACCGTAATTATTCTTAATAAAATCACTTTTCACACTATCACCAAACTCAGCTTTGGTGAATTCTATAAGTTCTTCTGCATTTTCTGCCTGTTTTATCCTTAAATGCGATAAGGTTAATAATGTTGACCAGTTTTCTACCTTCTCACCATCTGTTGTATATTCATAAATTGATTCTTTATCATTAGAATCCCTAAAAGCTTCCTCGTAAGTTTTATCCAAAAATATTTTTTCTTCTGGTGCCTTAAATTTACTAGATTCTTTCACCTTACTTTTTCCACGACATAAGAGGGGGCTCCGCTCAGACAACTCTTTTTTCGTTTTAGTATTCTTGATGACAAGAGTTGCACCGGGGAATGCGATGCAATTTGCATTTATCATACTATTTACTCTAGAACCATCACCAATAAGTGTGGTTCTATCCAACCTATTTCCGTTTGAATCATATGCCTCAACAGAGTAATAACCTGGATACGATGCAAATGTAGAACAACCTGCCAATATAACAACTACCACTAGCCATAAAAACTTCATCATCAAATTCCTTTTTAATTTAAGTTGAAAAACAATTTATCTATTCATGCTTGATTTTCCGCCAATAGAGTCATTACTGGGTGAGCATTAAACCAATGACGTGCTTGAGTGGCCGAATAATTATTTCCATGGAAATTCTGTACTCGCAAGCCCTTTTCATAACCTCGGTGATATAAAGAACGTGCATAGGTATCTGAAAATAATTTCTGAGTCATTAGCCCATACATCTTTCGCGTATGCCCAAAGGGGGCAACCCAATCTAAAAACCAGATTCGCTCACCACTTTTCCAATCATTTAATGACATCATCTCTGGTGGATTACCTAGGTAACGCGCCTCAGCTTCTTCATTCATTTCTGCCCAGGTTAGAAAAAATACCGGTTTGCCATTCTCAATTGCTAAAACAAACTGTCCTAACTTAATCGCAGGTAGCAACAGGAAAGGTAAATCTTTCAAACCAATTTCTTTATGTGTGTCGGATTGCATCCACAACCATACTGCTGAACCCAGCACTTCAGATTCATTAAATTCACCGCCTAATATTGATGGTGATAATAATTCAGTCCCTTGAATATTCATTCGCAAGTCCTTTATGCTGCTTTAAAAAGAATAATTTAAATTAAAACCAACAACATTTCGTGTAGTTCTAAATCCATCTGGCTTAGAAATTGGCCGTCCTGAAAAAAAATCATATGTTAATTTCTTATATTTACCTCTGACTCCAAGAACAGCACCAGCTAAGTGCCGACCCAGTAATAATTTGCTAGATTGCCCTGCGACCGCGCCATAATCTATTCCTAGATAAGCCTCGTGACTACTCTTGCCTATAATCAGACTAAGATCATTGCGTATAAACCAACCCCGATCCGCAGCGAAAACACTTTCACCGTCAAATCCTCGCACCGTATGACGACCACCAATAAAAAATCGATCCTGTGGTACAAGAGGCGTTAAGTTGTGTTGTAATTTCAGATTGGCGTTATAATTTAAACGCTGCGCACCCAATTTAAGGGGGATGTTAAGTAATATATTTGCAGTGATTAATTTTGGCTTTGAAGCTCCTTCACCAAATGGATCTTCAGGTGCGGATAAGCTATTAAATGCCCCTGTTCCACGACGGTATGTAGCACTCACATCAAATGTGCTCTTCCCCAAATACTCGCGATGACTTATACCAACCTCATAACCTGCAGTACGACGGCGCTGTAACGACACTTCAATATCGTTAATAAAATTTCTTGAACTGCGTAAATAAGCGCGAATATATCCAGAGGTTCTACTCTGCGCATCACGATATAAAGAACGGACTACTTTCAGTTCAGCGGTTTTACTCTCACCGCTATAACGTATTGCCTGATTTATATTGATAACTGTTTGACGAAAATCGAATACGCTGGCTGTGGCACTGAATAACCATTTTTTCCATGGCAACGAATAGTGTGCGGTATAACCAGCTGTACCTAGTTCACGACTATTACCGCCTTCAAAGTCTTTATTTAAACTCACATAAAATAAATCATTCAGTGATAACGGGTTGTCATAGGAAACCGTTATTCCAGCTTGATTCCGGCCTGTTGATTTTGCGCCGCCGTCATCTAATGACAGAGTCACTCGTAAAGGAAATTTCTGTTGATAGCGAATAATTATGTCACTTTCACCTGCGTGTGCATCTTTCGCTATCGCTGGTTGAATTTCAAAGTCAGCCTCAGCGGTAGGTACTCGTTTAAAATTCTCTAATGCTTGCTCGAGATCTCGTAAATTGAGCAACTCACCGGAATTAAGAGGTAGCGCTGAATCCAATAAGCGTTGCGGCTCATCTGACTCAAACCGAACAGCATTAACTATTCCTCGAATAACCGTTAAATTCAACACTCCTGATTTCAGATCTTGTGCCCCTGCCAACACTCGCGTAGTAATAAAGCCTTTCTCAATAATCGTATTTTGCACACGCGTGATAACAACATTAATACCTTGAACTCCTAGACATCGTCCCATCACTTCATTAACGGACTTCAAAGCAAAAGTGAAATTCTCACTAAGATCACCTAATAATTTTATTTTATTAATGGCAAAACAAGGGGATTCTTGTTCTGGAAATTTATCTGAAACTAATGGGGATTTTTTATGCTGCAGATGAATTTCTGCTTTTGGCTCTTGCTGTTGACGTAATTGTTGCTGTCTTTCCTGCTCACGTAAGATTTCACGTGCGGTATTTTCAGGTATATTAAGGGGGGCAGAAAATACAGGCGTAACAATTAACAACAATATACCCACTAAGAGGCTTACTGCAATCACAGTCACACTAGAATTTTTAGCAAAGAAACTACTGGCAAGATAAAACACAACGATATCCTTATCGTAAAATTATTCATCCATAAATATAACTTTAAAAAGGCAGTGTAGGCATAACCTCACGTTCATCATGAACATGAATTTATGTAAGCCCCCACCCACGATGCTGATTGTAGCCTTACTTAACAACTCTATGCAATACATTCATATTGTAATAAGTCTGCGTATTCGAGATGAAAAATAGAATTTATTGGGTTCTGTATGATTATTAAAGCTAGGCTAAATAGTTTTTGTTCTGACCCTAAATTAAATTGCTGCTAAAACGCAAAAAGCCCGCCAATGGCGAGCCTTTTGTTTTGACCACAACAGAACGCGATTAACGTTTCGAGTATTGTGGACGCTTACGTGCTTTATGCAGACCGACTTTCTTACGCTCAACCTTACGAGCATCACGAGTTACGAATCCTGCTTTACGTAAATCTCCACGTAGAGTTTCGTCGAATTTCATTAACGCACGAGTAATACCGTGGCGAATTGCACCAGCTTGGCCAGTGTTACCACCGCCGTGTACGTTAACCTTAATATCAAAGGTGCCTTCGTGTTTAGTCAACTCAAGTGGCTGACGAACAACCATGCGAGATGTTTCACGACCGAAGTATTCTTCGATTGTACGGTTGTTAATAACGATGTTGCCGCTACCTGCTGTTATGTATACGCGAGCAGTTGATGATTTACGACGACCGGTGCTGTAATAAGTTTCTGACATTTCAAATTAACCTAGTGGTTTAAATGTCCAGCGGCGTTGGCTGCTGGGCTGTATGTTTGTGTTCGCTACCTACGTAAACCTTAAGTTTGCGATACATCGCACGACCTAGTGGGTTCTTTGGCAACATACCTTTAACGGCTTTCTCAATAATCCGTTCTGGCGCTTTCTTCTGTAGCTTATCAAACGTGATTGACTTAATGCCACCAACGAAACCTGTGTGGTGATAGTAAATTTTATCTGTTTCTTTACGACCGGTTACGCGTATTTTTTCAGCGTTGATCACAACGATATAATCGCCTGTATCCACGTGCGGTGTGTATTCAGGTTTATGCTTACCGCGTAAACGACGTGCGATCTCTGTTGCCATACGTCCGAGGGTTTTGCCTTCGGCGTCTACAACAAACCAGTCGCGCTTCACTTCAGCAGGTTTTGCGCTGAATGTCTTTGTTCCAATCATGCCAATATCCAGTAAGGTGCTACAAAAGAGGCGGAATATTACTTGAGTCTGAGCGTGGATACAAGCGAAAAATAACCTAATTATTAGCTAAATACCCCTTATACAGCGTGGGTTGTGTGTAAATCAGTGTGATCTGCTGGGGATCGGGCTTAACAGTCAGTCTGCTCATAGAATCTTTATGTGATCGCTCTTAGCGGCTTCGTTCGTGGAGGATGGTGATTCTTACTGTCTCCTAAGCTTATGTGGCTTAGAATTTCACTGCTTACAGAATCCCTTCGGGCTTTTCCCTAGAATCTGCAGTTCTAATCATTGTGGGGCGACCTAACCATCGCTGTTCGTAGAGGCTGGTAGTTTTCTAGCTATCGCTTAAGCTTCTGTGGCTTGGAGATTCACTGCTTACAGAATCCCTTCGGGCTTCTCCCTAGAACCTCTACGAGTTTCATTAGGGATTTCCTTAACCAGCTCCGCAGGTTCTGGTCATTGTAAGTTAGCCTGATGACACTGGAAGTGGAATCGGATACTCATGATGAAGTCTGAAAGACTTCTATGAGCCACTAACCATCTCCGATGGTTCCCGGCAAAAAAAAAGGCGCAGCCAAGGAGGCGCGCCTAAAATTCCACCATAAGGAGGTGGAGGAGGTCAGTATCAAGCTGGAGGCTTCGCTGCATCCAACTGAAATGATGGATACATAATAGGCTAAGTTAGCATATTAGTCAATACTTATTTAGATTTATTCTATATGTAATATAAATCACCGAGCCAAGAAAAAGGCGCGAATCCGTGAGGAATCGCGCCCAGTACCACTAGACTCTTCAATTCGTGGAGGAATGTTAGAGTGTTCTTTCCCAGTTAAGGGTATATCTGTGGTGTATTAAGCATCGTGGATGGACGTTTTTTTGTCAATGATTACTTTTTAATGTTAATAATCATGCGCTTATGTGATATTTGTAATGTAAGATATTAGCAATATTCAGCATGCTGCTGGTTTCATTAGATTCATCTATTTTTTCATAACATACTGTTTTTAAAGTATATTCTAAGAATGGCCTAAATAACAACTTTTACATAAAAAAACTTTAAATCTTCAATCTTTCGACAACTTCACCCTTTTTGAGATGTTTTTCTATAATTTCATCAATATCTTGCTCATCAACATAGCTATACCAAACTGCTTCTGGGTACACGACTAACACTGGCCCTTCACTACAACGATCAAGACAACCTGCTGAATTAATGCGCGCACCACCCTCTCCTGCTAAACCCATTTGTTTACTTTTAGACTTTGCGTAGTCACGCATCGCTTGCGCATCAAAGTCTTGGCAACATGCGCAACCTTCATCGCGCTGATTAGTACAAAAGAAAACGTGGTGTTTGTAATAGCTCATAAAAGTAATTAGGCCTAATGGCGCGCATGCGCGTAAAATGTTTTTCTATTATATAGGCTAAAATAAATTTAAAAAGGTTACATATCTCCGTGCCCGTTACGACTGACAAAACATCACTTATTGCCGAAGCTGATAAATGCGTACTTTGTGGTATGTGTGCTCCACATTGCCCTACTTATTCACTCGCGCAAAATGAAAATGAATCACCGCGTGGTCGATTAGTATTAGGTAAAGCATTTTTATCCGGGCACGTTGAAGCAACCGATACTCTTGTTGAGCATATTGATCACTGTTTATTGTGTCGTAGCTGTGAAAGCAGTTGCCCTTCTGGTGTGAAATTTGGTGCTTTCATGGATGGCCTACGTAGTCACCTTCCTCATCAAGAACCTGAAGATGATTTTGCGAATATCCTGATTGACCAACAACAACGTCGCGCACTCAATAAAAAATTATGGCTCGGACAAAAAAGTGGCCTGTTATCTATCGGTAAAGTTGTTCTCGATAGTAACCGCAAACGTTTATTAAAAAGCCTACCTAAGGTGCAACGCTTTCAGGAGCTAGATAACCACTACCCCGCTCAAGGTTCTGAATTAGCCAAGGTGATGTTGTTCACTGGTTGTAATAGTGAATTATTAGGAAACACGCTGGTATTAACCGCGATTGAACTATTAACGCGGCTCGGTGTGAGTGTTGAAATTCCACCGACTCAAGAATGTTGTGGTGGCCTGTCACGTCATCATGGTGATGCGGATAAAGCGAATGATCTCGAGTTAAAAAATATCTCTGCGTTTGCGGAGGACAATATTCCTATTCTAACGCTCGCCAGTGGTTGTGGTGCTAGCTTACTCGACTATCGTAGTTTAAAAAATAGCGGCAATTCAGCCGAATCATTCGCTTCCCGAGTGACGGACATTAATCATTTTCTTCTGGAACATCTTCAGTCAATTGAGACAACATTCAAGCCACTAAATAAAAAGATCGTTGTGCATACACCCTGCAGTATGAAAAATGTCATGCGACAAGATAAAGCCATTCCAACATTACTGAAAATGATTCCAGAACTTAAGGTCACCCTATTGAATGGTCAGCGTGGTTGCTGTGGCGCGGCTGGTACTTACATGTACGAACAAGCAGAGTCTGCTGATGCATTGCGTGAACCGATTCTTGCTGACCTTGCTACACAACAAGCCGACATATTGGTAACAACCAATATAGGCTGTTCTATGCATATTCAAGCTGGCAAACCCAAAGCAGAAATCTTACATCCTATTGAATTACTCGCAAAACAACTAGATATCTAACAATTGGCAATAGCGAATTATTAGAGGATAATATCACTATGACTCAACGTAGCTTCACTCTTGCAGACAGAATCGCTCTTGGTATGGATCAAGCACTGCGTACCGTATTTGGTAAACCGCAAGTAACCGAACGCGCCAATCCTTCTGACGACATTCCAGATACCGACGAACTCTCTAGCGAAGAGCAGCAACATATTGCCGGTTTAATGCGAATCAATCATGTTGGCGAGGTCTGTGCTCAGGCGCTTTATCAGGGTCAGGCAATGACAGCGAAGCTCGATACGGTTCGCGATAGCATGCAACGTGCTGCAGATGAAGAAAACGACCATCTTGCATGGTGTGAACAGCGTCTTGATGAATTACATAGTCACAAAAGCCTACTCAACCCACTTTGGTATGTTGGTTCATTCGGCCTTGGTGCTTTAGCTGGTTTAGCCGGTGATAAATGGAGTTTGGGATTTGTTGCAGAAACTGAACATCAAGTTGTCGCGCATCTTGATGAACACCTTGCCGAACTACCCGAGCAAGATAATCGTAGCCGCGCCATTCTTGAACAGATGAAAGAAGATGAAAGTCGTCATGCAACCGTGGCATTAGAAGCTGGTGGTGCGGACTTACCAGCACCCATTAAACAAGCGATGAAGTTCACTTCAAAAATAATGACTTCGGCGGCTTATAAAATATAAAGCGTAAGGAGTAAGGAGTAAGGATAAATTTAATGCCTCACGCCTCACGCCTCACGCCTCACGCCTCACCATTAAGATATTCATCGCCTACAAAAAATCTCAAAATTAATTTAGCAACAACCAGAAATCGGCGGATGATAAATCATTTGCACGGTATTCCCATCTGGATCAAAACAATAAAAGCTACGCGCCCCATCACGATGCGTGCGTGGTTTAGTTCGCATTTCAACATCATTTTCTACTAGAAAGTCATACCATGCATCAACATCGTCAAGCTGGCGAAGAATAAAACCAATATGGTCAAGGTGCTGACCTTCCTTAGCAAATTCAGTCGTGGTTCTATGCAAGGCAAGGTTGTCATTACCAGAACAAAGATAAACACTATCGGGATCGGGTCGCCACTCAACCGCCATGCCTAGCAGCTCAATATAAAAATGTTCGCACGCTTCAAATTCTTTCGCATAAAACGCGACATGACGCATGCCACCTGTAGCAGGAGGACGACTCATTCTACTTCCTCTATTTCATAATCATGCGTGATCTCAGCCATCGCACCTAACATGATCGAAGCTGAACAATATTTTTCTGAAGACAACTCAATCGCACGTTTAACTCTATCTTCTTTAAGACCTTTACCAATCACTTTAAAATGCGCATGGATTTTAGTAAAGACTTTAGGTTCTTCTTCAGCGCGTTCGGCTTCTATTTCAACAATACAATCACGTACATCTTGGCGCGCCTTGGTCAAAATCATCATGACATCAAACATAGTGCAGCCGCCTAAACCCAATAGCAGCATTTCCATTGGACGCACACCCAAGTTACGTCCACCATGATCTGGTGGTCCATCCATAACAATTGCATGCCCACTACCAGACTCACCTAGAAAAGTGGCGTCTTCCACCCATTTAACTCGTGCTTTCATGACCTACTCCACAGAAATACTGACTACGTAGGGTATCATATTAGATATCTCCAGAAACTATCCTCTGAAGATAGGGGGCTCTGAGTTCGTAGTTCGACAGAACTTAGAAAAGCGCCTACACTCAGTAACATAATAACGAAAATAAGGTTAATCCAGTTGGTAATACCTATAACGAAACCTGACAATAACCCTGCTACCCAGCGCTTCCTAGAGCACTGCCATCATCGCCGCTATCCCGCGAAAAGTGTCATTATCTACGCAGGTGACGTACCTGATGTTCTTTACTACATCATAGAAGGTTCAGTTTCCGTTCTAATTGAAGATGAAGATGGTCGTGAGATCGTACTGGCTTACCTTAATCCTGGTGATTTCTTTGGTGAAATGGGTCTGTTCGTACCCGATAATAAACGCAGTGCTTGGGTCCGAGCTCGCACTGAATGTGAATTAGGCGAGATTAGTTACAGTAAATTCCGTCAGCTCTCCACCGACAATCCCGATATTTTATTTGAGTTGGCTTCACAAATGGCCATCCGTCTGCAAAACACCAGCCGTAAGGTTGGCCATCTTGCCTTTATGGATGTGACCGGTCGTGTCGCCCGCACCCTACTCGATTTATGCGAACAACCTGATGCCATGACACATCCTGATGGCATGCAAATACGCATTACTCGTCAGGAGATTGGTCGAATCGTTGGTTGTTCACGTGAAATGGTCGGACGCGTTTTAAAGAACCTTGAAGAACAACGTCTGATTAACGTTAAAGGCAAAACCATTGTTGTATTTGGTACGCGCTAGTACACATTTAATTTTCTGGTAGTTTCACCTAATGCAAAACCCTGATGTTCTTAAACAAAAGATTCAAGATTCCCTTGCCGTAAAGAATCTATCTCAGGCACAAAAACACTTAAAGAAGTTATGTAAGTTAGAACCGAATGATTTTCAAGCTTGGTATTTCTTAGGTTCCATCAATGGTCAACTTGGTAAGTTTGACGATGCTATTAAAGCCTTACAGAAAGCGCTTCGTATCAAATCATCCTCGACTGAAGCTCTGTCTATACTCGGGTTAGCTCTTTTCTCTGCTGGGAGGCACGAAGAAGCAGTTGCAACCTATAAGAAACTCATTAAACTTGAACCCGGTAATATTGATGCACTGATTAATATTGGTGCTGCCTATATTGTCCTAGAAGACTACCAACAAGCTATTTCCCAATTACAACAATCATTAAAATATGAGCTAACATCCATTGCACATGCAAACCTCGGCAAGGCATTTCATCATATTGGCAATCAAGATGACGCACAAAAACATCTTGAAATTGCACTGAGTATGGAGTCATCATCACTCGATGCGTTGATGATCATGGCTGAAATGAAACATGAACAACGTAATTATAATGAAGCACTCAATTATTATGACAACGCAACTAAATTTCATCCGAACGAAGAAAAAACATGGAACAACAAAGGTTTGGTGCTTTACGATACCAGACAAACCAAAGAGGCTATAGCGTGCTTTAAACAAGCTATTGAATTGAACCCAAAACATCTAAATTCTTTTTTAAATCTCGGGATAGCCGAACATAGCATAGGGGAAACTAGCGCCGCTATAAAATCATTTAAACATGCCATTGCAGTGAACCCGAAATATCTTAGTGCTTATATAAATCTCGGAATAGCAGAACATGATATAGGACAAAGTAAAGAGGCAGAAATCCTATTAAATAAAGCACTTAAAATTTCTCCAAAAAACGGAAAAATACTCAACGAACTTGGCCGAATTTATTTATCCCGTGCTAACCATTCAAAAGCGATGGAGTATTTCAAGCAATCACACCAGTATTCCAGTGCGCAAGCCACTTCTAAGCAAGTATCGATTAGTAATTTTTTATATACCATGAATTATGACCCACAATATTCACAAAAGGATATTTATGAGGCGCATAAAAAATGGGGTAATTCATTTAAAAAAGAGATAATCAGTAATCGCTCTGCCTGTAACAACAAAAAAATACGAATAGGTTATATATCGCCAGACTTTCGAACTCACTCTGTCGCTTATTTCATCGAACCGTTACTAACTCAGCATAATAAAAATGAATTCGAGATAGTTTGTTATGCCAATGTTTCGTCTCCGGACGAAAAAACTAAAGAACTAATGGCGTACGCTGATAAATCACGTGATATTCACCTAGTCGATAGTAATGAATTGTATAAAATTATTAGTGATGACAAGATCGATATTCTTATTGACCTTGCGGGTCACACGTCTGGAAACAGTTTACTCGCTTTTTCTCGGAAACCTGCAGCAATACAAATAACCTATCTTGGTTATCCCAACACAACAGGGCTGACCTCTATAGATTATAGGATTGTCGATAAAATCACCGATCCAATAGAACAAAATGACTGGCATGCCGAGCAGCTATTATTTATGCCAGATTGTTTTATCTGTTACAAGCCACCCACTGACGCACCAAATATTAAAACCCTTCCCTCAGCTGAAAATAAAACAATCACCTTCGGTTGCTTTAATAGCATAATAAAATTCACTCCTGCAGTAGTACGTACATTTTCTGACATTCTTAAATCTGTTAGCAATTCAAAACTAGTGCTGAAAGGAAAATCTCTGAACGATAATGATATTCGCCAGCCCTTACTCAGTCTATTCAATGAACAAGGTATTGATGAATCTCGTTTACAATTACTTGCCCAAACATCCTCAAATACGGAACATCTCGAACTATATAACACTATCGATATTGCACTTGATACTTTCCCGTACAACGGCACGACAACTACTGCTGAAGCGCTCTATATGAGTACGCCTGTCATCAGCTCTATGGGAGATAGACATGCATCCAGAGTTAGTGCGAGTTTATTAACAGCTATCGGACACTCAGAACTGATTGCTGAATCCGAAAAAGACTATGTGAAGTTAGCAACAGAGTTAGCTAACGATGCATTACGACTTGAAAACTATAACGAGAATTTACGTGCTGATATGCTCAAGTCACCACTATGTGATGCGCCTACTTTTACCAAGAATTTAGAAAATATTTATAAAGACGTTTGGACCGATTATTGCTCAAAAAAATAACTGTTCAAGCTTCTTACCAGGATCCGGTTCACGCATAAAGGCTTCACCCACCAGAAACGCATTCACTTGATGCTTGCGCATCAGTTCAACATCCGCTTTGGCATGAATACCACTTTCAGTAACAACAATACGATCTTCTGGAATCTGTTCTAATAATTCAATTGTTGTGTTCAATGATGTTTCGAAAGTACGTAGGTTACGATTATTAATACCCATCAACGGGATATTTAATTTCAATGCACGTTGTAGGTCTTCTGCATCGTGTACTTCAACCAATACATCCATTCCAAGATCGGTTGCCAAGGTACATAACTCTTGCATTTGATCATCGTCAAGGACTGCAACGATTAGCAAAATACAATCCGCGCCTAATACGCGCGCTTCTACTACTTGGTATGGGTCAATAAAGAAATCTTTACGTATTACTGGTAACTCACAAGCAGCTCGTGCTTGTTGTAGATATGCGTCACTGCCCTGAAAAAAATCGATGTCGGTTAATACAGATAAACACGCTGCACCTGCATCCGCGTAACTTTTCGCAATTTCGGCAGGTTGAAAATCTTCACGCAAGATACCTTTACTCGGTGATGCTTTTTTAATTTCTGAGATTACTGCAGACTGCCCTGCTGCGAGCTTGCCACGAATTGAATCAACAAAGCCACGCACGGGTGGTGCAGAACTAAGCTTAGCTTCTAATTCAGCAAGTGATACTTTTGTTTTACATGTCGCGATTTCTTCTTGCTTACGCGCAATGATTTTTTTTAGAATGTCTGGTGTATTACTCATAATGTTCTATCAGGATAAGGAAGTTGAGAGACTAACCAGTTCATCTAATTTGGTCTGTGCTGCACCACTGGCAATAATGTCTCGTGCTTTATTAACCCCATCTTCAAGCGAATCAACAAGGTCGGCGGCATAGATTGCCGCTCCTGCATTAATGATGACAATGTCACGTGCCGCACCTGGCGTATTAGCAAAGGCCGACTTAATCACTTCAAGACTTTGTACGGCACCATCAACTTGTAAGTCTTCTAGTTTACCGCGCTCAAAACCAAACTGCTCAGGTGTAATGGTATAAGTTGTAATAGCGCCATTTTTTAATTCAGCCACATGTGTTTCATCGGCGATACTGATTTCATCCATGCCATCCGCCGAATGAACAACCAATACATGGTTACTACCAAGCGCATTTAGTACTTCGGCTAACGGTTCAACTAGCTCATCAGAAAACACACCTAATAATTGATTCGGCGCGCCCGCTGGATTGGTCAATGGTCCGAGTACATTAAAGATAGTACGCACGGCCATTTCTTTACGCGGGCCAATCGCATGTTTCATCGCACTATGATGCTTCGGCGCGAACATGAAACCAACGCCGACTTCTTTAATACATTGACCTACTTGCTCAGGAGACAGGTCAAGATTCACGCCTGCGGCCTCTAACAAATCTGCACTACCTGATTTACTCGATACCGAACGGTTACCATGCTTAGCAACTGTACCGCCCGCTGCAGCAACAACAAAAGTGCTCGCTGTCGAAATATTAAAGGTATTGATACCATCACCACCGGTACCAACTATATCTACTACATGGTTACCATCAACTTTTACACCCGATGCAAGCTCACGCATAACACTGGCGGCAGCAGTAATTTCATCAACCGTCTCGCCCTTCATACGCAGACCAACTAGAAAACCGCCAATCTGCGCTGGGGTTGCTTCACCAGTCATGATCAAGCGCATCACGGCTGTCATGTCATCACGCGACAAATCTTGTTTATCCAACACACTACGAATAGCTGATTGCATGTCCATCGTTATTTCCCTTAACCTTTTTGTTCTAAGTAGTTCTTGAGCATGTCGTGACCATGTTGGGTAAGTATTGATTCTGGATGAAACTGTACACCCTCAATCGCTAATTCTTTATGACGTACGCCCATGATCTCGTCAATCTCGCCCGCATCATTTTCTGTCCATGCGGTAACTTCAAAACAATCAGGCAAGCTAGCCTTATCAATCACCAATGAATGATAACGTGTTGCTTCAAGCGGATTAGATAAACCTTTAAACACACCAATATCGTTATGCTTAACCATCGAGGTTTTGCCATGCATGATGTTATTGGCATGCACGATCTTACCGCCAAAGGCCTGACCAATACTTTGATGACCAAGACACACACCTAAAATAGGAACCTTGCCTGCAAAGTGCTTAATCGCTTCAATTGAAATCCCTGCTTCATTTGGCGTACAGGGGCCTGGTGAAATCACTAAATATTCTGGATTCAATTTCTCAATTTCAGCCACTGTAATTTGATCATTACGATGTACTTGAACATCCGCACCCAACTCACCAAAGTATTGGACTAGGTTATAAGTAAAAGAATCATAGTTGTCGATCATTAATAACATAATATTCTCCTACCCTAAGCCTTTCGCGGCCATGGCGACTGCGCGGAAAATAGCACGCGCTTTATTCATGGTTTCATCCCACTCATTCTGCGGTATGGAGTCGGCAACGATGCCAGCACCGGCCTGAATGTGTAGCGTTTTGTCTTTAATCACGGCGGTACGAATTGCGATCGCGGTATCCATATTACCTTCCCATGACAGGTAACCCACCGCGCCAGAATAGACGCCACGTTTAACCGGTTCCAGTTCGTCAATAATTTGCATAGCACGAATCTTAGGTGCGCCGCTGACTGTGCCTGCGGGGAAGGTTGCGCGTAATGCATCCACTGCCGACATATCTTTCTTCAACTTACCCTTCACATTAGAAACAATGTGCATCACGTGCGAGTAACGTTCAATAAGCATTTTTTCATTCAGTTCGACTGTGCCAATATCAGCAACACGACCGACATCATTACGACCCAGATCGATCAGCATAAGATGTTCCGCGAGCTCTTTTGGATCAGCCAGCAACTCAACTTCCAAGGCTTTGTCTTCTGCTTCCGTCTTACCACGCGGGCGCGTACCGGCAATCGGGCGTACAGTAACCTCACCATCTTCAACGCGGGTCAAAATCTCTGGTGATGAACCAACAATATGGAAGTCACCCAGATCGAGGAAGTACATATAAGGTGATGGGTTCAAACTTCGCAACGCACGATAAAGATCCAGTGGTTCATTATCAAAAGGAATCGACAAACGTTGTGACAACACCACTTGCATGGCATCGCCTTCACGGATGTAATCTTTAATTTTACCTACCGCCGACTTAAAACCTTCTTCAGTAAAACCAGAAATAAAATCAGACTCTTCAATCTGCGTACTTGCACTAGCTGCTTCATGATATTCCGGTGTCGCCTGACGTAACTTAGCGACCAATTCATCAAGACGCGCTTCGGCAACTTGGTGAGCATTATCAATTTCAGGATTAACGTGGATCACCACGTACATCTTGCCAGACAGGTTGTCGAACACCACAACTTCATCCGAGACCATTAATAAGATATCAGGATTATCGAGTGGATCAGGATTCGGGCAGGTTTTTAACTTCGGCTCAACATAACGAATCGTGTCATAACCAAAGTAACCAACCAGGCCACCGGTGAAACGCGGTAGTCCATCAACTTCTGGCACTTGATAGCGCGCTTGGAAATCTTCGATGTAGGCCAAAGGATCTTCGGCCTCAACGGTTTCGATCACTTCACCGTCTTTTTCTATTTCAATGGTGGTGCCGCGAACCCGCATCAATGTGCGACAAGGCAGGCCAATGATCGAATAGCGGCCCCATTTTTCTCCGCCCTGAACAGACTCAAATAAATAGGAATACGGGCCATCGGCCAGTTTCAGATAAGCACTCAGGGGTGTGTCGAGATCCGCGAGGACCTCGCGCATCAAGGGGATACGATTATAACGTTGCGCTGCTAACGCGTTGAATTGTTCGGGTGTCATTGTCATTGCCTACGCATATTATGGATACAAGGGTATTACTGGTTCTTTTCGCAGACCAGCTCCACCATCGTTCATCCATTAATGTGTCCATTTTATTATTATCCATGACAAAACTTATAATTCTATTTATCTTCTTTTAAGAAGAAGCATTCTCAAGCAGTGATTGTAGCTCAACCATCGAGTCAATCAAGGCATCTGGCTTAGCATCGGCGATATTCGCACCGTGGTTGTAGCCATAAGTCATACATGTAATCTGAAAACCCGCCGCACGAGCTGCTTTCACATCACTTACCGAGTCACCCAGCATCATTGACTGTGCAGGCTCAACACCAAAGAATTCCGCTGCGTGCAACAATGGCAGTGGATCTGGCTTCTTCTTCGCCAAAGTATCGCCACTGATGATAATCGAAAATTCATCATGAATGCCCAATTGTTTAAGCAGTGGAATCGTAAATGCTGCCGCCTTATTAGTTACACAACCCATCTTGTAACCAGCCGCTTTCATGTAATCCATACCTTCTTGAACACCGGGGTACAACGCACTGCGCACACAAGTATTCTCGGCATACAGATCCATGAAAATAGGTAAGGCCTTAGCCTTCAAATCTTCATCTGGATAACCATCTAGATCATCAACCAAGCCACGTTCAACTAAGCGTTCCACGCCGTTGCCAACCCAGTGACGCACACGTTCTTCACCGCGTACGGGCATATCGAGTTGCTTCAGCATTTCATCAACACAAAATGCCAAATCAGGAACACTATCAACTAATGTTCCATCGACATCGATGAGTATCATTTCAGGTTTATTAAGAGCCATATCTATTTCTCTAACATCTAACGCAAAAAAACGCTGAGATGCAAAAAACACCTCAACGTTAGCATTTTACTTTTACTTAGCTTTCGCTAGTTCAGCGCGCATTTCACCAATGATGGTATCGTAACGATTCGCATCACTATCACTAGCCGCACCGAAGATCGCAGAACCGGCAACAAACATATCTGCACCGGCTTCTTTAATTTCACGGATGTTATCAACCTTCACACCACCGTCAATTTCCAAACGAATATCACGACCAGAAGCGTCAATGATCTTACGAGCTGCACGCAGCTTTTCGAGTGTGTGTGGAATGAAGCTTTGACCACCGAAGCCTGGGTTAACTGACATCAAGAGAATCAAATCGATCTTATCAATAACGTGCTCAAGCACATCCAAAGAAGTAGCCGGGTTAAATACCAAGCCAGACTTACAGCCTTCGTTTTGAATCAACTGTAAGCTGCGGTCGATATGCTCAGAAGCTTCTGGATGGAACGTAATGTAGCTTGCGCCGGCCTTAGCGAAATCAGGGATGATACGATCCACTGGCTTAACCATTAGATGCACATCAATTTCAGCAGTAACGCCATGCTTACGCAGAGCTTCACAAACCAATGGCCCAATAGTCAGGTTAGGAACGTAATGGTTATCCATTACATCAAAATGTACTACGTCAGCACCCGCGGCGAGTACTTTGTCTACTTCGTCACCGAGCTTGGCAAAATCTGCCGATAATATCGATGGTGCAATTAGATCTTTTGCCATGGTGGCCACCCTTAAATTAGTCTGTTGTTGTGTTCGCACCGGAATAATCCGATACCCTAAAAAGTTGAAGGCGGACTTTACCCGATTAACGCGGATATTTCAGCTTTTTCGCGCTATGATATGTAGATATTAAGCCTATATTCTTACGGATATCACACCATGAAAAAGCAACTAATTTCTTTACTTATCATACTATTAAGTCTTTTTAGCACGGCTGTATTCAGCTCTGATGCGGCAAAGGAAAAACGTTGGGCTAATCAGGTTGTTGACGGAATTATCGTTGGAGATGCGGTTTGGTTAGAGGCTGGTGGCAGTAAATTCCTTGGTATTTATACGGAAAATGATACCGATATAGCCAAAGGAGCCGTACTCCTATTACATGGTAGCGGTGTACATCCAAATTGGCCGGACATTATTCAGCCACTGCGTTCTGAACTCCCTGAACATGGCTGGACAACCCTTTCTATTCAAATGCCCATTCTGGCAAACGATGCCAAATATGTAGAATACGCCCCTCTCATGAAAGAGGCTCCGGCACGAATCGATGCCGCAATCAATTATTTGAACAGTAAGTTCTACCAAAACATCATTATTGTTGCGCATAGTCTCGGTAACACCATGGCCAACAGCTACCTCATCAAAAGTTCTAAACGTGTGCGCGCCTATGTCGCGATTGGTATGGATGCATATGATGGCGGCCCTGTAGAACTAAATAATGCCAAGTACCTAGCTAACATCAACCTACCCATATTGGATATATATGGCAGCCAAGATCTAGATGGTGTTCTCAGTACAACAAAACAGCGCCAGCAAGCTGCGCGCAAAGCGGAAAATGAAAATTACCGTCAAATTGAAGTTCTCGGTGCTAACCACTTCTTTAATGGTCAAGAAGAAGAGTTAATACGACAAGTTAAAAGTTGGTTATCGAATCACGCCGGTCGAATATAAGGAACGAAAAAAATGATGACAATTGCTATTACTCTACATGTTTTATCTGCCGTTATTTGGGTTGGCGGTATGTTCTTCGCTTGGATGGCACTGCGTCCAGTAGCAGCCAACTTGCTTGAACCCGCTGTTCGTTTGCCTTTGTGGCAAGGTGTATTTGGTAAATTTTTCCCATGGGTTTGGGTATGTATTCTAAGCTTACTCGGTAGTGGTTATTGGATGGCGTTAACTCTGTTTGGCAGCTTTGGAAATTTCCCTCATTTCGTGAGTATCATGCAAGGCATTGGCATTATAATGATGCTGCTATTCGCACATATTTTCTTCGCACCTTACCGACGCATGAAACAAGCACTTGTTGCTGGTGACTTACCAACTGCGGGGAAAAAATTAGCTCAGATAAGAATGATTATTGGAATTAATTTAATACTTGGTTTGGTCGTTGTTGTCGTGGGCACAGCGGGTGACAGCTTGTTTCATTTAATGAATCATTGAATGTAGTAAAGCGCAAGGAGAGAGGCGTAAAGTGTGAGGCGATCTTTCTTTGCGCCTAACGCCTCTCTCCTTACCCCTAACCTATTTTCACCTCATCCCACGCGCTTTCTTAACCACATCGTAAGCAGCCCGAATCTCTTGGCTCTTTTCTGTCGCTACTTGCATCATTTCATCGGGCAAACCTTTCGCCACTAATTTGTCTGGATGATGCTGATTCATCAGGCGCCGGTAGGCTTTCTTCACCTCGGCATCAGTTGCCGTGGTCTTCACATCTAGCACTTTATAAGCAGTCGCTTGAGTTAGGCCACCTGTTGAACCCGTTGCTGTTCCATCATTGTGGGCTTTGATCATGTCAAGCAGATGATCAAATTCATGCTGGCTAAACCCCAACATATTACAAATATGCTGCAGGGCCTTTTGTTCTTCTGGATGTAAGTAACCATCCGCAAAAGCAGCATGGATCTGCATCTCAAGGAACATACGCATCAAAGTCTGACGACGATGACACTCTTGTCTAAATTGCTTCAGCACCTCGTCTAGCGGGAAATTCGGGCTCTTGCCCTGACTAAACAATCTTCTCGCCGTTTTCATCATCTCAGGCGACAAATTCAATTGCTGCATTAAAGCATTGGCCACCTCAATCTCATCCTTGGTCACGCGGCCATCGACTTTAGCGATATAACCCATTACCGAGAATGTGGCGGTAAAGAAAACACTCTGAACACGTTCTTGGCCGCCAGGAGCAAAACCAGCCTCGCCTGACCGCCCCGTGCCCTTGCTAACATCAATATTATGACCAAGTGCTGCGCCAAATAAGGCTCCTATCGGACCACCCAGCATGAAGCCAAATGAACCACCAATAATTTTTCCCCACCAACTCATATGCTTACCTTAAGAACTTGTCTGAAATTACCCATAGAAAAGATACTATTTATATAAGCATCATAATTGCTTATAGTGTTTATCCGGTTCAGTCCATGCTGCCTTGCTTGCAGTGGCTTTGCAACTATCAAAGGATATGACTATGCCAATATCTGCCAAAGAACTTGTCGATAGCGTCAGCGAACTCATCTCATTACCGGGCACGGTAATGCGTGTAAATGACATGACCAATGACCGACAATATTCTGCCGCTGATATCGGTGAAACCATTAATCAAAATCATCAGCTCAGCGCGCGATTACTACGCATCGCAAACAGCCCTTTTTTTAGTTTTCCTTCTCACATCAATAATATTCCACGCGCTATTACCGTTATAGGCACCCAAGAGCTACGCGATCTATTATTAGCCACTAGCGCAATTGATGTTTTTGATGAGCTACCAAACAAATTGGTTTCAATGGAGACCTTTTGGCGACATAGCTTACGTTGCGGCGTGATTGCCCGCTCATTAGCAAGCCACTTACACAAACCAAATGTTGAACGATTCTTTGCCGCAGGTTTATTGCATGATATTGGTAGCTTACTGATTAACCATAAGCTTCCTAAGCTTGCCGATAAGGTGCTCTTCCACAGTAATAAAAATCGCCAACGCCGTTTCATTATTGAAGAAGAATTAATAGGCTTTAATCATGCCACGGTAGGTGCTGAACTATTACGCCACTGGGGGTTACCTGACTACATTGTTGAGGCCGTTGAACACCACCACACGCCTAATCTTGCTAAGCATCACCCGCAAGATGCGGCGATTGCACATATTGCTAACTACCTATCCAATACCATGCCCAGCAACCTCGGTGAGAACTTAGCTACCTCGGAAGCACTTGATTTTACCGCACTTAAAACAGCAGGGCTCTCGCCTGAGGACCTTCAAGCTATTCTTAAGCACTCAGAAAATCAATTTAACGATACTTTGGAAATCATGGTTTACGACCAAGTCGCATAATCAAGCAATACCTACAGTTTAAATCTGTACCAAATTTTATGCGTATTGCAAGTTGCAGCTATTGGAATACCCATCCATACTCAGTATTATTTTAAATTCATACTTCTCAAAAAGGCATTAACTTGTTAACTCGACGCTTATCATTACTTGCAATCACTGCCGCTATTGCTGGCATTTTGTTTATCAATGTTCCAGCCACTCAGGCAACCGAATGCTCCTCAACATTAAAAGATGCCGACACTAAACATAAGCAGGCCGTTCAACAATACCAACCGGGTACTGACGAATACCTAGCCGCGCTTTATAAAATTGAAGATGAATTGTTTTCTGCCATGAAACGTTGCCAGAATGATTCTGAAGTCGTCTCCGCCATGGGTGAGCTACAACTTTCACTTGGTCAGATCCCTATTGCCACGCTCTATGGGCAAAAAGCCATCCAAATGAATAATGACAATTGGCAAGCTCACTATGTGCTCGGTAGCGCTCTTAACTTACAAAAGAAATACACCGAAGGCCTTGCGCATTTAAAAATTGCTAGTGGATTACAACCACAGAATTATTCTTTGTTAGTTAATCTCTGCAGCAGCTATGAAAAAAATAAACAATTCTCAGAAGCGATTAAGACTTGCAGTGCCGCAATTAAAAAAGGCCCCTACAATATTCACGGCACAGCTTATTACCTACGTGCATTAGCTTACACGGGCAATAATGAACTAGCACTTGCTGATAAGGATAATAAACTTGCCAAAGAATTTGGTGTTAAGAAATAATTCTAATCGTGCTTAATTTTTAATAAGCGCAATCTATTCGCATTGGTCACCACAGTAACCGATGACATTGCCATTGCCGCACCGGCAATGACCGGATTAAGTAATAATCCCGTCGCAGGAAATAACACGCCAGCAGCAAGCGGAATACCCAAGCTATTATAAATAAATGCACCGAATAAATTCTGCCAAATATTTCTAACGGCTGCGCGTGAAATGATAATGCTGTCACTCACACTGTATAACGAACCACGAATCAAGGTCACATCCGCACTTTCAATCGCCACGTCAGTACCCGAACCCATCGCGAAACCAACATCGGCTTGAGCCAATGCTGGGGCATCATTAATCCCATCGCCGACCATAGCGACAATCTCGCCCGACTCTTGTAATAATTTAACTTGTTCGGCTTTATCACTCGGCAATACTTCAGCGATGACTTGATCAACACCAACCTGTGCTGCAACCGCATTCGCCGTCGCCGCATTATCACCCGTCAACATCACAACCTTAAGTCCTAGTTTGTGTAGTTGGGCTATTGCCTCAGCAGAATCTACTTTTACAGGATCGCTAACAGCAACAATGCCTGCAAGCTGTCCATCAACAGCAACAAACATAGGCGTGCGCGCTTGTTCTGCTAACTTATTCGCAGAAGTAATAAATTCCTGCACATCAATATCATGAGCCTTCATTAGGCGTTGGTTACCAAACAATATTATTTTATTTGTAATAGTTGCTTTAACACCATGCCCAACGATAGCTTCAAAATCACTCACTGACTCTACTTGCAAGTTTCGGCTTCTTGCCGATTCAACAATCGCTTCGGCAAGAGGATGCTCAGAACCTTGCTCAACACTTGCGACTAAGGCTAGTAGCGCGTCATCCTGCCATGCTTGTGTCGTTAGAATATCAGTGACTTCTGGACGTCCCGTCGTGACGGTTCCCGTTTTATCCAGCACAACTGTGGTTAGCTTACCGGCTTGTTGCAGTGCATCACCGTTTCGAATCAAGATGCCATATTCAGCGGCCTTACCAACACCAACCATGATCGATATTGGCGTCGCTAAACCGAGGGCACAAGGACAAGCGATAATCAGTACCGTCATGGTAGTGAGCAACATATAACTAATCTTTGGCTCGGGCCCAAACAGATACCAGACAAGGCAAGTAACAACGGCAATCACCAATACAACAGGGACAAAGATACCGGCAATTTTATCGACCAACCGACCTATTGCTGGTTTGGAATTTTGTGCGCTGCGCACCATGTCGATAATCTTTGCCAACATGGTATTACTACCGATGTTAGTTGCCTGCATAATAAAACTGCCGGACTTATTCAAGGTACTACCAACGACCTTATCCCCTACTGCTTTTTGTACAGGTAGCGGTTCACCGGTAAGCATCGCTTCATCAATACTTGAATGGCCTTCAATAATAACTCCATCAACAGGTAACTTCTCGCCGGGACGAACGCGCAGTGTTTCGTTTAAGCCAACTTCTTCAATTGGCACATCAACTTCCACTCCATCTCGAATAACTCTAGCTGTCTTAGCCTGTAGACCAATTAACCGCTGAATCGCCTGCGAGGTTTTTCCTCGCGCACGCATTTCTAATGCCGAGCCAAAATTAATCAGGGAAATAATGATCACAGCGGCTTCAAAATAAACGTGCTGTGCAGAAATAGGAACAAGAGAAGGTTTAATAGTAATTAGCATAGAGAACAACCATGCGCTACCTGTTCCCAGTGCGACCAATGTATCCATATTCGCATTACGTGCACGCATCGACTTCCATGCACCGACAAAGAAACTGCCGCCAGAATAGACAAGTACAAATAAACTTAAAACACCGATGATAAACCAGAACGGTCGTTGCTCAAGCAATCCTGGCATTTTGCCAAGTAGCCCGGAAATAAATAAGGGAACACCAACTGATGCAGCAACAAAACTTTTAATAAGTAACTTACGATACTGCGCTAATTCTGCCGCTTGTTTATCTTCAATATTTTCTTGGCCACGTAACTCAGCAGCTTCGTAACCGGCATCAACCACCGCTTTACAAAGTGTTGCTGCATCAACACTGCCACGTACTTCGGCAGTATGCTCGGCAAAATTGACTGTCGCTAAATCAACACCGGGTACAGCGTTAAGTGCTTTTTCAACTGATGCCACACAACCTGCACAGCTCATCGAACCAATCGACAAGCGTATAGGTTGTGAGTTACTCATCAAGTAATATCAAACAGACGTTGCCGGGAATCCAGCATCGGTTGTTGCTTTGATTAACGCATCAGCTGCAACTGCACCTGTGACAATCGCGTTATTATCTTCAAGACTAACCACGGCTGACTCAACACCTTCAACCGCAAGCAATGCTTGCTCTACTGAGGAAACACAACCTGCGCATTTCATCTTAGATACATTGATGGTTATTGAATCAGCCATAATCATTTTCCTTATTTAAGTGCGTCGCGTACGCGTTCAAGTTTTTCCTTCACTTGACCTGCCAATTCGGCAATACCATCACGCTCAACCAGCGTTAGTACAGCACTTGGATCCATAAACGATACAGTAATTGAAGCATCTTCCTCTTCACGAACCAATACGTTGCACGGTAATAACAAACCAATATCAGGCTCAGCATCAATCGCTTGATTTGCTAACACAGGATTACAGGCACCAAGGATCGTGTAAGGACGTTTATCAATATCAAGTTTCTTTTTCAAAACTGCCTTAACATTAATTTCTGTTAGTACACCAAAACCTTCTTTGGATAACTCTTCTGTAACACGAGTAATCGCATCATCAAAACTACCTGATATTGAAACTGAAAAACCGTACATAACCTTCTCCTAGAAAAACTAAAACCATATAAAATCAGTGTAACCTTATATGGGGGCGTTATTAATCTTTTCAATCGTATTGGGAGCTCTGCCTAATGATTTTATGACCCAAACCAAAACCAAATGTCATCCATCCGCCGTCATGCATGAGTCTTATCCTTATTTAGTCGTCTTGTTATGTGCCCTTTCATTAGTCCGATACCATGCCTCATAAATTGGAGCTGGCCATTTTTCTTGTATAAAGATAAGAATGTCGTCAATCTGATTGTCAGTCAATTTGGCCGCAAACGCAGGCATATTGCCACCGATTTTACCTGTGCCATTATTAATCGTGTATTTCAAAACGACTGTAGGATGATGCCAAGTATGACCTAATCCATTCAGTGGCGGTGCTGGAAACTTGCCATCAGCTCCTCGTTTCTGCCAATTATCTACGCCTTGACCTTGCGCTCCATGACACTCTGCGCAATTTTTCTGAAACAAGACTGCGCCACGTGACAATTGTTCTGGATTCAGGTTTCGCTTAACTGGTTCAGATTTTTTAATTGGCTCAACCTCTTTAACAGGTTTAAGCAATTTAACAACATCAGGTGGATCACATGCCACCAGCACAAAGCTGGCTAGCATGATTACCACCACGTGCTTCATGCTACGGCCTCTTTTAAGCCGCGACTCTTCCAAACAATAAACACAGCAGGAATAACAATCAAGGTTAATAGGGTTGCTGTAACCATGCCACCAACCATGGGTGCAGCAATGCGGCTCATTACTTCTGAACCGGTGCCACTACCCAGCATGATGGGTAACAGACCAACAATAATGGCCGAAACTGTCATCATAATTGGACGAACACGCAACAAGGCACCTTCAACAACTGATTCATGTAACTCAGCTAAGGTCATAGAGCGTCCTTCATCCGCTGCTTTCTGGTATCGCTCTTTGTAAGCGATATTGAGATATACCAACATCAGCACACCGATCTCGACGGCGACCCCAGACAAGGCAATAAATCCAACACCCACTGCAACGGATAGGTTATAACCAAGGATATAAAGTATCCATGCACCACCTGCCAATGCCACAGGCAAGGTACCCATAATAATGAATACCTCTACAAAATTTCTAAAGTTGAGATACAACAGCAACATAATGATCGCTAATGTTAACGGCCCAACAATAGAAAGTTTCTTCCATGCGCGTTCAAGATATTCATATTGTCCTGACCAACTAATAGAGTAGCCTGCTGGCAATTTCACTTGTTCCGCAACAACCTGCCTAGCTTCATCTACGTAAGAGGCAATATCGCGATCTTGAATCGAAACATAAATCCAACCATTAAGGCGCGCATTCTCACTCTTAATCATGGCAGGACCATTTTCAATATTGATCGTCGCCACTTGTTCTAAGGGAATATGCGCACCCATAGGTGTAACCAATGGCAGATTACGAATCTTCTCCAATGAGTTACGAGTACTTTGCGGGTAACGCATGTTCACTGGGTAACGTTCCAGCCCTTCCACTGATTGCGTTATATTCAAGCCACCGACCGCGGTACTGATCACATCTTGAATATCCATAATATTCAAACCAAGACGTGCACTGGCAACACGATTAATGTCCACTGTAATGTAACGACCACCTGCAACACGTTCTGCGTAAACCGAGGCGGTTCCTTCAACGGGATTTAAGACTTGTTCGATCTGCTTACCAATATCTTGAATCACATTTAGATCAGGCCCAGCCACTTTAATACCAACCGGTGTTTTAATACCGGTTGATAACATGTCGATGCGGATCTTGATCGGTGGATCCCAAGTATTTGCCATACTTGGAATTTTTACCACGCTATTCAATTCTTGTTTTAATTTATCAAGTGTCATGCCTTCACGCCATTGATCGCGTGGTTTCAACCGAATGGTTGTTTCGATCATGGTTAGTGGTGCAGGATCCGTTGCCGTATCTGCACGCCCCACTTTACCGAATACAGACTCCACTTCCGGCACGGTACGAATAAGCTTATCCGTTTGTTGTAATATCTCGCCCGCCTTACCAATTGATATAGCAGGGAAAGCCGAAGGCATGTAGAGCAAATCACCTTCATCAAGGGTCGGCATAAATTCACCACCCAATTGAGTAACAGGCCACACTCCCACTACCGTTACAACAATACCGGCTAACAAAATTTGCATAGGCTTACGCAACACCAAATTAATAATCGGTCTATATATTGCTATCAAACCACGGTTAATTGGGTTTTTATGCTCTGGTGTAATATTACCGCGAATCAACAAGCCCATGAGTACAGGCACCAATGTTACTGACAAACACGCTGCGGCGGCCATTGCATAGGTTTTGGTATAGGCAAGTGGTGCAAACATACGTCCTTCCTGTGCTTCGAGTGTAAACACGGGTAAGAAACTCAAGGTGATAATCAACAATGAGAAAAATAATGGTGGCCCAACTTCTGCCGACGCTTTTTTAATTATTTCCCAACGATTTTCATCGGTAAGCCCTTCCTTCTCAATATGTTTATGCACATTTTCAATCATCACAATCGCGGCATCCACCATCGCACCGATCGCGATCGCAATACCTCCCAATGACATAATGTTTGCATTGATACCTTGTGACTCCATGACGATAAAGGCCGCGAGAATACCTACTGGCAAACTCAAAATAATCACCAGAGCTGAACGTAGGTGGAATAAGAACAAAGCACACACCAAGGCAACAACAATAAACTCCTCTAAAAGTTTATAACTCAAATTATCGACTGCTCGGTTAATCAAAGAAGAACGATCATAGGTAGGAATGATCTCAACACCTTCCGGCAAACCACTTTGCAGTTGTTTAAGTTTATCTTTAACACCTTGAATAGTGGTCAGTGCATTCTCGCCAAAACGCATGATGATCACACCACCCACCACTTCGCCTTCACCATTAAGCTCTGCAATGCCGCGGCGCATTTGTGGCCCAATACGAATATCAGCAACATCTTTTAAAAGGATAGGCGTGCCCTGCTCGTTCATGCCTAATGGTATTCCCTCAAGATCTTCTACACCTGTAATATAACCAGTAGCACGAACCATATATTCTGCTTCCGCCATTTCAATAACCGAACCACCCACTTCTTGGTTCGCGCGTTGTACTGCCTTTTTAATTTTTGACAGCGGAATGTTATAGGCACGCAAACGATTTGGATTCAGCACTATTTGGTACTGACGTACCATACCGCCAATAGTAGCGACCTCAGAAACACCCGGTACGGTTTGCAATTCATATTTAAGAAACCAATCTTGCAAACTACGTAGCTGCGCAAGATCATTTTTACCGGTTCGATCTACTAAAGCGTATTCAAAGATCCAACCTACCCCAGTTGCATCCGGCCCAAGAGCGGGACGTGCTTGCCGTGGCAACCTTGCCTCAACTTGGCTCAGGTATTCCAGCACCCGTGAACGCGCCCAGTAAGGATCAGTGCCATCCTCAAAGATGATGTAAACATAGGAATCACCAAAAAAAGAATAACCACGTACGGTTACCGCACCAGGCACTGACAACATTGCTGTTGTTAATGGGTAGGTGACTTGATCTTCAACGACCTGTGGCGCCTGCCCAGGATAAGTCGTCTTAATAATAACTTGTACATCTGACAAATCAGGGATCGCATCTAGTGGTGTTTGCTTAACGGCAAACACACCCCAACCAATTAACATTGCCGTCAATAATAAAACCAGAGAACGGTTATCGATTGACCAATTTATTATTTTTTCAATCATTGTCCGGCCTCCTTATCCATTGACATCGCAGGTCGAATTGCTTCAATCATGTAAACATCATTTTTTTCCACAAGATCAAATTCAACCGCCATGCCCGGTTTAAGGTCTTTGGTTGATACACCTTCAGAAAGATCGAAATCCATGGTCATACTCGGCCAACCGAGTGCTTGAATAGGATCATGTGACAAATTGATCTTTCCCTCACCCATCAGATCGCGCACTACGCCCTTACCTGTAACCATTTTTGAATCTGCTTTCATGTCATCCATCGCCATCTCTTTTTTAGATGCTGATGCCGGTTCACTCATACGATTTAAACTGGCCTTAATACTTGCCTCAGAATCCAACAAGAACTGTGATGAAGTCACAACATTTTCGCTACCATCAAGCCCTTCTACAATTTGAATGCGATCACCCGACTCAATTCCACTCACCACATTACGTGGTGCAAAGCGACCTTCGCCTAAACTAATAATCACCCGCTCGCTATCACCAGTACGAATCAAAGCCTCGGTAGGAATACTCACCATGTCTTGAGTTGCACCACCAAAAATAACCACGTTAGCAAACATATTTGGCTTTAAGGCTTCATCAGGATTATCAAATTTCAACCTTGCACGTAACGTACGGGTACGCGGATCAAGGCTTGGGTAAACATATTCAACCTTACCTTTCCACTTTCGCCCAGGAAGATATGACAAAGTAATTTCTGCAGGCTTACCGACCTTCACCCAATTTGCTTCACGCTCAAACACTTCAACCTGAATCCAGATAGTAGATAGATCAGCAAGCGTCATGACTTCCATGCGCGGTTTAACAAACATACCTTCACGCGCATTCAGCTTAGAAACAATTCCGTCTTGCGAAGCACGCACGTTAATCAGCTGTTCCGATTTGCCGGTTCTTTTTATTTTATTAATTTGGCTTTTCTCAACGCCTAATGCCCGCAAACGCTCATAGGACGCATTAATGAGACGACGATTTTTACTACGCACTGCTTGCAAATATTCATCTTGCGCATTCACTAAAGTGGGGGAATATAATTCAAATAACAATTCACCTTTTTTAACCCGTTCACCTTCTGATTTAACAGCTAACTTCTCAATCCAGCCTTCAGTACGTAAATGAACATGGCTAATTAAGTTCTCATCAAAATCAACATAACCCACCGAATCAACACGTTTCCAAAGTTTTCCTACCTTGGCTTGTTCCGTTCTTACGCCAAGATTTTGAACAATAGCGGGAGAAATAGTGATGGCATTATCATCACCACCATCATCATAAAATGGGACAAGATCCATTCCCATGGGGGATTTACCAGGACCTTCTTGTCGGAAATTAGGATCCATTGGCGCAACCCAGTAAAGAAGCTTTTTCTCTCTTGGTTTATCTTGTTCTTTTTCAACCAATGTCATACCACAAAGTGCACAGTTACCCGGTTCATCTTGAATAATAGTTGGATGCATAGGGCAAACATATTTTGAATCAAGATGTTTGCCTGCATGGTCAAGTGCAGTTTCCATTTTTCCATCAGCCATACTGCCTTTGGGCATATCACCGCTATCGCAAGCAGTTAATGTAACGAGTACAGCAGCACTAATCGCCGCTAGTAAAAATTTATTCTTCTTAATCATGATTGTTCTCCCGCAAGGTATAACAGGCGCGCATGCGCCTTAGCGTAATCAGTGTGAATGCGTAGAGCTTTCAAGTGTGTATTCAGTTCAGTTATTTTTGCTCGCATCAACGTGGTAAAATCGGTTGCATCATTTTGATAAGCTGATAGTGAAGCCTCACTATTAGCTTCTGCCTGACCAACTAAAGTATTGCGATAACGATCTAGGCGTTGCGATAACTTAGTCCACGTCACATGATCGCGTGCCAACATACTTTGCATGGCACGATATTTATCATCCAATTCAAGTTGTGCCGCACTCGCACGACGTTGTGCAGCAGCAAGGCGACGGTCTTGGCGTTTATCGGTGAAGATTGGTAAATCCATTACCACCGTGGCAGCAAGGAGATCTGAACGTGAGCTACCATCTGGGTTGTTTCCATCACGCACACCGTAATCAACGCCGATTGTCCATGCAGGTTTATACGCTTCCCGTGCAATCGATACGCTATGACGATTCATATCAATTTTAGAGCGGAAAATACGCAGTGCAGGATGTCGTGGTAATGAAGCTTCCACATCAGCTCGCGTTGGTAATGTCGCCAAGGTTGGCAAATCAAC
Organism: Sulfuriflexus sp.; assembly: GCA_023134145.1. Lineage (GTDB taxonomy): Bacteria > Pseudomonadota > Gammaproteobacteria > AKS1 > AKS1 > Sulfuriflexus. The sequence goes on along the minus strand of JAGLUW010000015.1, from coordinate 3,366 downwards.
GGGCAAGCTTCGTAATGAATCTGAACCTATCCATTTAGAGAGTTCTGCACGAGCGGCTTGTTGCTGTTGTTGAATATGCGTTAGACGATCGTCAAGCAATCCCATTTCTAATTCTGCTCGAAGTACATCCTGTTGATTCTGCTTACCTGCAGCATATTGTGATTCAGTAATATCAACCAACTGCTTAAACAAATCTATATCTTTACTGACAATCTGCTCGGCTTTTACCCAGTACCAAGCTTCAAACCAATACTTGCGCACATTACGACGTAGTTTAAGTTCCTCGTCATCATTCTTAGCTCGTACTGAACGCGCTTGTGATGAAGTACGCTTGGACTTCAATGCCAAAGTGTCGCCACGTGGAATCGTTTGCTGCAAACCAAAACGTAATTGCGTAATCGGTTCCTGTGTTCGGCTAAAGGTATCGGTTGGGAAATTAAATAGGCTGAATTTTAATTTAGGATCAGGCAATTGACCATCAGCAATAGCGGCTTCATCTAATGCCTCTGCATTAGCATTGATTAAATTCAGCATCGGATCAGTTTGTAAGGCAATACCTTCCGCTTCCGCCAATGACAATTCGTCCGCTATTACAGGCGCTGTAAATAAGCTCACCACCAATAACAAGGCAACATTTAATTTCTTCGCTTGCAGCCACTGCGGCAATTTAACTTGCAGCGACTGCTGCGAAATAAGATAACTCTTCATAATAAAACTCCATCGCATAAAACTGACCGTATTTAAGTCATACGGATTTTTGCAACGAGCCCTACTCTACTGGGGCACGCGCAACTTAAGCGTGGAATTTTCTAGGGGGGCGTAACTCGGTGAGTTGATCAATACCGGTAATGGAGGATGACCGGCTATCTAATTTTGTTGAAGAACTAACATGTAGCATTTGTAATACAGAGCTAGTCGCAAGGCTCATGTGCGCGGCAGTACAACTAACCTTGCACTGATCTGGACATTCACAACTACCATCTTGAGATGACATGTCGTGATCCATTTGTCCCATTTTATCCATGGCTCCGTCCATATCCATCATTTCACATTTCATCTGGCCATGATCCAACGCAGCCATATCAGCACTCGCAAATTGCACAGGGGCAACCAGCAGCGACAGAACTAACCAAAAATGTGATAAAAACTTCAACATAGTCTCAATAGTAGCACTTGTTTTGCTTATTGGTAATGTGTCTGACCAAAACGACTGAAACTAGTTCCACTCAACACGCCCCATATATAAGGTATAAATTTAGGCCGATTTCATTTCTAGCAAATTCGCAGCATTATCGAGGATAAATTGCTGGAACGCCTTCGCTAGTGGTGACAAGCGTTTGCCCTTACGATGCACAATGTACCAATGGCGTAAAATCGGAAAGGCCTCCACATCCAGCACCTCCAAACGCTTGGTCTCAAGTTCCATTTCCAGTGTATGCAGAGAAACAATCCCCAGCCCAAGGCCGGCCTGAACCGCTTGTTTAATCGCCTCGTTAGAACTCATTTCCATCCCTGTCGCTAAATCCGCACCCTGTTCAGCAAAGAAACGTTCCATCGCAATCCGTGTACCCGAGCCAGGCTCACGCATAATAAAGGTCTCTTCCTGCAGGCGTTCCATGCTGATATTTTTTCTCGTAGCCAGTGGGTGACTGGGTGAAGCAATCACCACCAAGGGGTTATCCATAAAGGCCTGCGCCTCTACCTCGATACCTTTAGGCGGCAAACCCATGATGACCATATCCGAGTCATTTGATTCCAGATGTGCCAACAAACCTTCACGATTGGTTACATCCAAATTCAGGGTGACCGCCGAGTATTTACTTTTAAATGCCGCATAAAGCTTCGGCGCGAAGTAGTTGGCGGTACTCGCCACAGCAATAATGAGGCGTCCATGACGAAATCCCTTCATATCCTCAAGGACTTGTTCGGTCTCATTGAGCTGGTTCTCAATAATTCGACTGGTCTGATACATTTCGTGCCCTGCAGCGGTCAAAGAGATCTTTTTGCCCACCTGATCGAACAAGGCAATGCCAACATTAGACTCTAACTGTTTGATTTGCATAGAAACAGCAGGCTGAGAAAGGTGTAATTCTTCAGCCGCGCGGGTGTAATTCTTTAACCTGCCAACCGCTTCAAAGACCCGTAATTGTCGTAAGGTCACGTGCATACTTATCACCCTATAAAATCATAAGCTTTTACTTATGGTATCAATCAGAAATATTGAGTTTTAATTATGACTGAATGTTCGTATAGTCGCAAACTCTCTGGAAGGACGTGCAACAAAACTCCTCCCAAGGCCGAATTAATAATTTTATAACTGAGGAATCTTAAGATGGATCAATCAGCACGTTATGCAGACTTAAGTCTGGATGAAGATACACTTTTAGCCGATGGCGGTCACATTCTTGTGGCTTACACAATGACACCAATGCCTGGTTTCGGTGGCTACCTAGAAACAGCAGCTCACTTTGCCGCTGAATCATCAACAGGTACTAACGTTGAAGTTTCTACTACAGATGACTTCACTAAAGACCTTGATGCAATGGTATACGAAATTGATGAAGCCAAAGGCATCATGAAGATCGCTTACCCTTGTGATTTATTTGACCGCAATGTTATTGATGGTCGCGCAATGGTTGTTTCTTTCCTTACGCTTGCTATTGGTAACAACCAAGGCATGGGTGACGTGCAATGTGCACAAATGATCGATTTCCATGTGCCTAAGCAACTTCTTGATATCTTTGATGGTCCTTCAATGGACATTTCTGACCTTTGGAATCTTTTAGGTCGTCCACGTGAAAACGGTGGTTACATCGCGGGTACTATCATCAAGCCTAAACTTGGTTTACGTCCTAAGCCTTTTGCAGAAGCTGCATACCAGTTCTGGCTCGGTGGTGATTTCATCAAAAATGATGAGCCACAAGGTAACCAAACTTACTGTCGTATGAAAGACGTAACACCTCTCGTTGCTGATGCAATGAAACGTGCACAAGATGAAACTGGCGAAGCGAAAATCTTCTCAGCTAACATCACAGCTGATGATCACCACGAAATGTGTGCTCGTGCTGACTACATCTTAGAAACATTTGGTGAAAATGCTCACCACGTTGCTTTCTTGGTTGATGGTTATGTTGGTGGTTGTGGCATGGTTACAACTGCTCGTCGTAACTACCCAGGTCAATACTTGCATTACCATCGCGCAGGTCACGGTGCGATTACTTCACCTTCATCTGTACGTGGTTACACTGCATTTGTTCTTGCTAAGCTTTCTCGTCTTATGGGTGCTTCTGGTATCCACGTAGGCACAATGGGTTACGGCAAAATGGAAGGTGGTGCAGACGATCGTAACATCGCATACATGATCGA
>JAGLUW010000014.1 GCA_023134145.1 Sulfuriflexus sp. | reverse complement strand
CCTGTTTACCATCAAGAATGGTTCGGCATGAAACCTACTACACCAATTATTTCTGGTGGTATGAATGCGCTACGTCTTCCAGGCTTCTTCGAGAACCTTGGTCACGGTAACGTAATCAACACTTCTGGTGGTGGTTCATACGGTCACATCGATTCTCCTGCAGCCGGTGCTAAGTCTTTACGTCAAGCATTTGAATGTTGGACTGCTGGTGCTGACCCAATCGAATTCGCGAAAGAGCATAACGAATTTGCTCGTGCATTCGAATCTTTCCCTAGCGATGCAGATTCATTGTACCCGGGCTGGAGAGAAAAATTGGGCGTTCATAAGTAAGCTTTGTGAACAAGGATATCGGCGCCGCTCCTGCACGTCCATGTGCTCGCGGCATACCGGTCATCCTGACCATAAAAGCCCTCACCACTTCGGTGGGGGTTTTTTTTCCCCATAAAGTAATACACGACTTTTTTAGTCGGACAATGTAAAAGACTTTTCACCACAGTGTTCTATGCAATATGTTCCTTGTGGTGAGAAGTTTTTATCTACAAAGGTAATCGACATGACTGATATAGATATCGAACAATACAAAATCGAAAACGAACCTTATTACGAAGCACAAGACAATGAAGTTGCTTTGTATGAAGCTGCTTATGAAGCCCGCTTACCAGTAATGATTAAAGGTCCAACCGGCTGTGGTAAATCTCGTTTTATTGAATACATGGCGTGGAAACTTAAACGACCACTCATCACGGTTGCCTGTAATGAAGATATGACAGCTTCAGATCTAGTTGGTCGTTATCTGCTTGATGCCAATGGTACTCGTTGGTTAGATGGCCCATTAACAACCGCTGCACGTATTGGTGCGATTTGTTACCTCGATGAAATCGTTGAAGCACGTCAAGATACAACGGTTGTAATTCACCCACTAACTGATCATCGTCGCCAGTTGCCGCTTGATAAAAAAGGCGAACTGATTAATGCGCATCCTGATTTCCAATTGGTTATTTCTTATAACCCTGGTTACCAAAGTTTGATTAAAGATCTTAAGCAATCAACTAAACAACGTTTCACCGGTATGGATTTTGATTATCCTTCTGCCGCAGTTGAAGCCAGCATTGTTGAGAAAGAAACGGGCATTGATGCCGATACGGCTATGAAGCTGGTTAAGATTGGTGAAGCTGCGCGTAACCTGAAAGGTCATGGCCTAGACGAAGGCATTTCTACTCGTCTACTCACCTATGCTGCCACGTTAATGCAAAAAGGCATTTCACCTGCTGATGCTTGCCGCATGGCACTGGTACGTCCGATCACCGATGATGAAGATATTCGTACTACGCTCGATCACGCTGTTGATGCGATCTTTGCGTAAGTTTTTACGATACCGAAGTTTCATAATCTATAGTTACGGAATCTATCATGAGTCTAGCTGGACCTGATACAGAAATGAGCCCTGAACTAACTGCCGAGATGCAAGCCTTTCGCGATAAGTTGAAGTGTGGCTTCAAAGATCTCGATGATGTCTTTGTTGATTGTATGACGGGTGCTCAAAATCGCTTATCTGATGATGGCATCAAAGACTATCTAAAAGGTGCATCGCAGATCTGTATGATTGGTCGTGGCTTTGAGCCCGTGCTGATCTATTTAGAAGAAATGCCCGAAATTGCCCAACGACTGGGTGAAGAAACCCTGTCGATGATCTCTGAAATGGTTTGGCATATGTCACGCACGCCAAATGGCAATTCCATTCCACCTTTTTTAAATACCATTGCTGAAACAGCGCGTCGTTTAAGCAGCAAAGAATTATTAGAAAATTATATTGACCTGCTTAAAGACATGATGGAACGTACTACCGGTTCGATTCACGGTATTCACACCACGTTCCCAAGCCCCGGCTTGCCTAACCTGCTCAACCAAATGCCATACCTACTCAGTGAATTATCACTTGAAGGCATTAAGAATTGGGTTGATTACGGTATCAACAACTACAACAATAATCCTGAACGACAAATAGATTATTTCTGTTTGCAGTCTGCCGATAGTAAAGCAATTCTAAGCCGCGAACGTCATGGCACATTGTTTATTGATAATGAACGCAAGCTAAATTTATATTTAAAAGCATTGTGGGAACAGAAATCTTATCTAATTCCCTATTCCAATGGCTTTGACCAATTACGCAAACCCGTACCTTATTACGATAGTTTAGGCGTACGCATTCCTGATGTATTTGACGATACAGCTGAAGTTACCGGCATGGATCGATACCGCGCTGTACTTGCACACATGTCTGCACATCAACGTTGGTCAACAACCATCATTGCTGATAACTTTAGTCCATTCCAACGCGTTGCGATTGAAATTCTAGAAGACTCGCGTGTTGAATATTTGGCTATAAAAAAATATCCGGGGTTACGGAAACTATTCTTATCCTTGCACCCTGCACCGAAAGAAGACGCCTGTAATTCTGAGGAAGAATCATGCATTCTCCATCGTCTTGCGATGCTCTCATATGGCATTCTCAATGCTGAACATGGATACACCAATGATGATTTATTAGACTGCATTCAGAAATTCCATGACATAATGCAGCAAGATGAAACCGAAACAAAAGACATGGTGCAAATAGCCATTTCTTATATCGCTAAAACTCGACTTCAATCAGACCAATTACCGAAGATTCATTTCACCGATACTGTGGTTGATTACCGCGATGACAACCGTCATATGTGGAAATTTATTGAAGAAGATGATGAACCTGAAGATATCGAAGCAAAACATCAGCAAGTTGATGAAGAAGAACCCGACGGTTTACCACCACGTCACTACAAAGAATGGGATTACACAACCAAGACCTATCGGCCTGATTGGGTAAGCCTGTATGAAACGCTTCATCCACCCGGTAACCCTGCTGATATCGATAAGATATTGGAGAAGCATGGCGCACTCGCCAAACATCTCAAAAAATTGCTCGACATGCTCAAGCCACAACAGTACGTGCGTGTCCGCTACCAGGAAGATGGCAGTGATCTCGATCTTGATGTAGCAATTCGTTCATTAATTGATTTCAAGAGTGGTAGTACCCCAGACCCTCGCATCAACATGAGCCATAAACATGATGGCCGCGATATCTCTGTGATGCTGTTATTGGATTTATCCGCTTCACTTGCGGATGTACCTGAAGGCTGCACGCAATCTATTCTCGAATTAAGCCGCGAAGCCGTTGCTTTATTAGGCTGGGCGATTGACCGCTTAGGCGATAACTTTGCTATTGCAGGGTTCTCTTCCAATACCCGCCATGAAGTGCGTTACCAACACATCAAGGGCTTCAGTGAAGGTTGGGATGACGATGTTAAAAGTCGACTTGCCGCAATGGATGCCGGTTACTCAACGCGCATGGGAGCAGCCCTACGCCATGCGGCACACTATTTAGGTGCTCAAAAAGCCGATAAGAAATTATTGCTAGTGCTAACCGATGGTGAGCCATCTGACATTGATGCTGATGATCCTAAACTTCTGATACAAGATGCTCACAAGGCCGTACAAGAATTGGATCAAGATGGTATTTATACCTATTGCATCAATCTCGACCCACATGCTGATGAATACGTAGCTGATATTTTTGGTCGACATTATACGGTGATCGATAAAATAGAACGCCTGCCTGAAAAATTACCGAAATTATTTGCGGCGTTAACATCATGAAGAATTCAATCACAGCAAGCATCGAATTTGATTTCAAAGGTGAACGATTCGCCCCTTCTCTGAATATTGATATTGATCCACATATGCAGTCAATGGGTAAACTACCCGACTTTCACGGGTTAATTGCTACTGCAAATAATATCGGTATTTACTCCTATGAATACGAGATGCTTTTAGCAGAAGAAATTAAGATCACAGATGCTAAAGGACTCATCAAAGATTACATTGTCGATGGCGTACTAGATAGCGAAGCATTTAGAATCGCATGGCAAGAACACAAAGCACTACAAGAAATTCAAACTGTCATTGATAACAACATAAATATTGATGAGCTAAAGCAACATCCTGAATTTATCCAAATATTATTAGATGTTTATAAAGCTGGGCAGGATAACCCTCTTCAAAATGAAGATCAGGATACACACGAATCATTTTAATCAGATATGCTACCCTTGCGTCATAATTTACAACAAACATTGAGAACACCATGAGCACAGAAAACTCCTACGAACGCAACGCCTCCCAAGCCGTGATGGCGCAAATGATTTTTTGGAGCCGTTGGTTACAGGCGCCTCTCTATCTTGGACTCATTGTCGCTCAGGGTGTTTATGTATTCCTGTTCATGAAGGAATTAACGCATTTAGTAGCAGATGCCAATACCTTTACCGAAAACCAGATCATGCTTATCGTCTTGGGGCTCATTGATGTTGTCATGATCGCGAATCTATTAATCATGGTGATCATCGGTGGTTATGAAACTTTTGTTTCGCGTCTTAACCTAAAAGAACACCCTGACCAACCTCAATGGTTGTCGCATGTAAATGCCACCACCATGAAGATCAAACTTGCCATGGCATTGATTGGTATTTCATCTATTCACTTGCTCAAAACTTTCATCAATGCAGACCAAATGGATGAAAAGACTATCTATTGGCAGGTGGCTATCCACCTGACCTTTGTCGTCTCAGCTATCGCAATGGCAGTAACCGACTACATCATGAATAAGAGTATTGCTGTTGCTCATGGCAAAGAACACTAAGTAATAATACCCATGGGTGAAACCATCATTGATTTCATCCGTCATGGCGAACCCGAGGGTGGTCGCGCCTTTCGTGGTCATCGGATTGATGATCCACTAAGTGAAAAAGGTTGGCAGCAGATGCGTGATGCCGTCGGCGAACATTGCCCCTGGTCACACATCATTAGTTCGCCGTTACTTCGTTGCAAAGCCTTTGCCGAAGAATTGGCAAACAAACATCAACTATCTATTACGATTGATGATCGTTTTAAGGAAGTTGGCTTTGGTGACTGGGAAGGAAAAACACCAGATCAGCTCAAACAAAAAAGTGCGGAAGAGTATGCCGCCTTTTATGCTGACCCGGTAAACTCACGTCCTGCTGGTGCGGAAGAACTCAATAGTTTTATTCAACGTGTAACCGCCGCCTATAAAGAAGCGATTACAAAACATAGTGGTCAACATATTCTGATTGTTGCCCATGCCGGTGTGATACGTGCCGCACTTGCTCATGTACTACATGCCGAACCTATTGGCTTATACAAGATTATCGTCGACAACGCGCGCTTTAGTCGAATTCGCATCGGCCAACGTGGTGCCATGCTCGAGCGCCACAACTTCTCACTTTAGACCAACTCATGCTGCCTGCTTAAGGAAATGGAAACACCTTCATCGGTGATGCCATACGATCAACATTGTAGCCCATCGAACCAATATTCTGATTAAGATAATAAATCTGGTTATTCATTGCCGTAAAGTCCGTACTTATCCGCTGCACTGAATTAGACATCGCTGGCACAGTACTGATCGAGGTAGACATATTACCCATCAAGCCAGTTATCTCTTCCATTTGATAACTCATTCTACTCATATCATGTTTCAGTGATGCCGTAAGGTAAATCACTGCCATACTCAACAATACAACCACCGCTGCGCCGTAACGAATGATCTGTGTTGTCCTTTTCCCAATCCGGATACTGAGCTCTTCACTGCGCCGCATAGCCTCGCTAAACTGACTCATTGTACTTTCAACTATCTCGAGGATCTCTCGTGTATCTGTCTCTTTACTATTCATATAGTCCCCACTTCAAAACTAATTAAAAATTTTCTTAATACTAACCCATAAAAGCGTTTCTTCTATTCTTAAATATAACTATTTTATGAAAAACTTACACTCGGGACTATAAACACAGTATTATTACAGCCGTTATAAACTCACCAGACAATTACATGAAAGCGACTAATGACTACATTAATGACTTACGCAAAGACATCGAATTTGATGTCACTCTGCGTGATCATGACCTTCACTTTCATACCACGTGGGGATTGTTCTCACCACGTGAGATAGATGAAGGCACCCTGCTACTATTGAAATATATTGATATCGCTGAAGATGCTGACTGTTTTGATATGGGTTGTGGCTATGGTCCAATCGGCATCACGCTTGCTAAACTTGCGCCTCAAGGTAATACCCTATTAGCAGATAAAGATTTTGTCGGGGTTAATTATTCAAATAAAAATATTGTCGTCAATAAAATAGACAATGCTGAAGCGATTCTGAGTAATGCATTTGATCAAGTCGGTGACAGAAAATTTGATTGCATTGTCTCAAACATTCCTGCCAAGGTAGGCAAAGAGTTATTACAAATTATTCTGCATGATGCCAAGGCGCATCTTAAACCCGGCGGCCAACTCTATGTGGTTACCGTCAATGGCCTGCGTAAATTCATGAAACGTCATTTTGAAGACGTCTTTGGCGACTATAAGAAACTCAAACAGGGTGCGCATTACACTATTGCGCGAGCACGACTCTTATAAAAAAACATGGATTGCCACGGCAGTGTTAGAAAAAATAATTACCTTTCCTAACACCACCTCGCAATGAAAGTATTAAAATCTATTTTCTAGACTCTTTTATATAAGCACGTGCAGTCTTTACCTTTTCGATACAACCATTGTAACTACCAAAACCAGATTGTACTTTTGCCGCACCTAATAGGCTTGCTGCTTTGGTGTATTCCCAGCTGCCACCAAAACCGTTGGCATTAGAGAAATTCAATTCTTTATAGCCGACATCCAAGCTCTTATCGCATTGCTTAGCTAAAGCCTGTTCTACTGCAGGTTTAGTCGGTGCACTACTACAACCAGCCAATGCGATTGTGAGCGCTGCGGCCATCAATAGACGAGTATCCATACGGTGTTCCTCTTATTTAATTATTATCAACGGCGCTTACAATACAGAGAGAGCATTAAAAAAAGAGTGGTCTGTGTCACACATGCACTGTCGATGACGTCGCAAATAATCATATTAACCTGTATTCTTACGCTCAATAACTAACACAACAAATAGGCTCATCATGTCACGCACTGAATCAACCATGCTTGAACTCGGCACACCGGCACCTGATTTTTCACTGCCAGAACCCGCCACAGGTAATAATATGTCTTTATCCGATCTTTCGGGTAATAAAGCGTTGTTGGTGATCTTTATGTGCAACCACTGCCCCTATGTTTTACATATTCATAAAGAACTAAATGATTTGATTCGTGAATATCAGCCTCAAGGTTTATCGGCTGTGGCGATTAACTCAAATGATGTTGAAAATTATTCTGATGATAGCCCAGAGAAGATGATCACCCTCAGCAAAGAAATGGATTACAGTTTCCCGTATCTGTTCGATGAAGATCAATCGGTAGCGAAAGCTTATATGGCTGCCTGTACACCTGATTTCTTTTTATTTGATAGTGATATGAAACTTGCCTATCGTGGTCAGTTTGATAGTTCACGACCACGAAATGATGATGCGATAACCGGTGCCGATATGCGTGCCGCATTTGAGGCTGTACTTGCAGGAAAAACGATTGCAGAAGAAATCCAAAAACCCAGCATGGGTTGTAACATCAAATGGAAGGTCGATAACGCGCCAGATTATTTCGGCTAGTCTTCACAGGGCTGGCTTGGATTACCCAACGAACCTTCAGCAAATAATTCATCAGTAAATCCAAAGTAACGAATATCCTTTATACGTTGTGGATAAAGAATACCATCGAGATGATCACATTCATGCTGAACAACGCGTGCATGAAAACCGGATACTGTTCTATCTATTGGCTCACCAAATTGATCTACTCCGGTATATCTAATTTCTGTATAACGCGGCACAGCACCACGCATACCGGGCAAAGATAAGCAGCCTTCCCATGCCACATCCATTTCATCGCCTAGCAACTCAATGACAGGATTAATTAATACTGTTTGCGGAACCTGTTCTGCATCGGGGTAACGTGGATTATGTTCAATACCAAAAATCACTAACCGTAAATCGACACCAACCTGTGGTGCAGCCAAACCCGCGCCATCACAAGCCGCCATGGTTTCGAGCATATCCTCAACCAGCTGATTCAATTCCGGGGTATCAAACTGCTCCACTTCCTTTGCACGCTGTAACAAAAAAGGATCACCCATGCGTAGTACATTTTTTACTGCCATTACTGTTCCTCAGCCAAGACGATCAAAACGCCCTGCTCAAATTGAATCGTTAATTGATTATCCTCGACTCGATACACTTCATCTAGTCTGGCTTCGTCATCAAAACTTACCACTGTCATTACTCTAAATTGCCTCGCCTCTATCTCAAACCAAAGCGGATAAGCCGAATTCACTACGCAAATAAATCGATAGGCGGCACTGGCCGTTCCTATTATTTCAATACATCGATCCTGATGATTAGGAAAACCCTGATAACTGGCATCCGATTCTTGCTGTGCTCGTGGCTGCAAGGTGTCTTGCGCCAATTCGAACAAGGCTTGCTCAATCAGTTTGCCGCCTTGTTGAGCCAATTCGACCTCTAATTCATCTCCTTGAAAATCCAGCATGGAGACACGCTGTTGCCCCAAAATAGCACCGCTATCCAGTTCAGCGGCCACTTGATGCAAACTAACCCCCGTTTCCAGCTCCCCTGCCCTACTAGCTTGCCAAAATAGCGGGGTTGGCCCACGATAGGCGGGTAATAAGGAGGGATGGAGGTTCCACCAACCCTGAGTTGGTATATCCAATAACAACTTAGGAATTCGCCATGGAAAACAGCTCATGATCACTAGATCTGGCGAAATATCCCCTAATTTTGCCTCTATTTCGGCCTCAGCACCTCGCTGCCAATGAATAATTGGCAAACCAAACTCAGCGGCCACTGCCGCTAAACTACCCTCTACAGGAGGCTGCTGTACGGGTAATAAATTCAGTCCTTTCGGCCTTTGGCTAATATTCGCAATAACGACTGCTGCAGGCAAAAAGCCCTTATCACATAGACTTTTCAATGGAATCACCGACAAAGAGCCTCCCTGCCCAACATAGACAAATTTTATCATTTGCGTCTTATCCAAAGTCACGGCACAATCACGCCTCGGTAAATTAAATGAACTGGAAACACCATGAACCACAGCTTATTTGAATCATCTCTGACTAGCCTACCACTGCTTAACCGCGGCAAGGTACGTGATATTTATGATATCGATGACAAGCACATGCTGATCGTGACCACTGATCGCCTCTCTGCCTTTGACGTCATCCTGCCAACACCGATATCAGGCAAAGGTCGCATCCTCACAGAGATCTCAAATTTCTGGTTCAAGCAACTCGAAGATATTGTACCAAACCAACTTTCTGATTTAAGCCTCGAAGACGTTTTACCTAACGCCGATGAACGTGCTCAAGTTGAAGGCCAGGCGATTGTTGTTAAGAAATTAAATGCCCTACCGATTGAAGCCATTGTACGTGGTTACATTATTGGTTCTGGTTGGAAAGATTATCAAAAGACCGGTGCTATCTGTGGCATTACTCTGCCAGAAGGTCTGCAAATGGCCGATAAGCTTGAACAGGCCATCTACACTCCTTCAAGCAAAGCCGACGTTGGTGAGCATGATGAAAATATCGATTTTGAATCAACAGTGAAACTCATCGGCCAAGATATGGCTGAACAAGTACGCGATGTGAGTTTAAAACTTTATTCAACTGCTCGTGATTACGCAGCTGAGCGCGGTATTATTATTGCCGATACCAAGTTTGAATTTGGTCTTGATGATGAAGGTACGCTTGTTTTAATTGATGAAGCACTCACACCTGATTCATCACGCTTCTGGCCAATGGAAACCTACGCACCAGGTAGTAGCCCTGAAAGTTATGACAAACAATACATTCGTGATTGGTTAGAAACGCAAGATTGGAATAAAAAAGCCCCTGCGCCGGATGTTCCAGAAGATGTTGTTGCAAAAACAACTGAGAAATATCTTGAAGCCTACGAAAAATTAACCGGAAAATCTCTAGACTAATATTTAGGGTCAGAGCAAAAACTCACTGTTACCCGCATAAAATGTAAAGAGTTTTTGCTCTGACCCCAAACATTTAAAAAGAAGGGGCACCCTAGAGAGGAAGGTACCCCTTAAAAAGCTCTGAGAATAATTCAAGAGCTGTTACTACTTACATAAAACCTTTTAAAACGCGTGCTGCCAACCTGCGGTCAGAATCAAATCTGTTTCCAACTGTGGGCCATCTAATTTTTGATACACGGGCTTACCTACTTCTAAGGCAAAGCGATTACCCTTCAACGCACCATGATGTGGGTGATAAGTAACCCCGAGTAATAAATCTGCACGTTTACCTGCGCGTAATTCTGGATCCGCTGTTGAGATCACCGCCGGATTCAAATCAGGATCAGCACCATCAATATCCGACCAACGCTGTATGTTCAAACGCAACGAAGTACTAAAGTTCGATGACCATTTACGTTGTAACCAGGTTGATAATTCAATTCTTGTTACTAATAACTTGTTTATGCACCGCATATTATCGACTCAAGAACGGTATGAGAATGTGACAAATTGTCGCACACACTAGAAATCAACACCTTAGCTACAACGTTATATTGCTGCTACGACCATACACAGGGTAAAATACCGACTAAGAAATACCTCGGATCACACCCACCATTATTATGTTAAAAAATAAGACCGCCACTATGATTCAAACCGCTGAGTACCTTAATCTGCGCCGCCTTTTTATGCTGCGTAACATTGCTATCATCGGGCAATTACTGGCTGTTTATATCACCCAGATTTATCTTGATATTGCCTTACCTGTTTTATCTATTGGCCTAGTTATTTTCACCTTTGCGCTGTTTAATTTATTTACCTTATTCCGAATACGTTGGGGTGGCGAAGTAAGTCAGCTGGAATTTTTATTTCAATTACTCGCCGATGTTTTCATTCTTACTGCATTACTGTATCTCACTGGCGGTGCTACCAATCCATTTGTATTGCTATTTCTATTACCCATTATTATTGCTACTGCGGTTTTATCTTCACGCTACACGTGGATACTGACATTAATAACTGCCGCTTGTTACAGCCTGCTCATTTGGAAATTCCAACCACTGCCACATGCACATGGTTCTGGTTCCGGTCTTTCCCAACATGTATTCGGAATGTGGTTATCATTTGTTATTAGTGCCGCAATCACTTCTTACTTAGTCGGCGGTATGCGCCGCTCACTAGAGGACAAAGAAGTAGAACTTGCCGCTGCGCGTGAACAACAGTTACGCGATGAACAACTTGTTTTACTAGGAACGCTTTCTGCCAGTACCGCTCATGAAATGGGCACTCCACTTGGCACGATGTCGCTATTATGCGAAGAGCTTTCACATGAATTAAGCGACGAACATCAACACATCGCCAAAACACTCAATACACAAATCACGCGCTGCAAAGATGCCCTTTCTACTTTATCTGCATCCACCGGCACAGCACCATTAAGTGCGGGGAAATTACTCAATGTTAATATATTCCTCGAGGAATTACACGCTGAGTGGAATAAACTACATCCTGATAACCATATTAAAACTGACTGGAATGGCATATCACCCGCACCATCGATCCTCGCCGACAGAACATTACAACAAGCTCTTATCAATATACTCGACAATGCCAATGAGGCATCACCTAATCAGGTAGAGTGGATTGCTTATTGGGATTCAACAATGCTAACGATCAATATTAAAGATCGTGGTGAAGGATTAAGTCGCGAAGCAGAACAAGCCATTGGTAATCACCCCTTTAGTGATAAAGCAGAAGGTCATGGTCTTGGTTTATTTCTCACCCACTCTATTCTTAAACGCTTTGGTGGTCATGTAGAATCTCTTAACCGCGAACATGGTGGCTTATCAACCCTCATTAACTTACCGATTATCAAGCATGAATAATCTAGGCAATAAATCGATTTTACTTGTTGATGATGATGAGGTGTTTCGCGAAACATTAACACGCGCACTGGAACGAAACGGCATCACCGTTCATGGTGCTTCTAATATATCCCATGCAATAGCGCATGCAGCTAAATACAATCTGAATATTGGTATTATCGATCTTTGTATTGGTGATGAATCTGGTCTGCAATTGATTCAACAACTTATTCAACAGAATCCTGATATCCGCTTAGTTGTATTAACCGGCTTTGCCAGTATTGCGACTGCCGTTGAGGCAATAAAACTTGGCGCCAAGCATTACCTCACTAAACCTGCAAATGTTAATGAAATTATTGATGCCTTGTATTCAGAAGAAGGTAATGCCGATGTACCAACAACGGCGCAACCTATGTCGGTTAAGAAACTTGAATGGGAACACATTCAAAAGGTATTGGCTGAACATCACGGTAATGTGTCCGCTACCGCACGTGCCATGGGTATGCACCGACGAACACTGCAACGAAAATTACAGAAGAAACCGGTTAAGAGTTAAATCTTCTTACTCTTGGCTATTATTAACTGAAGAATAAGCAACCTTAATTAAGGTCGTGCCTGCGCCTAAAATCCCCTTCAATATTCCTACAACGATTGTCAGAATAAGTCCGATACCCATCAGGTAAAGAAAATATTTAATCGGGTCAGAAACATGTATATAGAATGGTGCATTATCGATGCGGCCAAAGAAGGCCTTGTCTGATAGATCAATCGTATCCATCAAATACTTTATTAAGTAAATTTGATCAGGCTCGTAGAATAATTGATAAATCAATTGAGCAATAAACAAAAGAACAACGACTCCAGCAATAATCAACACACTACCGGAAAGCACTAATAGCTTACCGCCTACTCCCATCTCGCTTGTTTGTTCATTCACGACGTATGTTCCTTATGCCTTTCCATTGTCATCACTATGCATGAATCACCACTAAGATTCTAGGCATAAAAAAAGGCGCACCGTAGGTGCGCCTTTCCTTTTAAGCTTATTACTTGAATAAACTTATTTTATTTTCGCATCCAATTCGCCAGCTGCGTAGCTCATGAACATTGTTTCAAGACTCTTAGAAGTAATCTTTGAAGCATGTCCAGCAGAACCGAAAGCTTCAAAACGAGCCTTACAAATATCCTTCATGGCTGCTGTAGAAGCCTTGAGGAATTTACGTGGATCGAAGTTAGCTGTATTTTCTGACAAGAATTGACGAACCGCACCAGTCGATGCCATACGTAAATCTGTATCGATGTTAACTTTACGTACACCGTTCTTGATACCTTCAAGAATTTCTTCAACTGGTACGCCGTAAGTTTGGCCCATGTCACCACCGAATTCGTTGATTGTTTTCAACCATTCTTGTGGTACCGAAGAAGAACCATGCATAACCAAGTGAGTATTAGGTAGGCGTGCGTGGATTTCTTTAATACGGTCAATACGTAAAACGTCGCCAGTAGGTTCTTTAGTGAACTTGTAAGCACCATGTGATGTACCAATTGCAATCGCAAGAGCATCAACACCGGTTGCTTTAACGAAGTCAGCTGCTTCTTCAACACTTGTCAGGAGCATGTCCATATCAAGCTTGCCTTCAGCACCGTGACCGTCTTCTTCACCCATCATGCCTGTTTCTAATGAACCTAAGCAACCAAGTTCACCTTCTACAGAAACACCACCAGCGTGAGCCATTTTAACTACTTCTTTCGTTACTTCGACGTTGTATTCGAAGCTAGAAGGCGTCTTCATGTCAGCCATTAAAGAACCATCCATCATTACTGATGTGAAACCAGATTGGATAGAACGCAAACATACGGCTGGTTCGCTGCCGTGATCCTGATGCATTACAACAGGAATGTGTGGGTACATTTCAGTTGCAGCAGTGATCATGTGACGTAGGAAAGGTTCGCCTGCGTATGAACGTGCACCAGCAGAACCCTGCATGATAACTGGGCTATTAGTTTCATCCGCAGCTTGCATGATTGCATGCACTTGTTCCATGTTGTTTACATTGAATGCTGGCATACCGAAATCGTTTTCGGCTGCGTAATCCAGCAATTGTCTCATTGATATAAGGGCCATCTTGAACTCCCGTCTTAAACGTTAATAATTATTAATGAATATAAAAAATTTAAATTAAAAAATTTATTCGATTCCAGATTGAAATTCTGGATCAGGCATATTGCCTACTTCAACAATCTTCATTGCATTGGTGCCACCGTGCTCACCCATCAAATCACCCTTGGTGATAATCACAAGGTCACCATCACGTACTGCACCGCGACGAACTAACTCATCAATGGCATCTTTATTCACTTGCGCATGATCTTCAGATGTCATTTCAAAACTAACCGGATAAACACCTCGATACAGTGTCACTTTACGACGTGTATCAACATGGCGTGTCATTCCGTAAATAGGAATACCCGAGCTAATACGTGACATCCACAATGTGGTTGAACCTGATTCTGTTAACGCGGCAATCGCTTTCACACCTAAGTGGTTAGCGGTGTACATACTTGCCATTGCAATAGCTTCATCTGTTTCTACAAACTTGCTATCAATACGGTGATCCGATTTAGTCACGGCACGGGTTTCTTCAACACCACGACAAATTCTGTCCATCGCTGCGATGACTTTATCTGGGTACTTACCAACCGCTGTTTCTGCTGAAAGCATCACTGCATCGGTACCATCTAAAACCGCATTGGCAACGTCAAATACTTCAGCACGCGTTGGAATTGGACTTTCAATCATCGACTCCATCATCTGCGTTGCCGTAATAACAACACGGTTCATGGAGCGTGCTTTAGAAATCATCGCCTTTTGCACAGGTGGTAATGCTTCATCACCAATTTCAACACCAAGATCGCCACGTGCAACCATAATGACATCACTGGCTTCAATAATTTCATCCAGCACATCCATTGCTTCGGCGCGTTCAACCTTAGCAATGATGCCGCCTTTACCACCGGCTTCGCGGAACAAACGACGTGCTTCATGCACATCTTCTGCATTACGTACGAATGATACGGCAAGGTAATCTGCATCTAGCTTAGCAGCAGAAATAATATCGGCTTTGTCTTTGTCTGTTAATGCTGGGGCAGATAAACCACCACCTTGTTTGTTAATGCCTTTACGATTAGATAGTTCACCACCCACCGTAACGCGACAACGAATTTCGCTCTTAACAACTTCTTCAACCCAAAGCACAATGCGGCCATCGTTAAGTAACAATGTGTCACCACGTTGAACGTCATTAGGAAGATCTTTATAAGCTATGCCTACTCGCTCGGTATTGCCCTTTTCAGGATCATGATTCGCATCAAGAATAAAGTTGTCGCCATCATATAGCTCAACCGAACCATTCTCGAAGGCATCAACACGAATCTTAGGGCCTTGTAAATCAACAATAACGCCAACTTGACGGCCATGAGCACGTGCACGATTACGTACTGTCTCAGCGCGTACCTTATGAACCTCATAAGCATCGTGCGAGAAGTTAAGACGAGCAACATCCATACCCGCCTCAATCATTTTATCGAGGACCTTCGGATCATCTGAACGAGGACCTAATGTAGCAACAATTTTAGTGCGTCTCTTCATACCCTTCTTCATTTTGCGTGGGTTAGGTAACTAACCCTTTTACGACTCTGATTTATTATTAAGCCAGAGTACTAAATTATTTCGCTTGTTCTTCCAGCATGGCAACAGCTGGCAGAGTCTTGCCTTCAAGATATTCAAGGAAAGCACCACCAGCGGTTGAAATATAAGTCACTTTATCAAAGATGTCATATTTCTGAATGGCCGCGATAGTGTCACCACCACCTGCTAAACTGAAACCAGCTGAGTTGGCAATGGCCATAGATACTGTCTTAGTGCCTTCACCAAATTGATCAAACTCAAATACACCAACCGGGCCATTCCAAACAATGGTGCCGGCATTTTTAATGATGTCCGCCAATACCGCTGAAGAATCTGGACCGATATCAAAAATCATATCGTCATCGGTTACTTCACTTGCGTCTTTTAATGTTGCTTCTGCAGTTTCTGCAAATTCTTTAGCACAAACCACGTCTGTTGCGATTGGAATAGAGGCACCACGTGCTTCCATTTTTTTAATCAATGCTTTTGCTGTATCAACCAAATCGGCTTCGTATAAAGATTTACCAACGTTGAAACCTTTAGCCGCTAAGAATGTGTTTGCAATACCGCCACCAACAACTAACTGATCAACTTTTTCAGATAATGCTTCAAGTACGGTTAACTTAGTAGAAACTTTAGAGCCACCAACGATAGCAACCATTGGACGCTTAGGATTCGCTAATGCTTTAGCAAGGCTGTCTAATTCGCCTGAAAGTAAAATACCTGCACATGCCGTCGGCGCTTGAACACCCACACCATGAGTCGATGCTTGAGCACGATGAGCCGTACCAAATGCATCCATTACAAACACATCACATAACGCAGCATACTTCTTAGATAATGCTTCGTCGTCTTTCTTCTCGCCTGCATTAAAACGAACGTTTTCTAATAAAACACATTCGCCAGCAGCAACTTCAACGCCACCATCTAAGTAATCTTTAACTAACTTAACGTCTTTACCTAACTTTTCAGCCATCACTGTCGCAATCGGAGCCAATGAATTTTCTTCATCAACTTCACCTTCTGTAGGGCGACCGCGGTGAGACATAACCATCACAGAAGCACCGGCTTTCATTGCATACTCAATAGAAGGCATTGATGCTGTAATACGTGCATCTGAAGTTACCTTGCCATCTTTAACAGGTACGTTTAAATCAGCACGAATCAATACGCGCTTACCAGCCAGATCAAGATCTGTCAGTTTAATAAAAGACATTTACGAACTCCTAAACTTAAATTTTAAAAACTATTTAGCAAACAATGCTTGGTAAATAATTCTTTCTTAAAATCAACCAGCCCGAACAAACTTCAGGCTGGCTAATAATTCAAACCCTGCAAATAAGCGAGAGATTTTGTTCGCTGGCTAGGCGCTGGCCGATTTTGAAAACGGAGTGTGCATGTGGCACATGAGTATTTCAAAATCGGGCTGCAACACCGCCAGCGGGCAAAAGATCCGCTTATTTAGATACGTGTTTTACGAAACGTAGCATGTTGCAAGTGTAACCATATTCATTATCGTACCAAGAAACGACTTTAACGAATGTTCCATCTAGAGCAATACCTGCGCCTGCATCAAAGATAGAAGATTGGCCACAACCACGGAAGTCTGTAGATACAACCTTCTCATCTGTGTAACCCAAAGTTTCGCTCATAGGACCTGATTCTGAAGCGGCTTTCATTGCTGCACAGATATCTTCGTATGAAGCTTCTTTTTCTAATTCGATAGTCAAATCAACTACTGATACGTCAGAAGTTGGTACGCGGAAAGCCATACCTGTCAACTTGCCATTCAGCTCAGGCATAACAACGCCTACTGCTTTAGCTGCACCTGTTGAAGAAGGGATTATGTTTTCCAAAATACCACGACCACCGCGCCAGT
>JAGLUW010000013.1 GCA_023134145.1 Sulfuriflexus sp. | reverse complement strand
GTTTGAGTTGGAAAGTTTTCGCCAATAACACCGGTAGAAAATGGTAAGACTTGTTCAGTAGAACAATCACCTAACTCGGCAACCGCGGCACAACAATCTTTAGACGCCTGCATGCCTGCCTCACCTAAGCCGGCATTGGCATTACCACTATTGATAACAAGGAAGCGTGGAGTAGAAATTGCCAAGTGTTGGCGACACACAACAACCGGTGCAGCACAAAATGCATTCTTGGTGAAGACGGCAGCACACTGTGAGCCCTCAGCTATCTCAACTAAGACCAGATCATTACGATCAGCATAACGAATGCCAGCCGCAGCAACACCGAGACGTATTCCCTCAACTGCTAATAGATTTTGGGGTGTAGTAAGACCAATAGCCATAAGTCACCTTCCTTAACAAAGGCTGATTATAGACTATTTAGTAACAATAAATAGAGATCTACTTCGCCCTGAAACGGGCGAAACATTAATTTAATTTACCGTGGCACTGCTTATATTTTTTACCTGAACCACAAGGACAAGGCTCATTACGGCCAACCTTACGCTCACCACGAACAAATGGCTGATCCTCTACTTCAGAAGCCTCTGCACGATTATCTATTGGCATTGGTTCAGACTCAGTCATATCCGCAGCATCATCATGCTCAAAATGCATAGTTCCCTGACGACGACGTTGCTCTTCAACTGCTTCAACATCTTCTTCATCACGGATCTGAACCTTAGAAAGCATCGAAATCACTTCATGCTTAATCCGTTCTACCATACCAGAGAACATTTCAAATGCTTCTCGTTTAAATTCTTGTTTCGGATTCTTCTGCGCATAACCACGTAGGCCAATACTATTACGCAAATAATCCATCGCAGACAGGTGATCTTTCCAAAATGAATCGAGAACTTGCAGCATCATGGCTTTTTCAAAGTGTCTTAATACTTCACTGCCGGCTAATTGTTCTTTCTTAGCGTAAACATGCACAGCTTCATCAATAATCTTTTCACGCAGGCTGTCTTCATCTAAGGAATCATCTGACTTCAACCAATATTGAATATCAGCTTTAAGCATAAACTCAGCTTCAAGCTCATCTTCTAAACCAGAAATATCCCATTGTTCTTCCACACTCTTCGGTGGAATGTGTCCATCAATAACACTATTAATAACATCAACGCGCATGCTAACAATGCGTTCAGAAACCTCTAACTCAGCCATTAACTCGTTACGCATTGAGTAAATTTCTTTACGCTGGTCATTGGCGACATCATCATATTCAAGCAACTGCTTACGAATATCGAAGTTGTGTCCTTCTACTTTGCGCTGTGCATTCTCAATGGCTTTGTTAATCCACGGATGTTCAATGGCTTCACCATCTTCCATGCCTAAACGTTTCATCATTCCTGCAACACGATCGGATGCAAAGATGCGCATCAAGTTATCATCTAGTGAAACAAAGAACTGACTCGAACCCGCATCACCCTGACGACCAGAACGACCACGTAATTGATTATCAATACGACGAGATTCATGACGTTCAGTACCAATAATATGCAAGCCGCCAGCTTCTAACACTTTATCGTGACGCTGTTGCCATTCTTCTTCGTGAGCCTTACGAGCAGACTCATCAACATCACCTAAATCTTTTAATTCAGCTTCTAAATTACCACCCAACACGATATCCGTGCCGCGACCCGCCATATTTGTTGCAATCGTTACTGCACTTGGGCGACCGGCTTCAACAATAATCTGTGCTTCTTTTTCATGGAATTTAGCATTCAAAACTTGATGCGTAATATTCGATTTTTCCAGCAAATCGGAAAGGAATTCTGATGCTTCAATAGAAGCCGTACCGACTAACACAGGTTGCCCTCGTTCCTGACAATCACGAATCCCTTCAATCACCGCGTCAAACTTTGCCTGTGTATTAAGGAAAATAAGATCACTGTGATCGATACGTGCAGCTGGTTTGTTAGTAGGTATAACAACAACTTCCAAACTATAAATTTGCTGAAACTCAAAGGCTTCTGTATCTGCCGTACCTGTCATACCTGATAACTTGTCGTAAAGACGGAAGAAGTTCTGGAAAGTAATCGAGGCAACCGTACGCGATTCACTTTGTATCGCCACGCCTTCTTTAGCTTCAACCGCTTGATGCAAGCCTTCAGACCAACGTCGGCCGGGTGTTGTACGACCAGTGAATTCATCAACAATAACTATTTCACCTTGTTGAACAACATAGTGAACGTCTCTTTGATGTAAGGTATGCGCTCTTAATGCTGAATCAACATGCTGCATCAACATAATATTTGCAGCATCATAAAGACTTTCACCCTCGCTCAGAATACCCTCTGACACCAACAGCTTTTCAACATGCTCATGACCGGCTTCAGTTAATAGCGCTTGGCGTGCTTTCTCGTCGATACTGTAATCGCCAGGGCCATCTTCTTCTTTTTGTACGACTAGTCTTGGGATTAATTTATCAATTGTCTGGTACAACTCGGAACTGTCTTCCGCTTCGCCAGAAATAATAAGTGGGGTACGTGCTTCATCAATGAGAATCGAATCAACTTCATCAATAACCGCAAAATTTAATTCACGTTGCATTTTATCTTCAAGAGAAAATGACAAGTTATCTTGTAGGTAATCAAAACCAAATTGGTTATTGGTACCGTAAGTAATATCTGCGGCGTAACTTTCACGCTTAGCATCATGATCCATGCGCGCAACAATAATGCCAACTTTCAAACCAAGGAAGTTATAAAGCGGCTCCATCCATTTCGCATCACGCTCGGCAAGGTAATCATTCACCGTCACAACATGCACGCCGTGACCAGACAAGGCATTTAAATAAACAGGTAGTGTCGCAACCAGGGTCTTACCTTCACCTGTGCGCATTTCAGAAATTTTACCATCGTGCAGCACCATGCCACCGACCATTTGCACATCGTAAGGACGCATGCCCATAACGCGCTTGCTGGCTTCACGAACAACAGCGAAAGCCTCCGGCAAAATATCAGCCAGCGTGTCGCCATCTTTTAGACGTGAACGGAATTGATCCGTTTTTGCCTGCAAATCCGCATCGGAAAGTGCAGCCAAATCATCCTCAAAGGCATTGATATTGGAAACTGTAGATAAATAACGCTTTACCAACCGATCGTTTCGGCTACCAAAGACTTTGCGCAGAAGCTTGCGTACCATGATATGAGATGTCTGAAATGTTCGTTATTGTTAACCCAATACCTCTATAAAAACAGGTATCAGAACGTTAAATCCGGAGTTACTTTATGGGAGTTTGAGGTGTAGTGCAACTAGGCAAATTTTATGACTAAATCACTTATTTTAACGGGCGTTGACGTACTTGCTTGGATCAACATTTCGACCATTTTTAAGCACCTCAAAATGCACATGAGGCCCCGTAGAACGTCCCGTTGAGCCCATTAAAGCCAATTCATCACCTTTATGGACCTTATCACCTACTTTCACCAGAATCTTCTTATTATGCCCGTAACGAGTCGCATAACCATTACCGTGGTTAACTTCAACCATATTGCCATAGCCATAACGCTCTGAAGCCCATGTCACCACACCGGCCGCAACCGTATTAACGTGACTGCCATCCTTACCCGCGAAATCGACACCTTTATGGTGTTCGCGTTTACCTGAAAAAGGATCGGTACGCATACCGTAGTAAGAAGACAACCAACCTTTTGAAATAGGGCGTCCCTTTGGGAATACTTCTTTTTGTAGTTTGCTACTCATCATCATGGTTTCGAGCACACTTAGTTGCTCGCCACGATTATCCAACTGAAAAGAAAGTTCTTTCAACTGGTTCAAGAAATCAGGTACCGCGACAACTTGTAATGCTTCACTACTAGCTGGGCCACCTTGAGCAGGACTCTTATCAAAATCAAATTCGCCCTTATCCAATTTCGCAATTTTAGTGAGACGACGGCCTAATGCATCAAGACGAATAACGCGTGCCTGCATTTTACCTAATTGTTTTGAGAGGGCGTTCATATGACGATCGGCTTCAACGACGGCATGATTTAGCTTATCACGCTGTGATGCAAGCTCAGCTCGCATTGCAATACTGGCTGGATCGTTAGATTGTTGAGCCTGATAGCCCCAGTAATAGCCAGCGTAAATTATCGCAGCAGGAATCATGAATGCAACAATGCTTATTAATATCAATCGATTACGATCAATATTAACACTGCCTACATGTCCTTTGCTTTGTGACAAAAAAACTATGTTCATAGTTTGTTAACACCGGTTATTATGTCTGTATTCAAATAGCCAAAATAATATTACTTGTGACTAAATCCCAACAAAAATCATTTCGCTCTATTCAGACAATTTTGTCGAATAATCCGAAGAGTCATCAAGCGTATCTACTTACGCAAAATCAGTCTCATTCAAGCTTACTCGCTACAATCCAAGAACTACTTCCTGATAGTAGCCAAGCTCATTGCCTTAGCGCCCAACTCAAATATGACGATCTTATCGTTCATACCGATAGTTCTGCTTGGGCAGCTAAACTGCGCTTTCAACTGGCAACGCTATTGCCAACACTTCGTCGTCAAGCTGGCTATCATGCAGCGACAAAAGTCACTATTCGCATTCAACCTCCGCAAGCTTCTGGTACTAAAAAGCACACGGTTAAAAATATGGATCAGCAAACCGCTCAACAAATTCGCGAACTCGCCGTAGCAATACGCGATGAAACTCTGCGGCAGACTTGGCTCAAATTGGCTAATAATGCCGAAGCCGATCCTGAACTCAATAACCCTGATAATTAGGACACTATTTCCCTATAAAATCAAGCGTCTAGCCTTGATTCTAGCAGTAAATCAGCGGCTTTCCAGTCTAACTTGCTTGAACCGGCTTCGAATAAGCTATCGGCAGATTGTCAGTATCCTCAAATGTAACAATCTCCCATGCGTCTTCATCAGCTAAAAGCGCTGTTAATAGGCGATTATTCAAGGCATGACCTGATTTATAACCACTGAATGCACCAATTAGACTGTGCCCCAGCAAATAAAGGTCACCAACCGCATCAAGGATCTTATGTTTAACAAACTCGTCCTCGTAACGCAGGCCATCTTCGTTCAAAATACGATAATCATCGACAACAACAGCGTTATCGAGACTGCCACCCAGCGCCAAGTTATTCTCACGCAGGCGTTCAACATCTTTCAGTAAACCAAAGGTACGCGCACGACTGACTTCTTTAACAAATGAAGTAGTCGAAAAATCCAATTCTGCCGTACGGGTATGGGTTTGGAACACAGGATGATCAAAATCAATGCTAAAACTGACCTTAAAACCATCAAAAGGCTCAAATTTAACCCATTTATCATCTTCTTCGACAATAACGGGATGTTTGATGCGGACAAATTTCTTTGGTGCATTCTGCTCTTCAATACCGGCAGACTGAATGAGGAAAACAAACGGTCCCGCACTGCCATCCATAATCGGCACTTCGGCTGCGCTGAGATCAATATAAGCGTTATCAATACCCAAACCGGCAAGTGCAGATAACAGGTGTTCTACAGTAGAAACACGCGTTCCATCACGACATACGGTGGTACATAATTTCGTGTCACCCACATATTCAGGGCGTGCAGGAATGTCGACAGGTTCATCAAGATCAACACGGCGGAAAACAATACCTGTATCGATGGCAGCAGGACGCAAGGTAAGATAAATCTTCTCACCTGTATGCAAGCCCACACCTGTAGCGCGGATAATGTTTTTAAGGGTACGCTGCCTTATCATTTTCTTATATTTCAATTGCTTAGTTCATCTTGGCGGCTATAAAAGGTAAATAGTGCTTAAATATATATAGATAATAGCACAGGGCTTAAACCTATGCATAGTGACCTTGCTCACAAAAGGGATATAACACACTGATATAAAGGAAAAAGACACTATGCCACGACGGGGGCGAGTCCGTCGTGACATAGGCCTTAAATACTACGGCATAACTAATACGAGACTAAAAATCCTGCCATTAGTCAGCTTGGCGACGCAAGAAAGCAGGAATATCCAAATATTCCAAATCATCGCCTTCGTCCACTGCCGTATTGTCACTAGAAGCTTGCTTACGCAACACCGTTGGACGTGACAACATTTGATAATCAGGTTCATCAGAAACTGCTATTGTTTCTTCCGTATCAACAACTCGAAGCGGCGCTTCATCACGAGGTAACTGAGATTTTTGCAACGAACCTAATCCTGTTGCAACAACCGTCACTCGTAATTCATCCGTTAACTCTGGATCAATAACAGTACCAACAACAACCGTGGCATTATCAGAAGCGAATTGTTTAATGGTTTGACCCACTTCTTCAAATTCACCAATCGTCAAATCCAAACCCGCAGTAATGTTAACCAAGATACCGCGTGCGCCAGACAAATTAATGTCTTCAAGTAATGGACTACCCACTGCTTGTTCTGCTGCAATTGCAGCGCGACCTTCGCCACGGGCAACTGCTGAACCCATCATTGCCATACCCATTTCCGACATCACAGTACGTACATCCGCAAAATCGACATTGATAAGACCAGGACGAGTAATCAGTTCAGCAATACCTTGAACTGCGCCCAATAAAACATCATTGGCCGCTTTAAAGGCATCAAGCAAGCTGACGTTCTTACCCAGCTCTGACAATAATTTTTCATTTGGAATCGTAATAAGCGAGTCGACATTTGCAGATAATTCTTTAATGCCATCTGCTGCAATTTTACTACGCTTATTTCCTTCAAAAGAAAATGGTCGGGTAATAACGGCAACCGTTAAGATACCCATTTCTTTTGCAATCTCAGCAATCACTGGTGCCGCACCTGTACCTGTACCGCCACCCATGCCAGCCGTGATAAACAACATATCCGCACCTTCAATTACTTCGCGAATGCGATCACGATCTTCCATCGCTGAATCACGACCAATTTCAGGGTTAGCCCCTGCACCGAGTCCTTTGGTAATTGAAGTACCAAGTTGTAACATGGTTTTTGCTGAAGAATTCTTCAACGCTTGTGCATCTGTATTGGCGCAGACAAAGTCGACACCTTCTATATCAGCACAGACCATGTGTTCGACAGCATTACCACCACCGCCACCAACACCAATCACTTTAATTACCGCGTTTTGACTATACGCATCCATTAATTCAAACATACTCGCCCCTCCAGTTAATAACTATTTTATAAAACTACTTTTATTAATAACAACCTCTATGGTAACTTTTAAAATAATCACCTTAGAAATTTCCTTGAAACCAACTTTTCATTCGCTGCCAAACCGCATTTACATCGCCTGTAGACAAGGCATCTAAGCTTCCCGTCTTGCGCTGTTCATGACCAAACAACAATAATCCAACACCTGTTGCATGAATCGGATTACGTACAACATCAACTAAACCCGAGACGCTATGCGGTACGCCTAAGCGCACTGGCATATGGAAAATTTCTTCTGCTAATTCCACTACACCTTCCATCTTTGATGTGCCGCCTGTTAATACAATGCCTGCTGCGACAAGATCTTCGAAACCACTGCGACGTAATTCTGATTGTATTAAAGTAATTAACTCCTCATAACGAGGTTCAACGACTTCGGCCAATGTTTGTCTCGTTAAACGACGTGGTGGGCGGTCACCCACACTTGGCACTTCAATGGTTTCTTCTGCACCAGCAAGTTGCGTTAAGGCACAGGCATATTTAATTTTTATTTCTTCGGCATATTGTGTCGGCGTACGAAGTGCCACCGCAATATCGTTAGTCACTTGATCACCGGCAATTGGAATAACCGCGGTGTGGCGTATTGCACCTTCGGTAAATACCGCGATGTCTGTTGTGCCGCCACCAATATCAACCAAACAAACGCCTAGCTCCATTTCATCTTCAGTTAACACTGAATGACTTGATGCAAGTTGTTCCAAAATAATGTCATCAACCTCTAAACCACAGCGGCGAACACATTTAAGGATGTTTTGTGCGGCGCTCATTGCACCACTAATTAAATGCACCTTCGCTTCAAGCCGAACACCTGACATACCAACGGGTTCTTTAATACCTTCTTGGTTATCAATAATGAATTCTTGTGGTAACACATGCAGCACACGTTGATCGGCAGGGATAGCAACTGCCCGTGCAGCATCAATCACGCGATCAACATCAGTCGGTGTCACTTCCTTATCTTTAATAGCAACAATCCCGTGCGAGTTCATGCTACGGATGTGACTACCAGCAATACCGGTGTATACCGAATTAATTTGGCAGCCCGCCATCAATTCCGCTTCTTCAACTGCGCGCTGAATCGATTGCACGGTTGACTCAATATTTACGACCACGCCTTTCTTTAAACCACGTGATACATGCGAACCAATACCGATAATCTCAATTGTGTTTTCGTCAGTGATCTCACCGACAATCGCCACAATCTTCGACGTGCCAATATCAAGTCCTACAATTAAATTTTTCTCTGTTTTTCTGGACATAAATACTTATCCTAACTGCGCCTTTAACGCAGTTTGTTTTAAACTATTTTCCCAACGAATTGCGAAGCCATTTGTATAACGAAGATCAACAACCGCCGCTTTTTCTGTATTCGCTACAGCAAGATCTTTGTAGATCTTCACAAATCGCTGCAAACGTTGATTTGTTTTTTTGCGTCCTAGGTTCAAGACAATTCCGATATCAAGCTTCACCGACCATGCTCTACGTTCGTCCATGCTTAATTCATTAATTTGCAAATTTAGTGTTTGTAAACTTGCTGCCATGCTTATGTAATTTTTTAACAAATTAGCTTGCGTTCCCATTGGCCCAGTTAATTTTGGTAAGTCTTGTGGGTAGCTTTCTACCTCAGGGCTAAATACCGTGCCATCAACCGCTAATAGCGCTGAATCATTCCAGAGAGCAATCGCCTTTTTTTCTGTAACGGTTAATTGCAATGTATCAGGCCAAACTCTGCGTATCGTAATCGTTTCAAGCCACGGTATTTCTCTCATGTCATTGGTTATTGCATCAACATCAGTACTGAAAAAACCATTCAGTTCATTCTGAGCAATCACGGCTTGAATCTGTTTCTCTGTCACTTTATTAAATTCACTGCGTACTTCGACATTACGAATTGGCAAAGTATCAGCAGCCTGAACTTCCAAGACACCCCATACAACCAATGCCAGCACCACCACTCCAGCAGCACCACTTAATAGGAAGTGCACCACAGCACGGTTCTCTGCGCGACGTTCGCTATGCAATTTATTATTTTTCTTGCGCGCCATCATACCGCCACCGCTTCGATACTGGTTTCTAGGATATTGCTTACCAAATCAGCAAAACTCATTCCTGCTGCCTTCGCGGCCATCGGTACTAAGCTATGACTCGTCATGCCTGGTACCGTGTTCACTTCAATCAACCAAGACTGGCCTTGTCCATCACGCATGAGATCAACTCTTCCCCAGCCACTTGCCCCTGCTGCATTAAATGCCTTTACTGCAAGTGCTTGAAGCTGCTTTTCATCTTGTTCTGATAAACCACAGGGACACAAGTAACGCGTATTCTCTGATTGGTATTTCGCATCAAAATCATAAAAATCATTATCTGTTTCCAGCTTAATCACTGGCAGTGCATCACCAGCAAGAATGGCTACTGTATATTCATCGCCACTAATAAATTCTTCTGCAAGAACCGAATCATCGTATTTGATCGCATCATTCCATGCGGCTTCTAAGTCATCTGTATTATTTACTTTACTCATGCCAATGCTTGAACCTTCATGAGCTGGCTTAATCATCACGGGCAAGACCAATTCATCAACACTGTGTAAATCATCATTACTTGCCAGCATTTTCCATGCTGGTGTTGCTAAGCCCAATGACTGCCACAATTGCTTACAACGTAATTTATCCATCGACAAAGCCGAGCCAAGCACTTTGCTACCTGTGTATGGCAAACCCAATGTATCTAAGGCTCCTTGAATCTGACCATCTTCACCACCACGCCCATGCAGTGCGATAAAAACCCTGTCGTAATGACCTTTCATTATTTGTTCAATCACATCCTCACCGGCATCAATCGCGTGAGCATCAATACCTTTTTCTAACAACGCGGTTAATACGGCCTTGCCTGTTAACAATGAAATATCACGCTCTGCTGACAAGCCACCCATTAACACGGCAACTTTGCCAAACTGCACAGAGTTATTGTTAGCGATTTGACTCATATGGCCTCACCAATAATATGTGCTTCGCGATGTAATTCGATTCCATGTTGTTGCTTAACTATTTCAGCAACCTTTTCAATTAATGCTTCAATATCTGCTGCGGTTGCTGTGCCGGTATTAATAATAAAGTTGGCATGCTTCTCTGATACGCAAGCTCCACCAATACAAGTGCCTTTCAAACCGGATACTTCAATCAATCGCGCAGCATGATCATTATCTGGATTACGAAACACTGAGCCACAACTTGGTTGACTGGTTGGTTGTGTTGCACCGCGTTGTGACAATAGTTTTTTAATCTTTGCTTGGCCGACTTTTACATCGCCCTCTTCTAATTTAAGTGTTGTTGCAACAAACCATTCATTTCGTGGACCAATCACACTTCGGTAACCCACCTTATATTCATTAGGTTCACGTAACGTGCATTTTCCCTGATTTGAGATTGTTGTTACTTGCTCAACCTTGTCCCACGTTTCACCACCAAAGGCGCCCGCATTCATTGCCAATGCGCCACCCATGGTGCCGGGGATTCCTGCGAGGAATTCTGCACCGGTTAAATTCTGTTTTGCCGCAAAGCGTGCCACCTTGGCGCAACTAACACCTGCTTCAACATAAAGCGTATTTTCTTGTTGCAGCGATATGTTATTCAACATGCCGCTGGTGCTAATCACCGTGCCTCTAATGCCACCATCACGAACCAATAGATTGCTACCCAAACCAACCCACGTTAGTTTTTCATCTTCTGCAAGCTCAGCAAGAAATAGACTAAGATCATCAAGATCTACTGGTCGATAGTAATTATCTGCCGTACCACCAACACGCCAGCTAGTGTGCTTCGTCATCGGTTCGTCACGACGAAGTTCACCCTGCCAAGTTGTTTGTTGATGAGCAGTCATCATAATTACCGTGTTTGCCTCGGTGATTTCGCTTTCTTGCTTGTCACTGTTTTCGCTACGCGATTCTGGCGTTGTGCCTTCAATGATTCACTGCGACGGTAAAGCGTCGATAATGATTCTCCACAACCAAGATGCAGACTGTTCATTTTGTAATGAGTCACGCGCCATTTCCTCCCGTTACAATCGCTAATTTTTCTTCAAGCTCTGCTGCGATAGCGCCAATATTGCCTGCGCCTAAAGTTAATAAAACGTCATCTTGTTTCAATACGGCATCAAGTGCGTTATGCAGTTCATCGGTGCTTTCTACATGTACTGGATCAACTGAACCACGCGTTCTAATTGCGCGACATAGGCTGCGAGAATCTGCACCGGCTATTGGCGTTTCACTTGCGGCATAGACATCAAGCATTAACAACACATCTACTTTTGATAACACGCGGGTGAAATCTTCAAATAGGTCCCTTGTTCGTGTGTAACGATGCGGCTGGAAGACAACGACTAAGCGACGATCAGGCCATGCGGCTTTTGCAGCTTCAATAGTGACTTCGAGCTCACGTGGATGATGACCATAATCATCTACATGTAATACCGTGCCTGCACTCGTCACTATGTCACCGTTAATTTGGAAACGTCGTCCAATGCCTTCAAAGCCGGCTAATGCAACGCAAACATCTTCATCACTCGCACCCAGCTCAAGACCAATTGCAATCGCGGCCATTGCATTAAGTACATTGTGTTGACCAGGAAGATTCAATGTTACTTTCAACGCTGACTTATCTTTTCTTATTAAATCGAAACTGGTTGCGGCAACATCCTGTACTAAATTTTCACAGCGCAGATCTGCATCTGGATGTACGCCATAAGTCATCACTGGACGACTCAACTCAGGAATGATGTCTCGAACCGCTTCATCATCAAGACAAAGCACAGCTAGACCGTAGAATGGCAAATGATGTAAGAAATCAATAAAGGCCTGACGTAACTGTTGGAAATCACCGCCATAGGTTTCCATGTGATCAGCATCGATATTGGTAACAATCGCAATCACAGGTTGTAGATATAAAAATGACGCATCACTCTCATCGGCTTCGGCAACCAGATATTCACTTTCACCTAAACGCGCATGTACGCCAGCGCTGTTTAATCGACCACCAATGACGAATGTTGGATCTAATCCTGCTTCACCCATGATGCTTGCGACAAGACTGGTAGTGGTTGTCTTACCGTGTGTACCCGCAACTGCAATGCCATAACGGAAGCGCATTAACTCGGCAAGCATTTCGGCTCTTGGTACTACTGGAATACGTCGTTCATGTGCGGCAATAATTTCTGGGTTTTCCAAATCAATTGCCGTTGACACAACCACCACATGTGCATCGGCAATATTTTCTTGCTGATGACCAATATGTATTGTTGCACCCAAATCTTTAAGCCGTGTTGCCATTGGGTTCATTTGTATATCCGAACCCGAAACATTAAAACCTAGGTTCAGCATCACTTCAGCAATGCCGCCCATGCCTGCGCCACCAATACCCACAAAATGAATATTGCGCATATGTTGCATACGACTATGCACATGCGGTAATTCTGTTTGCATAGAGACATCCTTGCTCATAATGTCCCCCTTATTGCTTGCATACATAATTGCGATACATCATTGGTTGCGTTATTTCGCGCTTGCGAACGAGCTGCTTGCGCCATAGCAAGTAAACGTTCACGACGACCAACAAATTCATTTAATCGCTCACTAAGCCAAACAGCATTAAAACGTTCTTGTTGAATCAACATAGCCGCCCCTGCATGTTCAAGGAAACGTGCATTCGCAGTTTGGTGATCATCAACCGCATGTGGAAATGGAATAAGAATAGATGCAACACCAACACTGGCTAACTCAGTTACCGTTAACGCACCTGCGCGACAAATAACCAAATCGGCCCATTGGTAAGCCTCTGACATGTCGGTAATGAAAGCGGTTACTTTGGCATCAATATTTGTTGCCGCGTAATATTGCTGTGTTTCTTCTAATTCATATCGACCGGTTTGATGCCAAATTTCAATATCTTGTTTAGTAAAATCTTTAATTGCTGCTGGAACTGTTTTATTTAATATAGAAGCCCCCAAACTGCCACCGACAATCAATACGCGCAAAGCACCTTCGCGTTCAGCAAAACGTGTATCGGGTTCTGCGATTGTCATAATGTCTGCACGAACTGGGTTACCTGTTTGTCTTGCACAGTAATTAGCGGAAAAGGCACCAGGGAAGGCTTCCATTACCACTTTTGCAAAGCGTGCCAAGATTCGATTTGTCATTCCAGCAATGGCATTTTGTTCATGAATTAATATTGGCTTGCGTAATAACCAACCCGCGATCCCACCAGGGCCAGTTACAAAACCGCCCATGCCCAGTAATGCCTGTGGACGCCATTTAATAACAAGCCGCACAGCCATAATAATCGCGTAAGTGATTTTTAGCGGTGCAAGTACCCAGCCGAGAAGTCCTTTGCCACGTAAACCTGAAATAGGAATCGTCGCAAATTCAATACCAGCAGCAGGTACCACACGTGATTCAATACCACGTTCCGTGCCTAACCAAATAACATCGACACCCACGCTACGAAGTTGTTCCGCCACAGCTAATGCAGGGAATACATGTCCGCCTGTACCACCTGCCATGATCATGATGCGCTGTTGACCCGTAATCATCGGCGGCTACCTCGCTCGCTTTTGACACCGGCAAAACTTAACCAAGCGATGCGCGTTTCAATATCAACGCGAAGCAGTAATGCAATCGCCATACATGAGGCCAACATGCTGCTGCCGCCGTAACTCATCAGTGGCAGCGTTAATCCCTTAGTTGGTAATACGCCCATGTTGACGCCAATATTAATGAATGCCTGCATGCACAACCATAAGGTAATACCAAACGCGAGATAAGCAGCGAAGTGCAAACCTAAATATTGTGCTTTGTTGGCAATCTTAAAAGCACGCCATGCGATAAATGCAAATAGTGACACAACCAACACACTGCCAAACAAACCTGTTTCTTCTGCTAATACGGCGAAGACAAAATCGGTATGAGCTTCTGGTAAATAAAATAATTTTTGAATACTGCTACCTAAGCCAAGCCCAAACCATTCACCACGACCAAAGGCAATGAGTGATTGAGTTAATTGGAAACCACTATTAAAAGGATCTGCCCAAGGGTTAAGGAAAGCAGTTACGCGTTCTAAGCGATAAGGTGATGTAATCGTTAAAACTGCAATGGCAGATAAAACCATCATCAATAAGACACCGAATTGCCATAGGCGCACACCGCCTAAAAACATCATGCCAAGTGCGGTAGCGAAAATAACGGCCGCAGCACCTAGATCAGGTTCCATCAGAAGCAAGACCGCAATCAACATTAAGATCAACATTGGTTTTAGGAAACCTAAAACTTTGGTGCGCACTTCTTCACCGCGGCGAACTAAATACCCTGCCAAATAAACAATGACGAATAACTTCATGAACTCAGATGGCTGTAGATTAATGATGCCAAGTGATAACCAGCGAGTACTGCCATTAATACTTTGGCTTATGCCCGGCACTAAAACCACGACCAATAGCAATATGCCGGAAATTAATAGTAAGGCACTAAAGCGTTCCCACATATAAAGTGGTATCCAGACAATCGCTGAAGCAATGCCCACACCAAGACAAACATAAATAGCCTGACGGATTAGATAATAAAATGGTTGGCCAAGTTCTCTATCGGCTATCGCAATTGATGCTGAACCCACCATGGTTAAACCAAAGGCCAGCAATGCAAATACCGCAATCAATAATGGCAAATCAAACTGCGCGGTTGCGGTATCGACACGTTGCACAGGCTTACGTGAAGTACGCGGGATCGCTTGGCCTGCTGCACTAGCCATGCGCCACCTCCTGCTTCACTGCTTGTACAAAATCATCACCACGTTCTATATAATTTTTGTACATATCAAAACTGGCACAAGCCGGTGACAACAACACACTATCACCTGATATTGCTATCTTATTAGCAATACCAACTGCATCTTGCATATCGGTTGCACGATGTACTGGTACTGCACCATTAATCACTTTTTCAATACTATCTGCATCACGACCCAGTAAAATCACATCACGCGTTTCACTCGCAATTACATCATGCAGTTCTGAGAAATCAGCGGCCTTACCATCACCACCCGCAATAAGAATAAGTGGCCCTGGCATTCCTTGCAGCGCGGCAACAGTTGCTCCAACATTGGTTGCTTTGGAATCATTAAACCAACGCACACCATCTTGTTCTGCGACCCATTCACTACGATGAGCAAGACCAGTAAAACCTTTTAATGTTTCAATCATTGACGCCATATCTAAACCAACCGCATGACCCAGTGCTAAAGCAGCTAGGGCATTTGATTGGTTATGACTACCAGGAATTTTCAGCTCAGTCGTTGCCAATAATTTATTTTCACCAAATGCTAACCACTGTGTATTTGATTCAGTGATCACACCAAACTCACCTGCACTTGGCTGTTGTAAACTGAATTTGATCACTTGACGTTGCGAATCCATCATTTTACTAACAACAACATCATCACTATTAATCACCATGATGCCCGTACCACGATAAATTGTAGCCTTGGTGTTGCTGTAATGTTCTACGCTGTCGTAACGATCCATATGATCCGGTGTAATGTTCAACACCACCGCGGCAACCGCATCTAGGCTATGAGTCGTTTCTAATTGGAAACTCGACAACTCAAGCACATATAAATCTGTATCTTCACTATCAAGCAGTTCTAATGCTGGCATACCTAGGTTTCCACCAACACGTACTTTGCTACCTGCTGCTTTTGCCATTTCAGCAACTAATGTTGTTACCGTGCTCTTACCATTAGTACCCGTAATCGCGATAACCGGCGCGGTTACTGAACGTGCGAATAATTCAATATCACCTAGCACTTCTGCACCACGACTCATAGCCGAAGCAACATGTTCATCACGTAGCGACACGCCTGGGCTCAGTACTAATCTGTTTGCTGCAGAAAAATCTTTTTCACGGAAACCACCGACATGAACTGGAGTTTCTGGATATTCGTTCACTAGTTCATCTAAACCTGGAGGCTGTGCTCTAGAGTCCGTCACTACAAATGATTCGCCTTGTGCTGCAAGATAGCGCGCACAGGACAAGCCGGTTTTACCCAGCCCGACAATCAATGTTTGTGATGATAAATTTTTCATATTTTTCTTATCGTATCTTCAACGAAGCCAAACCAATCAAAACCAAGATCACGGTAATAATCCAAAAACGAACAATCACACGTGGCTCAGGCCAACCTTTTAATTCGTAATGATGATGCAACGGTGCCATTCGGAAAATACGTTTGCCTGTCAACTTAAAAGAAGCTACTTGCAAGATTACAGAGACAGTTTCTATTACAAATACGCCGCCCATGATCACCAGCACTAATTCTTGACGAACCACAACGGCAAGCACACCAAGCGCTGCGCCAAGCGCCAATGCGCCAACATCACCCATGAATACTTGTGCTGGATAAGTGTTGAACCAGAGGAAACCAAGACCGGCACCTGCGATTGAACCCGCAAAAATAACTGTTTCACCAACACCTGGGACATAAGGAATTAACAAGTAAGTAGCCAGATTAATATTGCCGGTTAAGAAGGCGAATAAACCAAGCGCACCGCCAACCAATACCGTTGGTAAGATTGCCAAGCCATCAAGACCGTCGGTCAAGTTAACCGCGTTACTCGTGCCAACAATCACAAAATAAGTTAGCGGAATAAACAACCAACCAAGTTGTAACTCCACACCTTTAAAGAAAGGCACGATCAATGTTGTTTCACTTGGGTTTACTGCTGTTTTATATAAAAATATTGCAATAGCTAAACCAACAATTGATTGCCAGAAGTATTTATAACGTGCTTTCAGACCATTTGGGTCACGGCGTACTAACTTAATGTAATCATCGTAAAAACCAATAACACCAAAGGCTAACGTTGTGACCAACACAACCCAAATGTAACGATTAGAAAGATCTGCCCACAACAAAGTGCTAATACAGATGGCAACAATAATGAGTGCGCCACCCATGGTAGGCGTGCCGGCCTTACTCAAATGTGATTCAGGACCATCTTCACGAATGTGTTGGCCAATTTGTTTCATACTCAAACGGCGAATCATAGCCGGACCAATTACAAATGAGATTAACAATGCTGTTAGCATGCCGAGAATTGCGCGTAGCGACAAATATTGGAATACATTAAAGCCGCTATACGTTTCTGATAAATACTGTGTTAATGCATATAACATGGCCTAGTGTTCCTCGTGCATCGCGTTGACGATGCGTTCCATCTGCATCCGGCGTGAGCCTTTAATTAACACCACACTGTGCTCATCAAGCACAGTCCGTAATGATGCTGCAAGTTCATCATGACTAGAAAAATGCATACCGCCATTACCAAACTTTTCAACTGCTGCTGCCGATTGTTCGCCCAGTGCAAATAAATATTGCACATCATTTTCACGTGCTAATGATGCGACTTGCGAATGTAGCTCTTCAC
This sequence comes from Sulfuriflexus sp., assembly GCA_023134145.1. Lineage (GTDB taxonomy): Bacteria > Pseudomonadota > Gammaproteobacteria > AKS1 > AKS1 > Sulfuriflexus. Next base: position 88,190 of record JAGLUW010000013.1, on the reverse strand, counting down.
TGCCTTCGCCTAACTCAGCCATGTCACCGAGTACCAAAATGCGTTTGCCCGGCATACTCGCTAATACTTCTAAACCTGCCTGTAGCGATGAGGGGTTTGCGTTATAGCTGTCATCAATGATTGTTGCGCCTTGTGGAGATACCGCCGCATTCAATCGGCCATCGACACACTGCATATTGGCGAGACCTTGTTGAATGTCTTCAAGAGAAACTTCCAAAGCTATACATGCTGCGCATGCCGCTAATGCATTGGCAACATTGTGTTGACCTGCGAGTGGTAATGTAATTGCCATTTCGCCTACTGGTGATTGCAAATCAAACTGCGTATTCCAATCAACTGGATTAAATTTAATTTCCGCGGCGCGAACATTTGCGTTCTCGCTTAGTCCAAACTCAATTACCTGTGCAGGTATTGCACTCTCGCGCCATTGCTCAGCATAATTATCATCAGTATTAATAATGGCCACGGTGTTTTCATCTAACGAGGCAAATAATTCACCTTTCGCGGAAGCGACACCATCAAGACTGCCGAAGCCTTCCAAATGCGCCGACATTGCATTGGTCACCACGCCCACATTCGGTTTTACGAGTGATGCTAAGTAAGCAATCTCACCTGCGTGATTCGCGCCCATTTCAATCACCGCATGCGTATGTTGTGATTCAATGTTAAACAGCGTTAATGGCACGCCGATGTCATTATTCAAATTACCCTTGGTCACTAATGGCTGACCACTGACTGCCAAAATGCTCGCAATCATTTCTTTAACCGTGGTTTTACCATTGCTTCCTGTTACCGCAATCACTGGAAGTACAAACTTTGTACGCCATGCACTAGCAAGATGACCAAGAGCCAATCGTGTATCGTCAACAAGTAAGGCTGGCAAGGTTATTTCTACTGGACGGCTAACAACCACTGCCACGGCACCTGCATCAACGGCTTGTTGAATAAAATCATGGGCATCAAAGTTTTCACCCTGCAAAGCTATAAACAATTCACCACTACGCACCTGACGTGTATCGGTACTCACTCCATGGAACTCAATATCATTACCAGAATAATTCGCACCAAGATATTCGGCGGCTTGAGATAAAGGCATACTACATGCGTTCATTAGCTCAGCTCCTCAAGTATGTTGCGTGCTGTATCAACATCACTAAAGGCAAGACGTTCATCGCCTATCAGCTGATAGTCTTCATGACCCTTCCCTGCAATCAGCACAACATCACCACGCTTGGCATGCGTTAAGGCATAAGTAATTGCCACAGCACGATCTTGTTCTATATGAAGGTGTTTTTCGCGTGTGATAGCTGAACGGATTTGTTGAATAATTTCATCGGCAGATTCAGAGCGTGGATTGTCATTAGTTAAAATTATTTCATCAGCGTATTCATCCGCGATCTTACCCATCAGTGGACGTTTACCTGTATCACGATCACCACCACAACCGAACACACACCAAATTTTCTTTTCACTGTGTGAGCGCACGGCTTCTAACACTTGCTGCAATGCATCTGGGGTATGTGCGTAGTCAACAATCACTGTTGCTTGTTTAGCTGTACCCGCAACACGTTGCATACGACCGGCAACACTACTTAATTTTTCGATGCCTTTTGCTGCGTCATCGAGTCGCATACCGTTTAATAGTGCTGCAGAAAGTACCGCCAATACATTCTCTGCATTAAAACGACCATAAAGTTCACACTTAATAACGATGTCACCCCATGGACTACTCACATGCATACTCAAACCTTTGTCATTAAACTGAAGGTCGCTGCCTTGTACACAACCAAGATGCATTAGGCTACTTCGTAACACGGAAGCGTCGGCATTCATCGCATCGCTAAGACTGAAAGCAATCGATTGCACTGTATCGGGTAAGGTCTGCAAAATTTCACGGCCAAATTCATCATCCGCATTGACAACGGCATAACGTAAACCTGGCATCGTCATGAGTTTTTTCTTAGCTTGACCATAACTGGCCATGTCATTATGGTAATCAAGATGATCGCGGCTTAAATTAGTAAAGATGGCTGTATCAAAACGCACGCCATTCACACGCCCTTGTGCAAGCCCATGTGATGACACTTCCATTACCACTTCACTCGCACCACGATCACGCATATCCGCTAAGAAACCATGTGTTGTAATCGCATCGGGAGTCGTATGCGTTGCAGGTTCTAGCGCATGATAAAGACCATTACCGAGTGTGCCCATCACAGCCACTGTCGCCGACTCTGAAAACAAACTTGCCAAATAATGACTGCAAGATGTTTTACCATTTGTACCTGTAATACCTGTCAGCTTTAATGCTCGACTAGGTTTGCCATAAAAACGATCCGCAATAAATCCGACCTTAACTGTTAGCTCATCAATTTCGATAAGAGGAATATTTTTTGATTCCAGCGCACTTAAATATTTAGACAGATCGGTTTGACCAGTAAATTCTTTTTCATATGCAATCGCGATCGCACCACGTTGTATTGCTTTTTCTGCAAAGGCTAAGCCATGCTGCTGCGTACCGTGGCAAGCAATAAACAAGAAGCCTTCTTCAACTGTACGGCTATCTAAGCTAAGCCCCGCTACTTCACATTGTGAATCAATCACACAATCTGCCACAACAAAACCGTCTAGCAATTCATAAAGTGGGTAACCCAATGTTGTTAGTTTTTCTGCCGCCATCATGGCCGACCTCCAGCAGCAACTTTCAACATATGTGATTGTTTAACTGGTAAGTCATCAGGCGTGACACTTAATAATCTAAGCGCACCGGCCATTACACGAGAAAAAACAGGAGCCGCAACTTGGCCTCCGTAATAAACGCCATTATTTGGTTCATTGATCATCACTGCCATGGCTAAACGCGGCTTAGTCGCTGGTGCAAGCCCTGCAAATAAAGCGAGATAACGATCTTCTAAATAACCGCCAACACCCGATTTACGTACCGTGCCGGTTTTACCCGCCACGTGATAATTATTTACTGCAGCACGTGTACCTGTACCGCCTACTTCAACAACACGCTGCAACATTTTTCTAATTTGCTTTGCCGTATTGGCTTCGATTACACGCTGTTGTTGTGCATGTACTTCGCTAATATCATTAACCCGTGTCAACGTTATTGGACGTAACCAACCACCATTCGCGAATACGCTATATGCTTGTGTCAGTTGCAATAAAGTCGTCGAAATACCATAACCATAAGCCAATGTTGCGCGATCGATATCACGCCACTTACGATAATCAGAAAGTATGCCGCTCGACTCACCGGGGAAACCACTACCAGTGATTTCACCAAAACCCATTCTTGCCAACATATGCCAATGCTGTTCTGGTTTCAGAGCTAATGCCATTTTGCTTGTGCCAACATTACTCGACTTTTGCAAAATGGTTGCCACATCAATCGTGCCGAGGTTCTTACTGTCACGGACAGTATTTGAACCTACCTTAAAGAAACCTGGGCTAGTATTAACCAAGGTAACCGGAGAGAATTTTCCTGATTCCAAACCTGCTGCAACTGTAAATGGTTTCAATGTTGAACCAGGTTCAAACACATCGGTTACAACACGGTTACGGTAACGCTCGCCTCGCAAGTTACGACGATTATTCGGGTTAAATGCAGGCTGATTAACCATGGCCAATATTTCACCACTAACAACATCAATAATAACCGCAGAACCTGATTTTGCTTTATGCGCAATAACTGCTTTTTTTAATTCACTATAAGCAAGGTATTGAATACGACGATCAATACTCAATGCCAAGTCACCACCTGGCTCGGGTGCTTTAATACTTTCCACATTCTTTATAATGCGACCAAGACGATCTTTAACAACACGTTTCTTACCCGACTCACCACGTAATAAATCATCAAAGGCCAGTTCAACTCCTTCCTGACCCACATCATCAATATTGGTAAAGCCAACCAAATGCCCTGTTACTTCACCTGATGGATAGTAACGGCGATATTCACGTTGCAGTGCGACACCAGGAATTTTTAGTGCCATCACTTGTTGTACAACATCAGGATGACTATGGCGTTTCAGATAAATAAACTCACGTGATTTTCTTGAACCAATTAATTGCTGTAAATCATCTGCATCTTTACCCAGCAACTTAGCTAATGCGGGTAAACGATCACGATGCAGACTTAATACTTGAGGATTTGCCCAAATAGAATCGATTGGTGTGCTAATCGCTAAGGGCTCACCATGACGATCAGTGATCATGCCACGATGTGCCGCCATTTTTACCACACGCAAAGAACGCGCATTGCCCTCGCCTTGCAAGAAATCATGTCGCAATATATGCAAGTCAACCATGCGCCAGACCAATAACGCAGCCGCAAGCAACAACACAGCTAATAAAAAGTGGCTGCGGTGTGTTGATGATGGCTGTGTGACAGAATTATTCATTTATTTTCTATCATCCGAACATTTTCTGTTTTTGGTACTAACATACCGAGTTGGCTCGCTGCCTTACTCGCCACGCGTGAATGTGTCGCCCAAGTGCTTTGTTCAATTTGTAACTTGCCCCATTCAACATTCATGTCATCACGTTGTTCTTGCATTTCTTGCAAAGACACAAACAATTTTCTACTTTCATGGCGGCTAGAAACCACACCAATCGCTGACGACAACACCAGCAAACTCATCACGATTAAACTAATACGAAAAAACATTAGAGTTTCTCCGCAATACGCAACACCGCACTACGTGCACGAGGGTTTGTCGACAATTCTTCGTCACCAGCACGAATCGCCTTACCAATGCTTCTGAATTTTGGGTTTAATTGATCGACTGTCACGGGTAAGTGGCGAGGCAAGTCATCACCCTTTACTTGTTTACGAATAAAACGCTTGGCAATACGATCTTCAAGTGAATGAAAACTAATTACTGCCAAACGCCCACCTTCAGCAAGCACATTAACTGACTGCTTTAAAACACTACTAACATCATCAAGCTCTGCATTAATGAATATACGAATCGCTTGAAAACTACGTGTTGCTGGGTGCTTATGTTTTTCATGCGAAGGATTCGCATCGCTAATAATGGCAGCTAGTTGCAATGTTGTGGTTATTTCTTGTTCTTCACGTGCTTTGCAAATGGCGCGTGCAATACGTTTGCCATGACGCTCTTCGCCATAGTCAAACAACACTTGGCTAATTTCTCTTTCTTTAGCACAGGCAAGCCACTGTGCGGCAGACAATCCATTCTCATTGTCCATGCGCATATCAAGTGGGCCGTCATTGATGAAGCTAAATCCTCGGGAGGGGTCATCTAATTGGGGTGACGAAACCCCTAAGTCGAGGAGAATGCCATCGACCTTACCTTCAAGACCACGGTTTTTAATAACCGTTTCTAACATTGTGAACGAACCTCTTTCTATGCTGAATCGTTCGTCTTGCTTAACCAACGCTTGCCCAGCTTCAATGGCTTGTGGATCTTTATCTAAGCCTATCAACTGCCCTGTTGGTCCCAATTTTTCTAATATGGCTCGCGCATGTCCGCCGCGACCAAATGTACCGTCCACATACACGCCATCTGCTTTAATTCTCAACCCTTCGAGCACTTCAGTCAGTAATACCGGTGCATGTTTTAAATTATTATTATTTGTTTTGCTATCACGCATTATTGGTAGCGTGCGTATCCCTTATAGGGATAGTGATTCAAGTTCCGTTGGCAGTTCGAGCTCATCTTCTTCTGACAACCAAATATCACGTTTTTCATTCCAGGTTGGCTCGTCCCAAATTTCGAATTTGTTACCTTGGCCAATCAACACCGCATGACGCTGCAAATCAGCAAACTCGCGCAGTGGTTGTGACAACAACACCCGACCATTACTGTCGAGCTGACATTCTGTGGCGTGACCAATCAACAAACGCTGCAAACGTCGCGCTTGTTTATTCAAACTGGGTAGACGGACTAACTTACGTTCAATTTCTTCCCATTCAGGAAGCGGGTACATCAACAGGCAATGGTCTTGATCAACCGTCACTACTAGCTGGCCGCCACAACGATCTTGTAACCGATCTCGGTAACGAGTCGGCATCGCCATGCGTCCTTTCGCATCTAGAGTAATTTGATTAACACCACGGAACATTTTTGTTCTTCTTGCCTCTTTGTTGGGATTCTGGATTCTTTAAATTCTAGATCCATTAAATTCCACTTTGTACCACTTTTTTACACTATAGGCCTCAAATAGCCCACTGTCAACCAATAGGAAACCACTTGAAAGAGGATTTCTTGCTTTACACACAGTCACTTAGCGTAATTTGGAGGGAAGAAAAAATGGCATAAAAGCAACACTTTTCGATTTTTACGAAACGATATAAAACAAGGAGTTACAAGATATACCTAGAAAGAACATTAAGAATAATGCGTAAGCATTTAATGTTTAATAAAGAGGATAAAAAACCACGAAAAGAAGGTGGGAGTCGGCCGATAAGCCGGGTTCTGTCGTGGACGACCATTCATCTGGGATGTGCGTCGCCGCACACCTCAAGCAACCTACCCGGGAACAACGCGGGCCACGCCTAATGTTCCCCTATTTGGTCTTGCTCCGAGTGGGGTTTACCCTGCCACATTTGTTACCAAATGCGCGGTGCGCTCTTACCGCACCATTTCACCCTTACCGGCGACCACAAATATGAGGCCACGTAGGCGGTATATTTTCTGCGGCACTTTCCGTCAGCTCGCGCTGCCCAGGCGTTACCTGGCACTCTGCCCTATGGAGCCCGGACTTTCCTCCCCTTGCACGAAGCAAAAGGCGATCGCCTAGCCAACTCCCGCGCGGAGTATACCTTAGCTACTGATGAATTAACGCTTAAATAAGCTGTAAACGCTGGTAACTTATCTTGCCAAGCAACTTGTTAAACATATTGTCGCGATCCAAAAATGGGATCATTAAACCGCGGCGAATACCGAGTCGTTGGCGTAAGCGAAGTAGATCTGGATGAGTACGATCAAACTCTAGACCTCGGCGTAATGCCACCACTGCTTGGCGACGATGTTCTAGATCAAGTTCAGCACGTGCTTGGTTATAAAATACATCGCCATCAAAACACTCACTAGCCGATGCTGCTCGACAGAGTTCGATACCCTTTGATTGCCCAGCATAAACCAACATTAAGCCGTGAAATGATTGATATTTATTTTTATTCACGTCATCACGTGACGTTTTATGATCAGCGATAGCAAAGGCGTCTAAGGCCTTTTCAAGATCACCTTCAGCAAGATAGCCGATACCTTCCCTAAACTCAGGGCACATGACTGTGTAATCCCGATAGACGTTGGTTGCGTTCATTGCCTCTCCCTCCTTGTCCTAAAAACCCTAAAGCGGCGGGTAATGCTTTATTTTTAGTATATGCCGCAGGGAAGAACTATATTACGACGAGCAGAAAAGAACGCAAGTAAGTGACTACTTCGCTTTAATCTCTTTAATTTCAAGCGCTTTTTGATAGACTTCATTGCGTTTTGCATCACATATCTGAGCGGTTAACGCGGCGGCTTGTTTCAACGGCAATTCGTCCATTAATAGGGTCAGAATCCGCTCTAAATCAGGATTAGCTTCCTCAACAACGGGCGCACCCGCAACCAGTAAAACAATCTCACCACGTTGCTGATTTTGGTCCTGTTCCACCCATTCACGTATTTCAGCAATATTACCCGAGCGAATGGTCTCAAAGGTTTTGGTTAATTCTCTAGCGATGACCACCTCTCGGTGGTCACCCATCACCGCTTCTAAATCCTCAAGACAGGCAAGAATACGATGTGGTGATTCATAGAAAATAAGCGTGCGATGTTCAAGCAGTAATTCTTCAAACTTGCCACGACGACCGGACGATTTTCCCGGTAAAAAACCTTCAAAAATAAACTTATCCGTGGGTAGACCCGACACCGATAGGGCTGTAATAACAGCGCAAGGACCGGGAACCGGCACAATTTTAATGTCAGCCTGACGAACGGCTCTTACTAATGGATAACCTGGATCACTTATTAACGGCGTACCCGCATCAGATACCAATGCAACCGAATCACCCGCTTGCAGCCGAGCTAATAGGCTTTGAATACGCTGCTGCTCATTATGCTCATGCAAAGACAGCATCGCGGTGTCTGCTCCCATGTGCTGCAACAATTTACGTGTCACACGGGTATCTTCGGCGGCAATCACATCAACCGCAGATAATACCTCTACCGCGCGAGGCGAAAGGTCACCTAAATGGCCAATTGGCGTCGCAACGATATAAAGTGTGCCGTCATTCATTGACAGGACTCGATGTGGTCAAGATACTGTGCATCATCATGAAGACAACTTTATCATATTCGAGCCGCCGAGCCTCTAACCTAATCAAGCTGGGTCTGTTGTGTGCTGTCATGGCTACGTTAACTGCCTGCCAAACCACCGGCGACGAGCCAATTTCAAAAATAATTAATCTGCCGCTGTTTGGACAATCCAAACAACAGGCTGCCGAAGCGCTCGAGACACAAGGTAACTATCGTGGTGCGGCTGATATTTGGTTAACCTTAGCTCATAAAGATTCCACTTCACCGCAAACACAACGAGATCAATACCTGCTCCGTGCCACTGCAGCGTTGTTGCAACTACCTGAGTTACAACAAGCAGAAGAAACACTTGCGATAGTTGCACAGCAATCGTCCTCCGTTTGGCAGATTACAAATGCAAAATTACAACTGTTACTGAATAAACCAGCGGATACATTAAATATTTTAATTGCGATTTCTATCGATTCTTTATCGCTGCAATTACTTCGTGAAAATCACTCACTTCAAGCTAAGGCCTATAGTCGGCTCGGTAATCATCTTGAGGCCGCTAATCAACGCATCATGTTGGATGCCGTGCTTGATGATGCATTAAGTCGAGACAGTAACCACGCTGAACTTTGGGCTGATCTTAATAATGTATCTGTTGCCGGTCTCTCAAGTATTTATGCCGTTACCGCACCAGGACATTATCGTGGTTGGCTAGAACTCGCTATTCTTAGTCAGCAAGCAAAACAAATTGGTGGCACGGTTCAATTAGATGCATGGAAAAACAACCACCCATTACATCCTGCTGTCGCACGTTTTTTATTGACCTTACGCAATATCGAAAAAAGCGCCACACCGGTTCCGCAACAGATAGCCCTATTATTACCGTTAAATGGTCGCATAGCTGAACCCGCCCGTGCCGTACGTGATGGCTTTCTTGCTGCTTACTATAAGAGTGAGACTCAAAAGAATAATAATACTTCAATCAAGCTTTATGATGCCGACGCAACAAACATTGAGCTCGTCTACCAACAAGCAATAAGCGATGGTGCTGATTTTGTAGTTGGCCCGCTAGCCAAAGATGCTGTGAATCAACTCTCGCTAAAAGAGAGTTTTACTGTTCCCACCTTAATGCTCAATGCTAACGATACAACCGCCATAGCCCACAGTCGTTTATATCAATTTGCTTTGCTCCCTGAAGATGAAGCACGCCAAGTTGCCGAACGCATTTGGTTAGAAGGACATAACAAAGGCATTATTCTCTACCCTGAATCGAATTGGGGGGAACGCGTTAGAAATGCGTTCCAACAACATTGGCTCTACCTTGGTGGACAATTAGTTGATATTCAAACTTACTCTTTAACTAATAAAGACTATGCGAAACCTGTTCGTGATGTTTTAAATGTGGATGACAGCAAACAACGTTTCAAACAATTAAGACGTGTACTCGGTGGTAAACTCGAATTTGAAGTACGTCGTCGTCAAGATATCGATTTTGTTTTTCTTGCCGCCTTTCCTGAACAAGCTCGACAAATACGACCACAGCTAAAATTTTATGACGCCAGCAAGATACCTGTTTATGCGACATCCCATGTCTACACGGGGAAGATTGATCGACAACGTGATCGGGATATGAATGGCATCATCTTTGGTGACATGCCTTGGACGATTGCCAATCAAGATCAAGCGCTCAAAGGCAATCTTGCTAAACTATGGCGGTCACGTGCAGAGAAACTAGCGCGGTTTTATGCCTTTGGGATTGATGCCTACAACATCATTCCACACCTACAACGCTTGCAGCAGTATCCTTTCGAACGTTATAACGGCTCAACCGGCAGTCTGCGCATCGATGAAAATCTGCGTCTAATACGCCAACTCAGTTGGGCTAAATTCCGTGCTGGCAAGCCTCGGCTTGAAGCTCTTCGCATAGAAGCAAGACAACCCGCACCGCTTATTGAACCAGCGGTAGACATTAATCCCAAGGAACCCGTAATATAGATTCATCTAGCTGACAAGGAGGTCATATGCTACAAACTAAGCAACAACTCACCGGTAAATTTAACGAAAATCTTGCCTGCCAATACCTAGAAAAACAAGGCTTGGTTCTGGTTGAAAGAAACTTCTCCTGCCGCCGAGGCGAAATAGATATCATTATGCGCGACAAAGACAGCATCGTTTTTGTTGAAGTTCGCTACCGTCGAACTGATAAATTCGGTAACGCGATGGAAAGCGTTAATATTCATAAACAGAAGCGCCTTTCACTTACGGCGCGACACTATTTACTGCAAACCCGCACCCCACTCAATGCCCGTTTCGATGTTGTCGCTATTAGTGGCGTCGAACCCAACACCACAATAGAATGGGTTAAAAATGCATTCGGGACGTAGCCTTAAACAATCGTTATAATGTTGGCTGCTTGATATAACTCGCAGGAAATACAGTGGACGCAGAATACAGGATTCGACAACATTTTCAGGATAGCATCCAAGCCAAGACACAGGCATTGGAAACCTTAACCATGCCTATCGCTCAGGCTGCTGAACGCATGACGCAGGCGCTACTCGATGAACACAAAATATTATGTTGTGGTAATGGTGGTTCAGCCGGTGATGCTCAACATTTTTCTTCTGAATTATTAAATCGTTTCGAGATGGAACGACCAGGCCTACCGGCTATATCACTAACGACTGATTCATCAACCATCACCTCAATTGCTAATGACTATTCATTCAATGAGATATTTTCAAAACAAGTACGTGCGCTTGGTCAAACAGGTGATATTTTATTAGCGATCTCAACCAGTGGCCGCTCTGAAAATGTAATTCATGCTATCAAGGCTGCACATGATCGTAATATGCCGGTTATCGTCCTCAGTGGTCGCGACGGTGGCAGTATTGCAAACATGCTAAGCGAACAAGATATTGAACTACGCGTGCCGGCGACATCAACCGCGCGTATACAAGAAGTACATATACTGATTATTCATTGCTTGTGTGATCTTATTGATCAACAACTGCTCAAACAGGAGAGCTAAATAAATGAAACTGAATATTGTTGCGTTACCTGTCATTTTAATTATCGCCTTACTACAAGGTTGTGCCAGTGCCGTTATCGGCGGTGCAGCAACGGGTGCGGCTGTTGTTCATGACCGTCGAACTGTGGGTACTTTTGTTGATGATGAAATCATTGAAGTCAAAGCAACATCACGGTTGTTTTCTGACCAAGAAATATTTGATAACACACATATCAATATAACCTCTTATAACAATATCATTCTACTCAGCGGTGAAGCGCCAACCGACGCACTTAAAAATAAAGCCTACAGCCTTGTTTCATCTATACCGAAGGTACGTAAAGTTCACAATGAAATCGCAATTGCTGCACCGAGCTCATTATTAACACGCAGTAGCGACACATGGATTACGGCCAAAGTAAAAACCAACCTTTTCCAAGTAAAAGATGCACCTGATTTTGACCCAACGCGCATTAAAGTAATTAGTGAAAATGGCACTGTTTTCTTAATGGGCATTGTCACTCGTAATGAAGCCGACATTGTTATTAATGCATCTCGCACTGTTGGTGGTGTACAACGTGTTGTGAAATTATTTGAGTATCTCGATTAAATTATTACGCTCTCATGCCAGAACAAGAAACACTGCCGCCTTTATTTCTCACTAAGCTAAGCGAATATGTTGGCGCAGAGAGTCTATTAACTGAAAAAACCGAATGCTGGAATTATGGCTACGACAATAGTCGTGGCCATGCCCTACCTCAAGCTGTCGTATTTGCTACGTCCCATGAACAAGTACATCTTATTGTTAAGCTCTGCAATGAATTTAAGATCCCATTAACAACACGTGGGCGCGGCACAGGCACTACCGGTGCGACTGTTCCCTTGCATGGCGGACTGGTTCTTTCTTTAGAGAAAATGAATCGAATCTTACGCGTCGATCCAGCGAATCGACTCATTGTTGCGCAGGCCGGCGTCACCAACCAAGAAATCCAACAAACCGCAGGCGAACATGGCTTCTTTTGGCCACCCGATCCAACCAGTGCAGCCTTCTGCACTATCGGCGGCAACCTTGCCTATAATTCAGCTGGACCTCGCGCTGTAAAATATGGCACTCCACGAGATAATACGCTTGGGCTACGTGCCGTTAGCGGTGCGGGTGAAGCACTACGGGCAGGTACCTTTACTACCAAGGGCGTTGTCGGCTATGACCTAACGCGGTTACTGATTGGTTCTGAAGGCACCTTGGCCGTGATCACGGAAGCGACCTTAAAATTGACACCACTACCGGCAAGCAAACGTACCATGCAGGTTGTTTATGAAGATATTGCCAGCGCCAGCCAAGCCGTTGCCGATATCATGGCGCAACCGGTAACGCCTTGTGCCCTTGAATTTATTGACCATGCTGCACTCGATATGATTCGTGACTATTCAACTGCTAAGCTTCCAGAAAAAGCCGGTGCACTACTCATGATTGAAGTCGATGGTCCTGAAAGTTCCATGGATGATGCTGTAAAGTGTATTCATCAGGCCGCAAAGAATGATGGACTATTAAGCTTTGATGAAGCCAATTCCGCTGAAGAAATTGCCGCCCTCTGGGCAACCCGCAAAGCGCTATCGCCAGCACTACGCAAGGTTGCACCGAAGAAAATTAACGAAGATGTCGTTGTGCCCGTTTCACATATTCCTGAATTGATTAATGGTCTGGACGTACTCGCTCAGCAACACAACATCAAGATCGTGAACTTTGGCCATGCCGGTAATGGCAATATCCATGTCAATCTTTTGATCGATCCAGATGATCCCGCGCAAATGAAAGCGGCACATGAGTGCCTGGATGACGTCTTTTCATTGGTACTAAAGTTAGAAGGTAGCCTATCTGGCGAGCATGGCGTGGGCATCAAGAAACGCGATTTTATTGCCCGAGAATTAGACAAAACCTCGCTACAACTCATGCAAGACATCCGTCTTCAATTTGACCCGAATCAAATCCTCAATCAAGACAAGACCTTACCCAAGCCATAATAGCCTAGCCCTACAAAGTATCAGCTTTTTCCTACTTGTAATCCTGCCTAATGGGAATAAACTCGTTGCTTCATGGGTTTAACTAAGTATGCAGGGACTCATAACTTACGTAAGAAGATTCTCTGTAAAACCCTAAGCATATAGAAACGGCCATACTGGTTATTTGTATATGATTTTATCAATTAAGGAGGCATTACATGGATAGACGTTCTTTTATTCGACTCGCGGTTGCAGGCTCTGCAGCTGGAATCATTGCACCAGAAATCGTTCTTGCTGGTAGCAAAAAGATTAGTAGTAACCCAATGTCAGGCGGTATTTTTTATACCAAGGACTCACCAGGACGTTGGGCGAAGAAAGCGGGCCCACATTCACCTGTCATTCAAACTAGTAAAAGCAAAGGTGGAATCATTGTTGACGTTGTTACTAGCCACCCAATGAAAGGCTATAAACACTACATCGTTAAACACATGCTATTAGACAAGGACTTCAACTTCATTGATGAAAAAGTCTTTGATCCAATGAAGGATTCACCTGTATCTCAGTTCACACTGAAATCACACAGTGGCCCTATCTACGCACTGAGTGTTTGTAACTTGCATGATTCATGGCTCAGCGTCGCTGAAGTTTAATCATCTGAATATCAGCGGGGTAGCCTGTTATTGCTATCCCGTTTGATATTTTACTCCTCCCTTCTAATTTCGTTTCCACATAGATAGAAAATCCTCTAGATCCCTGTTCTAATGAACAGCTAATGGATGGTCTTGTTTATTTAATCTTACTTTGTGCAGGTATCGCTTTCTGGCTTAATGGTCGGCGTGCTCACGAGTTCTCGCTTGGTATTTGTCGACATTTTTGCGACAAGCATGATGCTATGTTGCTCGATCAAACCGTTTCCTTACAACGTCTTCGACTGCGCCGTGGTGGGCACGGACGCATACAGTTCGAACGCTGCTATCAATTTGAATATAGCTACAATGCCGTTGATCGTTATAGCGGAGAGATGACAATATTGGGCTTAAAACCAGTAGAAATAAACTTTGATGGGCAACGCACGTTGCTTTAAAAACGGAACTACTTTTAAAAATTATTTTTAAAGCTTACTTCACCACGTGTAAATGAGGCTTGTTTGATGGCGATGGTGGTTCGTCATCTGGCTCGGGCGGCGTAACACCTTGTTCACTTTCTTCTGAAAACAACATACCCTGACCATTCTCACGTGCATAAATAGCCATAACAGCTTCCATTGGCACAGACACTATCTGCTCTATACCTGAAAAACGTGCACTAAATTCAATTAATTGATTACCAAGAATCATCGCTTCTGTCGCAGAAGGACTGATATTGAGGACAATCTTGCCATCTTCAATAAACTGGTGAGGAACATGAACAGCATCAATACTGGCATCCACCAGCAAGTACGGTGTCATATCGTTATCGATAATCCACTCATAAAGTGCACGAACCATGTATGGGCGACTAGACGTCATCAAACATAACTCTACGGGCTGCTTTAAGAATTCATGTCTCGTTCAATTTCGCTCAGACTAGTCTGGAACGATTCACGAGAAAATAGGCGTTCTGCGTAAGTGTTAACCGCACTTGCTTGCGCTGGTAACTCAACCTTGTACTTCGGTAAACGCCACAACAATGGCGCCATGTAACAATCAACCAAGGTAAATTCTTCACTCATGAAGTAAGGCTTTTGTTCAAAGATTGGCGCAATCACCGTTAGGCTGTCACGTAATTCCTTACGTAATTTAGTCGCAGTACGACTATCAGGGCCATCTTCAAGCTGATCAAGAACGCTATACATGTCACGATCAATTCGGTACATGAACAGTTTTGAATTAGCACGAGAAACAGGATCAACCGGCATCAACGGAGGATGCGGAAAACGTTCATCCAAGTATTCCATGATGATGCGAGAATCATACAAAACCAAATCACGATCAATCAGTGTTGGTACCGTGTTGTATGGATTCAGATCAGTCAGATCTTCAGGACGTTCACCTTCACCAACATCAGTAATTTCATGATTAATGTTCTTTTCCGCCAATACGATACGCGTACGGTGGCTATATGGTGATGTGGCGCTTGAATAAAGCGTCATGGCTGAACGGCGGTTTGCAATCGACGCCATAGTGGAGTCCCTTAGATTAAAAACTTAAAATGAATATGAGATTGAGAATACGCTGGTGCAGCTAGTTTAAACTAGCCGCACCACCGCACGCATCAATTAATGTACGTCTTTCCAGTACTCTTTCTTCAGTGCGTAAGATACGAAGAAGAAGAACACCAAGAAGGCTAGTACCCACGGGCCCAAACCAAGACGCTTAAGCTGTGAAGGCTCACCAACGTAGACGAGGAAGTTAGTCAGATCACGTGCAGCTGTATCGTATTCTTCAACTGTCATGCTGCCTGTGCTTACCATAGCAAACTCAGGTGTTGCGCCGTGTTTAACTTCATCAGCATTCAACAACTTCTGCATGCCTTGTAGTTCCCACAATACATGAGGCATACCAACATCCTTGAATACGGTGTTGTTAACGCCAAATGGACGGCTTTCATCTACATAGAATGAGCGGAAGTAAGTGTAAAGCCAATCTGCACCGACTGAACCGGCACCCTTAGCTCGTGAGATAACAGAAAGATCAGGTGGCGGTGTGCCGAACCAGCTCGCGCCATCTTCTGTTGTCATCGCCACTTTCATTAAGTCACCGACTTTGTCGTCTGAGAAAATTAAATTCTCTTCAACAAGTATGTCAGAAATACCTAAGTCTTTACCCATGCGGTTATAACGCATGAAGCTAGCAGAGTGACAGTTTAAGCAGTAATTGGTGAACAATTTAGCACCGCGTTGCAGTGATGCCTTATCAGTCAGATCAATATTTGCTTCATCGAGGTGAAGCTTACCCGCTGCACTTAGCAGACCGGAGAAACTCACCATTACTAATGCAATGATTATTTTTTTCATTTGGATGTCACCCTTTCTGGTACAGGCTTGGTCTTATCAATCGTTGTATACCAAGGCATCAAAATAAAGAACAGGAAGTACAAGATACTAAATACCTGTGACGCAATCAGATAGTTACCGCCAGCAGGTTTTGTACCCAACCAACCGAGAACAATAAAGCTGATAGTGAAAACAGCTAGAGCGAACTTGTAAATAGGACCACGGAAGCGAATAGATTTAACCGGACTACGGTCTAACCATGGCAAGAAGAACAAGAACACAATCGACATACCCATCGCGATAACACCAGGGAACTGCGACACACCAATCGTTGGTACGGCACGCAGAATCGCGTAGAACGGTGTGAAGTACCATAAAGGCACAATGTGCTCAGGTGTCTTCAATGGATTTGCTGGTACAAAGTTATCTTTCTCTAAGAACCAACCACCCAGCTCTGGCATGAAGAAAATCACCACTGAGAAGAAGAATAAGAACACAACTACACCAACGATATCTTTCACCGAGTAGTAAGGGTGGAATGGAATGCCATCTAGTGGAATACCGTCAGCACCTTTTACTTTCTTAATTTCAACGCCGTCTGGGTTGTTTGAACCCACTTCGTGTAACGCGATGATGTGCGCAACAACAAGTCCAAGCAGAACGATTGGCAATGCAATCACGTGGAAAGCGAAGAAACGATTCAGTGTCGCATCAGAGATAACGAAGTCACCACGAATCCAGATTGCTAGTTCTTCACCAACAAATGGAACCGCACCGAATAATGAGATAATTACTTGTGCGCCCCAGTAAGACATTTGTCCCCAAGGTAGCAAGTAACCCATGAATGCTTCGGCCATCAACGCAAGGTAGATGAACATACCAAAGATCCAAATCAATTCACGTGGTTTCTTGTACGAACCGTACATTAAGCCGCGGAACATGTGCAGGTAAACAATCACGAAGAACGCTGATGCACCCGTAGAATGCAAGTAACGAATCAACCAACCCCATTCAACATCACGCATGATGTATTCAACTGAAGCAAAGGCCAAAGTTGCATCTGGGTTGTAGTTCATTGTTAGGAAAACGCCGGTAACAATCTGCATTACCAACATCATCAATGCTAATGAACCAAAGAAATACCAAAAGTTAAAGTTCTTTGGCGCGTAGTATGCAGACATATGTTCTGTCCACATTTTTGTCAGTGGGAAACGATCATCTACCCAACCGAGTGTCTTTTCTAGCATACTCATTAGGCTGCTCCTGTATCATCAACGCCAATATTCAGCGTCGTATCTGATAAATAAGTATATGGAGGAATCACCAAGTTAGTTGGTGCTGGTGCGCCAACATAAACACGACCTGACAAGTCAAACTTAGAACCATGACATGGACAGTAGAAACCACCCAGCCAATCAGCGCCTAAATCTTCAGGTGCTACTTCAGGACGGTAAGTCGGTGAACAACCAAGGTGAGTACAAATACCAACAGCCACTAAGTACTTATCTTTCAAAGAACGGTTAGTGCCTTTGATGTAATCAGGCTGGTTAGGAATTTCTGAATCAGGATCAGCAAGCTTGCTATCCAATCCAGGAAGTTCCTTAAGGTTCTTTTCAGTACGGTGAACAATCCAAACTGGTTTCTTCTGCCATAAAACGCGCAGCAATTGGCCGGGTTGTAATTTACTAATGTCCACTTCAACTGGTGCACCTGCCGCACGGGCTTTGGCACTAGGACTCCAAGATTTCAAAAACGGCACTGCTACAAAACCGGCGCCTACGGCACCTACTGCAACAGTCGCAGCCGTTAGAAATCGGCGTTTACTATTATCTACGCCATCTGTACTCATGTTCGTCTCCTGTGGGTATCACCTTATATATTAAAGGCTGCTCCCTTGCATTCACGACTCTGGAAAATTCAAACAAACTAAATCTGCATCAGCAAATTAGAATATTTATGCTTTCCAGCATAAAAAGAAGCGGTATTGTCCTGCATGTGCGGTGATTGGTCAAGCGAAAGCTTTTTTTTATCTGTTATTACAATGGCTTATGAGTGGTTTTATAGGCTTAATGAGGTGCTCAAAATGGCCAAAAATGCCTAATCACCTATTTATACTGGGTTATCGATGTCGATAAAGGTATGTTTTAGGCCAAATTCAGCAGAAAGATGTGTACCCAGCGCCTGCACACCATAACGCTCAGTAGCGTGATGCCCTGCCGCATAAAAATGAATCCCCATCTCACGGGCGATATGGACAGTTTGTTCGGAAATTTCACCCGTAATAAAGGCGTCCACGCCTAATTCCGCTGCCTCCTCTATATATGACTGCGCGCCACCGGTACACCATGCCACGCGCTTAATACTTCTATCTGCTGGAATATGCTGCGGAGAACGCCCTAAACACGATTCTATGTGCGCAGCAAAATCATCACCGTCACAAGCCTGTTTTAAACTGCCATGATAGAGCAGGCCAGAATCACCCGTGATGCCTTCAATATTAAGTTCCAAAACCCGCGCAAGTTGTACATTGTTACCCAGTTCCGCGTGACCATCGAGCGGTAAATGATAAGCGAGTAGATTAATATCTGATTCAAGCAAGCGTTGAATGCGTTGACGTTTAATACCTGTAATCGTTGGCGATTCGCCCTTCCAGAAATAACCATGATGAACCAACAAGGCATCAGCACCCTGTTCAATAGCAGCCTCAATCAATGCCTGACTTGCCGTCACACCACTCACAATATGCGTAATCTCGTTACGCCCTTCAACCTGTAAACCATTAGGACAGTAATCACGATAACCACCGACATCGAGTAAGGTCTCGAGGTAAGTAATAATTTCCTGTCTAGTGCATTGAGTACTTTGATTGCGCTGATTGCTCATGGCCAATTCCATTTATTGTGAACCTATAGTGTGACGCATCCACGAACAAATGCTAGGGTAAAGGCCATTATGAATATCGGCAAAAGCATACAGTTTCTATTTCAAGTCCTCACCGTAGGTCTTGCGGCCTTTATTGTGCTGGTGTTCCTGAAACCTGAGCTTATCGATCGTGGTGGTACGGTTGTTGAAATTTTACAGGAAACCACCGCACCGGCTGCCATTAATACAATTGGCCGTGGCCCAGTCTCCTATGCTGACGCGGTAGAACAAACCTCTGCTTCAGTCGTTAATATTTACACGGCCAAAATTGTTACCGAACGAGCCAACCCTTTGCAGAATGATCCTTTCTTTAAACGTTTCTTTGAAGGTACTGCGCCAGTCACTCCGCGCAAACGACTCGAAACAAGTCTTGGTTCAGGGGTTATCGTTAGTTCACAGGGTTATGTCTTAACCAATAACCACGTCATTCAAGGCGCCGATGAAATTCGCGTGGTACTTGCCAATGGTGAAACACCATCGGCCAAAGTTGTCGGTACTGATCCTGATACAGATCTTGCTGTATTAAAAATTAATTATGTGAAACTACCCGCCATTACCATTGGTCAATCCAAAACATTACGCGTCGGTGATGTCGTGCTCGCCATTGGTAATCCATTCGGTGTTGGTAAAACAGTGACTATGGGTATTGTCAGCGCAACTGGTCGTAACCAATTAGGTATTAATACCTTTGAGAATTTTATTCAAACAGATGCAGCCATTAACCCAGGAAACTCTGGTGGCGCATTGATTAATGCCAATGGAAAATTAGTTGGCATCAACACCGCTATCTTTTCTCGCTCTGGTGGTTCACAGGGAATTGGTTTTGCTATTCCCGCCTCTCTCGCACGCGATGTCATGCAACAAATTATTGAACATGGTCGAGTACTACGTGGTTGGTTGGGGATTGAAGCGCAAGACTTAACGCCGCAATTAGCAGAGTCACTTGGCTTTGATAATACCGAGGGTGTATTAATCGCGGCGGTACTTCTTGGTGGCCCTGCAGATCAAGCGCAATTAAAAGCGGGCGATATTATTGTGACAATTAATTTTAAACCCGTTATCAATTCACGAGATAGTCTCAACCAAATTGCAGGCTTTGCTCCAGACACGAGTATTACACTTGGAATAATTCGTCAGGGTAAGAAAATTGAAGTTAATGCTGTTGTAAACGAACGTCCTAAACGCTAATTTATTTTAATCGCTTTAAACGTTTATTGCCGGGCTTGTCAGGTCGGTTTTCAAAAATCCAGTTTTGTAGTGCCGACGTTTGTGCTTTTTGATGCTGAACTTCCGCTGTCTTTTGCACTTCACTACAAAGCGCGACACTAATTGCACGCGCACGAATTTGATGCTGCTCTGCTGAAAGCAATAAACCCTCATCAACCAATTTGGTTACCATTTTATTCGCTAACACTTCGCATTCAAGATCAATCGTCTTTGCATGCAAGGAAAATGTACAAGACATCAATAAAATTGCCGCCAATAACTTATTCATTAATATTCACCTAACTCTGCCGAGGCAACAATAAACCCCGAACATTTAACCTTACATAATTGCCCTAGTTCTGGCTCTTGTAAAACGCCTTTAAATTCACTCTTATCCATGGTTTTACCGAAAGAGACTTTGCCTTTTTTTGTTACTGCATTTTCATAATACAAGCTATCTTCAATATAAACCTTAACCATCGCACCAGGTATTAACTGTGGGTGTTTCAACCTAAACTTTATTTTTAGCTCATCTGGTTTGTCTTTTTTCGTATAACCAAACAGAGTTATTCTAAATCTGCCAATTTGATTATTATTCGCATCATAAAATAACGCTTTAAATCGCCAGCGATTTTCAACCTGATCGCCAAAAATAATCGTAATGATAATAACGATCGCTACGAGACCAAATACACCTAAAAAGAAATATTTAATAATATCAAAAAATAAATTTAGGTATTCCATTTCTATCTACCAGCTAAAAACTTAATTAGATTTTTTAACAAATTTTGTCAAAATCACAATCTGCTGGCCATTTACACGGCCTTCAATATGTTCTGCATTATCTGAAACCAGTGAGATATTACGCACGGCTGTACCTCGTTTCGCCGTGAAATTAGCACCCTTCACTGTGAGGTCTTTTATCAGCGTGACCGTGTCACCCGCGTCAAGAGTTACGCCATTGCAATCGAGATGTTTAACCGTATCTTCATCGCTTACACCATCACCAGCAGCTTGTGCCCAATTCAGTGTATCTTCATCAAGGTAAAACATATCGAGTAAATCTTGTGGCCAACCTTCACTACGCAAACGCGTTAACATTCGCCATGCCATTATTTGCACCGCGGGTACTTGACTCCACATGCTGTCATTTAGACAGCGCCAATGATTGGCATCGACCTTGTCTGCATCATCAAGTTGTTCTTGGCATGTATTACAGAGCAGCGCACATTGATCTGCCTCACCATTGGAGGTAGGCGGTATTTCATAGACGGTAAGATTATCTGTCGCTGCACATAGCTCACATTTTGACTCACTACGAGCCTGCAAGTCTTGTTCTATACTCATGATTTCTACATCTCAATAACGGCGAACAAGCATTATACCTAATACTTTTCGAACATGTGCTATGCCATCACCTTTAAAGCAATATATGGAACAATACTTAACACGTATGTAGCTACTTTATAGTTACCAAGATAATCAAAGTACATCGTTGGAAGATTGTCCGGATTGACATCAAACAGCTTGCTGTGCAACCTGACTATGGGTTGTTTGAAAATTAAAATCAGGACAGTGCTAATTAACAATACAGCAATATTAATAATCGCGCACCAGCCAAAAAAAGTTGTTAACGAATCTAGTGTCATCATTGCTACATCCTCCTTTTAAAAGGTTAATACTTTATTGCTACTCATTACCCATTCGGCTAACTCGTCCATTGTTGATTTCTCAGCACCCTCACAATATGGCTGATTCTTATAAATACCGCAACGCGACATACAAGTACCACAAACCTTAACCATAGCGCCTTGAGAAATAAGATCTTTCAACATAATAACAAGGTCTTGATCATATCCTTCTGGTGGTACACAGGCATCTCGAGCCATATCAACCGCATCATTCATTAAGAAAATTCTTACTGACTGAGCTTTTTCCATTAACTTGCCAACCAAGCGCAGACCATTCCACGTCACATCGGTATTGTCATAGGGTTCACGATTAAAAATGATAAGAATACTCATATTGATCCTCCAGCCACTAAGATACGAAAAGCCGTAACCTTTACGCTTCATTCTACCTCTAAATCACGAGGCAATAATGATTTAGATCAAGCTATACAGGATTTTAGTGCGCTAAGAAATGCGCTGTTTTCTTCAGGAGTGCTGACGGTAACGCGTAGGCAATTAGCAAGCGCACCACCGGCAGGGTCGAGATTTTTAATGAGGATGTTTTTGTCTTTTAAGCATGCAAATACATCACTGGCATTCGCGATGCGAAATAAAATAAAGTTAGCGGCACTTTCAAAGGCTTCAATACCTTTTATGTCATTAAGCGCCTGCATCAATTCAGACCGCGCAGCACGTAATTTGGCGGCTTGTTCATCAAGTACGGTTACATTCTCTAACGCAAATTTAGCACTGAGTTGAGTCAATACATTGATGTTATAAGGCATACGAACTTTATCAAATTCATCCAGCCATGCAGCCGAACCCGCCAAATAACCTAAGCGTAATCCGGCAAGACCTGATTTTGAAACCGTACGCATAACAACGAGATTATCGTAGTCGGCTAGCTTATCCATGAAGCTGACTTCGGCAAAACTAGTATAGGCCTCATCAACCACAACTAGGCCAGGTGCGTTTTCGATAATTTCGATGACATCCGCTTCGGCAAATAAATTACCTGTTGGGTTATTCGGCCAAGCGAGGAAAATAACGGCCGGTTTTTGTTCTTGCATGGCTGCGCGCATAGCGGGCATGTCGAGACTGAAATCATTTTCCAGTGGTACGCCTGCATAGCCAACATTACAAAACGTTGTGATCATTTTGTACATAACAAAGGTAGGTTCAGGTGCCATGACTACGGCTCCCGATTTAGCGAGTGCCATGATGATTATTTGAATAATTTCGTCTGAGCCATTACCCAATAATAATTCCATATTCTCTGGAATATGCATCGCGGTGCGAATGACTTGTTTGAGTTCGCGAGCAGAAGGATCGGGGTAGCGATTTAGATCGGCTGTTTTAAGGACACTAAGCCACTGTTCAACTAACTCCGGAGGAAACTGATAGGGATTTTCCATTGCATCGAGCTTGATTGCATCACCTGGATTCGGCACATGGTAAGCCGACAGTGCGCGTACTTCTTCACGAACTAGATTCTGGATTTTATCATCCATGCTGCTTATTTATCTTTGATGCGGTATTCCGCAGAACGACCGTGCGCAGTCAAACCTTCGCCGTGTGCGAGTGTTGATGCGACTTTACCTAAATCGGATGCGCCTTCTGCCGAGCACATAATCAGGCTAGAACGTTTTTGGAAATCATAAACGCCTAATGGTGAACTAAAGCGTGCCGTGCGCGATGTTGGTAAAACATGATTCGGCCCTGCACAGTAATCACCAAGGGCTTCCGCTGTGTAGCGTCCCATGAAAATAGCACCGGCGTGACGGATTTTCTTTGCCATGCTTTCTGGATCTTCTACCGATAACTCCAGATGCTCAGGCGCAATGTGATTTGAAACATCGACAGCTTCATCCATATCGCGCACCTGAATTAATGCGCCGCGATCTTTAATCGAAGTATTAATAATTTCAGCGCGTGGCATTTCTTTGATTAATTTCGTCATGCTTGCGGCGACTTGATCAAGATAATCAGCATCAGGACAAAGCAAGATAGACTGTGCATCTTCATCGTGTTCTGCTTGCGAGAACATATCCATGGCGATCCAATCTGGATCGGTCTTGCCATCACAAATAACTAGAATCTCTGATGGACCTGCGATCATGTCAATACCGACTGTGCCGAAAACCATACGTTTCGCTGTCGCGACAAAGATATTTCCCGGACCCACAATCTTATCAACCGGCGGCACGCTGTCTGTACCATAAGCCAAGGCCGCTACCGCTTGTGCGCCACCAATAGAAAACACTTTATCAACACCGGCAATGTGTGCGGCGGCAAAAACCAATTCGTTAATCACGCCATCGGGTGTTGGCACAACCATAATCAATTCAGCAACGCCTGCTACCTTGGCTGGGATCGCATTCATCAATACTGATGAAGGATAAGCAGCCTTACCACCAGGAACATATAAACCAACTCGATCTAATGCTGTGATTTGTTGGCCCAATAGTGTGCCGTCGTCTTCGGTGTACGACCACGATTCGGTTTTTTGCCTATCGTGATAAGTGCGTACACGTTGTGCCGCACGTTCTAATGCCTCGCGTTGTACGGGTTCAATACTGTCGTAGGCTTGCTTTAAGCGATCTGCACCAATCGTCAGCTCAGCCATTGATGCGGCATCAAGACGATCAAACTTTTTAGTGTATTCGAGTACCGCTGCATCACCATTACGGCGCACATCACTGAGAATATTTTTTACTGTATTAAACACCGCATCATCGGAAACCGATTCCCACGCAAGCAAGGCATCCAGTTTAGACTGGAAGTCGCCATCGGTGGAATTAAGGCGTTTGATATCCATGTTTATTTATTTACTGCTTCGCTAATTTGGCTAATGATTTGCTTAATACGATCGTGCTTCATTTTCATTGAAGCCTTATTCACAATCAAACGCGAACTAATATCACAAACGTGATCGGTCGCTTCCAAACCATTCGCTTTCAGTGTATTGCCTGTATCAACCAGATCAACAATACAATCAGATAGACTGACCATAGGCGCAAGTTCCATCGAACCATAAAGCTTAATAATATCAACTTGAATACCGCGTTCAGTAAAATAACGTCGCGTCGTATTCACGTATTTAGTGGCAACACGTAGGCGACCTTTGGTATTTAAAAAGTCCTCGCCCTTAGGACCAGCAACCATTAACTTACATGGGCTGATTTTTAAATCTAATGGTTCGTAAAGTTCGCTGCCATCGTATTCCATGAGCGTGTCTTTACCGGTGATACCTAAATCTGCCGCACCGTAATTCACAAACACGGGGACATCGGTCGCGCGAATAATAATCAACTTCACTTGTGGATCATTGGTATCCAAAATCAGCTTACGACATTTATCAGGATCGTCAGTTGGCGTAATACCGGCATGCGCAAGCAACGGCAGCGCTTCCTTATATATACGGCCTTTCGATACAGCAATGCTTATTGTGTCGTTACTCATGGTGAGTCTTCCTACTCTTCTTTATTTTTAATCTGGAACGCGACGAATCGTTGCGCCCAGTGATGCTAATTTTTCTTCAATACAATCATAACCACGGTCAATATGATAAATACGATCAACCACGGTGTCGCCTTCTGCAATGACACCGGCCAGTACTAAACTTGCCGAGGCGCGTAAATCCGTTGCCATCACAGGTGCACCGGTCAATTTTTCAACGCCTTTACAAATAGCCGTATTACCTTCGAGCTTAATGTCCGCACCCATACGTTGTAATTCTGAGATATGCATAAAGCGATTTTCAAACACGGTTTCTGTAATTGCACCAACACCTTCTGCAATCGCATTCATCGCCGTGAATTGTGCCTGCATATCAGTTGGGAAAGCAGGATACGGCGCAGTATGAATATCTACGGCCTTCGGACGTTTGCCATGCATGTCCAAACTAATCCAGTCTTCACCGGTTTCAATCTCAGCGCCGGCTTCACGTAACTTAGCAAGCACCGCATCAAGAATATCTGGGCGTGTGTCTTTTACTTTAATCTTGCCACGACTGATTGCCGCCGCAACTAAATACGTTCCGGTTTCAATTCGATCAGGCAACACGTCGTAAACCGTGCCGTGTAATTTTTCAACGCCTTGAATTGTAATTTTGTCAGTACCAGCACCTTCGATCTTCGCGCCCATGCTGATTAAGCAATTTGCCAAATCAAGAACCTCGGGTTCACGTGCTGCATTTTCAATCACTGTTTCGCCATCGGCTAAAGTGGCAGCCATCATAAGATTTTCGGTACCGGTTACCGTGACGATATCCATAACCAATCGCGCGCCTTTAAGACGTTTTGCTTTGGCCTTGATGTAGCCGTTCTCAACCTTGATCTCAGCGCCCATCGCTTCAAGGCCCTTGATATGTAAATCAACGGGACGCGAGCCAATCGCACAACCACCGGGTAGTGATACTTCGGCTTCACCAAATTTTGCGAGTAGCGGACCCAATACCAAAATAGATGAACGCATGGTTCTAACTAATTCATAAGGGGCATATAATTTTTTGATCACCGAGGAATTAATTTCGATATCGAGCTTTTCATTAACAACAAACTCAATACCCATGTAACCGAGCAATTCCAAGGTAGTGGTAATGTCATGCAGGTGTGGCACATTACGAATGGTAACAATTTCATCTGACAACATTGCTGCGGCAAGAATAGGCAAGGCAGCATTCTTTGCACCGGCGATACGAATTTCACCGTTGAGCGGCTTACTAACACCTGAAATAATTAACTTATCCATTTTCTATCCTGCTACCTACGTATTCACTTTAAAAAAACAAAGCCACCGTAATCGGTGGCCTAGTAACGCTGCATCCTGAATTGCTTAGGAAACTTGCAGCTTACTGGCTCTTTCCCAGTCCGCCGGCGTATAGGCCTTAATGCTCAGGGCATGAATCTCACCAGAAGTAATTCGGTCTCCCAATGTGCCGTATACAGTACGCTGCTTGTTGAGCAGAGACATACCATCAAAGATTTCGCCCACCACAACTGCATCAAAATGACTACCGTCACCAGTAACTTGTGCTTGGCAATTATCTAGCCCAGCTTCAATAAGATCTTTAATTGCGTTCGGTTCCATACTCACTCTGCCATTGGATCGTTCAAAGGCGGCCTATTCTATAGAAAAAAGGCCGAGAAGGCTAAGGCTCAAGCGCTAAAATGGAAGGCTTTCAGCCCCTTGCTAAGGGCAAAATGGCATCTAGACTGCTGGCACGGACGATCGCCAGCATTTGGGTCGGCATATTGATGTAACTGATGGGTTTATTGTGGCTGCGGGCAAAGCGCATCCACTCGACTAATAGGGCCACGCCAGCACTGTCACTGCGCTTAACCCCGGACAGATCAAGCAGTAAAGAAGGTGCTTCGCTAAACAGATCCAAACCCTGTTTCCAAATCACAGGGACTGTTTTAAAGGTAAGCGTACCCGACAAGATGAAACAACCATCTTCGCGACGCTTCAAGAGAATGCGGGATTGTTCATCCATCGCTTATTTATCTCCGCCTTCAGCTTGGCTGTAAAGGAACTGACCAATAACCTGCTCAAGTACAATAGCCGATTGGGTCAAACGAACCTCGCCACCCTGTTGCAGGTATTTTTCATCACCGCCTGGCTCAAGGGAAACGTACTGCTCACCCAATAAGCCCGCCGTAAAAATACTCGCCGAGGTATCTGTTGGCAATGTGTTGTAACCAGCTTCAATACTCATACTCACTACAGCCTCGTAAGTTGTATTATCGAAGTTAATATCAGAAATACGTCCTACCCGAACACCGGCAACCGTTACAGGCGAACGTACTTTAAGCCCGCCAATATTTTCAAAGCGTGCAGTAACAACATAGCCACCTTCGCTTGAAAATGTACTCAAGTTACTTACCTTCATGGCCAACATAAACAATGCCGCTATACCCAATGCGACAAACAGACCAACAAGAATTTCTACCGTTTTAGAATTGTGCATCACACACCTCGTCCTTCTTTTTAATCCTTAAATATCATGTAAACATCAATGCCGTTAATACAAAATCCAACCCGAGTATCGCCAATGAGCTATGTACAACCGTTCTGGTCGTTGCGCGACTCACACCTTCCGATGTAGGCACACAATCATAACCTTCAAACACCGCAATCCACGTTACGACAAAACCAAATACAATACTTTTGATGACGCCGTTCATGATGTCTTCACCAAAATCAACTTTGGCCTGCATCTGCGACCAAAAAGCACCATCATCAACACCCAATAAACCAACGCCAACAAAATAACCGCCAACGATGCCAACAGCAGTAAAAATCGTGGCTAATATTGGCAGCGAAATAAAACCGGCTAAAAAACGCGGTGCAATCACACGTTTAATAGGATCAACTGCCATCATTTCCATACCGGAAAGTTGTTCAGTACTTTTCATTAAACCAATTTCTGCGGTGAGTGCTGAACCGGCACGGCCTGCGAATAACAAACCGGCAACCACTGGGCCTAATTCTCGAACCAGCGATAACGCCACCACCACACCAAGCGATTGCTCGGCACCAAAATCAACCAAGGTGTTATAACCTTGTAAACCAAGCACCATACCGACAAAGAATCCGGAAACCACAATAATCAGTAGTGATAACACACCGACTGAAAGCATTTGCTGTACCAGCAAACTAAACCGTAGCAATACAGGAGGAACACCCATCAATATGTAATAAAGGAAAATATGTGCGCGACCAAGGCGTTCAAAAGCACCCAAACCCCAACGACCTAATTTGCGGATGCTGCCAATCATCAAACACCTCGCTCAGGATCAGTGCCTGCCAAAAGGTCATCAACATACTGCATACCAAGATAATGAAATGGCACAGGGCCATCGGGTAAGCCCTGCATAAATTGTTTCACCCAATCAGAATCTGTTTCTGCAAGCTGCTGCGGTGTACCGTGCCCAACGACTTTACCTTCAGACAACACATAAATATCATCGGCAATTGTCGCGGTTTCTTGCACGTCATGTGACACCACAATACTGGTTAATCCTAAAGCATCATTGAGTAAACGAATCAACTGCACGATCACGCCCATTGAAATAGGATCTTGTCCGGTAAAAGGCTCATCATAAAGAATCATCATTGGATCAAGTGCCATAGCACGAGCTAAAGCAACACGTCTTGCCATACCGCCTGATAATTCACTTGGCATCATATCTCGCGCATTACGTAAACCGACCGATTCTAATTTCATCAACACCATATCGCGGATCATAGAAGGCGGCATGTTGGTGTGTTCACGAATAGGAAAGGCGACGTTATCAAACACATTGATATCCGTCAGTAAGGCGCCACTTTGAAATAGCATGCCAATACGTTTACGCAATTCATAAAGTTTGGAGAGTTTTAACTTCGGTACTTCAAGGCCATCAACCTGAATGCTGCCCTGATCAGGCTTTAACTGCCCACCAATTAGCTTGAGTAAGGTCGTTTTACCTGTGCCACTGGGACCCATGATCGCGGTGACCTTGCCTCGACGAATATCGAGATCAACACCGTTAAAGATTTTTCGATTACCACGCGAGAAGTGCAAATCTCTTATTCGCACCAATACGTCGTCTGAATTATCGTTCATAGTTGCCAAGCAAAATATCCATTTTTGTTGTTAGCGAGTAAATATTCAATCTACCGGCTGTTTATTCTGTCCATTATAAAGGGTTAAGCTGCTGCTTGCATGTGTTGTTGTTCACAACCTTTTTAATACGACCTATTATGCACCCAGCAGTTCCGCAATCATCACCGTATTTCTCATCGCATCTAGCGCTGGCGCAGTATCAGTAAAAATAAAATCGAGTCGTGAATCGGCAAGCTGTAAAGCCTGCTCTATTTGTTCACGCATCAATACTAGATCATCAATCTTTGTACCATCAATCATCGCCAATTCAATCGAAGCCGAAGCCTCTCCATAAGGTGCATAGCCTATAAATACAGATTCATTTTGCATTTCTACCAATAAAGGTACGCCAATATTTTCGGCAATTTCGACCCACTGGCTCGCATCACCCTGCGTACAGACCAAACCTTTAACTTGATCAGCAATCACATGCCAATGCTTGGGCAAGGACTGTTGTGTATCCGGTAATTCTAAATAGAGATGAAAGTCATCATCTGCATCTTCCAAACCTTCTTCCAACGCCTCAATCGACTCATTCCATTGCGCCCACGGTACTAATAAAGTATTAAATTCATTAGCATAAAAGCCCAGCCGCCACTCATCCGGTATATCTTCAGGATAATAAGACTCACTCCATTGCTCATGTAACCAGCCTCGCGAACCAACCACCACGTCCGCTAATCGCTGCTTTGCATTACTCGCACTCACATTCGTCACCTAAATCTTTTGACAGTTTGAACCGGACTATCCATTATTCAAGCTCGTCAGGCAAATGAAGTTAGCTCGCAACGGTATGAGTAATGTAATCCCTTTTCGTAAGCCTTCTCTAAAAGAAAAACATCGTGGTAACACGTTGTGCCGTAATAACCTGCATAAATGGATCATCGTTAATGAGCGCCGCTTTGATACCAAACAAGGCCAACTAGTCACCGAATTTAAATGCAGTCGCTGCGGTAAAACGCGCACTAAAACCATCTGATTTCTAAAGGTATCACCTCTTCTGTCGATAGGATGTAGGACGAACCTCATGTATTTTGTCGGTTATATACTACACTGAACAAATGATAGGAATTAAATGCCTTTTTCAAGCTAACAGCTTGATTTGACGAGTCGAAAATGACATTATCCCGATTACATTTAGGGATAAACGGATTTACATCCCCGTAATTTGTTGTGTTAACACAACAAACTTTAAACAAGGATGAATCCTTAACTAGCTTAAGGCCATAGTGGTAACAAAAAATAATGAAAACACTTTCCCAAAAACGCTCATTGATCGCCAGTTTAATTATCAGTCTTTCTTTACTCAGTGGTTGTGCAACTATTGATGGTGAAGCTGATCCGGACGATCCACTCGAGTCATTTAACCGCTCTATGTACAGCTTCAATGACACACTCGACCGTGCCATTTTAAAGCCAGTTGCACAGGGTTATAACGCGGCAGTGCCTGCTCCGGTTAATAAAAGTGTTAGCAACTTCTTTAGTAACCTTGAAGATGTCGTTGTCATCTTTAATGACTTGCTGCAATTCAAAATTGAGCAAGCACTAAGCGACACAGCTCGTGTGTTCTTCAACTCGACTCTCGGTGTGCTTGGTTTATTCGATGTTGCCAGTGGTATGGACATGCCTAAGCACAATGAAGACTTTGGTCAGACCCTCGGTTATTGGGGTGTTGATACAGGTACCTATATAGTTTGGCCTTTCTTTGGGCCAAGTAATGTTCGTGACACGGTTGGTTTTATCGGCGATGCCTATGTAAACCCTCTCTACGACATTACGCCTAGAGATACTCAAACAGGTTTGGTCGTAGTCAATATTATCGACACCCGTGCCGGTTTACTCAGTGCCAGCAAGATCCTCGAAGAAGCGGCATTAGACCCTTACTTGTTCGTTCGTGATGCCTACTTGCAGCGTCGCATGAGTTTAGTTTATGACGGCAACCCGCCAAAAATAAAATTTGACGAATAGTTCATCCAAAGCCCTGTTCTCGTAACAGGGCTTTTTTTATGGTGAACTACCATGCGAGTCTCAAATCAATACGAAAATCATCAGGATTCGACATTTTTTAAGATTTTCGTGAGTTTTAGACGCAAATAAGCCCTATATTAAAGTTTTACTTGGCCTACGCCGCATAATCACTGACAATAGCGCCGAACAATCACTGCTTACGCAAATTTAAAGAACTACGAAATCTATGCTTCTATCTACTCTCGCCATACTTGCCGGCTTTGGCTTACTCATTTGGGGTGCCGACCGCTTTGTCATGGGCGCATCTGCTACTGCTCGCAACTTAGGTGTCTCACCGCTTATTATCGGCCTAACCATTGTCGGCTTTGGCACCTCGGCACCAGAAATGCTGGTTTCAGGATTAGCAGCTTGGTATGGCAACCCCGGTATCTCCGTAGGTAATGCCATTGGCTCCAATATTACCAATATTGGCTTGGTGCTTGGTATCACTGCCCTGCTGATTCCTGTCACCGTTAATTCCGACATCTTACGTCGCGAATTCCCAATATTGTTCGTATTTATGATGTTGGCATTGTGGCTTATATCCGATAACTACCTTGGTTGGTGGGATGGTCTCATCCTTATCGGTGGCATGTTTGCGATGATTATTTGGGTTGTCATGATCGGTCTGCGCAGTCGCAAAACTGACCCCATGAAAGTCGAATTTGAAGAAGAATTTTCCGATACCATGTCGAGCGGCAAAGCGACCTTCTGGCTGATCGTCGGCATCATCATCTTACTCATTGGCTCACGTGCCGTGGTTTGGGGAGCAACCGAAATCGCTGTATCACTAGGCATTAGCGATCTTGTTATCGGCCTCACCATCATCGCCATTGGCACCAGCCTGCCCGAACTCGCTGCTACCATCATGTGTGTATATAAAGATGAACACGATATCGCTATTGGTAACATCATCGGTTCAAATATGTTTAATCTGCTTGGCGTACTTGGCCTGCCCGGTCTCATCCATCCATTCGCACTTCCTGCTGAAACTCTCAGTCGCGACTTCGGGGCAATGGTGGCTCTTACAGTCGCACTGTTTATCATGTCATACGGTTTCAAAGGGGCTGGTCGTATTAATCGATTCGAGGGCGGCATCCTCCTCGCTAGCTGGTGTGGCTATATGGGCTGGATCTATGTGGCAAGTGTCTAATTGTCATCCCTACCAGTCCTAGTGCTATACTCACTAAAATAATTATTAACGTTTTCAGCAACAAGACACTCCGAATCAAAACTCATGAATGACGAAACTTTACGTAAAATGGGCTTGGCTGTAATTGAGGCTGAAGCACGTGCTGTTCAATCCCTTGGCGAACGCCTAAACGACGACTTTACTCGCGCCTGCCATGCCATGCTCGAATGCAAGGGACGCATCATCGTTATTGGTATGGGTAAATCTGGTCACATTGGTGGCAAGATCGCATCAACTCTCGCCAGTACCGGTAGCCCTGCTTTTTTCATCCACCCCGGTGAAGCCGCTCATGGCGACTTCGGTATGATTACCGATGAAGACGTTATTATCGCCGTGTCTAATTCTGGCGAGACCGATGAAATTATTACCTTGTTGCCACTGATTAAACGACTTGGCGTACCGCTGATTGCATTGTGTGGCAAACAACATTCATCACTTGGTGATGCCTCAACTTGTTACATTGATATCAGTGTTGATGAAGAGGCCTGCCCTCTCAATCTTGCACCCACATCAAGTACCACCGTAACACTAGTCATGGGTGATGCGCTCGCCATCGCCCTACTTGAAGCACGTGGCTTTAGTGAACGTGATTTTGCACGCTCTCATCCTGCCGGTCGTCTTGGTCGTCGTTTATTACTGCATATTAATGATGTCATGAACACCGGCGACAAAATGCCTGTGGTAAAAAAATCCGTCACACTCAGTGAAGCCTTACTTGAAATGACGCGTAAAGGTTTAGGCATGACTGCCATTGTTGATGACCAACAAAAACTTTGTGGTGTTTATACCGATGGCGATCTACGTCGCACACTCGACAACGGCGCCGATGTACACAGTACCTCCATCGCTGATTGCATGAGTACGAAATTCACCTGCATTCAAGGTGGCGTACTCGCAGAAGAAGCTCTATTGACCATGCAAGAAAAAAAGATCAATGGTTTATTAGTTGTTGATGAAGACAACACGCTGATTGGCGTGCTTAACATGCACGATCTATTACGCGCCGGCGTTGTCTAAAAGGAAGCTACAATGAAAGATATTCTAGAACGTGCCGCGCAAATCAAACTGGTTATTTTTGATGTTGATGGTGTGCTCACCGATGGCAGTCTATTCCTTGGTGATGACGGTCTTGAATATAAAGCCTTTAATTCACGTGATGGCCACGGCATGAAAATGCTCCAAAAATCAGGCGTAATAGTTGCCATCATTACTGGTCGTACATCTAAGGTTGTTGACTACCGCATGAAAAGCCTCGGTATCGAACATGTTTACCAAGGCCAACACGATAAACGCATCGCCTTTGCTGAGTTACTCGAAAAATTAAAACTCAGCTCAGATGAAGTTGCCTATGTTGGTGATGATGTTGTTGACCTACCTGTGATGTCTAAAGTTGGCCTCGCGATTGCCGTTCAAGATGCGCATTCAATGGTTTTAAAACATGCACATTGGCAAACCCCTAGCTGTGGTGGCCGAGGTGCAGGACGCGATGTCTGTGAAATGCTCATGGAAGCACGTGGCGTTTTACAAGCAGAATTGGACAGTTATTTGCAATGAACCTGCGCATGCTCGGAGTCATTGCTGTTCTTATCAGCCTCTCTGGGTTGGCCATTTGGCTGCAAAAAAGCAGTGGCACGCAAGCTGAAACTACCGCCGCGAAAGCAGCTAATAAAAAGCACAGCCCCGATTACTTCATGGAAGATTTTACTATCACCAGCATGAACGAAAAAGGCCTGCCCCGCTCAATACTTGTCTCGGCTAAAATGCTTCACTACCCTGATGACGACAGCACCGAACTCGATAAACCCTTCATGACCATGATTGGTGAAATAGGTAAACCTTGGAAAATAAAAGCCGATCGTGGCTGGGTTTCCAGCAATAATGAATTAGTTCTGCTGAGTGGCAATGTTCGTATTGACCGTCTCAGTGGTCCAAACAATCGTCCGGTTAAATTATTTACCGATAAATTACGTATTCATCCTGAATCCGATTTCGCCGAAACCGATCGGCCTGTTACCATGCTAAGTAACAAACGACGTACCACCGCGATTGGCATGCGAGCCTACATCCGCGAGGGTAAACTGCAACTATTAGATAATGTGCGTGTTAGTTATGACAAATAATTCTACTTTATTGGCTTTACTCATCACCCTGCTATTTCCTTTTCAGGCGATGGCATTAAATACCGACAGTGACCAACCTATGAATATTGAGGCCGACCGTGTCGATATTGATGACGAGAAAGGCACAAATATATTTACCGGCAATGTTGTCATTACCCGCGGCAGTATTCGTATTAGTGGTGATAAGGTTGTTGTCTATCGCGACAAAGAAAAAAATCTCGATAAAATTCATTCAACAGGTAATCCTGCACACTTCCAACAAACACCCGACAATAAAAATGTGCCTGTCATCTCTGAAGCAAAAGAACTATTTTATGATGCGGTAAAAGAAATTTTGATCATGCGTCGTAATGGCAAAATCATTCAAGGTGGTGATACATTTACCGGCGACCATATTATTTACGATTCAAAACGTAACAAAATCACCGCGAAACAAAGCAAATCTACTGGTGGTTCTAAAAGTGGTAAAGGTCGCGTGCATATTACAATTCAACCAAAGAACAAGACTAAAAAATGACCACCCTGCGCGCAGATAACCTAAGCAAACAATACCGCTCACGTACCGTCGTCAATGACGCATCACTCTATGTTAATAGTGGTGAAGTGGTTGGCCTACTCGGTCCTAATGGCGCAGGTAAAACAACCTGCTTTTATATGATTGTTGGTCTCATTCAGGCAGATAGCGGTAGCATCGAGCTTAATGATGAAAAAATCAGCCGCCTACCTATGCATGAACGTGCGCGCAAAGGCATTGGTTACTTGCCACAAGAAGCTTCAATTTTTCGTAAATTGAGCGTTGAAGATAATATTAAGGCTATCCTGCAAACCCTGCCGGGTATTTCCGCTGAACAAGTCGATATAGAAACTGAAGAATTACTTCAGGAATTACATATCACGCATATCCGCAATAATATCGGTATGAGTCTATCTGGTGGTGAACGTCGCCGTGTTGAAATTGCCCGCGCACTTGCTACACGACCACATTTCATACTACTCGATGAGCCCTTCGCTGGCGTTGATCCTCTCTCGGTGGTCGATATTAATTCTATTATCAAACACTTGCGTGAAATTGGCATTGGCGTACTGATAACCGATCACAATGTAAGTGAAACACTCAAGGTTTGTGAGCGAGCCTACATCATGAACGAAGGTGCCATTATCGCCGAAGGTAAACCCGCCGATCTGCTCAAAAACCAGCAAGTTAAAGATGTTTATCTTGGTCATCATTTTACGCTTTAATACATATTCAACCTGTACTGGCACAGATTTTGCGCTAGAATATAGGTAACACCTTGTATGGTTTCTAGAGAAAGATTTAACGATTCATGAAACAGTCCATCCAGCTCAAGCTGGGCCAGAGCTTAACCATGACACCGCAGCTGCAGCAGGCAATACGCTTGTTACAGTTGTCTTCGTTAGAGCTAACGAGTGAAATTCAAGAAGCACTCGAAAGTAACCCCATGCTTGAGGTTACCGAACCTGACGAACCTAGTGTAAATTCACCAGAAGAAAATTCCCCACTTAAAGAAAAAGCCAGTGCCAGCGAAGAGATCGCGGCTGCCGATACCGATAAGGCAATGGCACAATCGGAAATGCCCGATGAGCTACCGGTTGATACCTCATGGGAAGATATCTACGAACCGACTAATTACCAATCTCTATCAGGTCCTGCATCAGGTGGTTCATTTAATGATCGTGAAATCGATATCAGTAGTTATGATTCTGAGAACCTACAAGATCATCTCACTTGGCAAATGAGCTTAACGCCATTCAGTGATACCGATGTGCAAATTGCTGTCGCTATTATCGACGCCATTACTGAAGATGGCTATTTCACAACACCTCTCGATGAAATTCATGGAAGTCTCATTGCTGATATTCCTGAACTTGAAATTGACGAAATTCAAGCCGTATTAAGACAAATACAAAATTTCGAACCGACTGGCGTTGCCGCATGCGACCTCGGTGATTGCCTGTACATACAACTCGGGCAACTCGACGCGGATACGCCGCATCGCGAATTAGCCATGAAACTGGTTCATGATCATCTCGATCTATTAGCAGGGCATGACTACAACCAACTTATGCGCAAGATGAAGCTGAGTGAAGATGAATTACAAAATGTCGTCATTCTCATACGTTCACTCAACCCTCGACCCGGTAGCCAAATATCTAGCCAAAGAACCGAATATATTGTGCCTGATGTTTATGTGCGCAAAGTAAAAGGGATCTGGAAAGTCGAACTCAACCCAGACGTTGCGCCTAAGCTAAATATTAATAGCACCTATGCCAACCTGATTAAACGTGCTGACAACAGCAAAGACAATAATTACCTGAAAGATAATTTACAGGAAGCACGTTGGCTCATTAAAAGCTTACAAAGCCGTAACGAAACCTTGCTCAAGGTCACCACTTGTATTGTTGAACGACAACGTGGTTTTCTCGAACATGGTGAAGAAGCAATGAAAGCCTTAGTGCTTCATGACGTTGCTGAAACGGTAGAAATGCATGAGTCGACTATTTCACGCGTGACCACACGTAAATATTTACACACCCCAAGAGGGATTTTTGAATTAAAGTATTTTTTCTCTAGCCACGTTAGTACCGCAAGTGGTGGAGAATGTTCATCAACAGCGATACGTGCCTTAATTAAAAAGCTAATTGCTGCTGAAGAACCGAAAAAGCCATTAAGCGATAATAAAATCGCTTCAATATTGGCTCAACAGGGTATCAATGTCGCCCGTCGTACCGTTGCCAAGTACCGCGAAGCGATGTCGATACCACCTTCCAATGAACGTAAGCGCCTTATGTAGGCCGGTTCTACTTAGGAGTATTTTTATGAAAATTGACATTACTGGACATCACGTTGACATCACTGATTCTATGCGCGATTACGTCAATACAAAGCTTGAACGCCTAAAAAGACACTTTGATAACGTAACAAATATACACGTTATTCTCAGTGTGGAAAAACTTCGCCAAAAAGCCGAAGCGACAATTCACATTAAAGGACATGATATTTTTGCTGATTCTACAGACGAAGATATGTATGCGGCAATTGATAGCTTAACGGATAAACTTGATCGGCAAATCAAGAAACACAAAGAAAAAGATTCTGACCATCATCGTGCAGATGGTGGTTTGAAAAACCAACCTCTTCAAGATATTGAAGAATAAGAAATTAGGACTGAATACGTTTTATGAACATAATCGACATCTTATCGCCAGACTGCATAGCGAATACTGTTAATGTTTCCAGTAAGAAACGCGTGCTTGAAAAACTGGTTGAACTTACGACAAAAAAAAATCCCGACCTCATTGAGGAAGAGATCTTTGAAAGCCTTGTCTCCCGAGAACGTCTCGGTAGTACAGGAATTGGTCATGGTGTCGCAATCCCACATGGACGTGTACAAACTGGCGGAAAATCGATCGGCGTCTTTTTGCAATTGCAAAGCGCCATCGATTTTGATGCCATTGATGGTAAACCCGTTGATCTCGTTTTTGGCTTACTCGTACCTAAAGATTCAACCGATGAACATTTAGAAATATTGGCGAAATTAGCGACTCTTTTCAGCGATGAAATGATTTGCGATAAAATTCGTCAAGCTAAAACACCGGCTGAAATTCATGCCTTAATAACTGATTGGCAAGCAACAGTAGAATGACATGATTACATCCATTGCTGTCAGTGAATTATTTGAGACACATCGAGACAAACTCACTCTCGAACACATTGCTGGCAATGATGGTAAAGACCGCTTTATTCAATTTGAAGACAAGCAACTCTCTGTAGAAGATGTGCCCGACGTTTCTTTTGTCGGCCATATGAATTTTATTCATCCTCACCGAATTCAAGTAATTGGCTATCGTGAAACAGCCTATCTTGAAAGTTTAACAACGGTTGAGCGAGACAATGCTATTCAAGGTCTCTACGATGGCGAACCGCTGTGTATTATTGTTGCCAATAGTATTCAAGCGTCAGACGAGTTAATAACGCATTCTAATAACAGTGGTATTCCCTTATTTTCATCTCTGCAAAATAGTCAGTTCATTGTTAATCATTTACAGTATTATCTATCTCATACTCTCGCCAACAGATTAACTTTGCATGGCGTGTTCCTTGAGGTTAATGGCATCGGTATTTTGCTAACAGGTGAGAGTGGTGTTGGTAAAAGCGAATTAGCCTTAGAGTTAATTAGCCGAGGCCACCGGCTCATCGCCGATGATGCCCCTGAATTTTCAAGGGTAGCTCCAGACACATTAAGCGGCGAATGTCCTCCGCAACTAAAAGATTTTCTTGAAGTGCGTGGTCTCGGTATTCTTAATATCCGCGCTATGTTTGGTGACAACACCATTAAAGATAATAAATACCTGCGCCTCATCATGCATTTAGAAGAAATGAGTGAGAAGCAACTGCAACAGATTGATCGCCTACGTGGCAGCCACCAATTACAAAACATACTCGGTGTCGACGTTGAACAAATCACGATTCCCGTTGCACCAGGGCGAAATTTGGCAGTTTTAGTTGAAATTGCGGTACGAAACCATAGCCTCTTATATAAGGGTTATAATGCAGCCGAAAGTTTCATTCAACGCCAACAAGATTTTATAAATAAAAATAATTAAATAACCACGTAGGATTTAAATTTAATAATGGCTGTCAGTTTACTCATTATCACCCATGATAATATCGGGGCATCATTAGTTGATACCGCGACGTCGATGCTGGGTGTCACACCGTTGCAGATAGATACCATCAGTGTAGAAAAAAATGCTAACCCTGATGACATTCTCGAAAATGCAAGATCTTTAATTAAAAAGAACACCAGTACATTGGTACTCACTGATATGTATGGTTCAACACCAAGCAATATCGCTTGTCATTTACATGAGCAAGGTATTACGCAAATAATTAGTGGCATCAATCTTCCTATGTTGGTGCGCGTACTCAATTACCCACGGCTTGAGCTAGATGGTCTTATAAATAAAGCATTAAGTGGTGGCAAAGACGGTGTACTCACATGCAAAATGGAGCATCCGCACAATGACTGATATGGATATTACCATCGTAAATAAATTAGGCTTGCATGCGCGTGCTGCGGCCAAGTTTGTCACCCTCGCATCTTCATTTAATAGTGACATTCAAATTTCTCGTGAAGGCCGCACCGTTAACGGAAAAAGTATTATGGGCGTCATGATGCTCGCTGCGGCAAAAGGCACTCAACTTACTCTACATATAAGTGGACAAGATGAAGAAGCGGCATTGAATCAGTTGAATGAACTGGTTAATAATAAATTTGGCGAAAATGAATAAGGATTCTCAATGAGCCTCGC
Organism: Sulfuriflexus sp.; assembly: GCA_023134145.1. Lineage (GTDB taxonomy): Bacteria > Pseudomonadota > Gammaproteobacteria > AKS1 > AKS1 > Sulfuriflexus. The sequence continues at coordinate 47,836 of JAGLUW010000013.1, read as the reverse complement.
ACTTTCAGGAACAGGTGTATCACGCGGTATTGCGCTAGGTAAAGCGCATATATTACGCCGTGGGCAAATCGAGATCCCTGAATACGTCGTACCAAAGAAATTTGTTAATGATGAAATTGCTCGCCTTAAAAAAGCGTTGCTAACTGCCAGTACACAACTGAAAGCCATTCGTAAGCACATCCCTGAAAACACCCCTGCCGATATTGGCTCATTCATTGATGCACACTTACTGATGATTCAGGACTCGATGCTCAGTGACGAGCCCATCAACATGATTAAACAGCAGCAATGCAATGCGGAATGGGCGCTTAAGCAACAACGCGATATGCTGGTAAAAGTCTTTGACGAAATGGACGATCCTTATCTACGCACGCGTAAAGATGATATCGATCATGTGGTAAATCGTGTTCTCGGTTTGTTATTAGATGAATCAGCACGTGCCAGTGACGTTGATAGTCGTTTGAAAGGCGCCATTCTGATTGCCGATGATCTAAGCCCTGCCGATACCGTACTAATGCAACATTTTGGTATCGCCGGTTTCATTACCGAATTTGGTGGGCCAACATCACATACCTCAATTCTTGCTCGTGGCCTTGGCGTACCCGCCATTGTTGGCCTGCATAATGCGCGTAGTTTCCTAAAAGAAAATGAAGATATTATTATTGATGGCAGAACCGGCACAGTGCTCGCCGATGCCGGTGAAAATACCGCCAAATATTATCGCCGTCGCCAACGCCAAGAAAAGAAACGCCTCAATGAACTCAAAGAGCTTAAGGGCAAACCGGCTATTACCCTCGACAATCAAACAATTCGTCTACATGCCAATATAGAACTGCCCGAAGATATTCCTGCCGTGCGTAAAGTCGCCGCCGAAGGTATTGGTCTTTACCGTACTGAGTTCTTATACATGAACCGTGATGACTTCCCTTCTGAAGACGAGCAGTTCTCCGTCTACAAAAAAGTAATTAAGTCACTCAAGGGTGCGCCAGTGACAATTCGTACCTTTGATCTTGGTGCCGACAAACAAGTTGATGGCGCTGCCTCCAGCAAACAAGCCGGTACTAACCCCGCACTTGGGCTACGTGCTGTTCGGCTTTGCTTACGTGACACTGAAATGTTCATGCCACAACTTCGCGCCATCTTACGCGCATCGGCACATGGCCCTGTGCGCATCATGATCCCGATGTTGTCTAACCTGACTGAACTCCATCAGGTCAAACAACTTATTGATGATGCCAAACTCGAACTCGATCGTGAAGGTAAAACCTACGCCGATGTCATTCCACTCGGTGGCATGATCGAAATTCCTGCGGCAGCACTTTCGGCCAACCAGTTTGCTAAACAACTCGATTTCCTTTCCATTGGTACTAACGATCTTATCCAATACACCTTGGCGATCGACCGGATCGATGATGAGGTGAGCTACCTCTACGAACCATTACACCCAGCTGTCTTGCAACTTATTCATATGTCTATTCGCGCTGCGAACAAGGCCAAGATACCTATCTCCATGTGTGGTGAGATGGCAGGTGATCCCGATTTTACACGCCTACTGCTCGGACTGGGTTTACGCGAATTCAGTATGCATCCTTCTGCCCTGCTCGAAGTGAAGCGTATTATTAATAGCAGCGACACACGCGAATATGAAAAACCTGCTCGCAGAACACTTAATAGCGCCCGCCAAAGTGATGTTGAGAAGATTGTTAACGCCATGAATATCGGTATTGATACCTAATTAAAGAAAAATTGCTTTTATTTCCGGTTTATCTGCATTTCACGACCTACATCACGTGCAAGCCCCGCCGTTGAAGGCTAATATATAGAAAATAAATATATAAGCTGGGTTTATCCCACAAACTGGAAAATCCAGGCATGGCTGAGAACATACAAGAACCCAGAACGCTGACTCGCCTTCAGCAATTCAGCAAGGTACTGCAAAGCGGTACTCTCCAACAGCTGCAACTCATGTTGAACGGCCTGTTTGCTGCTGAGATTGCTCACCTACTTGAATCTCTACCACGTGAAAAACGTGAATTCGTCTGGGAACTCGTCGAGCCTGACCTACAAGGTGATGTGCTACTCGATGTTAATGACGATATTCGTGAACACCTTATCCGCCAAATGGAAACCTCCGAACTGGTTGCGGCATCCGAAGGTCTTGAGGTCGATGATCTCGCCGACTTTATTCAAGACCTACCCGATACCGTCATGCAACTGGTGCTGCAATCCATGGGCAGCCAAGATCGCCACCGCCTTGAAAGCATTCTTTCTTATCCAGAAGATACCGCCGGCGGTTTAATGAATACCGATACCATTACGGTACGGCCAAATAATACCATTGATGTCGTACTGCGTTATCTGCGTCGTAGTCGCGGCAAAATACCCGCCATGACCGATAATCTCTATGTAGTCGATCGTGATAATAAATATCTTGGCCAAGTGCCGCTTACCGATCTGCTCACCCGCGAACCTAGCATGTCTATCGGTGAATTAATGAACACAGAACACCCAGGTATCTCAGCTGATATGCCTGATAATGATGTTGCCACCATGTTTGAACATCGCGAACTCGTATCTGCCCCCGTGATAAATGAGAACAACGAGCTACTTGGTCGTATCACCATCGATGATGTCATCGACGTGATCCGTGAAGACGCAGAACACTCTCTTATGAGTATGGCTGGTTTGAGTGAAGAAGATGATATGTTCGCGCCAGTTATCACCAGTACTCGCCGTCGTTCAATCTGGCTCGGTACCAACCTCATTACTGCTCTACTTGCTTCCTGGGTGATTGGCCAGTTTGGTGCCACTATCGAAAAACTGGTTGCCCTCGCGATTCTCATGCCCATTGTTGCCAGCATGGGTGGCGTTGCCGGTAGCCAAACACTGACTCTGGTTATTCGTGCCATGGCACTTGGACAAATCGATACCAGTAATGCTGGTCGACTTATTGTTAAAGAACTTTCGGTCGGCATACTTAATGGTTTGGTCTGGGCCTTAATCATTAGTCTTGTCACTATATTGTGGTTCGACGATGTTCAACTTGGTTTTATTATTGGTGCTGCGATTATTGTCAATTTAGTTACAGGTGCCCTCGCTGGTGCAACCGTACCGCTATTCTTGAAGAAGGTCGGTGCCGACCCAGCACTTGGCGGAGGTGTAGTACTCACAACTATTACCGATGTCGTTGGCTTCCTCTCTTTCCTTGGACTTGCCGCCTTGTTTCTTATCTGATTGAAACCTAAATAGCTATTAAAAGCATGGAGTGTTCGCAAATCAACTTAAAAGCATACATATTCCTACTTTTACTCACTTTCTTCTGCAATCCAGCCTCTGCAGAAATTTATAAATGGACCGATAAAAATGGACGCGTTCATTTTGGTGATAGCCCGCATGAAAAAGTCGGTGATAAAACAAAGAACCTCTCCAAACAATATGCTCAACCAACTCGAAATTTCAGCGTAACCGTCACCTCGGTCAATTATGATCTACCACTAGATACAGAACGGAAAATCATTACTGCCGTTACAAAAACATTTCTCATACTCAACGAATACAGCAATATCCCATTTAAAGAATCGACTAATATCAGTATTAAAGTCTTTGGTAACCAAAAAGAATTTCTCGCTTACCAGAAAAAACATATATCCAAAGTCATATCTAAAACAGGTTATTACTCACGAAAAGATAATCAAGCTGTCGTATGGAAAAACCGTAACGTCAAAAGTATGTTGAGCGTCATTACCCATGAAGCATTCCACACCATTCTTTGGACAAACTATAAACATATACCTACTTGGTTAAATGAAGGCTTTGCCGAATATTTTGAACTCATTAATGTTTTTGGCACAACCGCTGTTATTGAACTTGATGACTATTGGATACGCATAGTAAAAGCAGCGATCCATCAAGATGCAGCACCATCCTTAAAATACTTTATCAACATGGATAGAACGCAATGGGCAGAACTAAACAAGGAATCACACCTTAGCTATGCCATGGGCTGGACATTCGTTTATTACCTCATGTCGAGTAAAGAAAGTAGAAAATTAATCGTTGAATTATTCAGAGAAAGAAATGAGAACCCAGACATTAAAATGAGCGACATAATTAAAAAACACTACCCCAAAGGTATTACTCAATTACAAATATATTGGGAAAACTGGGTGTTTGGTAAGAAAACAACCCATCGTTATTAAATAGGCTATGATATTGTATATATCAAATGACCGCTATCGACCCGACCAGAACGAACAACGTAAGTTAGGGGAATGTCTAATGAAGCCCGAAGGGATTCTAGGTGAAAGCGGACATTATAAAAGGGTACTGACCACTTTATTGAGGATAGGTTATGGGTACGGATGATATAGACGACTTTCCTAATAGGCTAGAGAAGATACTTGATGTTGAGCAGGAAGAGCTCAACTCTTCCAAAAGGCAGCACCACACAGATTGGGATAACCACATTATAACTCTATCGACCGCATCGCTTGGGTTTACCTTTGCTTTTTTACCGATAGGTTCAGGAACATGCTTTATCGTTGCGGCAATAGGTGTTGTCTCTTTTATTCTTTCTATCTGTTTTGCCACTGCAAATTTCATTGTTGCGGACAGAGGTTTTGATGTCGCCTTTGAATCGTTAATACTTCGCAGGAAGCATGCTTTAAAAATAAAAAGCTGCTTCAGCGAATTAAAGACGAGCCTTATTGATGCCGAGGCAAGGGGCGATAATACGGCCTATGATGCTGCAAAAACACAATGTTCAGCACAGCTTGATACTATAGGTGAAGAAACAGACCTTGATGCTGATTTGAAGAAACAAAATAAAATTAATAACAATGTTTCATTATTAAATAAAGCCAAGACATATTCATTTATTACAGGGACCATTTTGGTTGTTGTGTTTACATTTATAAATATTGATTTTTTAGGTAAGTAATCAAGAGGATAGACTGGATTGAAGTCACGGCCGGAAGCAGACCTTTTATCAGCGAGTCTTAAAATACTCGTCTTTTCGACAGGGGTTTAAAATCCGACCACTAAAAAAATCATGTTCATCTTGCAAATCCTCTCAAAAAATCATTTCTGAATGGATTGCCTCGTCGTTGCGCTCATTGCAATAACGGCATTACTTAACCAACAACACCGCAACCGTTACAGCCAATATAAACGAAACACTTTTCCAAAAGAGTATCGGATTCCGTTCCATTAATGGTGGACGGGTTTTACTAATAAATTCTTTATTCGGATGACGAAGATCAAATAAGAACTCAGACAACTCTTCATAGCGTTTATAAGGGTTTGGATGAAGGCCCTTTCTCAGCGCTTCATCAAACCAAACAGGAATTTCACGATCATCATCTAATACCGACTGATAATTCAATTTTCGTTGTGCAGATTTTGTACGAGATTTTGGCACTTCTGTGCCATAAGGAAGTCGTCCTGATAACATTTGATAAGTAATAACCGCTAAGGAAAATAAATCTGAACGAGAAGTACCTCGTTCACCCAAAAAATATTCCGGCGCCGTATATTGTGCTGTACCGAGTATATTACTTTGTTCGATTTCTGTGGTTATCTCCTGAATACCGGCAACGCGAGTAGAACCAAAATCAATAATCTTCACCGTACCCGTATTATCAATCATGACATTTGCTGGCCGCAAATCTTGATGCAACATTTCCATTCTATGAAATGCCATTAAACCCTTAGCAATTTGTTCAACAATACCGCGTACTGTTTCTACGTCTGGCTTGGGATTGTCGATCATCCATTGCGCTAAGGTCTGACCATCGATGTACTCAGTCACAATGTAAAAGAAGTTACGTTTACGCTTCTGTGTACAAGGTTTTAATACGTGGGCGCTGTTTATGCGCCGCGCAATCCATTCTTCCATGAGAAACTGTTCAAGATAAGCAGGATCATCACGAAGATCTACAGAAGGTGTTTTTATAATAACCTGCATGTCTGTTTCAATATCAACCGCAAGATAAACATGGCTTCGACTACTAGCATGCACTTCACGAATAATTTTATATCCGTCAAATGTTTCTCGTGGTTCCAGTATTGGAGGAAACGGCAGCTTGGTTAGTTTCTGAAAAATCTCGTTGGCAGCTTGATTCGGTAATTCATCAACCTTAACAATCTGCACGGTAAGATTATCCGTACTTCCCTTCTCGTAGGCTTCACCAACAATATCCATTGCTGCTTTTTCGAGGTCATCAGCACATTCATTTATTTTAGAAATAATAAAATCAGCATCGGCGAATTCATAAACACCATCGGTTGCCAAAACGAATATATCGCCCTTCTCTACCGATAAGGCCTTGTAATCAATATCCAACTGCAGGTTCATGCCCATAGCACGGCCTAGATAACTCTTCTCTGATGAGATCCAGTGGCGGTGATCTTCAGTTAATTGTTCTAATTTATTATCACGCAAACGATAAACACGTGAATCACCAATGTGGAGAATATGTGCGGTTGTTGATTTAATCACTACTGCACTTAAGGTACAGACATAACCTTTATTTTTATCGAAACGATGTTGGCTCTGTTGAGTCTGTGAATGCAACCAGGAGTTGGTTGCCATTAATACGCGTTCTGCAGATTTCTTTACTGACCATGTTTCTGAGGTACAAAAATAATCTTCCAAGAATCCTTTAACAGCGGCTTTACTAGCAATGTCACTTACATTGCTGCTGCTGATCCCATCTGCCAACGCAACAGCAATACCTTTCGAGGTTAAGGCCGGTTCCTTAGGTATTGAAACACCATGGAAGTCTTGATTGACTTCCTTGCGGCCTTTATCGGAATGCTGTCCAACAGATATTTTTAATTGCTTAGACATTCGCTCAGCTTACAAGAATTTTAATAACTTTTGTATGTAAGAAACTTCAGCCACTAACAGGTGACTGAAGTTTTTACGTACATCTTATATTTTATATACTACGGGTTGGGCTTGTTCTTACGTGGGTGTAATACAACGGAAGACCCACTAAGAGTAGACCACCTGCCAAGTTACCCAAAACAGTCGGGATCTCGTTCCATACAAAGTAATCAAAGATAGTGAATTCACCACCCATGATCATAGAGAAAGGGAACAAAAACATATTAACAATTGAGTGCTCAAAACCCATAAAGAAGAACAGCATAACCGGCATCCACATCGCCATCATCTTGCCACTTGCCGATGTTGAGATCATTGCGCCTACAACACCCATTGAAACCATCCAGTTACATAACATGCCGCGAATGAAAATCGTAAACCAACCATCAACACCATGTGATTTATAACCCAACGTTCTCGATTCACCAATACTTGCTACTTTTGCCGCCAGCGCACCACCATCAGCGCTATATCCATAGGTCAGAACAAATGACATCATAAAAGCGACCGTGAGTGCGCCTGCAAAGTTGCCTAGAAATACCAGTCCCCAATTTCGTAATACTTGGTTTACAGTGACGCCCGCTCTTTTGTCAAAGAGAGCAAGTGGTACTAAGGTAAACACGCCAGTTAGGAGATCAAATTTCATTAAATACAACATAATGAAGCCAACAGGGAAAAGGATTGCACCTGTTAGAGGCGAGCCTGTTTTAACAGCAACAGTGATAGCAAATATCGCAGCAAGTCCTAAAATTGCACCCGCCATAAAGGAACGAATCAGTGTGTCCTTTGTGGACATGTAAACCTTGGATTCTCCCGCATCCACCATTTTTGTAACAAACTCTGTTGGTTCTAAGTACGACATCGTGACTTCCTCTTTGAAATCTAAATTAATATTCGTGGATCATTTAAGAGCCATTTCTATAAGTATGTTGATTGCTACCAGAACGATTGCAATAGTAGTGCCAGAACAGGTGAGGTTTTATATCTTATTGTTATATATGAAATTATTTTACTAGATAACTACTTTATGAAATCTACGCTAGGCATATTGCACTATTATGGTGCGTGTATTTTCAGATTGGTGCGGCAGCTATTTCTATTAAAAAGCTTTATAGATTGATTGGATTGCCACGTCGCTGCGCTCCTCGCAATGACGGGCAAAAAGCAGATATCAGTGATTAGGTGACGTGCAAAAAATGGGCAGTAATTCCTACTCGCCAGCGATGGTCATTTCTTCCAAGAGGATAGAACCGGTACGCGTGTTGCGACGTAGATCAACATCATTACCAACAGCAACGATATTTTTATACATATCATTAAGGTGACCAGCGATAGTGATTTCAGAAACCGGATATTGAATCTTGCCACCTTCAACCCAGAAACCAGACGCACCACGCGAGTAATCACCGGTAACACCATTAACAGCTGAGCCCATCAATTCTGTTACTAATAAACCCGTATCCATTTCTTTAAGCAGGCCTTGCGCATCTAGCTTGCCCGGCTCAATTGTTAGGTTGTGTACGCCACCGGCATTACCTGTGGTTTTTAAACCCAACCGACGTGCGGAATAACTATCGAGAACATAACCATTCAACACACCATCGGTTACCAAATCACGAGGTCGTGTTGTTACACCTTCATTATCAAAAGGTGCGCTACCTAATGCGCCGAGAAGATGTGGCTGTTCATGGATACGAATGTGTTCAGCAAATATTTGCTCGTCTACACGATCCAACATAAAGGAAGCCTTGCGATACAAACTGCTGCCACGGATTGCCGAAATGAAGTGGCCTAATAAGCTTGCCGCCACATCAGCAGAGAATAAAATTGGCGCTGTGCGGGTACTGAGTCGTTGCCCACCTAACCTTGATAGGGTTCGTTCAGCGGCTTTATGTCCAATACTTGCCATGTCTTCAAGTGCTTTCGATTGACGTGCCGAACTATACCAGTAGTCACGCTCCATACCGCTTTCATCTTCTGCAATGACTGCACAGCTCGCGCTGTGGTAACTACTCGCATAACCATTAAGGAAACCATTGCTACTACCATAAACACGCAGGCCAGTATGGCTTGAGATCGAGCCACCTTCCGAGTTGTTAATGCGTTTATCGTATTCTAAAGCTGCCGCTTCACATTCAATAGCTAACTCAATCGCTGCACTAGTATCAATTTCCCAGGGGTGATTCATTTCTAAATCAAGAAACTCTGTCGCCAAATCTTCTTTATCAGCCGGTCCAGCACATTTGTCTTCAGCGGTGTAACGCGCAATATCACAGGCGGCTTGCACTGTGCTGCGTATGCCCTTTTCGGAGGTATCGGTGGTACTTGCGGAGCCTTTGCGATGTCCAAAATAAACGGTAATGCCCAAGCCGTTGTCGCGGTTATGCTCGACTGTTTCAACCTCACCCATTCGGGCGGTAACGCAAAAACCTGTTTCGGCGCTAATAGCAGCCTCTACAGCGCTGGCACCAGAGGCCGTCGCTATCTCAATGGCATTCGCAATGGTCTTTTCCAGTTCAATTTGAGCTGGCAGCCCTTCGGCAGCAGGTTTTACAGCAACTTGATTCATCTCATTTTTCCCATTTACTTGCCTACATACTCATTACGAATTGCGTATAATAGAGCTTGCTAAAACTAACACGATTAACACACCATGCCTGATGATGACGAACTAATAGATAATCGCCCCCCCAGTAAATCACAACGCAAACGTGATATGCATGCGCAGTTTGATCTAGGCAAGGTGCTGGTTGAATTACCTATCAGCCAACTCAAAAAGCTATCGCTTGATGAATCTTTATACGATGCCATTGATACCTGTAGAAATATTCGTCAACATGGTGCTCGAAAACGTCAACATAAACTCATTAGTAAATTACTCAGTGAGGCCGATACCGTGATCATTCAGGATGCGATTGATGGTTTCAAAGCACCACAACGTGAAGCGGTTGCCGAACTTCATGCTATTGAAGACTGGCGTGATCGTCTCATTACCGAAGACCATATCGCTCTCACTGAATTTATCAGTAACTTTCCCGCTGCAGATCGACAACAACTTCGTCAGATCTTGCGTAATGCTAAACAAACCAAATCACCTGATCGTAATAAACGCGCTAAACGTGAACTCTTTCAACTTATACGTGACTTGGTTGAAGCTAACTAGCTTCTTCAATCCAACTCGCTTCAACTTGCTTATTAAAATGCACATTAATCAGCTTATAAGGGTGTTCAGGATTTCTAGGATTGTCCTTCATAAAGAGCTTATGCCCAGCCTCCCAGAGACTGCTTAAAGGGTAAAAACCACTATAAACTTTAAAGCAAGCTCCATCCTCTAAACAAACTATTGAGCCATCTTTTTCAACCGAGCGAATGACATGCCCTTGTTTGAGTCCTGGATACTTAGCCATCTTGGCCATCTTAACCGCCTGTACCACCGACCGTGATGTTATCAATTCGTAAGGTTGGTTGACCCACTCCAACAGGGACACTTTGGCCTTCTTTGCCACAAGTACCTACACCTGCATCCAATTCAAGATCATTACCAATCATACTAATGCGATTCATTACATCAGGACCATTACCAATCAATGTTGCACCTTTAACGGGTGCAGTAACCTTTCCATCTTCAATCAAGTAAGCCTCACTTGCTGAAAATACAAACTTACCCGAGGTGATATCAACTTGGCCACCGGCAAAGTTCACCGCATAAAGTCCATTCTTAATTGAGGCAATAATTTCTTCTGGCTCACGATCACCTGCAAGCATGTAAGTGTTGGTCATGCGAGGCATTGGTAAATGTCCGTATGATTCGCGACGACCATTACCGGTAGATTCAACGCCCATTAAACGCGCGTTCATTTTGTCCTGCATATAACCTTTTAATATGCCATCTTCAATCAACACGGTTTCCTGTGTTGGCGTACCTTCGTCATCTATATTCAAAGAACCACGACGATCTGGCAGAGTGCCATTATCAACCACGGTAACGCCCTTTGCAGCCACTTGTTCGCCAACGCGCCCGCTGAATGCAGAACTACCTTTACGATTAAAATCGCCTTCTAGGCCATGACCTACCGCTTCATGCAATAAAACACCTGGCCAACCAGGACCCAATACCACGTCCATACTACCTGCCGGCGCAGGTATGGCTTCGAGATTTACTAATGCTTGTCGTACTGCCTCACGAGCAAATTCTTCAGCTGCTGATTGGTCAATAAAATAACTATAGCCACGCCGACCACCGCCACCATGACCACCTTGTTCACGTTTGCCATCTTTCTCAACAATCACGCTGACGTTGAGACGAATCAATGGGCGAATATCACCGGCTAACGTACCGTCGGCAGCAGCTACTAGAATAGTGTCATGTGTCGCCGCTAAACTAACGGTTACTTCCTTAACACGAGGATCAGCTGCGCGTGCAGCCGTATCAGCAGCATGTAATAAGGCAACCTTTTCATCTGCGGTCATACTCGCAAGCGGATCATCTGGAGTATAAAGGTCGTGACCAGCCGTTTTACTAAAGGTGCGTATTTGCCCTTCACCACCGGTTCGCGCAATCGCACGAGCAGCATCTGCCGCTTGGGTTAATGCCGGTAGTACAATCGCATCGGAATAAGCGAAACCTGTTTTCTCGCCACTGATTGCACGAACACCGACACCTTGATCAATATTGTAACGACCATCTTTAACAATGCCATCTTCTAACGACCATGATTCATGGCGACTCATTTGGAAATAAAGGTCGGCTGCATCAACATTATTTTGCATAAGTTGATCGAGTACCTTTTGCAGGTCATTCTCATCCAACCCCGCAGGTGCGAGCAATTGGTTTTGCGCTAATTCAAGTGATGTACTCATGGTAGTTTACAAGGCATCCTTCGATGGTCTGTGGCAGGGAAGTTTTTTCGTACTTTATTAACTTGTTCTTGATCCATTTCGGCAATAATAAAACCAGCACCACTCGGAATACGCTCTAAGATCTGCCCCCATGGATCAACAATCATTGAATCGCCATGTGTTTCTCGTCCATTAATATGGAAACCACCTTGTTCAGCGGCAATCACAAAACAAAGATTTTCAATTGCACGGGCACGTGTCAATATTTCCCAGTGCGCCTTACCTGTAATCGCGGTGAATGCTGCAGGCATAGCAATAAATTGCATATCAGCATCTAACATGTGGCGGAATAATTCAGGGAAACGCAGATCATAGCAAATAGCGATTCCCATACGACCAAATGGCGTATCGATGACTACAACTTCATCACCGGCTTCGGTTGTTTCTGATTCATTGTAACTTTCGTTACTCGCGTCAATATGAACATCAAAAAGATGAATCTTATCGTAACGCGCAACACGTTCACCTTGGTCATTAAAAACTAAACAGGCTGAACGAATATGCTTATCGTCTTTACCTTGCATAGGCAGAGTGCCACCAACAAGCCAGATACCATGTGTTTCAGCTTGTTGGGCAAGAAACTTTTGAATAGGGCCTTCATTATCGACTTCAGCAAGTGCCAATATGTCGGCTTCATCATGTCCCATAAATGCAAAATTTTCAGGCAAGACGACCAACTGCGCACCTGCGGCAACGGCATCCTTAATTAAACGTTCTGCTTCAATAAGATTAGAATTAACATTTGGCCCAGATGCCATTTGTATTGCTGCGACTTGACTCATTATTACTTTCTCGACAATTATTCTATATATAGTTCAATTTGATCTGGCTCGGCGCTACCGGGCCTAAGATCCATTAATTCAGTATCAATACCTAAAGAAATTAACCAAACATGAAGTTCTTCAGCCCAGAGGCTTCCTTCTTCACCACCCGGATAACGAATAACCAATTTACTACCGGCAGGTGCGGCTAATAATGTTCGCACCGATTCTCGTACTGCTGGCATTGCCGCGACACTTGCACCACTACGAGGCCTCGCCCACAACTCAGCACTGAGTAATTGCTGTGATGATGCAGGGCTAGACTCGATAAATGTAGCTGTCGGTGCAGGCTCAACAGCCTGAGACGATGCCGCAATAAACAGCAATAATATTGACCAAAAAGTTCTCATTCGCATCCATCATATCATAGGAAAACCGGCTAAATTTATTTTAATATTCAAACAAATTAAGACGGTTTTCTTATTCTAAATAAGACTTATTCTGCTGCCTTATCAAGCGCAACATTCTCTAATTTTTCGACCTTAGGGTCATCCCAACTACCGGTTACCGTATATTGGTAGCGGGTAATATCATCAATTGTTGAGCGTAATATTTTATCCAATGCAAATACAACGCCCCCTGCTATTGGCCCACCTAATAAAGCTCCAGCAAGTGGTAAGCCGCCAGTTACATCCGGCGTTACGGTAATAAGTTGGTCGTAATCATGTACCACTAGACCCGCACGACCCAAAACATCAATTCGTGCAGCGGGACCATCAAGGTACAAATCGGTTGTATAGGCATCACCTTGTGATAATTGGAAATTACCTTTGATGCGATCAAAGCTAAATCCTTTCTTGAATAAATCACTAAAGTCTAATGTTAGACGTCGTGGTAATGCCTGCAAACTTAACAAACCAAATATCCGACCTGCACCCGGACTAATATCAAGCAATTGACCTTTATTAATTTTTATTTTCATTGAGCCATTTAGTTTCGCGACCGAAAATTGTAGCGGACTACCAGCCCATTCTAATTGTGCTTTATTACTACTTTTACCCGCCTCGAAACCTGTTGAATAACCTAGATCCGCTAACAAGGCACTAAACCGTTCAGTCTTTAGTTTTGCCGACAAGCGTGTAAGTTGTTCATCATTTTCAATAGTCCAACTACCATTCGCGATAAACATCGTGTTGAAACCATCTATCACCAATCTATCCATCACCACACCATTTTCAATTTGTGATGTTGTCATATTCAATGTACCCAGTTTAACTCCATCAAAAATCAACTGATCAATTGATAAGGCTAGGCTTGGTAATTCTCGTGGATCAAAATCAACTTCTGCACTTTCATCTTCAGTACGATCTACTTTTAATAATCCAAAATTCGCTTTTACCGTCCCTGTCGAAAACTCATAGGGAATATGAATTTCACCTTTAACGCGATCCGCATCAATAACCGTGTGCCAACTTTCATCTTCTCGTTCTAGTCTTAATCGTTTTAAACTAAAGTTAGAACCCATCGCGGTAAAGACAGCTACTTCGATGTTTACCCCTTCAAGCCAATCTAAAGAATCACCTGACTCTTTAATTTGATTTGTCCACGGTGCTTTATTGGCATAAGCCATCCATTCATCAATGGATAAAACATCCAATTGCCCGACAATAGAAAGCCGATCATTTTCTGGTGGGATTGGTAACGCATCACCAAAGGCAATTGATGAACCCGCATACTCCATACCTTTGTCAGTATTTCTCAGACGAATAATCGAACTTACGTCATCGCCAAAATCCACTTCCAATTGAAGCTCACTATCATCCTGAATCGATGTCGTAAATCTTAGTGGTATAATGGCATCTGCTTCCTTGGCCAAGGGCGTAGGTAAGTTAACACTCACTCCTTTTAATTCTGAACTTAATTCAAGAACCACGGGATGTGTATCACCATCAGGATTACGGAAAGATAAATTAGCTAACCACTCCGTTTCACCTTTACTGATAAGTGGGATTTGTTTGGCAAATTTATCTTTAATCAATTTATTAAGATCAAATTGACCTTTAGCTTTTATTGACAGTGCTGTTGAAGCATCATCACTGTGAGATAATTTAATTTTAACAGGCGTTTCAAATAAGTTGCCGTCAATTCCATCACCTTGCAAACCTTCATTGCTAACTAAAACCTTGCCATTGATTTTTGTCAGCTGAATATCATTACCCTTAATACCTAACTTGGCATCTTTTAACGTAGCCTTACCAAGAACCGTTCCCTTGCCGCTAACCATCGGGATATCAATTTCAAGCTTCAGGTTAATATCACCACTACTTTCTAGTCTGCGTAATTCCTTGCCATAACCTTCGGCAAGATTAGAGGCAACCACATATTCAATAATATCTTGTGTTGACGATTCAACATCACCGCGTAGTTCTAAAAGTGGATCATCAATTTCTAGATCGGTAATATGCGCTGTTACATTATGAACCTTGGCATCTAGAATTCGACCTGTATGACCAATAATATCTAAGCCACGCCCCTTGAATATTACTTCGCCCTGCATTTCAGAAATAGCAGGCCAACCCGGTTCATAATCAAGCTTGGCATTAACCACATCAAAACGCGTTTCGAACCTTCCTTCACCATGATCAAAAGGAAATTTATCCAATGGACCGCGTAACACGACCTTACCGCTAGGAACAAAACCCTGAACAATTGATTTGTCTAACCATGCAATGGTTTTATCGGAAAGAACTGGCAGTGGTAAATATTTATAGACCTGACTGCCATCGGCATTCTCAATATCGGCTAATAGCTCAATAACAGGTGAACCTTTATTGGGTAGCGATAAATCCATTTGTGCACGAATCGTAATATCGGCATTACTAACATCCAGCTCGGTAGCCTGTAATGATAGGCCCGATTCATCCTTCTGCCATTGTATATTGCCTACCAATCTCGTTATATCTATGGGCTTACGCAGCAGGCCCTTCATATCAAGAACAATATTATTACTGTCTAGATGTAGGCTGCCTTTATTATTATCTAATGCGAAATTACCCGCGAGATCCTTTACACCAGGCATGCCATTCCAAGCTTGGGTTGTTAGACCAGAAAATCGACTATCAACATGCCATTGATTTGATGTTTCATCCTTCGACTTTACAAATGATAGATCATGCAAGTTTGCTGTAGGCTGTATTGCATTGAGCGTCTTGGCATCTTCTTTATCAAGCAACTCAAAATCATTAACCACTGGCAATACATCAGATAATTTCACATAACCCAATACCGCAACAAAACGCTGCATTGGACGATTCGAAAGAAAACTAAATTGCGATGCAGGCCATGCACCCTCTTTTGTTATCGGTGAGAACCCGCCAAGATGTAAGCTCCAATCCGTTTCATTTTGATGCCATGATAAGGCGCTATTTAAACCAATAAACTTAATAGCAGCCGCATGCTCACCAGAAAAAACCAAATTAGAAAGCGAGAGACTACCTTCCAAACTTCCTAATGAATTGTTTTTCCATTTCCCCCACAACTCAAGGTTCGAATGACCTTCAGCCAAATTCACATCTTCTACTACTGGCTTCCGCCACCACGCAGGTAAAACCAATTGCTTGGCATTCACATAAACATCACCATGCCATGCAGATATGTCTGCAGCCGTACCTTGCATTTCAGCAGCAATTTTAATTGTCTTGCCTAGGCGTTCCGGTAAATTAACATTCGCATCAATTTGATGAACATCTGCATAATTACGCAGTCTGAAATTAACATCGCTAAATAAAAGCTCTTTTTCATTCAGCGGAATATCTGTCCATGTGACACTGCTGGATTCAATGCCAATATCTGGTTGGCGCAATAACCATTCAAACACTAATTTGGAATAATCTTGTTTGGATTCTTTTTTATTATCTAATAACCCGGCAACACTCAAGCTTTTATCAGCATGTCGCGTTACTGAGAGAGCAACACCACTGATAGTAAAACTCGAAGGAACAAAATCACGATTACGGATCGATGAGAATAAATCAATTCCCATTCGTGCATCTTTAAACTCGAATAGAACAACTTTATTGTTTTTGTCGTATAACCGCACATCAGAAAAATGTAATTGTGGTTCAAAACCTGCCCACTTGGCTTTAAGTTCCGCAACTCGAATCGGCTGGCCAGCATATTCACTCAACGCCTGTTCTGCTTCAGCGCGATAGTTTTCTGCCAACGGCAATAACAAACGTGCGACTGTAAGCAATACAGCGGCAACAACTGCGATTCCGGCAAAACCATACCAGAACATACCGGCTAAACAATGAATGACTTTTTTAGGTGTCACGAATTCAGATCCACTTCCATACTTTCAATAAGTTAAGGCCGCTCATTACGATTACATCAACACCACATCGTAATGTTCTTGGGTATACAAGGATTCAACCTGCAGCTTAATAGGCTTACCAATGAAGTCTTCTAACTCAGCAACGCTGGTCGATTCTTCATCCAACAACCTATCGACAACAGCCTGTGAGGCTAATATGAGAAAAGTTTGTGCATCGTATTGCCTTGCTTCGCGAATAATCTCGCGAAAAATCTCATAACAAACAGTTTCTGCTGTTCGCAGTGAACCCCGCCCATTACAAGTAGGACAGCCTTCACAGAGGATATGTTCCAATGATTCACGAGTTCGTTTACGCGTCATTTCCACTAAGCCAAGTGCAGAGACTTGGCTGATGTGGCATTTAGCATGATCCTTTTCGAGATTCTTTTCTAAGGAGCGAAGCACCTGCCGCTTATGTTCTTCATCTTGCATATCAATGAAGTCGAGAATAATAATGCCACCCAAATTTCTTAGACGCAGCTGCCTTGCAATCGCGACACCCGCTTCAAGATTGGTTTTAAAAATAGTTTCATCAAGATTACGGTGGCCAACAAAACCACCGGTATTTACATCAATGGTGGTCATCGCTTCGGTTTGATCAATTATCAAATAACCACCTGATTTAAGATCAGCACGTTTACCCAGCGCTTTATGAATTTCATCTTCGACCGAGTAAAGATCAAAAATAGGCCGTTCACCTGGATAGTATTCCACACGATCGGCAACCTCAGGAATAAATTTACGTGCAAACTTCGCCGCACGTTCATAAGTTTCTTTAGAATCAATACGAATTTTTTCTATTTCTGGGCTAACCAAGTCACGCATCATGCGCATTGCCAAGGGCAAGTCTTCATGAATAAGATTCGGAGCCTTTTCTGTCTTCATCTTATCTATAATCGCCGTCCACATACGATGTAGATATTCGACATCGGCCTCGATTTCATCGTCAGTAATACCTTCTGCAGCAGTTCGTACAATATAGCCCCCCGCATAATCACCAACGGCAAGCTCTTCAAGTTTCGAGCGCAAGCGATCTCGTTCTTCCGGGGATTCTATTTTTTGCGAAATGCCTATGTGTTCAACACCGGGCATAAAAACCAAGAAGCGCGAAGGAATCGAGACTTGAGTCGTTAAGCGAGCACCTTTGGTACCGAGCGGATCTTTGACAACCTGCACACAGATCTCTTGGCCTTCGCTAACAAGGCTATTAATCGAGTCTGGCTTCTTGTTATCAGCATCATCGCTATCAATCTTAATATCAGAGGCATGCAGGAAAGCGGCACGCTCTAGGCCCATTTCAATAAAGGCAGCCTGCATACCGGGTAACACGCGGGAGACCTTGCCCTTATAAACATTACCAACCAGACCGCGCTTGGCCGTACGTTCGATATAAACTTCTTGAAGCACCCCATTCTCGACTAGCGCAACCCGAGATTCATTGGGGGTCATATTAATTAGAATTTCACTGCTCATTACAAAAACGTCCTAACTGTTATTCCTTATTATTATGTTCCATCATAGCATCATCAAAGCAGGCCTCAGATGACATCAATCGCAAATTCTTTAAATAATTCAGCGGTTTCGAATAAGGGTAATCCCATCACCCCGCTGTAGCTGCCTTGTAATTTCTCAATAAATACAGCAGCTTGACCCTGAACTGCATAGCCACCGGCCTTATCTGACGATTCTCCCGTCAAAATATAGGCCTTTCGCTCAGCCTCGGCGATTTCTCGAAAGCTCACTTCACTGATGCTCAGGCGTATAGCTTCCTGCTCGGCCTTCACAACTGCCACGGCTGTCATCACACGATGGGTACGTCCTGATAATCTTTTTAGCATCACTTCGGCATCATCCGTCGAAACAGGTTTACCTAAAATCTCATCATCTAGCACGACGATCGTGTCTGAGCCCAGCGCAGGCAAATGCCTGTCGCTGGCCAACCAACCAGCTCGCGCCTTATCCAAGGCCAAGCGTTGTACAAATTCAGTGGGCGATTCCCCTGCTTTTAACAACTCAGGAACGTCGACACTGATCACCTCAAATTGGATACCAATCTGATCCAATAACTCGGCACGACGAGGGGATTGTGAAGCAAGTAAAATTTGTGGAACATTCATATTAAAAACCTAAGAAACTATCTCGATATGATGTAAATCTTGTCTAAATGATTTTTTTAAATTTAGTCTCGATGATAAGGGTGATTAGTGATTAAAGACCAAGCGCGGTACAACTGCTCGGCCAATAAAACTCGAACTAAGGCATGCGGTAAGGTTAATGCTGAAAGCGACCACTTCATATCCGCACGTTGCTTTATTTCAGTACTCAGTCCATCGGGACCACCCACAATCAAAGCAATATCACGACCTGAACTTGTCCAATCAGACATTTGTTCCGCAAGCTGTCGTGTCGTCCACGACTTACCCTTTTCATCAAGGGCTACGACTAAACAATCCTTTGGTATGGCCTGCAAGATGCGTTCAGATTCTTCAGCGATTGCACGTTTCAAATCGCTGTTTTTACTGCGTCGTCCGGGTGGGATTTCTTTTAGTAGAGGAGTAAATTCTTTCGGCAGGCGTTTAATAAATTCATCATAACCGGTGCTTACCCACGCAGGCATTTTTTGACCCACTGCAAGAATATGGATATGCATGTGTGTCGCTCAAAGCCCTTATAAACGAGTATCGTCGGGCTTGGACATTTCACCATCAATCGCCCAGAGTTTTTCGAGATTATAAAAATCACGTACCTGCGGCACCATGATGTGAACCACAACATCACCAAGATCGAGCAAAATCCACTCACCGGGATTCTCACCTTCTTGACCTAAGACAGCGCCACCGGCTTCTTTAACACTCACAGCAACACTGTTCGCTAAGGCCTTAACCTGTCGAACCGTACTACCAGTGGCAATGATCATATGATCGGTAAAGTTACTAATTGTCTGCACATCCAATACACGAATATCCAATGCTTTCACATCTTCGAGTGCTTCAACCACTAATGCGCTTAACTCTTCTACTTTCGATTCAACTGCTTTATTCATTGATACAACCTATTTTCCTGTATGTAATCATGGACTGCTTTGTCCACGAACTCTTCTATCGATTCACCTGCTTTTAATGCTGCGCGGATTTGGCTCGCAGCCTGAGGCAATTCACAATTCAAACCTGTAATAATATTTCCAGCCTGAGTGTTTGGCTTAGCGTGACAACTACGTTCAGCCAATACCTTGGCTAACTCACCCTCAGTAACCAGCTCTTCACCTGGTCGACTTACGACAACAATGTGTGCCAACTCAAATATCTCAGACCATTTATGCCACGCTAACAAGCCATTAAAGGCATCAACACCAACAATAAAAAACAGTGCATCGTCGGGATATTCACTGCGCAATTCACTCAGTGTATCAACACTAAATGACACACCTTGGCGCTGACATTCTCGGTCATCAACAAGCAAATTTGCTTCATTGGCGACGGCTAAATTCAGCATCGCAAGCCGGTGTTCTGTACTAGCCAATGGTGCAATTCGGGTCGGCGATTGACGACAAGGTATTAAACGAACTTCATCAAGCTGAAGATTATTTAACGCCGTTAACGCTACCTGAATGTGGGCTCGATGTACCGGATCAAAGGTACCGCCCAAAATACCAATTGCAGCCATTAAAGCAGCGCCACTGAATCAAAATCAGAATCAACCGCGAATATGACCATCACCAATGACGATATATTTCTGCGAGGTAAGGCCTTCCAAACCAACTGGACCACGGGCATGAATCTTATCAGTACTAATACCGATTTCTGCACCGAGCCCATACTCAAAACCATCAGCGAAACGCGTTGAAGCATTAATCATCACCGAGCTCGAATCGACTTCGGCAATAAAGCGTCTTGCCCGAGTAATGTCTTCACTCATTATCGATTCAGTGTGACCTGAGCTATGTGCATGAATGTGATCAATCGCTGCATCTATATCCGCGACTACGCGAATAGATAAAATAGGTGCGAGATATTCCTCATCCCAATCGGCATCGGTTGCGGCAATCGCTGCATCAACTATTGCGCAGGTTTTTTCACAACCACGAAGCTCTACACCTGCCGCGGCATATTGCTCAGCAAGCACAGGTAGAATCTGTTTCGCGATACCTTCGGCAACCAACAATGTTTCCATCGTATTACAGGTACCATAACGTTGTGTTTTAGAATTAATCGCTACGGCAACGGCTTTATCAAAGTCCGCCTTGTCATCAATATAAACATGACACACACCATGCAAATGTTTAATGACAGGTACACGCGCATCTTCTGAAACACGCTCAATCAGACCCTTGCCACCGCGTGGCACAATCACATCAACGAACTCGCTCATGGTGATTAACTCACCTACTGCAGCGCGATCCGTTGTTTCGATAACTTGCACCGCTTCGGCAGGTAGGCCTGCTTTGGCTAATCCTGAGCTAACGCAACTGACAATCGCTTGATTCGAATGCAAGGCTTCAGAACCACCACGTAAAATAGCGGCATTACCTGATTTCAAGCACAACGCAGCAGCATCGGCGGTCACATTAGGACGCGATTCATAAATAATACCAATCACACCAAGAGGCACTCGCATTTTACCTATTTGCAAACCACTAGGTTGATACTTCATACCTTCAATTTCGCCGATAGGATCTGGCAACGCGGCAACTTGGCGTAGACCTTCGGCCATGCCATCAATACGCTCGTCATTTAATTCAAGTCGATCCAATAACGCGGCATCAAGACCGCTCTTGCGCCCCGCATCCATGTCTTGCTTATTGGCCGCGAGTAAACTTGCACGTGATTCTAATAACGCGTCGGCAATTGCTGCCAAGGCGGCATTCTTTTGCCCTGTATTGGCACTCGCCATAACGCGTGATGCCTTACGCGCACGCATGCCTAATTCCCGCATGTAAGCGGCAATATCAGTCTGCGTGGTTTTTAACTTTGTTTGCATAATCGTACTATCTCGAAAGAAGTTGTGTGCCGATACCTAAGTATCCTAGGGGTACTTACCGTGACAGGCTTTGCGCCGTACTACGCTGCAAAACCGTCGCCGCCTTGAGGCCAGCTAAAGATAAGCATAATTGTAACAATTCATCCCAAACATTGCCCGTTGATTGACCTTTAATCACCCGATCAATACGCGCGGCTGCTATCAAAAGACCTTGCCAACGACGTGGCCCATACATCATTAAGGCTTTCTTTATCAATGGTTTACGCTTCTGCCAGACTCTGTAACTGGTCATGACTTGGTCTACCTTTGAAGCATCAGGGCGACCACCTGAAGTGACCGATTCCCTAGCCATTTTCGCCAATGAGCGCAATTCACGGGATAAAACCCACAACATCAATACTGGTTCAGCCCCTTCGTCACGCAGGCGATTGAACATTCGTTGGGTATAAGCGACATCTCCAGACAAGGCGGTGTCGACTAATTTATAAATATCAAAGCGCGCATTATCGGCAACGGCATCATCAATGTCATCAATACTAATCGGCCCCGAACCATGCAATAGAACTAACTTTTCAATTTCTTGTGCGGCGGCAAGCAGGTTACCTTCGATGCGTTGAGCAAGCAGTTCCACTGCGGCCGTATCGGGTTGCAAACCTTTATCGCGCATCCGTCCACCTACCCAAGAGGTTAAACGGTTCGCATCCAGCGGCCAGATAACAATATTTTTACCCAGCTTATCCATCGCCTTATGCCATTTGGTTTTGGCGATACTGGCTTCAAGTTTACCAGTGATAATAAGTAACACGGTATCTTGCGGAGGCTGATCTGCCCAAGCTTGTAATGCCTTACGACCGGCATCACCGGGCTTGCCTGTCGGTAGGCGTAATTCAATCAGGCGTTGTTCGGCAAACAAAGACATGGCACTGGCAGCATCATATAAAGCATTCCAATCAAAACTACGATCGACATGCATTACCACGCGTTCCGTAAAACCTTTTTGTTGTGCGGCTTGGCGAATAGCATCAGCGGCTTCTTGCACGAGCAAGATTTCATCACCACTAAGAATATAAACGGGGGAAAGATCTCCCTGCAGATGGGAGTCTAATTGTGCAGCATCCAGTTTCATAAGCTAAGCTTCATTAGCCAAGCTTTTTAGCCGCGATTATAAGCTTGCAGACGATTTAATACTTGGCGAACCAAATCACGTTGCATGTCTGCTTGTAAGCGAGATTGTTCATCACCCTTACCTAATACATTATTTTGATCGTAGGTGTAATCACGTAACTGGCGCAGCGTTTGTGGCGCGAGTAACACATTGCCTTTACGATCAACCAAGCTCACGTTGAGGGTATAAGTTAATTCATATTCCGTTGTTTTACCGGAAGTACCCGAGACAGAAAGTAGACGACGTTTAAAAGAAGGTGACGACACTTTGAGTATGACCTGAGCCGAACTTGCATCATTGACGATATTAACACCACTGGTTTTTAAACTACGACGCAACTCTAAACCAAGCGCCGAATGTTTCGCCGCACCATCTATGTGCATCTGTTGCAAACCGGCAGGCAAATCAATATTGCCACGCAGGTGAAAACCACAGCCGCTCAGTAGTAACAGTGCTGAAACCAGTATTAATCGCAAAGCATTCATAATCTCTCCTATTGCTGCCAAGTTATCACGAGACAACGATATTCACCAGCCTACCGGGTACCACAATGACCTTACGCACAGTCTTGCCCTCGGTGTGTTTAAGGACACTCTCATCTGCAAGCGCTTGATCTTCAATGGCTTGTTTGTCGGCACTGGCTGGCACGCTAATTTTAGCGCGTAATTTACCATTCACTTGAACCACCAGATCCAGCGTATCGCGTACCAAGGCATCGGCATCGACCTTTGGCCAAGACGCATCGATCATTGCTTCACTGTGGCCACGATGTTGCCAAAGCGCATGGGTGATATGCGGCACAATCGGCGCCAATAAACACAAGATGATATCAACGCCTTCGGCTAGTAATTCATCTTTGCCATTGGCATCCAACTTATCTAAATCTGCGAGTAAATTAAGCATCTTCATACCCGCTGCAACCACGGTATTGAATTGGTACTTGTCGACATCATGGTTAGCCTGTCCTAACAAGCTATGCAATTCGCTACGTTGCTTACGCACCTCGGCATCCGCTGTTGACCAATCTGTTGTTGTGCTGGTTGGCGCATCAACCGCGACCTTCCATAAGCGACGTAGAAAACGAGACGCGCCTTCTACCGCATCATCATTCCATTCCAAAGATTGCTCAGGTGGCGCAGCGAACATAGTAAATAGGCGCACTGTATCCGCGCCGTACTTTTTAATTAGCTCCTGCGGATCAACCGTGTTGCCTTTTGACTTCGACATCTTGGTGCCATCTTTCAGCACCATGCCTTGAGTCAATAAACGTTTAAACGGTTCGTTGGGTAATTTAATATCCGCATCTATAAACTCAGGGATCACGTCGCGCATTAACTTGTTATAAAAACGTGCATACAATAGATGCAAGATCGCATGTTCAATCCCGCCAACATACTGATCGACTGGCAACCAATATGCTGCACGTTCATCTAGCATGGCTTTATCATTATCTTTACAGGCATAACGCGCGTAGTACCAGGATGATTCCATGAAGGTATCAAAGGTATCCGTTTCGCGTTCGGCCTTGCCACCACAAGTTGGACAAGTAGTTTCGTAAAATTCCGGCATCTTTTTAATGGGTGAACCAACGCCATCAAAATCAATATCTGTTGGCAGAACAACCGGTAGCTGATCTTCAGGTACAACAACTTCACCACAGCTTGGGCAATTAATAATAGGAATTGGCGCGCCCCAGTAACGCTGACGCGATACACCCCAATCACGTAGACGGAAGTTAACCTTTACCTCGCCTTTATTTTGCGCGGCGAGATGATCAGAAATCGCTTTGAAGGCAGTCTTAAAGTCCATGCCATCAAAATCACCTGAATTTATACAAGTACCCTTCTCGTCATACCATGACTTCCATTCTTGAGTATCAAACTTGTATTCCTCTCTAATCTTTTCTAACTGTTCGAGACCTTTATCGTTTAATTTACGAGACTCGGTTTCAAAGTTGGTGTAATCAATAACTTGTTTAGCTGGCAAACCGTATTTCTTCGCAAATTCGAAATCACGTTGATCATGTGCAGGCACCGCCATCACTGCACCTTCGCCGTACCCCATCAACACAAAGTTGGCAGCGAACACAGGAACTTCATCACCACTAACGGGATGCGTTGCCTTCAGGCCGGTATCAACGCCCTTCTTCTCCATGGTTTCCATCGCGGCTTCCGATGTTTCCATGACTTTACATTCATCAATAAACGTCGCGAGATCAGCGTTGTTTTTCGCCGCATCCATCGCCAAAGGATGTTCCGGCGCGACCGCAACATAACTCACACCCATCAATGTATCAGGACGCGTGGTGAAAACTTTAAGCGGTTGTCCATCAACTTCGAAAACCACTTCAACACCTTCCGAACGACCGATCCAGTTACGCTGCATCGTGCGCACTTGTTCTGGCCATTCATTAAGATCATCTAAATCATTCAACAACTCGTCAGCATAGGCCGTGATCTTCATGAAGTACTGCGGGATCTCTTTGCGTTCCACCTTGGTATCACAACGCCAGCAACAACCATCGATAACCTGTTCATTGGCCAGTACGGTCATGTCATGCGGACACCAATTCACCGGCGCGGTCTTTTTATAAACCAAACCCTTTTCATATAACTTGGTGAACAGCCATTGTTCCCAGCGGTAATAATCCTGATGACAAGTCGCCAGCTCGCGATCCCAATCATAAGCAAAGCCGAGGCGATCCAATTGGTCACGCATGTAATCGATATTTTCGTAGGTCCACTTAGCAGGTGGCACTTTGTTCTTAATCGCCGCATTCTCGGCCGGCAGGCCAAAGGCATCCCAACCCATCGGCTGCATGACATTCTTGCCCTGCATACGCTGATAACGGCTAATTACATCACCAATGGTGTAATTACGCACATGGCCCATATGCAGACGACCACTTGGGTAAGGGAACATCGACAGGCAATAGAATTTCTCTTTGCTACTGTCCTCAACGGCGCGGAAACACGCATTCTTCTGCCAGTAATTACGGGCAGTCTGTTCAACCTGTTGTGGTTCGTAAGTGGTCTTATCCATTCTATCTATGCAGCCAATATTCAAAGGGCGTAAGGATACCAGACCCCTCAACAGCAACAAGCCGGAATTTAAGGAAAATCATCATAATTGACCCCATTAGCTAGCTGGAGCATGCTGGAGGTATACACATTTAGACATTTCATAGGAGAACCACCAATGACTGACAAACTGAAATTAAGCATGAAGCTGGTTGAGGCTTACAACACACTACTGCATCGTGTGTACGACTCACTCAGTGAAACGGGCGATAAACTCAAGCCAAACCTGAAAAAACGACTCGAACAAGTTGCTGAACTAGAAGAACTAGGACGTGAAGAAATCGACACCATCAGTGGCTACTTACGCCGTGATATTGAAGCAGCCGCACAGTGGATGGCCGATAATGGTGATGAAATCAAAGACTGGTTCCACTTTGATGTTGAACAAGTTGAGGCACGAGCACTAGAAGCATTTACCCAACTTGCCGATCAAACTACCGTAGAACTAAAACAACTCGAACGCCAAGCCACCGCCGTTGGTGAATGGCATACTGGCGAAATTGTTGGGATCGGCACATTGGTTTGCAAGGAATGTGGTGGAGAATTGCATTTCCATAAAACAGGACACATCCCTCCTTGCCCTAAATGTCATGGCAGTGTCTTTCAACGGCATAATCATAACTAAGATACAATGGCGCCAAGACATTGCAACACTCTAACGGGCATTAAAATGAAAACAAAACTACTAATTCTAATATTCATATTTAATTTAACGGGCTGTTCTAATGAAACCTCAATAGATCATGAGATTGTTGGTCTATGGAGAGCAACCATAGATAAGAAACAACTATTAGAATTTGGCATGAAAAAAGAAGATATTGAAACGTCAGCAACTGAAATAAAATTTAATAAAAATGGCGTGCTTGAAATAAGAATAATTGATCCGGTGAACTTTAAACTAGGAGAAATTAATCAGCTATTGGGTATGTATAAAGTTGAAGATGATACCTTAGAAATAAGTCTAGATAATAAGATATGGGAAAGTCAAAAATTGGTTATCAATGGTGATTCCATGTCATTAGAAGCAACGGGGAACAATGAAAGTATTATTAATAAATTTACACGAGTAACTGCTTGGGCATTAAGAATAAAATCACCTAACGCAAAATAAGCTACTCTCACTTTTGTAAGCAACGACTCACAAAATGTGTAGATAACAGCTGATACCGAGCATACATTAACTAGTAAGAAGACCATCATGCTCATATTCACACACTGAATAGGCGAAGCACTATTAATCGAAACCCCATCTGGCGAACAAATTGAATCCGCAGCCATTAGCGGACCGTTACGAAAAAGGAATCTGAATCCAAAAACGGCTTCCTTTACCTTTATCACTTTCAAATCCTATTGTACCGTTCATTTCCTCAATTAAATTCTTACAAATAACTAATCCTAGACCAGTACCAGCAACATCTAAATTTTCAGCTCCAGCACGATCAAAAGGTTTAAAAAGATGAGATTGCTGTTCGGGTGTTAATCCTTTGCCCGTATCAGTAATAGAAACACAAAGTATGTTTTCATCAACAGGTTGGCATTCAATTATCACTTTTCCATTTTTATTATTGTACTTAATAGCATTAGATAATAAATTAAAAACTATTTGTCGAAATCGTACTATATCAACATCGATTATATGTGTTAATAATGGGTCAAATTTTTTATCTATTTTAATTTCGTGCTTATCAGCAATCGGCATGATCGTCATTAAACAATCATTAAGCAAATCAATTATGCGATAACTATCAATTGAAAGAGGTATTGCTCCAGACTCAATTTTAGATAAATCTAATATTTGATCGATTAATTCTAATAAATGTTTTCCAGCATTAATGATTTCCTCACTATTGCCTTCGGTTACATCATCTTTCGCATCCATTTTAATCAGTTGAGAAAAACCAAGAATCGCATTCAATGGTGTGCGTAATTCGTGACTCATTGAAGATAAAAATTGTGATTTTGCATCATTGGATGCTTCTGCTTTTTCTTTTTCTCTGTATAACTGTATATTATTTTTAAACTCTCGTTTTAAATATAGTATTATTAATGAGATTAGAATAATAATAAAAATACACATTATCAAACTAGCTAACTGTATAACATTCAACGTGCCTATATTATTAATTAGTATCTCTTTCTCAACACGATCGGCCCTTTTCCTGATACTAGAAGAAAGGGCATCCAATGATGCTAGTGCCTTCAAGTCAGACACCTTTATCATTGCATCAATCTCGCTTGTGGTCTTGTTTGCAAGCACCATCTCTTTAGCAAGCCCATACTTCTCCGTGTAGTCATCAAACGTTAAATGTAATTCTTGAAGAGCAGCCAGATCTTTTTCTGTATTGACTAAACCCTCAAGTATTCCAAGCTGTTCAGTTAATTCAAAAATATTATATTCAATGACATCTTCATAACGATTGAGATCACGACGTATTACAAGGTTTTTGAGGTTATGAATAAAACCACCATAACCTATGTTTCTGTACAATATTGTCAGTGATTTACTGATAGCAACTTCTCGTTGAGTGTATTCCTTCATCCGTTCATGAGACTGTTGAACTAGCGTATATATCCTATCGGAAAGCAGTAATACCAGTATTATCATTAGCATACCGGCAGCAATCGAGATATAGATTTTACGTTTTATATTAGGTTTAAACATAATGGGGATTCAACTTATTTTTATCTTTTTTATTATTAATTATCATACTTCTACTATTCACGATATTGATATTCTTGGATTACTCACATTAATAAATATTATCAATCTACTGAATATCTACCTGCTTTGGGTTACGGCTTCAATCGGAAGCGAATATTTTTTCAAAGAATCCGATAATGTTTATTAACGATTAGGCATAGTCGAAATCATAATTCCTTTCGGCCCCTGCCCTGTTAGTAATTTGTGTTCAATGGAAAGTCTTCCAACTACCTGCAACCAAGGTACATTATCCATTCGTAGATTTACCGTACCCGTCACCGATGGATCGATATCTAAAGCTACGCCAGCTTTCGCTCCAATGATGCGCAATGCTTCAGCCAATGGCGTTTCCTGAAAATTCACGGAGATTACTGCTGGCACGGCTAGTTGTTGATACTGTTTCACAACTTGCTGGCGTTGACTCGCTATACTGGCTTGGTGTGCCAACATTGGATCCTGAAATTGCAGATCTTCGACAGTAATAGGCCCGAAACCACCACTACGACATTTCCCCCCACTCAATTGAGCGACACGCTCGCCACTGATCTTGTCATGCAAGCGAAAACTACCAACGTAGTTAATAAGATTGAGCATGCGCGGGTTGATGCCATTCAAGCCACCATATACCTGAAAAACTGCCTGTGCATCTTTACCTCTTTTTACGCTAGAAAAGACCTCACGAGCTGCTTTAGCAACCATGCTACAGGTAACCGCATCGACCGAACTTGTTTTTACGGAATGTGATAATTGTGTTTGTTCACTACTCGCGACACATGGTGATTGAGAATAAGAAATATTCCCATCCGTATCTTTGCATTTGTAAACTCGTGCAACCGCATCAAAACTTATTAGCGACAACATCACGATGCAGATAGTGCCAAGAACAAATACTGGTACATGAGTTTTTAGCATCTAAAGTAAATAGTCCGTAATACTTACGACTAACGCAATTCGAACTGTTGCACTTCCAATACTTCAATGTCTTTGGTTAAGACATCAAACTTGAATCGGCCACCAGCCAATTTTCGATCTAAATTCAAACGGTCGTAACCAGCATTAATCAATGTACCTTGACGCTCAACACCTTCAAAGCTAACAATACGCACGATTTTACCAATGTATTTATTGGCTTCTGATATTTCAATTGCGGTAAAGACCTTAACCTTACGTCGTACTTCTTCAATTTCTTCTATTTTTTTAGCCTGCTCTTCGGCATATTCTTGTGATGCAATTGCCGCTTCATTCTTGATTCGTAATTCTTCACGCAACGTTTCGATGCGCTGTTCTTCTGGTGTTAATAAATCATAATCATTGTTCGCAGTAACTGGATCACCTGAAAACAGTTGCACCATTCGTTTTTGTATTATTTCCTGTGCTTGCTGTTGAGTTATCTCACCCCGTTCAACTTGCTCCGATAATTGTACAGATTCATTAATAACCACCGTCATAGGCTCAAAGATCACCGCTGCCAGTAATACGGAGGATATTAAATAAGTAAGAAAAGGTTTCTTGGCTTTACTCCAGTTCATTGCGGTAAAAATCAATACAACAAAGGGGACAAACAACATACCAATGCCCCAAAGAATATGCTTTTTAAAACCTTCAACCGTTAGCCAGATAGAACTGACCATAACGATAACCACAAGCACTAACGCAGCAATAAGCATAATGGGACTTCCTCGATATTTTTATTTATTCAAGTATAGGTGTTTTTATACACCTTGTTGACGACGCCGTAAAATGAATCCGCCTACTAATATAAGCATTCCAATCAACCAGAGGATTGGTGTATTACCAAAACGAACATATGGCGTCTTACCCTGCATAGGTTGGATGCTTCCCCGTAAGACCTGTACGGAGAAAGAAGGCGCTTGATGGGTCACCACACCGCGGTGGTCAACAAAGGCGGTAATACCTGTATTGGTTGCTCTCAGTAAGGGGCGGGCAGTTTCTTTTACCCGCATCCGCGCCATTGAGAAATGTTGTGGTGGTGCCAATGAATCACCAAACCAGGCATCGTTGCTGATGTTAATCAACATAGTCGCATCACCGGCTGTTTGTGCCAGCTCCTCGCCAAAAACGATTTCATAGCAAATAGAAACGGCCGCTTTCTGCCCTGCCAAGTTAAGTGGTGCTTGCAGACCACCGGTACTAAAATCTGACAACGGCACATTAAAGATACCGCCAATCTTGCGAAGTAGATCACCAAAAGGTACTACCTCGCCAAACGGTACTAAATGACGCTTATGGTAAACACCAAACTCCTTACCCAGCGCAATCGCACTGTTGTAATAATTAGGACGTTCACTGTCTGCGGTTACTTGTTTAACCGGTGCGCCTATTAACAGATCAACACCTTGCTCTCGGGTCTGTTGTAAAATATCACTAATATAATTTTCAGCAACCTGATGATAAAAAGCAGGTACCGCTGTTTCAGGCCAAACAATCAAATCACTGTCTAGATTATCGAGTGTCAGTTCTTCATAAAGACTCATGGTATTAGCGCGTTTTTCCGGACGAAATTTATCCAGCTGCGAAACATTACCTTGCATCAAACTAACTTGAAGCGATTTGCCTGCAGGGGTTGCCCATTCAATACTTTGCAATGACCAACCGCCAAACCAAATAATAGCTAACAAAACTACAGCACTTTGTTTACGGCGCAAAATCAATAATGTTGCTGTGACCGACAACATCAACAAAAAACCTAAGCCATAAACACCGATAACAGGTGCATAACCAACCAACCATGTATCAACTTGGCTATAACCAATATTTAACCATGGGAACCCTGTGAACAAAGTACCGCGCAACCATTCCGTACCAGCCCATAATGCAGGCGTCATGAACAAAAATACCAAAGGCTGTTCAGCTACACGGAAACGTACCACCAGCCATGCAAACAAAGCCGGAAAAAGAGATAAGTAGGCAACCAACAATATGGTTAGGAATAATGCGAGGGGTAATGGTGTGTGACCAAATTCATGAATACTAATAACAACCCAAGAGGTACCTGCACCGAACAAACCTAGGCCGAATAAAAAACCACGCCATGCAGCACGTCGTGCCCCGATGTTTTGCAACAACCATAGCAGTGCGAATAACGCGAAGATGCTTGACGGCAAAAAGGAAAATGGTGCATAACCCGTCACCATCAACACGCCAGCCAATATAACTAGGCCATCTTTTATTCTTGCTTGTTTATTAATTTCAATCACGTTGTCATTATTGTTTTTATGAAATAATTATCATTTTTTCGCTAGTCGCGAATCTTTAATCTGTTGCGCTCTCAGCCTCTTCCTGACGAGAAACCTTTAATAAATGCACGCGACGATTATCTGATCTTAAAATTTTAAATCGAATATCACCCATCAAAGTAATTTCACCACGTTTCGGCACATGACCAAAGCTATTAATAACTAAACCGCCAACAGTATCAAATTCTTCATCACTGAATTTAGTATGAAAATATTCATTAAAATCTTCAACCGAGGTTAATGCTTTAACTGTATATTCATTCTCATTAAGTTGCAGTATTGATGTACCTTCATCAAAATCATATTCGTCTTCAATTTCACCGACGATTTGTTCCAATACGTCTTCAATGGTCACAACACCAGCTACTCCACCATATTCGTCAACAACAATGGCCATGTGATTACGGCTAGAACGGAATTCTTTTAGTAATACATCAAGTCGTTTACTTTCGGGAACAAATACAGCCGGACGTAAGATTTCACGCAGGATAAATTCTTTGGCTTTTCCGCCAGCGGTAAATGGCAATAAATCTTTTGCTAACAACATGCCAACAACTTCGTCTTTGTTTTCACCGATGACGGGATAACGAGAATGTGAAGCCTCGATCACCATTGGCAAGAACTCATCGAGTTCCGCATCGCGATCAATAACGACTATTTGGGAGCGTGGAATCATGATGTCACGCACCTGCATTTCAGAAACCTGCAGCACGCCTTCAATCATGGCGAGCGCATCTGGTTTAAGCAGATTGCGTTGTTCGGCATCGCGGAGGAGTTCAACCAATTCGTCGCGATCTTTCGGTTCGCCCATCAACACTTGGCTTAATCGTTCAAACCATGAGCGTTGCATGGGCTCGGTACTATGTCGGTCTTCGTTCATGAGATGCGCAATCCCACTCCCTGTTACAAAAAGGACGCGCAGTATACGTCTTTTTGGGGGTGCTTTACTATGGAAATACTCTATAAAATAGAAGCTATTAAGTCTCTAAATAGGGGTCTGGAAAGCCTAAATTGGCCAAGATAGTACGCTCTAGCGTTTCCATCTGTTCAGCCTCGGCCTGTTCAATATGATCGTGACCTTGTAGATGCAACACACCATGCACAATCATGTGCGCCCAATGTGCGTTTAGAGCCTTATCCTGAGCCTTGGCTTCATCCTCAACAATGGGCGCGCAAATCACCAGATCACCCAGAAAATGCTCTAGTGAGACTTCTGCTTCACCAAGATCATCCGGTAATGTTGGTAACTCAAATGGAAATGACAATACATTAGTTGCGCCCTGCTTATGCCGATACTGATTGTTTAACTCGGCACTTTCATCAAGATCGACAATTCTTATACCGACACTCGCATCACCAATATCTACACCGATTTGGTTCAACCATGCTTGCATGGTTTCTTCATCAGGAAGTTGTGCTGACTGGCTCGCTACTTGTAACTGCAGCTCAATCATTTGTTGTTCTGTTCTTCCGCAGATTCATAGTCGGCATAAGCATTAACAATACGCGCGACGAGTGGATGCCTGACCACATCTTTTGACTTGAAGAAACTAAAACTAATACCTTTCACATCATCAAGCACGTCTATCACATGTCGTAATCCAGATAATGTATGTTTAGGTAAATCTATCTGTGTGATGTCACCGGTGATCACGGCTTTACTACCGAAACCAATTCGCGTCAGAAACATTTTCATTTGTTCGACGGTGGTATTTTGCGCTTCATCGAGAATCACAAAAGATTCATTCAATGTACGCCCACGCATATAAGCAAGCGGCGCAACTTCAATGACATTACGTTCCATTAATTTTGTAACACGCTCGAAACCCAACATTTCATACAAGGCATCATAAAGCGGACGTAAATAAGGATCGATCTTTTGTGCAAGATCACCTGGCAAGAAGCCTAGCTTTTCCCCTGCCTCAACTGCCGGACGAACTAATAAAATACGCCGCACATCTTCTTGCTCAAGTGCTTTTACCGCACAAGCTACAGCAAGATAGGTTTTACCCGTACCTGCAGGGCCGACACCAAAATTAATATCATGACGGGCGATATTTTGTAAATAGACGTGCTGATTAGGTGTGCGTGATTTAATAATACCGCGACGCGTGCGAATACTAACGACTTTACTGCGTGATGAGGGTTCTTCTATTCCATCTACACCGGCTTGACGAAGAAATAAATGCACGCTTTCAGGATTTAAAACAATCTCATCGGCCTCATCATAAAGCCCTGATAACAATTCACCGGCAACCTGCACAGCTCTAGACTCCCCAAGCACTTCAAATTGATTACCACGGTTATTAATTTCGACACCGAGGGATCGCTCTATCTGACGAAGGTGTTCATCGAATTGGCCACACAGATTTGCGAGGCGTTGATTGTCTGCTGGTTCCAGTGTGAACTGGCTGGATTGATTAGTATCGCTCAAAATAGTCTGGCGTCGCTCTCGCTGTAATGGTCATTAACTAGAAGATAATGAATGGTGTTTGTTAATGCAACTCATGCTAATTATTTATCTCACCGCGCAATGAATTAGGCCGTGCTTCAGTTATTTTTAAATCAACAAACTGACCTATTAAACTAGCATCACCGGGGAAATTGACCACGCGATTGTTCTCAGTACGGCCACTCATTTCACTTGCATCTTTACGTGAAGCCCGTGTGACTAAAACGCGTTGTACTGTACCCACCATCGAGTTACTTATCGCCGCCGTCATATCGTTAATACACGCCTGCAATCTTTTTAAACGCGCTTGCTTAACATCAAACGGAACTGCGTCATCCATGTCGGCTGCTAAGGTACCGGGACGTGGGCTGTAAATAAAACTATATGATTGATCAAAACCAATCTGTTCAATCAAATTCATAGTCGCTTCAAACTCTTCGTCGGTTTCACCGGGGAAGCCAATAATAAAATCAGACGACATGCTTAAATCAGGGCGTATCGCACGCACACGCTCAATAATATCCATATAGTCTTTAGCGGTATGGTTACGCTTCATTGCAGCAAGAATACTGTCCGAACCACTTTGTATAGGCAGGTGTAAATGGCTGACTAACTCAGGCACTTCAGCATAAACATTAATTAAACTGTCGTTCATTTCCATTGGATGAGAAGTGGTGTAACGAATACGATCAATGCCATCAATCGCGGCAACATAAGTAATCAGTAAGGCTAGGTCAGCAACGTCACCATCATGCATCGCACCGCGATAGGCATTCACGTTTTGGCCTAATAGGTTTACTTCACGCACACCTTGAGCGGCCAAGCCTGCAATCTCGGCAATCACATCATCAAAGGGACGGTTAACTTCTTCACCACGTGTAAAGGGTACAACACAGAAAGTACAATACTTACTACAGCCTTCCATGATTGAAACGTAGGCCATAGGACCATCGACCTTTTGTTCTGGCAAACGATCAAATTTTTCTATTTCGGGGAAACTTACATCGACACTGGGTTTTCTTAATTTTTCGGTATCGCGCAACATGTCGGGGACACGGTGTAGGGTCTGTGGACCAAAAATCATATCAACATAAGGGGCTCGCTCAAGAATGGCTTCACCTTCTTGACTCGCGACACAACCACCCACACCGATGACAAGATCTGGACGTCGTTGTTTTATTTTTCGCCAGCGACCCAATTCAGAAAAAACTTTTTCCTGTGCTTTATCGCGCACCGAGCAGGTATTGAGTAATAAGACATCGGCTTCAGCAAGATCGTCGGTACGTTCTAGACCATGAGATTCATTCAGGGCATCGGCCATGCGCGACGAATCATATTCATTCATCTGACAACCGAAGGTCTTGATAAAAAGTTTGCGCGCCATTTCAGTTAATACCTGCAAAAAAGGGCGCCAAACTTAGCATTTTAGGCTGATTTTAGCTAGAAGCCTGTCGTATCTAAGGCTCAGAGCTGATCTTATGAATACTCAGATCAGCGCCCTGATACTCTTCTTCTTGGCTAAGACGAATACCGACTAGCTGACGAATCAAACCATAAACAATCAAACCACCAATAAAGGCGATACCAATACCCATCAGCGTTCCAATCAGTTGCGACATGAAAGCCACGCCACCCAAACCACCGAGTGCTTGTTGGCCAAAGATACCCGCAGCAATGCCACCCCATGCACCACACAGTCCATGCAAAGGCCACACGCCGAGCACGTCATCAATCTTCCAACGATTTTGCGTAAGAGTGAACATCCATACGAATAAGCCGCCGGCTATCAATCCCGTAACAAGCGCGCCAAGTGGGTGCATTAAACTTGAACCTGCACACACGGCAACAAGCCCTGCTAATGGGCCATTATGAATAAAGCCAGGATCATTCTTACCAACTACTAATGCGCCGAGAATACCGCCCACCATGGCCATCAAGGAGTTAACCGCAACTAGGCCACTAATAGCATCGATTGTTTGTGCTGACATCACATTAAAACCGAACCAACCGACTGTCAGTATCCAAGCACCCAGTGCTAAAAATGGAATACTTGAAGGAGGATGAGCCGACATTTGACCGTCTTTACCATAGCGGCCATGACGTGGACCGAGCAGTAATACGGCAGCCAAGGCTATCCAACCGCCAACCGCATGCACCACGACTGAGCCAGCGAAATCTTGGAACGGCGCGCCGTAGGTTGCTTCAAGCCAATCCTGAACACCGTAATTACCGTTCCAAACAATACCTTCAAAGAAAGGATATAGAACCGCAACAATTAATAAGCTGGCAATGAGTTGTGGGTAGAAACGTGCTCGCTCAGCAATACCACCTGAAATAATCGCCGGTATCGCTGCCGCAAAGGTTAGTAAGAAGAAGAATTTAACCAGTTCATAACCATTCTTTTCCGCAAGAATCTGCGCGCTTTCAAAAAAACCGAGCCCGTAGGCCACATAATAACCAATGAAAAAATACGCTATCGTCGAAACTGCAAAATCCGCAATAATCTTCACCAAGGCATTAACCTGATTCTTTTTGCGTACCGTACCAACCTCAAGAAAGGCAAAACCAGAATGCATTGCCAATACCATAATGGCACCCAAAAGAATGAAGAGAGTATTACTACCAGATTGAAGCGTTTCCATTAATTTCCCCTACCTACGTCGCACCATATGACACAACTTATAATTTATTATTCATCGATAAAAAGCGGCACCAACATTAGCATTTTGCACCACGTTCTACCACATCATGGTGACTTAAAGCGCTAATTAACCTACGTATGCACTAATATTGTGCATACTGTCGCCTCCTCGATTCATCCGATATAATCACCACATGAGTAAATCAAATACCTCCGCATGTTACTGCGGCAAAGACACCCCTTTTGATGCCTGCTGTGGACGCATCCATGACGACATTGCGCTTGCTGATACAGCCGAATCGCTAATGCGCGCTCGTTTCAGTGCTTACAGTATCGACAATCTCGATTTCATTCGTCAAAGCTGGCATTCAACAACTTGCCCCTCAGATGTTGAAGCTAACGAAGATGGTTTCCAGTGGCTCAACCTGGAGATTACGGATACGACTAGTAGCGCCGACGATAATGAGGCCGAGGTTGAATTCATTGCCTCTTATTCTCTTAATGGTAACGAGGGTAAGCTACATGAGCGCAGCCAATTCGCGCGCGAAAATGGTCAGTGGCGTTACATTGATGGCAAACTGAAAAAAGGTGCGCCCGTCTCTGTTAACAAAATTGGCCGAAATGAGCCCTGCCCTTGCGGTAGTGGCAAAAAATACAAACGTTGCTGCCTATAACCGGTCGTAATGTAGCAAATTATAATCCCATAATGCTTGAAACTCCGGTGCCTACACAGTAAATTCATTAGTGAAAATGTGTTTTATAAACAAAAGACTACGGGGATTAATATTAAGCTCACCGTGAACATTCACTTACATAGACAGACCGTAGAAGCTGACAGCCTATAGCAAAAGGAAGGACTATAGTTGCCGTATCGAAAATGCCTTGGGGTATCGATATGGAAACGCTAAGAAAACTTATGCCCGATTCTGACAATCATGTTCAGGACAATTTGCTTGAAAATATCAAGCAATTGACGGGTATTGGTATCTCTCTGTCTGCTGAGAAAAATACTGATCGTTTACTCGAAAAAATTCTCATTAGCGCACAAAATCTAACCCATTCAGATGGTGGCACACTCTATCTTCTTAATGCTGAAGATAAACTGACCTTTGAAATTATGCGTACTCGTTCTTTAGGAATTGCCTTGGGTGGCTCAACTCAAAGTGCAGTTCAGCTCGCGCCCATTTCACTATACGACGACCAGGGTAACCCCAATAACAAAACAATTGCCGCTTATGCTGCTTTAACGGGCGAAGTCATCAATATAAAGAATGCCTATAGCGCGAGTAATTTTAACATTCAAGGCACCAAAGATTATGACAAAAAAACAGGGTACCATTCCAAGTCCTTTCTAACTCTGCCTATGAAAAACCACGAAAACCAAATTATTGGTGTCTTACAATTAATCAATGCCATTGATATGCAAACTGGCGACGTCATCGCATTTTCTGCCGAGAGCCAACGCCTTGCGGAATCACTTGCATCACAAGCTGCGGTTGCTTTAACAAATCATCAACTGATTAGTGATCTACGGGTATTGTTAGAACGCTTCATCGAAGTGATTGCCGGTGCGATTGATGAAAAGTCGCCTTACACGGGCGGCCACTGTCGTCGTGTACCTGAAATTGCCATGTTGCTTGCTAAAGCCGTGCACAATGTCGACAAAGGTGAATTTGCTGATTTACGTTTTTCAGATCAAGAATTATATGAACTAAAAATTGCCGCGCTCATGCATGACTGTGGCAAAATCACTACGCCAATTCACGTAGTCGACAAAGCCACTAAGCTTGAAACTATCTACGATCGCATAAAACTGATTGAAACCCGCTTCGCTTTATTAAAACGCGATGCTGAAATTGTTTTCTTGCAAGAAAATATGAGTAGTAATGATGATCAACAAAAAGTACTTCGCCTTAACTATGAAAAGCACCTCCATGCCCTTGATGAAGAATTAGAATTTCTTCGTACGGCCAACATTGGTAGCGAATTCATGTCTGAGGAAAAACAACTACACGTTAAAGAAATAGCTAAACGACGCTACCGAGATATAAATGGCGAGTGGCAACCTCTACTCACTGTTGAAGAGACCTATAACCTAACTATTGCCAAAGGTACATTAACCAAAGAAGAACGTCACACCATTAATTACCATATGCAATCGACCATCAATATGCTGGAGAAACTTCCCTTCCCTAAGCAACTAAAAAATGTTCCAGAGATTGCAGGTGGGCATCACGAAAGAATGGATGGCAAAGGTTATCCGCTCGGGCTAACTAAAGATCAAATGTCCGTACAAGCTCGTATTATGGGAATCGCTGATATATTTGAAGCACTAACTGCGGCCGATCGACCATACAAAAAAGCCATGCCAGTATCGCAAGCACTGAATATTCTTGGCAAGATGAAATTGGATTCGCATATTGATCCTGATCTATTTGACGTATTCTTACATGAGAAAGTTTATGAAGATTATGCGCGTAATTTTCTTTCTTATGAACAAATAGATGACTTTGATACAGAAAACCTACCGGGGTTTAATTCGCTGAATTAAATATGTCAGACAAAGACCTGTTTCACACAATCCGTTACACTGTGTGAATGAGCTCCTCCAGTAATTGGTTCGTCTATATTCTTTCCTGCAATGACAAAAGTCTTTACACAGGTATTACCACCGATCTAGAACGACGTGTCGAAGAACATAATCAAGGTAGCAAAGGTGCAAAATACACCCGCGCCCGACGCCCTGTAAAATTGGTTTATTCCGAATCAGCCATAGACCGTTCCTCAGCGACACGCCGCGAATTAGAGCTAAAATCACTACCCATTGATAAGAAACGCCGGCTGGTTCAACAAGTAACTGGAAGAAAATAGCTTTCCCTAAGTTACTGAAAATCTATCTAAAACGAATAAAATTGTGCTAATTATGTGACCTTTGTCTCAATCCTGATGTTTAATACTACACAATCACCAGATCTGGTCGATACTTAAATCATGAGACAAACATACCGACAAACTAATTTAAGTTACCGAATGATCATTCATTTATTCATCGGGCTACTTGGATTGTTAGTGTCGACTCACACTATTGCTGGGCAATCTGACAATATTTACAGTACGCAAATACATATCGGTAGTGATGGCCTTGCCATTCTACAGCCAAGCATTTCGCAAACAGAAATACTCGACACGCTAACTCAAGCTCATCGTTTACTTACCGCTCAAGAGGTTATGGCAAAGGCCATTGTTGACGAACACGATGCGGGAAAAGATATGATTGTTGCAGCAATCATGCCTGGCGGGCTTCTTTATCTTGCTTACAAAAAAGGCAAATTCGAGAACGCAAAAACAGAACTAACTCAAATTGAAAATGAACTAACCAATCTTGATACTGATGCAGTGACTCTTTACAAACCAGTTTATAATACCATCCACCAACCTATCCTTATTGCACGATATCCTTAGAAAAAGTATTAGACACTTTTTAGTTTTTGGGTCCTAATAATTCGATTTGATAGCCATCAGGATCTTCAACAAAGGCAATAATCGTTTTACCCGCATTCATCGGGCCCGCCTCACGTAATATCTTACCGCCATTTTTCTTAATTGAGTCGGTAGCTATATAAACATCGTCAACTTCAATCGCCAAATGACCAAAACCGTTACCCACATCATAACTATCCGTATCCCAATTATGAGTTAATTCAATCGCTGTATTATTACTTTCATCGCCATAACCAACAAAAGCGAGTGTAAACTTGCCATCAGGATAATCTTTTTGACGTAACAGTGTCATGCCAAGAATTTCTGTATAAAATTTTATCGACTTTTGTAAATCACCAACACGTAACATGGTATGTAATAGTCTCATAGTAATTCTTGCACTCAGGTACGAATGCCTTGTCCTTTGTTTAGCAGTCTTAATGAATAAAAATATAATACAAAAATAAAAACAAAAATAATCACGTATGAAACAGCTAAATTAATATCTGTAATGCCTAAAAAACCATAACGAAAAGCATTAACCATGTATAAAATAGGATTAGCTAAGGATGCTTTCTGCCAAAACTCTGGTAACAAGCTAATCGAATAGAAAATACCACCAAGATAGGTGAGTGGCGTTAAAATAAAGGTTGGTACAATCGATATATCGTCAAAGCTATTTGCGTAAACGGCATTAATAAAACCGGCCAAAGAAAAAAGAATCGCCGTCAATATAAATACACTCAAAATCACCCACACATTATAAAACTGCAGATCGCTAAAAAACATCGATACAACCGTCACTGCAATACCAACAATAATACCCCGAGCAACACCACCAGAAACGTAACCACAAAGAATAATATAATTCGGCATCGGCGAAACCAGCATCTCTTCAACGTTACGCTGAAACTTAGAGCCATAAAATGATGAGACTACATTACCGTAAGAATTTGTAATCACCGCCATCATGATTAAACCGGGCACAATATAATCCATGTACCGAAAGCCTTCCATGTCGCCTATTTGTGCGCCAATCAAATTACCAAAAATAATAAAATACAACGCCGTC
Organism: Sulfuriflexus sp.; assembly: GCA_023134145.1. GTDB lineage: Bacteria > Pseudomonadota > Gammaproteobacteria > AKS1 > AKS1 > Sulfuriflexus. The sequence continues at coordinate 6,090 of JAGLUW010000013.1, read as the reverse complement.
GTAATAACTGGTGGCAGAATGGTTTGCACCCAAATACGCATAAAACGTAAAAACTCTTTTACAACAATGGTACGAAAGGCCGTTATTTTCTCTGCATTAGTCATTATGACTGACCTCCGGCATCCTTATTACCGAGCATGTCCATAAATAGCTGCTCTAAACGATTAGTCTTATTTCGCATACTCAATACTTTAATGCCGTTCTCAGTCAAATAACTAAATAGATCATTAACGGCTCTCTCCTTTGGCAGTACCACCTCAAGAGTACGATCGTCTAACAAGGTCAACTGACAACCAGAGACTTTTGGTAGCTCGGTTAAGGTATCACCAAGATCAAGAACGAATGTTTCTTGCTGTAAACGCGAGAGTAATTCACGCATGCTGGTATTTTCAATTAACTGACCATGATCGATGATGCCAATATTACGGCAGAGGCTTTCAGCTTCTTCAAGATAATGCGTAGTAAGAATAATCGTCGTACCCTGTGCGTTAATTTCTTTTAGAAATTCCCACATGGTATGGCGAATTTCAATATCAACACCGGCAGTAGGTTCATCAAGAATCAATAAATGCGGTTTATGCATTAAGGCTCGTGCAATCATCAAACGTCGTTTCATACCACCGGATAACTGACGTCCCATATCAAAACGTTTTTCCCAAAGGCCCAGCTTATGCAAAAGCTCATCTGCGCGAGTAACCGCCTTGTCTCGTGGTATACCGTAATAACCAGCTTGATTTATGAGAATTTCACCCAGAGGTTCAAATATATTGAAATTAAATTCTTGTGGCACTAGGCCTAGGTGGGTTCGGGCTAAAGCAAAATCATCGTCGGTATCCTTGCCAAAAATAGAAACCTTGCCCGCAGTTTTATTTACGAGTGATGAAATAATACCAATGATGGTTGATTTACCTGCACCGTTTGGCCCAAGCAAGGCATAAAAATCACCTTCCTCCACGTCTAAGCTAACGCCCTTCAGCGCTGTAAAACCATTTTTGTAAGTCTTTTGTAAATTATTAATTTGCAGTGCTTTAGTCATGAGCGAAGTCTATCACATGCTTCGCACAAGCTAAGCTTGTGTGATCTTCCAACAACGATGAATATTTTTACGTCGTGCAAAATCTTCCGGGATCGTTTTTAGACTAATATCTTCGGCCTTTAAATTAAGAAAACGCGACTCTTCTAGCTTAAAACGACGGAAATTATTTGAGAAAAGAATAACCCCACCCTTAGTGAGAAGTTTTGAAGCCAAGTTGATCAAACGCACATGATCTCGTTGTATATCAAACTCCTTATCAAGTCGTTTAGAATTTGAAAATGTCGGTGGATCAATAAAAATAACATCAAAACTTTTCTTGTCTTGCTTAGCAGTTTCAAGCCACTCGATACAATCGTCACGGATCAATCGATGCTGGCCAATATCAACATTATTGAGACTGTAATTTTTCTGCGCCCAATCAAGATAGGTTCTCGACATATCGACACTAACCGATTCAGTCGCGCCATAGGCAATCGCCTGCAACGATGCCGTTGCCGTGTAGCAATATAGATTTAATACTCGCTTACCTGCGGATAACTCACCAAATATTTTGCGCGTAATACGATGATCTAAGAATAAACCGGTATCGAGATAATCAGCAAAGTTCACCCACATTTGGCAATGACCTTCTTCGACCTTGTGGAACTCATCCGTACCGGCCAGACGATTGTATTGTCCTTTACCCGATTGACGGCGACGTTGGCGAAAACTAATTTGCTCTGCGCTCACATCAAACACCTCAGGCAACATGGTAAACGCTGCCTGTAGTCTTCTTAATGCTTTTGTTGCATCAACTGTTTTAGGGGCAGTGTATTCCTGTACATGCACATAAAGTCGATCGCTGTAATAAAGATCCACCGCCACTGCAAACTCAGGAAGATCGGCATCATAAACGCGGTAACAATTGATTTGCTCGCGCTTTGCCCAACGAGAGAACTTTTTCATATTCTTACGCAAGCGGTTAGCAAACATCTCGCCACCCGTTTTTTCTAAAGTATCTGGCTTATTGTAAATTAATAACTCACAATCAATTGGCCCATTATTAAGTTCAACGACTTCGTCAGCCACTTGACCATGATAAAGCGCAAGCTCGGGACTCCCCGTAAAAATGGCTTCGTGCCAATTTTCTAACTGCCGTTGCTTAAGCTTGCCAAGCGCCGCATACAACAACCGTAAACCACCCATCGCCGCAACACGCTCTCCATAAGGCGGATTACAGATAAGCAGGCCTTGTTCCACATCCATGAGTGCCGCAGGCAAGGCGCCCGTTTCATTTAACACACAAGTTTCAACATGGATATGAGCCTGCAAACCAGCACGCGTAATATTGGCGATGCTCTTACGAATTGCATTCTTATCGGCATCCTGACCACGAATCGGCTGCATTTTTTCCAGCCCCTTCTCGCGACGCTGTTCTGCTTCCGTGACTATCTGTTGCCACAACGTTTCATCATGATCCGACCAATGTTCAAAACCAAAACCTTCACGTAATAAACCCGGCGCAATATCAGCCGCCATCATCGCGCCCTCAATCAGCAAAGTGCCACTACCACACATCGGATCGAACAAGGCTTGCTGTGATGGCCAGCCTGCAAACATCAGCAAAGAAGCTGCGAGATTTTCTTTCAACGGTGCTTCACCACCGGCTTCACGATAACCACGTCGATGCAAACTACCACCGGAAAGGTCTAAGGCAATTTGTGCTTCACGGCGACGAATATGCAGGTTAATACGAATATCAGGATTATCTGTATCAACCGAAGGTCGTTCACCGGTTTCATCTCTAAACTGATCAACAATCGCGTCCTTCACTTTCAAAGATGCATAATGGCTATGGTCAATGACCGACTGCGTCAACGTACAGTGCACCGAAAAAGTCGCCGTAACAGGAAAGACTTCCTGCCAATTAACCGTTTGTGCGCCATCATAAAGCGCATCGGTGTCACCCGCTTTGAAGGTCGCAATGGGTAACAGCACTCTATTCGCAATACGCGACCACAGGCAAATGCGATAAAGCGTTTCTGTATCCGCCTCACAATGGGCTCCCGCCGCAACAACTTTAAGCGCTGTTGCACCAAGATCTTGTAATTCCTTGCCTAGTAAGTCGGTCGTGCCGCGAGGGGCGCTAACAAATAATTTCATAGTGTGGTTTCGTTACAGAAGCTAATCTCAAATTGGCCGCTATTATACCTCGAGAAACCCTGTCATAAACACGTATTTCTGGCTATTAATGTCCAAAAATGTCGACTGCTTAACAGTCTAAATGTGACCTTCGTCAACGTCCCTTTCAACCAGTTCTCTAGAATACGGTTATGGAGAAATACTTATGACCAACCTTGCTAGCCAGCTTGATATACCGACATTAAAAAATCTAAAACCATTCGATTCTCTTAATGAACGTGAAATCATGCAAATTACCCGCTGTGCTGTTATACACCGGTTCCAACCGGGAGAAGAACTCACTATCTCTACCGCCGACAGTCAAACCGGACGATACATTGATTACCTTATTGTTGGTGATGTTGAATTACGCCACAATCGTCAACGCACTCAAGTTAATTCAGGTAGCCAGCAAGCACGGAAGCCTTTACATGAAATAATGTCTAATTTCACATCTGCTTTGGCTCACACCAGTAGCGCGATTTTAAGAATTGAAAAAAGCTCACTGGAATCAACCCTGCAAGTTCATTGGGATCAAATCTTTGAATGTGAAGAGTTACACATTGAAGGTGACATGCATTCAATGTCGACATTATTACAAAACCGTTGCCTACTCGCATTACCTCCTGAAAATATCGAGACGGTAATGGCGCTAATGGAAACCGTTGAGTTTTCTGCTGGTGAATATGTCATTCGCCAAGGTGAACAAGATGATAGTTACTACACCATTCTCCATGGCCGCTGCAAAGTAACACGTCGCCCTCATGATCTTGCTCAAGAAATATTACTTGCCGAATTAGGTGCCGGTGCCAGTTTTGGTGAAGAGGCCTTAATTGCCGACACACCAAGAAATGCCAATATTCAAATGATTACCGATGGCAGCCTAATGCGTTTGGATAAAAAATATTTTCTCAGCTATGTCGTCGATGCGCTCATTACTCAGCATAACTATTCAGCATTAATTTCAAAACTGCGTAATGGTGCAAAATTGATCGATGTGCGCGGTTCAGATGAATATAAACGAGATGGACATGGCTTACATATTCCTTTACCTATGCTGAGACTACGCTTAGAAAAACTAAGTAAAGGCCGTGAGTATATTTTTTGCTGCAATGATGGAAAACTTTCACGCACAGCCGCATTCCTCGCGAAGCAACAAGGATTTTCTACCGGTATTCTAGAAGGTGGTTTAAATAGCGTGCCACGCGAATATTTACGTCGCACTAAATAAAAACTAAGTTATATTTAAGTGCTTCTTAATTGTTGAGAAGAAACTCTGCAGATTAATAGGCTTCGTGATGTAATCAGCAAACCCCGCATCAAGACCCTTTTCTATATCAGATGCCAATGCATTAGCACTAATAGCAACAACCGTAACATCTTTAGTTGTATCTAGTTTCTTCAATTCCACTAGCGCATCGTAACCACTCATGCCCGGTAAATTAATATCCATTAGAATAAGATCGGGAGTTTGCTGCTGAGCAATCTCCAGGCCTTCTTCAGCCGTCTCTGCACCAACCAAAACAATATCAGGAAAAGTTTTGAGTAACTGCTCAACTAAGCGCATGTTCGCCGGATTGTCTTCGACATATAAAACTTGGTATTTATTCGTCATAGCCTTCGTAACTTTCAGGAACGTATTTTGTTTATATTATTATCTGCCATTCCATGCGCGTAGCTGACAAGACATACTTTCAAATACTTACGTATAAGTCCTTATTATACCCTGTTTTATCATTATTTGTTGCGTCTTAAGAATCAAGTGCAAGCTATTGTAAGATAAGATGTATAGCCCTTTGGCATTAACTTCTTTACTATGACTTAGTCGTAACTTAAGATACATTAGCTATTGCTTATGAAAGATTCACGCGAATTATCACAATTACAACAGGCGATCTCTTCCAAAAAAGAGGCCTTAGCCGATCATGTTGAGCAGCCGCTTGCCGCCCTCGCAGATCGTTGTGCTGAGGCATGGCCCGACGCCGACGCTATCGATAAACTACTACAAGAAGCGTACACCGAGATCCCTTATGCTCACCTACTCTTTGTACTGAATATTGATGGTATTCAAATAAGTTCAAATGTAGAAAAAAACAATGCCGATTTAACTTGGCGTGGATTAGATCAATCCAAGCGTCCCTACCTTATGAAAAACCTGCCATATCGAGGTGTGATGTTGTCATCACTTTATATGAGCCTGCGTACCCATAAGCAATGTATTACTGTTTTGCACTCGATTAATATTGACGAACAGTTACTTGGATTTATTTGTGCTGATTTTTCAATTGCGGATTTACCGGCACCCGCTCAACAGACCAAACAAGATTTCCATTGGACTCAGTTCAAAGGCGATCCGGCTGTACGTAGTACTGTGTTTATGCAGAAAAGGGTTCATAGTTTGTTAGATGAACACATCGATGAGGTTTTAGATCTTATTGAAATACTCATGGTCGAGCATGGTGTTTTTCATACCAAGATCCATTTCTCGAGTGGTCGTATTTCAATGTGGTTATTAGACGACCCTTTCAGTTATCGAATTTATACAACCGATGAACTAATTAACCCCGACATCTGTTTAGCTTTTCCGCAATATCCTTACCGAGAAGATGCGAAAATACCTGCTGCTAAAATTAAAGAAACGCTTGAGCAATTCCGCGAATTAAGATTCGCCGATGAAACAATCTATTTGCGGTCTAGTTCGATCAATTTAATGAATGGCATTCTTGGCTTAACCTTCTCATGCGATGGCTCGCACTACATGCCTTATGATGAGTTCCTTGAACGCGATCTTGCTTTCTGGTTAGGTAATAACGTGACAACCGAAACACCAACAACGTAAGACTAATAACATAGAGATAGGAAAGAAGAGAAAATGGTGGTCATGGGTGGACTTG
>JAGLUW010000012.1 GCA_023134145.1 Sulfuriflexus sp. | reverse complement strand
TTTTTCTTCGCTACTTTTTTCTTCGTTACGCGTTTCTTCGTAACTTTTTTCTTTGCTGTCTTCTTCTTGGCTTTCTTTTTGGTAGCCATAATTTCCTCCACGGTAATTACCTAAAGTGTATACACGGTTGAGTATAACCAACAATTTGGAGATTGCTACTTTTTTTTTATGTTTACAAGCTGTTAAGTACTGTAATTTACTGTGTAAGATCAATTTTGCGAGAGTCATTTTGGTGTTTGTTAACAAATAATGATTGTATGCGGTTAAAGATCATTGCACGCAATAATAATTAAGTGCTCTACAAGCCCCATTGCATAAGGTTTTGCGAGTTATGATTAAAATACAGTCGTTATTTTATACTGTGAGCATAGTATGAACAGCATATACGTAAACGTTGTTCTTAAGTTATGTTAGTGAAGTGTATAGATAGAAAAAAATCTTACTAAAAAGTTATGAAATGTATAAATAATTGATGTGTTCATCATGTAAGCGTTAATTTTTAGTTAACAACAGTAATATTTTCTTTGTTGTAAGTACTTTTTGGTGCGAACAGTCATTAATTATCCGTTTTTATGTAATCGTTTTATAAAAATCATGATTTTTGTCGCTATGTTGTTTCATATCGACATGTTATTAGTAATCTTTACGTTTATTTTCAGTTGTTCGTCATAATTTATTTGCGTACGTTGATCTGTATTTAAGATGAACGAATGTTTGGTTAATCACATTTTGAGTGAATTGAAGTGTTATTTTTATTGAATAACTAGATTGTTCGATAAAAAATTGTCTTTGTCGTGTTGATTAAGGTGTGCAACATGAGTATTTGTGGGTTTTAAGTCGATCTATTTAAGATTACTCATCTTAAATTTATATTTTTTCTTTTCATTCCGCTTTATGAGTTATTGCGTGTAATACGCAATGTTAAAATTTTTATTTCTTGGTGATAAAAAAGCACACCATTTTAAAATCTAAATTGTAGGTGTGAGTTTTAATTTTCAAATCGGCGGAGGCAGCGAAAGAAGCATTTAGTTGTTGTTTTTATACAACACGACTTTCTGATTGCGGCTGCGTTTTAGATTATTTATACATTTAGACTATGATAGATTTATGAAAGCTTGCAATGGGTGTGGGATCTGTATTATAAAGTACGGCCGACTTATCGTTGGGGCTTCCTAAAAAAAATAATGAATAAGGAAGTATTAAGGTCACACAGAGGGCCGCCCGGAGGAGATTGAGCAATGAGAAGAAGAAAACCAGACCTATTGTTGGTATTGGCGGTAATTATCGGCTTCGGTGTTGTAGCAACAAGTTACGCATTGGATTTAGGTGAACAGCCAGCAACAACCATACAAAGCAAATTATAACCGTTATTTGTGTGCGGTATGAGAAAGGCTCCTTTATGGAGCCTTTTTTGTGCGTAAAGCGCGCTAAATTCTATTTTTGACAATCTTCACAAGATTTTCAGGATATTTAGAGGTTTGTTTAGTCATTACCTTGTTAATTTCATCAGAAGGCCTGATAGCCATATTCGGTAAAGGCACCTGATAGGGGAACATCCCAAGCTTGGGCGGGTAGTTGTTCTACTTGCTGGAAGGCGTAGGCAGTACCGATTAATTTAGTATGTTGCCAATGTTGTTGTTGGCGCAAGAAACTAAAGCTTCGATCGTAGAATCCTCCCCCCATCCCCATTCGATTTCCTTGTTCGTCAAAAGCAACTAATGGTGCGAGTACCAAATCAAGTTGATGTGGACTGATAATTTCTCGTTTAGTAACAATCGGCTCAGGGATGCCAAAGCGGTTTTTGCGCATGATTGAATTTGCCGTATAAGGAGCGAATGAGAGTTTTTTGCCGTATTTATTGAGTACGGGTAGATAACAGCGTTTATTGCGTTGCCAAGCAGTGTGGAGTACGGAACTGAGATCAATTTCACCGTCATTACTCAGGTATATCGCAATATGTTTGGCCTTCATAAAGAGAGGACTGCGGAGAATTTCGCTACTAATCCATGCGGCGGCTTGTTGGCGTTCATGAAGATCTAGGTTGCGACGCTGTTGACGTATTTTAGTTCTGATCGATGGACTGTTCATAATAAGGAAGCATTCTCCGCCTGTGCCGGTGTGTTCCGTTGTCCCTGAACCAGAGGTTCAAGTGGTGAAACTGGGCGGGTCGTTAGGCTTTCCGCTAGCAGCGGACTTGCACACGGGCCGGTCACAACGTCTCTCCGAGGCAAAATACTAGGCTCAAGAAAATACCGGGTTCACTGTCGAACACAGCAGAGAATGCCAAAGCTATTAAGGTAATCCTAACGGAAAAAGGTGATAACGAGAAACAATATTTACAGGATAGATGTGAATTATCGGAATGAATCTTGCTTATAGCTCGAGTTGTTTATTGCGGGTGAGAGCGACTTCAATCTTCTCTTGCAGTGATTGAATACGAGTCCCCATGGATTTAACGTATTTCTCACGGCCTGATTTTTGAGAAAGCAATTCGTGAGTCAGGTTGAGTGCAGCCATAATCGCAATGCGATCTTGTCCAACCACACCACTATCGCGGATTTCTTTCATTTTGTTATCAAGAAAATGAGCTGATGCGAGTAATGCATCGTGTTCTTCTTCTGGACAGGCAATTCGGAATTCTTTATCAAGGATATGAATCGTTACAGCAAGATTGTCATCACTCATGGCTAGATTCCATTGCCTTGAGACGATTGATCATCGCTTCTACTCGAATTCGAGCTGTTTCAGTCTTTTCAATAAGCTTGGAACGCTCAGTAACAAGGTTACCTTGATGCTGGCGTAGAGAATGATTTTCATCTTTCAATACGGCGCAAGTCTGGATAAGTTCCTCGACACGGGCTTCTAGTTGCTTAAGTTCTAGCTCTTCTGATTCATTATTTTGTGCTTCCATGACCCAACTATAGAGCGAAGCACCCCATAGGGTCAACGCTCTATAGTATGTAGGTCTGCGTTGTATTTTATGCTGGCCGCAGAAAAGCGCATAATAAGGGCTGGTAGTGGCCTAAATGGTCCTTTTACAGTATTAACCGGATTTGCATAAATATGAGCGACAACCACGAATTACCTGCCTATAGTGAAATTGATGAGCTGCTGAAGCAAAGTGGTGCGATGCAGGAGCCTGCAGAAAGCCATGGCCTGTTGAGTGCGCTATTGTGTGCGGGCAAAGAACCGATACCGACATGGTTATCGGAATTGCATCCCGAACAACACGATGCTGATTTATTAGCCAAAGAGGCACGGGAAACACTCGAAGGGTTTGCGGCTGTTGTTAAGGTGCAATTACAAGGCGCAGATTTTTCGTATGAATTGATGGTGCCAGCAGATGACGAGTCGTTACCGAATCGTGTTTTGGCTTTAGCGCAGTGGTGTCAGGGATTCTATCTTGGCTTGGGTATAGCGGGTATTGATGATCTGAAAAAGTTGCCAGAAGATTCGCGTGAAGTGGTTAAGGATATGACCGAGATCGCCGGTGTTGAGAATTATGCTGAAGAAACAGAGCAGCAACCAGCAAGTGAAGAAGATGAAGCCGCTTATGCAGAATTGGTTGAGTACTTACGTGTTGGGGTGTTGTTGATTTTTGAAGAACTCTCTAAGCCAAAAAATGTGACCGAGCATTAGAACTAACGAGCTTAGATAAGCGAACTATATAATAAAATTGTGTTGAAAATATGAGCCAAAAAGAATTCAGTAAACGTCGTAAGCAGCTCCTCAAAATGTTGGAGCCGGGTGATATTGCTATTTTACCTGCGGCGAATATGAAAATACGTAATCGCGATGTTGAATATCGCTATCGCCCTGATAGTGATTTTTATTATTTAACCGGCTTCCCCGAACCTGAAGCGGTGGCGGTATTTATTCCTGGGCGTAAGCATGGCGAATACGTGTTGTTTTGTCGTGAACATGATGCTGTTCAGGAAACATGGGTTGGTGCACGTGCAGGCCAAGATGGTGCCTGTGATGATTATGGCGCGGATGATTCTTTTCCGATTAGTGATATTGACGATATATTGCCAGGTCTGATGGAAAATACTGAACGAGTGTTTTACACCATGGGCAATAACTCAAAGTTTGATGAACGTGTTATTAAATGGGTGAATCAATTACGCGATAAAGCGCGTAGCGGTATCCATGCGCCGGGAGAATTTGTTGGCCTAGATCATGTCGTGCATGAGATGCGTTTATTTAAAAGCGCCACTGAAATTCGTGCCATGCGCAAGGCGGCTAAAATTTCGGTGGGTGCACATGAGCGTGCGATGCGTGCCTGTAAGCCCGGTATGAATGAGTATGAACTTGAGGCTGAGCTACTTTATGAATTCACGCGACAAGGTAGTTCATCAACCGCTTATTCTTCGATTGTTGGTGGCGGTAACAATGGTTGCACCCTCCATTATATAGATAACTGTGAAACGCTTAATGATGGTGACTTGGTATTGATTGATGCCGGCGCTGAATATGATTACTACGCCGCTGACATCACGCGCACGTTTCCTGTCAACGGAACGTACAGTAAAGCGCAAAAGGCGCTCTACGAGGTTGTACTGGCGGCACAAACGGCAGCCATTGAGCAACTTAAACCCGATAATCATTGGAATGACCCACATGAGGCGGCTGTACGTGCGATGACAGAGGGTCTTGTTGATCTTGGCTTGCTCAAGGGGCGTGTGCCGACATTGATTAAGAACGAAGCTTACAAACGTTTTTACATGCATCGCACGGGTCATTGGTTAGGTATGGATGTGCACGACGTGGGTGATTACAAACTCGGTGATGAATGGCGAGTGTTAGAAAAGGGCATGGTCATGACGGTTGAGCCAGGTTTGTATATTCCCGTTGGGTCGAAAGGTGTGGCGAAGAAGTGGCAAGGTATCGGTATTCGTATTGAGGATGACGTGCTGGTGACCAAAAATGGTCATGATGTTTTAACGGGTGCTTTGGCGAGTACGGTGGATGAGGTTGAGGCCTTGATGGCAGGTGAGAGTTAAGTGCGGTCAGGTAAGCCATCCCTCCTTCGGAATTTTTCTGCGAAAAATAAAGGCGTCGGTATGGCTTACCTGACCACACATCATTAATGAGAATGAAGGGTAAGAAGTTATAAGTATGGCGAATGATTACGACATCATTATTATTGGCGGCGGTTTAGTCGGAGCTAGTCTTGCCTGCGCGTTAGGTGAGCAGGATTTACGTATTGCGGTAGTTGAGGCGGTGCCTTTAAGTTCGGCTGCGCAGCCAAGTTATAACGAGCGCACGGTGGCACTCGGTTATGGTTCGCGGCAAATTTTTGAAGGCATTGGCATTTGGTCAGCGATTCAAGAATTAGGCGCGACGGCGATAAAGAAGATCCATGTTTCTGATCGTGGACACATGGGTAAGACGCGTTTGGATTGTGCAAAAGAAGGTCTTGATGCACTGGGTTATGTGGTTGATACACGTTTGCTTGGTCGAGCATTGTCAGAACGCGTGCAACAATTGTCGAATGTTGAATTTATCTGTCCAGCAAAATTAATCTCGATGCAATTTACAGCAGAGCATGCCGAAGTTGAGATTGAAATTGATGGTGTGATGCAAACACTCTCGGCTGCTTTGGTGGTTGGCGCGGACGGTGTGCAATCATCTGTACGCGAACAGCTCGGTATTAAAACCTTCGATATGAATTACGGGCAAACGGCGGTTATTACGAATGTGAGTGTTGAACGTCCGCATCGTAATGTTGCGTATGAACGTTTTACAGAAACGGGCCCGTTGGCTGTATTGCCGATGAGTGATGTGACGGAATTTGAAGAAGGTACGGAACATCGTTGTTCGATTGTCTGGACGATAAAAGACAAAGATCGTGATGCGGTATTGGCGTTGGACGACGCGGCTTTCTTGGCCGAGCTTCAAGATCGTTTTGGTGGTCAGTTAGGTCAATTTACTCGTGTAGGTAAGCGGGTTGCTTTCCCTCTAGCGCTTAAACAAGCACGTGAGCATGTGCGGTCGCGTTTGGCTTTAGTTGGTAATGCGGCGCATACGGTTCATCCGATTGCGGGTCAGGGTTTTAACTTGGGCTTAAGAGACGTGGCTGTTTTAGCGGAAGTGATTGTTAATGCAGTACAGGCCGATGAAGATATTGGTGAGCTATTGATTCTAAAACGTTACGCGCGCTGGCGTCGTCGTGATCATCTGCGAGTGATTGGTTTTACTGACAGCATGGTCCGGCTATTCTCAAATAAATTTACGCCGTTGGCATTGGCACGGAATATCGGCTTGGTTGCGACCGATCTGTTTCCGCCATTGAAAAAATTAATTACGCGTCAGGCGATGGGCATGAGTGGTCATTTGCCAAAACTCGCACGTGGTCTGCGATTGGATTCGCGAAGATGAATGAATCAGTGAGTCAAGATTACGACATCATTATTGTTGGTGCTGGTATGGTCGGTGCAACACTTGCTTGCGCATTAGGTCAGCAAGGTTTCCGAATCGGTTTAATTGAAGTCAATGAGCCTAATTTTGATTGGCCAGCAGATAGCGTTGATCAACGTGTGTCAGCCATTACTTGCGCCTCACAAAAAATATTTGAGAGCATCGGCGCATGGCCGTTGATGTGTAAACAACGTGTTTCGCCTTATCGCGATATGCGCGTGTGGGATGCAACGGGTAGTGGTTCGGTGCATTTTGATTGTGCGCAATTAGGCGAGCCCTTGCTCGGCCATATTGTTGAAAATCGAGTTATTCTTTTTGGCTTGCACGAGCAATTACAGAAATTAGATTGTGTTGATTTAATTACCCCGGCAAGTGTCACCCAACTTGATATCGAGTTGGAACAAGCGCGTGTTGCTCTCGATAACGGGCAACAATTAACAGCGAAGTTAGTTGTAGCGGCTGATGGTAGTCGTTCAAAATTAAGAGAGTTGGCCGGTATCGAAACTAGTGGCTGGTCGTATGAACAGCATGGCGTGGTGGCACACATCACCACTTCAAAATCGAATCAAGAAACGGCTTGGCAGCGATTTATGCCTGACGGCCCTTTGGCTTTTTTACCTTTATCGGATGATAACAGTTCCATTGTTTGGTCAACGACGCCAGAACATGCCGATCAGTTATTGGCCATGGACGAAGCTGATTTTTTAGATGAACTGCAAGAGGCTTTTGGTGATCACCTGGGTCGCATGCTCAAGTGTGGCCCGCGTGCCGCATTTCCTTTGCGCATGCAGCATGCTAAAAAATATACTTTGCCACGTTTAGCTTTATTGGGTGATGCGGCGCATACCGTACATCCTCTCGCAGGGCAGGGCGTTAACCTTGGGCTTGCTGATGCGGCGAGTCTTGCTGAGGTGATTGTTGATGCGCGTCAGCAGCGACAAGATTTCGGTGCGCATAGAATCCTGCGTCGTTATGAGCGCTGGCGTAAAGGTGAAAATCTCGCCATGTTGTCGACCATGGATGGCTTTAAACGTCTGTTTGGTTCAACGCAGCCGTTGATGAAATGGTTGCGGAACACCGGCCTGCATCTAACGAATAGTACAAGCCCGTTAAAGAACATGATTATGCGTCAAGCAATGGGTATGGAAGGTGATTTGTCTCGCTTAGCGAAAGGGCAAACATTAAATGAGGAACAATAGTGTCATTACTTGATGTGATTGCAGTGATTATTTCACTGTCGGCTATTTTCAGTTTTATTAATCATAAGACGATTCGATTACCCAATACGATTGGTGTGATGTTGATCTCACTGCTGATGTCTTTGTTGTTGGTGGTCGTTGGTACATTTTTTGAAAGTGTCCATCAGCATGCTTTAACGCTACTCAATAGTATCGATTTCAGCCGCACCTTGATGGACGGTATGTTGAGCTTCTTGTTATTTGCGGGTGCCTTGCATGTAAACCTCAATGATTTGAGTAAACAAAAAGGTGTGATTGCGGTACTTGCTACCTTGGGTGTGGTTGCTTCAACCTTTATTATTGGTGGCTTTAGCTGGATGCTGTTTGATCTATTCGGCATCCAAATTAGTCTCGGTTATTGCCTGTTGTTTGGCGCATTAATTTCACCCACTGATCCGATTGCGGTGCTTGGTATTCTGAAAAAAGCAGGTGTACCAAAATCACTCGAAACTAAAATCACGGGTGAATCCCTATTTAATGATGGTGTGGGCGTGGTGGTGTTCTTAGCCCTGTTCGGCATTGTGACGGCGAATCAAGAAATCAGTGGCAGTGGTATCGCCTTGCTGTTTGTTGAAGAAGTGATTGGCGGCGGAATCATGGGTCTACTGCTCGGTGGCCTTGCTTATGCGATGTTACGCCGCGTTGATAATTACCAAGTTGAAGTTCTCATTACCTTGGCCTTGGTCATGGGCGGTTATTCCTTAGCGAGTTCTTTACATCTTTCCGGTCCTATCGTGATGGTAGTGGGTGGCTTGTTGATTGGTAATCATGGTCGTCGTTTGGCGATGTCTGAAAAAACCCGCGAACATCTGGATACTTTTTGGGAACTGATTGATGAAATTTTGAATGCGGTTTTATTCGTTTTAATTGGTCTTGAGGTGTTGATTCTAACAAGTGATATAAATAGTTGGATGGCAGCGCTAGTCATGATCCCGTTGGTGTTATTGGCTCGCTTTGTCTGTGTTGCGATACCGGTATCATTAATGAAATTACGTCGTTCCTTCAGCCCAAATGCAATCAAGATCATGACTTGGGGAGGATTGCGCGGAGGCATTTCCGTGGCTCTAGCCCTATCTCTACCGCTAGGCGCTGAGCGAGATACCATTCTTATTGCTACTTATGCTGTGGTTATTTTCTCTATTGTGGTGCAGGGGCTGACGATAGGCCGCCTTGTTAAACCAAACTAAGCTATTAACAGGCATTGCCTATAGCCGTAGTGAGTGCATACTTTTCGTTGTTAAATTTTACAGGTTAGAAATAAGCGCATTCAAAGCTTGATTTATAAATGATAATCATTATCATTAGCATTCGTGGTTACAGTTTATGATGATATTGCGTGATTGAGTTTTCAACACGTGGCGTAAATTAAGGATAAAGCAAGATGAAAAAGTATTGGCAACATGGCTTGGTTGGGCTGATTTTAACGGCATTATTGGCATCGGCCTCTATTGTGCAGGCAGAAGAATTAATCGTTTATTCTGGTCGTAAAGATAAGTTTATTAGTCCGTTGATTAAACAATTTACGGCTGAAACCGGCATCAAGGTAGTTTTGCATACCGCCAAATCAACCGCACTGCTGAATAAATTACGCATTGAAGGTGATCGTACTGTTGCCGACCTCTATATAAGTAATGATGCAGGCAATCTCCAAACCGGTACTCGGCTGGGTTTGTTCCAAGCAATAGATAAAGACATCACTAAGCTCATTCCTGCTAATTTGCGTGCAGATGATGATACTTGGATCGGGCTTTCTGCTCGTGCTCGCGTCTTGGTTGTTAATACCAAGGCCAAAGATTTAGGTTTCATTAAGTCAGTTTTCGACCTTGCTGATCCACGCTTAAAAGGCCGTTTGGCGATTACACATAGTAGTAATGGTAGCTTCATTGCCGGTGTGACTGTTTATCAGTTAAGTAGCAGCAAGGCGATGGTGACTGATTGGCTGAAAGGCATGAAAGCGAATGTTGGCGGTAAATTATTTAGCAAACATAGCAAGATTGTGAAGGCCGTTGCTTCGGGTAAGAAAGATGTTGGTCTTGTTAACCACTATTATATCTACCGTCATTTAGCTAAAAATCCAGATGCGCCAATTCGTATTTTGATTCCCGATCAGCAAGATATGGGTATGGGCGTTGCATGGAATGTCGCTGGTGTCGGTATGAGTAAATACACCAAGAAAAAAGCCTTGGCTGAAAAGTTGATTGCCTATTTAGTTTCTGAAAAAGGTCAAAGTCAGTTTGCGGGTGTGAATAGTGAATACCCAACTCGTATGGGTGTAGCTGCGGCAGCAATTGTTCCTGCTGCGGGCAGTTATAAAGTAGCTGATGTACCAATGCGTGATCTAGGAACACATCGTATTGCTACCTTAGATTTGCTTGATACTATCGGCATGCCTTAATCGGATCTATGTCTGTAGTTGAAAGTACATTATTAGAAGAAACGCCTTGGCCACGAAAGGCATGGCAGGCTTTAGCTCGTCGTGTTGGCTGGTTGGGCGCGATTGCCACCATCGTGGTGGTGGTGGCCGCAATACCGCTGTTATTCGTTATTGTCAGCAGTAGTCAATTATCCTTATCAGGTTGGCAAGCTCTGTGGAGCCAACGGCTTCCAGGATTACTATGGAATACATTGTCGCTTGCCATACTGGTAGCGATTTTCAGCTTTATTCTCGGTGTTTCCAGTGCTTGGTTAATTGCACGACGCAACTTTGCTGGTCGCAAAATCGCAACATGGCTAATGATTTTGCCTTTGGCCATTCCGACTTATGTGTTTGCACATATCTATACCATTTTATTTGAAGACGATGGTTGGATCGGTAAGGCATGGCTTGCGGTATTTGGTGACAGCGTTGCGATCCCTGATTTATACAGTGTTGGTGGCGTCACCTTTATTCTTTCTATCGCCGGTTTTTCTTATGTTTTCTTATTGGTACGCTCGGCGCTTGAACACAGTAACCCGAGCTTGGAAGAAGCGGCGCGTATTCAGGGGCTATCTCCTTTAGCTGTATTCTGGCGAGTGAACTTGCCATTACTGCGCCCGGCGATCGCGGCAGGTTTGTCGTTGGTTGTGTTGCATGTGTTGTCCGATTTTGGCGCAGTCAGTATGTTGCGCTACCAAACCTTCACCTTGAGTATTTACCTACAGATGAATGGCCGTTTTGATTATCAAGGCGCGGCAGGTTTATCGATGGTGTTGGTCATGCTGAGTTTCTCATTCCTGATATTTGAACGTTGGTCGCGTAGTCGTCAACGTTACTACGCCAGCGGTACACAATCGCGACGCGTTACCCTACGCAATGCCTCGATGTTTGAGCAGTGCCTTATTTGGGTGTGGCTAGGACTGATCACTTTATTCGCTTTTGCATTACCGATGTTGTGGATGCTTGATTGGAGCTTGCAGGCTTGGCAACAAGACCTGCTCGATGAATCTTTCTGGGGTTATGTTTCGAATTCATTAATCGTTGCAGCGGCGGCTGCGACTTTGGCGATTGTTGTCGCCTTCCCAGTGGCCTTTTTCCATACTCGTAAACAATCTGTCTTGAGTACCAGTTACATACAATTATCGAGTATCGGTTTTGTCTTGCCGGGGCCGGTGATTGCGCTCGGTGTATTGAGTTTTATCCTTAGCGTGTTGTCACCATTGTATGGTGGCTTAGCCGCTTTATTAATGGCCTTGGTGATACGTTTTCTACCGCTTGCGGTGCAATCACAAGAAGCGGCTTTGCAGCACCTTACACCTTCTATAGAGCAGGCCGGTCGCATCTTGGGCGCAGGGCCATTGGAAAATCTACGCAGAGTTGTATTGCCGATGATCAGCAACGGTATGATCGTGGCGTGGGTATTGGTTTTCATTGATGCCATGAAGGAATTGCCAGCCACGCTAATTTTACGCCCAACAGGGTTTGATACCTTGCCGGTGCGAATATGGATTGAGGCCAGCGAGGAAAGTCTGGAGCTTGCGGCACCCGCCGCATTGATGCTTGTCTTGGGTACTTTGCCCGCGCTTTGGATCATGATGCGTAATGAAAAACAATCAGTTAGTAAGGTTTAAACGGCTAATTTGCCTAATCAGGTGATTAAGGTATGATCGCCCTGCAACAATGATCTTGTGGGAGAGACTCTATCATTTAGATAGGGCACCGAAGGCGCAAATCCACCCGGAAACGCTCAGGTAAAGTGGACCGTAAGAAGTCAGTTGCTTCTGGAGAGAGGTCGAATAAGACGACACACCGAAGGGGCTAAGCTCTCAGGTTTTGGACAGAGGGGTGGCAAATAGCGCTAAAAATTTAACGCTATTTGCCACCCCTTTTTTATTGGTTGGTTTCAATTAGTAATGGAAATAAGTAGACATGGGAAAACAGACTCCACTTTATGACAAACACGTTGTCATGGGCGCCAAGATGGTTGATTTTGGTGGCTGGGATATGCCGTTGCGCTACGGTTCACAAATAGAAGAACATCATCAAGTGCGTACTGATGCGGGCATGTTTGATGTCTCGCACATGAGCGTGGTTGATTTTACTGGCCCAGATACGCGTGAGTTTTTGCGTAAGGTCTTTGCTAATAACGTAGATCGCCTGACCACACCGGGCAAAGCACTTTACACCTGCATGCTTAAAGAAGATGGCTATGTGCTGGATGACTTGATTGTTTACTACATGGATGAAAACTGGTTCCGCGTGGTATTCAATGCCTCAACCCATGATAAGGATTTGGCATGGGTACAAGAGCAAGCCAAGCCATTTACCATGGAAATTATTGAGCCGCCGAATATGGCCATGATTGCAGTGCAAGGGCCAAATGCACGAGTTAAGGCAAGTGCGGTATTTGACGAACCGATGCGAACAGAGATCGCTGAATTAGCGCCATTCACGGCAGCTTATTTTGGCGACTTATTTATTTCTCGAACTGGCTACACGGGTGAAGATGGTTTTGAAATTATTTTGCCAGCAGCGCAAGTGAATGATGTATGGCGCGCACTCTATGGTGAAGGTGTGCAACCGATTGGTTTAGCGGCACGCGATACTCTGCGTTTAGAAGCTGGCATGAATCTATATGGTTCAGATATGGATGAATCAACTTCGCCACTTGAATCCGGTTTAGGCTGGACGGTTGCATGGGAGCCAGAAGGGCGTGATTTTATTGGTCGTGCAGCGCTAGAAAAAATTCGTAGTGCGGGCGTTAATAAGAAATTGGTCGGTCTAATACTGGAAGAAAAAGGGGTGTTACGCGATCACCAAAAAGTGATTGTCAACGGTCTAGATGACGGTGAAGTTACCAGTGGTGGCTTCTCGCCAACACTCGGAAAATCAATTGCCTTCGCTCGAGTATCGAAAGAGGTTGGTGGCAGTTGTAAAGTTGAAATTCGTGGCAAGCAAGTTTTGGCTACGGTGGTTAAATTACCGTTTGTACGCAACGGTAAGCCAGTTTAGATACTAAATAATTTTAGGAGAAAAACAATGAGCAATGTTCCTGCAGAATTAAAATACACAAAATCGCATGAATGGGTTTCTGTTGACGGTGATGTCGCCACAATTGGTATTACTGATCATGCACAAGATCTACTTGGCGATATGGTTTTTATTGAACTACCTGATGTTGGCACCAACTTCAGTAAAGGTGATGACTGTGCGGTAGTGGAATCAGTGAAAGCGGCTTCTGATGTATACAGCCCACTGAGTGGTGAAGTCGTTGAAGTTAACGAAGACCTCGCCGACAGTCCTGAGTCTGTAAACAGCGATTCATATGCTGCATGGTTATTTAAAATCAAAATGTCTAACACCAGTGAGTTAGATGAAATGATGGATGCCGCTACTTACAGTGGTGTTGCCGCAGATGATTCACACTAGATAGGACGTTTTCTAGCTATGCCATTTGTTCCACATACTGAAGAAGATATTCGCTCCATGTTGGAAGCGATCGGGGTCGATAGTATTGATGACCTGTTTGATGAAATTCCAGCAGCACTGCGTCATGACCTAAACGAAGACACGCCTTTGGCCAATGTGCCTGAGGGCATGCCGGAGTCTGATGTCGCACGTCTGATGCATGGTCGCGCTAGCGAAGATGGTTCGCCATTGTGTTTCATTGGTGCGGGTGCTTATGAGCACCATATTCCTGCGGCGGTTTGGGAAATCACCACACGTGGTGAGTTTTATAGTGCCTATACGCCATACCAAGCAGAAGCGAGTCAGGGAACATTGCAGTTGCTGTATGAATTCCAGACCATGATGGCAAGTCTTACCGGTATGGATGTGTCGAATGGTTCTTTATATGACGGTGCTTCAAGTTTAGCCGAAGCCGTCTTGATGGCCGTGCGGGCAAATCGTAAATCAAAATCAAAACGTATTTTGATGCCGCGCACTACGCATCCGCATTACCGTAAAACCACAAATGCCATTGTTAAGAATCAAGGCATCACGCTTGAAGAGCTTGATTACGATCTCGAAACCGGACACATTAATCCAGCAAGCTTAACCGATGAGCCGGGTGATTTTGCCGCATTGGTGATTCCTTATCCGAATTTCTTCGGTGTTTTAGAAGACGTTGATGTATTAACCGATTGGGCGCACGCACATGGCGCGTTGGTTATTGCTGTTGTGAATCCTTTGGCGTTGGGTCTATTAAAAGCACCAGCACAATGGGGCGAGAAGGGCGCGGATATCGTATGTGGTGAAGGGCAACCTCTCGGCGTGCCAATGGCATCCGGTGGCCCTTATTATGGTTTGATGTGTTGTAAGCAAGCCTTGGTTCGACAAATGCCAGGACGTATTGTTGGTCGTACTGTCGATCTCGATGGCAAGCCCGGTTACACATTGACACTTCAAGCACGTGAACAACATATTCGTCGTTCTAAAGCGACATCAAATATTTGTACCAACCAAGGTTTGATGGTGACTGCTTCGACAATCCACATGGCCTTGTTGGGCGCAGAAGGTTTGAAGAAAGTGGCCGCGCAATCACATGCAAATAAACAAGATTTGGTTGAAAAGCTAACCGCGATTGATGGTGTGAAGAGTGTCTTTAACCGCCCATCTTTCCATGAAGCCGTTATTCAACTCGAACAGCCTGTTGCGGATGTACTGAGTTCATTGGCCGAGAGTAATATCTTAGGTGGTTATTCATTGGCGGAAGATTATCCAGAATTGGGTAACGCATTATTAATTTGTGCGACCGAAACAAAGAACAATGCGGACCTCGAACACTACGCAGAAAAGCTACAAGATATTTTTACTAAGCAGTAGTCGGCTCGTGTGTCCGGTACACGCAAAAAATGCGCTGAGTGGTTTGGGAAATAACTCAGCACTGACATATACAAACGGAGAAACATCATGGCTTCAGTTACATTAAAAGGTTCACCTGTTAGTACAAATGGCGAATTGCCAGCAGTCGGCAGCACCGCACCTGATTTTAAATTGGTAGATGGTGGATTGGCGGATGTCACATTGGCAGATTACGCCGGTAAGAAAAAATTACTTAATATTGTGCCAAGTTTAGACACGCCAACATGTGCCACATCAACTAAAAAGTTTAATGACTTTGCCAATGCGGATGATGACACGGTGATGTTGATGATTTCAGCTGACCTGCCCTTTGCAATGAGTCGCTTTTGTAGTTCTGAAGGTGCAGACAATGTGATTCCTTTATCTTTAATGCGTTCAAAAGCGTTTGCGAAAGATTACGGTGTATTAATTCAAGACGGTCCGTTGGCGGGTATTACTACACGTGCGGTTGTTGTGCTTGATGCAGACAACAAAGTTATTTATACAGAACTGGTTCCTGAAATTGCGCAAGAACCTAATTACGATGCAGCGCTTGCAGCATTAGCGTAAGTCGTAAGTTTACCAAGATCTGGCGCAGAGGGATCGAGGCGCAGAGAATGTAAAGCAAATTAATAATATGTTATTGACCTGCTTTGATATCGATAGCAATTTTTAAGTATAAGTAAGGTAATAATATTTTTTACCCTGTGACCTTCGTGTCCTCTGTGGTGAAAATATTTTGAATGTTATTTTAAGGTAATAAAAGTATGTTGATATTTGAACAATCTCGTCCTGGTCGCCGTAACCCGATACAAGCACCAGCAAAGCTTGCGGAAACGGGTGCTATTCCCGCATCGTATATGCGTGAAGACAGCCCGACCTTACCTGAAGCATCGGAGATGCAGGTTGTTCGTCACTACACTAAGTTGTCGCAACTTAACTTTTCTATTGATACGCAATTTTACCCTTTGGGTTCTTGTACCATGAAGTACAACCCGCGTGCCTGTAACACCTTGGCAAGCCTGCCGAGTTTCTTAGGTCGCCATCCCTTTGCACCGGAGTCTCACAGTCAGGGTTTCTTGGGTTGTATGCATGACCTACAAGAAATGCTTAAAGATGTGACGGGTATGAAGGAAGTATCGTTGACACCTGCGGCGGGCGCGCAAGGCGAGTTTGCTGGTGTGGCGATGATTCGTGCCTACCATGATGCTAACAATGACACTGAACGTTGCGAGATCATCGTGCCGGATGCGGCACACGGTACTAATCCGGCGACTGCCGTTATGTGTGGTTATAAGGTGCGTGAGATCCCGACTGATGCCAATGGCGATGTTGATCTGGCGGCATTAAAAGAAGCGGTAGGTCCACAAACAGCGGGCATCATGCTGACTAACCCTTCTACCTTGGGTGTGTTTGAACCAGAGATTAAGAACATTGCTGATATCGTGCATAAAGCCGGTGGCCTGCTTTACTATGATGGCGCCAACTTGAATGCGATTCTTGGTAAGGTGCGTCCGGGGGATATGGGCTTTGATGTAATTCACATGAATCTGCACAAAACATTTTCAACACCGCATGGTGGTGGTGGACCGGGTGCCGGCCCTGTTGGTGTGAGTGAACGCCTGATCCCTTTCTTGCCGATTCCTATGGTGACCAAAGAAGAAGATAGTTACCGTTGGCTAACCGAAGAAGATTGCCCGCAAAGTATTGGCCGCCTTTCCTGTTTCATGGGTAATGCCGGTGTATTGATGCGCGCTTATATCTATGCGCGTCTATTAGGTCGTGAAGGTATGCACCGCGTTGCTGAGTTCGCGACGCTGAATGCAAACTACATGCTCGTGAAGATGCGTGATGCCGGCTTTGAGTTGGCTTATCCTAACCGCCGTGCCACGCATGAATTTATCGTGACTCTTAAGAAAGAAGCCAAAGAATTGGATGCCACTGCGATGGATTTTGCAAAACGTCTACTCGACTATGGTTACCATGCACCGACGACTTATTTCCCCTTGTTGGTACCGGAATGTTTATTGATCGAACCAACTGAGTCTGAGACTCAAGAAGAGTTAGATGGCTTTATTGCAGCAATGATTGCGATTAAGAAAGAAGCCGAAGATTCAATTGAAGTGGTTAAAGGTGCGCCGCACACATTGCCAGTGCGTCGTCTTGATGATGTGAAGGCAGCGCGTGAACTTGATTTGACGTGGAAGCCACACAACTAATTAAGTACACTGAGCATAAGTATTAATTTTTAAGGAGTTTCTATGTCTGCCCTGATTTGTGGTTCGTATGCTTTTGACACCATTATGGTGTTTCCAGATAAATTTGCTAATCATATTTTGCCGGACAAGGTACATATCCTAAATGTTTCTTTTCTTGTTCCAGAGATGCGCCGTGAGTTTGGTGGTTGTGCGGGTAATATTGCCTACAACCTAAATCTACTCGGTGGCAATGCTTTGCCGATGGCAACCGTGGGTAATGACTTTTCGACCTACGCAGATTGGATGGACGTATGTGGTATCTCGCGTAAGTACGTTAAAGAGCTTGATCATACTTATACCGGTCAGGCCTTTATTACTACGGATCTGGATGATAATCAGATTACCGCTTTCCATCCAGGTGCGATGGGTTTCTCACATGAGAATAATGTGGCTGATGCCGACGGCGTTAGCATAGGTATCGTTTCTCCTGATGGTCGTGACGGCATGATCCAACATGCTAAGCAATTTGCTGAAGCCGACATTCCATTTATTTTCGATCCAGGTCAGGGTATGCCAATGTTTGATGGTGATGATCTGAAGACATTCATCGATCAAGCAACTTATGTGACTGTGAACGATTATGAAATGCAGCTCATGCAAGATCGTACTGGTTTGTCGCCACATGAAATTGCAGAACGTGTTGATACCTTAATTGTCACTCTTGGTGCCAAGGGCTCACATATTTATACCAAACAACACAGGCTTGAAATCCCTGCCGCACCAGTGAATGAAATTAACGATCCAACCGGTTGCGGTGACGCTTATCGTGGTGGTTTGCTTTACGGAATCATGAACGGCATGGACTGGGAGAATACCGGTCGTATCGCGGCATTGATGGGCGCGCTTAAAATTGAAAAGCATGGCACGCAAAATCATGATTACAGCAAAGATGAGATTGAAGCTAAATTTAAACAAGCATTTGATCGTAGTTTGTAAGAGGAGAGTTCATTATGAAGAATTTATTTAAAATTATTGAAGGTCTTTTTGTTGCTTTATTATTAACAGCTTGTGCTCCAGAAGTAGGCAGTGATGATTGGTGTGCAGATTTAAAGAAGAATCCACAAGGTGATTGGACCGTTGATGAAGTAACGGGTTACGCTAAGCATTGTTTACTGAAGTAGTTGGTTGAAACTTCAGCGCTACTTAGTTGCCACGATTGTTTCGGTTGGATTATTGTCGGTAATACATCCAGCTCATGCTGGATGGGCTGATTTTTTTAGCGATTTTCTCGACGAAGGAAGTAATCAGCAGCAAAAAAAATCTTCACCTAACGTGATTAAGGCGTTAGGCACGAAGGATATGAATGCGGCAATTCTGCAGGCACTTTCCATCGGTGTTAAACGAGCTATTAAATTACTCGGTGAACGAGGTGGTTATCTCAATGATGCTAAGGTGCGGATACCCATGCCTGATCATCTGCAAAAGCTTGAATCGTTACTGCGACAATTTGGTCAGGATAAATACGCAGATCGTTTTATTACTTCCATGAATCGTGCAGCAGAACAGGCGGTTCCCCAAACCACACAAATCTTTCTCGATACTATTAAGAACATGTCAGTAAAAGATGCGCGCGGATTACTTGGCGGATCTGATGATGCGGTTACTCGATACTTTGAAAAAAAGACATCTGTAAGGCTTATAAAAGTGATTCGGCCTATTGTAAGCCGGACAATGAATGATGCTGGTGTTACTAAGGCATATAAGAAGCTTGTTTCAAAATCTAATTTTCTGGGTGACTACCTTGATAAGGAATCGCTGGATATCGACAGCTTTGTTACCCAAAAGACTTTGGACGGCTTATTTTTAAAGCTTGCCGCGGAAGAGAAAAAGATCCGTAAAGATCCTGTAGCGCGTTCTACCGATTTACTGAAAAAAGTATTCTCACAATTCGCTAGCTAGAACTTAAGCTTGCCTACGAGTGTCGTAGTTATTACGAGGAGATACACCATGCCCAGATTATTATCGTTAATATTTATCCTATTGACCCTTCCTGTTATTAGCATGGCGCAGCCTGTGGTAACAGCAAAACCGATTGATTTCGTCATGCAACTTACCCGTAATTCAGATAGTTTCGGTCATCGCCGTGCCTTTTTACAAATAGATAAAATTCTTGATGATCTTGGCGATAAGAATTTGAACATTGTGGTGGTTGCCTACGAAGATGGCATCCATTCGCTGTTGTCTGAAAGTGAAGGTACGGCTCAGCTACTTTCAAAGTTGGCTAACCGTGGCGTCACATTTAAAGCCTGTCGCATCAGTATGAATGCCTGGGGACTAAAAGAAGATCAATTCAAATTAGAAGTTGAGTTTGTTGCTGCTGGCGCACCAGAAATGATTCGTTTACAAATGCAAGATTACAAGTACTGGAAACCGTAAATTCTGGTGTTACGGATTAGTCTCTCATTGTGTTGATTTAGCAGTAAAGTAATCGTGGCGTATTAGCGCATGAAGACTATACTTGTAATTATCTTTAATAAGGAGATAAGACTGTGTACAGAATAATAGCGGTTATCTTTTCGGTTGTGTTATTGGCAGGTTGTTTAACAACATCTGGGCGTGTTGCTGTTCACGATGGTAATACTAGCGTTGCAGTCAGTTTTAATAATCACGATCGGCGTCTTATCAATGATTATTATCATAATAAACGTAAACGTTTGCCACCAGGCCTAGCAAAAAAAGGCAAGTTACCTCCAGGGTTAGCGAAACGTCAGACCCTACCTCGAGGATTATCAGGCAGAGGTTTACCTAGGGACTTATTAGGCCGACTGAGCAGAATACCTAGTGGTTATATTCGTCTTCGGGTTGGTACTGATATTGTGATAATGAATCGTAAGACACGAGTCATTTTTGATGTGATTTCTGGTATAAATTAAATTAGCGGTATTAGATCTAAAATGCATGACACGAAGACGCACTTTACATTTTCAATGAAATTAAGCTCGGATGAGTACCAACGTTATTATAGTGGTACGGTGCATAATATTATCGTGACGACACATCAAGGTGTCAGTGTTCAGTTTCCGGCCTCTGCAGTGCGTTCATTTGTAAAAAGTGATGGTGTAAATGGGAACTTTGTTATTACGATGGATAGTAATAATAAATTGCTTAGCTTACAAAGACTGGTGGCTTAAATATTGTAGCCAGCTTTGCGTAATGCCCGAGTGAGGCTACTGGGGCTAAATCCATTGAGGCGTTTTTTACCTACTTTAATGATTGGTACACCTCGGCCATTCATTTTCTTATAGTCGCGACGACCCCGTGCTGATTTTTCTGTGTCATATTCGGTAAAGGGGATCTTGTTTTGGCGAAACCAGCGTCGAGCCTTTTTACAGTAACCACACCACGTTGTTGAATAGAGAGTGACCTTGGCTTTTCTAGCAATCACTCCGGTAGACCGGTCGAGTATATTCTTTACCGACTCAGACGATGGAGAGTTATAGCTATTTATAGGACTAATTTTTACCTGTTTACTCTTGGCCTTATCCGGTGGGGAGTCGGTAAAATGTATGCGCCCAGCATCATCGGTCCAAGTGTATATTTCAGCTGCACCTTGTAGCGGAAAACTGAGCACTAACATCATCAACAAATAAGTAATAAATAGCTTGTACATGGCTTTAATCATAGCTGATAAATGCCGAAAATCCTTGTTCGCATGCTAAGATAAGCCCCTATGTTGGCTTTCCACGATATTGATCCCGTTGCTCTTTCCCTCGGACCACTGAAGATTCATTGGTACGGTATTACCTATCTTGCGGGCTTCGCGATGGCTTGGTGGCTGGGTTTGCGGCGCGCTAAACAGCCCAATTCCGGTTGGAGTGAAGAGCAAGTTTACGATCTTATCTTTTATATTGCCGTTGGCCTTATTGTTGGCGGGCGACTCGGTTATATGTTGTTTTATAATCCATTCTTACCTGAAGGGCAGGGCAGTGAGTTCTGGGAAGTTTGGAAGGGTGGTATGTCGTTCCACGGTGCGCTGATTGGTATTATTATCGCCGTTGGCGTGTTTGCCAGAAAATTCAAAAAGACTTATTTTGAGGTTGGTGATTTCCTTGCGCCACTAACTCCTTTAGGACTTGGTTTTGGTCGCATTGGCAATTTCATCAATGGTGAACTCTGGGGTAAGGTTTCAGATGCACCTTGGGCAATGGTATTTCCTACTGGTGGCCCATGGGCTCGGCATCCTTCGATGTTGTATGAGGCCGTATTGGAAGGCTTGGTACTGTTTTTGATATTGTGGTTTTACACCAGCAAGCCACGACCAGCGATGGCTGCGTCAGGATTATTTCTATTTTTCTATGGTTGTTTCCGTTTCGCGGTAGAGTTTGTACGTGAACCAGATCGGCAATTAGGCTACCTCGCCTTTGATTGGGTCACCATGGGGCAGGTGCTGAGTTTACCGATGGTGATTGGCGGTATTGTGCTTATCAAGCTGGCTTACCAGCGAGCGCAAAAAGCAGCTTAATAAATATAAAATATTGGTCAGATAAAAGAGTCATTCCATGCAACAGTATCTTGATTTAATGCGACACGTCCGTGATAACGGTAACCAAAAAGGTGACCGCACTGGTACCGGTACCAAGAGCGTCTTTGGTTACCAAATGCGTTTCGATTTGCAGCAAGGTTTCCCGCTAGTGACAACTAAGAAGTGTCATCTACGTTCAATTATTCATGAGCTTCTCTGGTTTTTAAAAGGCGACACCAATACGCAATACTTGAAAGACAATGGCGTGAAGATATGGGATGCGTGGGCTGATGAAAAAGGTGATCTTGGCCCTGTGTATGGTTATCAATGGCGTAATTGGCCAACACCTGATGGCCGTCATGTTGATCAAGTGAAAGAAGTGGTTGAACAGTTAAAACAAAATCCAAATTCACGCCGCATTATTATTAATGCGTGGAATGTTGCCGATCTGCCAGATGAAAGTATCTCACCACAAGACAATGTGAAAAATAATAAAATGGCTTTGGCACCTTGCCATGCCTTTATTCAGTTCTATGTGGCAGATGGGAAATTATCCTGTCAGCTTTATCAGCGTAGTGCCGATATCTTTCTTGGTGTGCCATTTAATATCGCATCATATGCCTTAATGACAATGATGCTCGCGCAGGTCTGTGGACTTGAGCTGGGTGATTTTATACATACCTTGGGTGATGCGCACCTATATAGTAATCATAATGAGCAAGTGGATGAGCAGTTAATGCGCACGCCATACGCACTACCACAGATGAAGCTCAATCCTGATGTGAAGTCGATTCTTGATTTTACTTTTGATGATTTTGAATTACTTAATTACGAGTGCGACGATGCAATTCGCGCACCGATTTCTGTTTAGGTTTTATCATGAGTGAAAAAGCTTATATTTTTGATGTTGATGAAAGCAACTTTACCCAAGTTGTTGTTGAGAATTCAAATAAATTGCCAGTATTGGTCGATTTCTGGGCGGACTGGTGTGAACCATGTAAAACCATGATTCCTATTCTGCATAAATTAGCAGAAGAGTTTGCGGGACAATTCATTTTAGCGAAAGTAAATGCCGATCAGCAGCAAAACCTGACACAACAAAATGCGGTTAAAAGTTTGCCAACGGTTAAGTTGATTGTGAATGGTGAAGTGGTAGACGAATTTACTGGTGGACAAACGGAAGCGCATATTCGTGCCATGTTGGAACCTTATCTTGTGCGTGAGTCAGATAAGATAATGGCCGCTGCTGTTGCGGAGTATGAGCAAGGTCATATGGATGCAGCTATTACTTTAATGAAACAAGCAGCTGAATCTGATCTCAACAATGTTCGTGTTCAAATAATGGCGATGCGTGTATTACTTGAAAATAATCGTAAAGAAGAAGCGGCGATTATCTTTGGACGTTTATCAGAGGAAGTACAGAAAAATCCTGATATCATCGCCATCCAATCTCAGTTAGAAATGATAGACAAAGTAGCCGGGGTTGATCTGAGTGCGTTACAAGTTCGTATTACTCAAGATGAGAATGATTTGGAAGCACGAGAACAATTAAGTGCCGTATTGATTAGTCAGGCGATGTTTGAACCGGCCTTAGAGCAGTTATTAGAAATCATGAAACGTGATCGCACTTATAACGATGATGCAGGTCGTAAGGGCCTATTAAATATATTTGAAATGCTTGGCAATGATAATCCTTTGGTCAGCACGTATCGTCGGCGTATTGCGACGTTGATGAATTAGATATGAAGATCTCTCTGATTGCCGCAATGGCAGAAGATCGTGTGATTGGTATTAATAATAGTCTGCCATGGAAG
>JAGLUW010000011.1 GCA_023134145.1 Sulfuriflexus sp. | reverse complement strand
TTTATAAGCGGCTAGCAGCCAATGCCGCGCCCATTAAGCCAACATTTGGATTCATGACAACACGTACCGGCATAACTTCAGTGAGTTTTACCATACGACCTTTGGCATTAAAGGCGGTGGTTAGGGTGCCATCTTTTAGTTTGTCGATGACCTTCGGTGCAATACCACCAGCGATATAAACGCCACCACCTGACATACAAGTTAGTGCCAGGTTACCTGCTTGTTGCCCGTATATTTTAGCAAAGATATGCATGGCCTGCGATGCAAGTTCATCACTGCCTTTCAGGCCCGCAATAGAAACCGCGGCAGCGGGGTCGCCATTGGTCATCGCTTCTTTCATAGATTCACTTTCTGCGGCAGGGATTTTATCACGTAAAAATTCGTAGATATTTACTAAACCGCGGCCACAGCAAACACGTTCATAGGAAACATGGCCGAAACGTTCAATGAGGTAGCTGAGTAGCTCAATTTGTTCATCATCAACCGGGGCGAAGTCACAATGGCCACCTTCAGAAGACATAACCTCATAGTGATCATCTTGCCAAACCAGAATACCTTGGCCTAAACCGGTTCCTGCACCAATCAGTGCGCAGGGCGCATGTTCGGCGGGCTGGCCCGCTTGCAGTTCGATGATGTCATCTGGACCTAATGCCTCGAGTCCATAGCCGACCGCAGCGAAGTCATTGATTAAACGGATTTTAGGAATGCCGAGAGCGCCTTCCATTTTGTCAGCATCCAGTTCCCAGCTGAGATTAGTAACCCAGCCTTGGCGGCCTGTTACTGGGCCAGCAATACCGAAACAGGCGCTATGCAATGCAATCGAGCCGCGTTCTTTAATAACATCAGTGAGAAATTCGCTCGCCATGTCGGTCAAATCATTCCATTCTGCACTGACATAACGTTGTTCATTGAGAATGGTTTTGTTGTTATTTTCGTCGAACTTAGCAATTTGCAGTAAGGTTTTTGTACCGCCAATATCGCCTGCAAGAATTAACATATTCTGTGCTCCCTTTATTCTTATATATAGAAATCCATCTTTTCTGACCATACCACAGCTTATTACTCGGGCATATCGAGCTTTAATTGGTGAGAAGCAAAGATTAGTGTGAGGTGATTCACACTTTAAGGATTTAACCTTTTTTCTCGCTGTAGAAACACACTCTGTCGGCCGATAACAAATACAAGAGCTTAGAGCAGTTTTTAGCCATATCAGTGGCTTATAGCCTTGAGAATGTGCACCAAGTCCGGTTCTGGTGTGACGGGTATCTCGGATAGTTTGCTGATAAAGCGGGAGACTGCATGCATCACGAATCACCCCATCGGCGGGTTGAGGAGAAAGAATTATGCACAAGAGTAAAACAAAACCTGACTTGATGTTTTTGCTAACCGTATTCGTTTGTCTCGGCGTGTTGGTTACCGCCACAGTGAATGCCAGCGAGGCTCCACAGCAAGGCTGGGCAATGACCATCAGTGCCGAGTCAGATTGCCAGCAGACGGGCAATCAATGGCAGGCTTGCGCTGGCTGGAAAGGGCTTGAGGAAAGTGAGTCTCAAGGTGCAACGGTGCGATTTTTCCATGAACAACGACCTGATTTAGGTGTGGTTTGGTATTATTCTCAGGCATTCAATGATAATAATATCAATAGGTTACCTTTAGATTCAACGCAAGGCTTCTTAGCTAGAGAGCAGTCTAATGCGCAGTTCGGTCTTGCTGTACGCCAACAATATCGGCATTTTGGCCTGAGTGTCGGCGTTGAATCAGAACAGGCATTACCATTAGAGAATAGTGCCGTTTTATATTTTGGTATCAGCAATAGTTGGTAGGCGGATAGCGAAGAGTTTCCCTATATGCTGACGTCCGTCAGTGGTAGAATGGCTTGTTAATGGTGTCGACGCGGTGCGGCGACAGCAAAATCTGATTAATTAACAAGTTAGAGTAGATTTCATGGCAAATCCCATTCGAGTCGGCGTTGTAGGCGTTGGCTATCTAGGTAATATTCACGCGAAGATTTATTCCAATATTGAAGGTGTTGAGCTGGTCGGTGTTGTTGATGTTGATCGAGCTAACGTCGATAAGATTGCGGCGCAATATGGTTGCGAAGGTTATACCGATGCAGCTGAACTTATTGGTAAAGTTGATGCGGTGAGTATTGTTGTTCCAACCTCATTGCATCTTGAAACGGCGCGACCATTCTTGGAAGCCGGCGTGCATATGCTGATGGAAAAACCATTAGCCCCTTCATACGAAGAATCACTTGAGTTGGTTGAGCTAGCTGAAAAGTCGGGTGTGTTATTTCAAGTAGGTCATCTTGAGCGTTTTAATGGCGGTGTGATGGAACTCGCTAAGCGAGTGAAAAATCCTCGTTTCATGGAAGTAACGCGTATCGGTCCTTTTGTTGCGCGCGCAACTGACGTGGATGTGGTGACTGATTTAATGATTCACGATATTGATATTGTTATGTCATTGGTTGGCGAGCCTATTAGTAATATTTCTGCTGCGGGTACGCGAGTCATTACCGATCACATTGATATCGCGAACGCACGACTTGAGTTTTCTAATGGTGTGGTGGCGAATGTCACAGCGAGTCGTATCTCGAATAAACAACAACGTCGTATTCGTGTTTTTGAACAAGAGCATTACTACGGTCTGGATTACACCAACCAGCAAATCACCGTGGCTTCGACTCAACCACCTAAAGAAGGTGAAGACTTTCCAAGTGTTGTAACCGAAGAACTCGAAATAGAACCACGTTTACCACTTAATCATGAGCTAGAAGTTTTTATCGACACCATTCGCAATGGTGGTACGCCACTAGTGACGGGTCGAGTTGCGCTTGAGGCCGTTCGCGTCGCGCATATTATCAAGGAGAAAATCACCGCATGTCAGTCGTAAATGATCCGATACCGTTCCTCGATTTATCGGGTGAATATAATGAACTGGAAGCAGAGTGGTTTGCTGCGATTCATGAAACGGGTAAGACAGGCCGTTATATTCTTGGTCCTAATGTACAAGCCTTTGAAGAAGAACTTGCCGAACATGTGGGTTCTGAATACGCAGTAAGCTGTGCTAATGGTACAGATGCCTTGATGTTGTCACTACGTGCACTCGGCGTGGGCCCTGGTGATGAAGTCATTACAAGTCCCTATACATTTTATGCGACCTCGGAAGTAATTAATTTGGTCGGCGCAACGCCTGTGTTTGCAGATATTTTGCCAGGTTGTTTTACGATAGATCCTGCTAGTGTTAAAGCCAAGATCACCAGTAAGACCAAGGCGATTATGCCGGTACATATTTTTGGTCATCCTGCGCGTATGGATGAACTGAATGCGATTGCCAGTGAACATGGCCTTGCCGTGGTTGAAGATGCTGCACAATCATACGGAGCCGATTTAAATGGTAAACGTGTTGGTAGCTTAGGCACAACAGGTGGTTTTAGTTTCTACCCAACTAAGGTTCTAGGTTGTTACGGTGATGGCGGCATTATTACGACCAGTGATGCCACAGTTGTTGAATCATTGAAGAAATTGCGTAACCACGGTGCCAGCGCACCATTCATGCATGATGAAGTCGGTTACAACAGTCGTCTTGATGAAGTGCAGGCGGCATTATTAAGAATTAAATTACGCAAACTCGATGCTGATGTAGCAAAGCGTCGCGCAGTTGCAGCGCGTTATACTGAATTGTTTGCAGGTTCTGCAGTAACTGCACCAAGCCTGCCAGAGAATGGCGGTCATGCGTTTAATCTTTATACCGTGCGTATGCCAGATCGTGATCGTGTTCGTGGCGTATTGAATGACAATGGTATGCCTAGTTCGCATTGTTATCCGCTTGGCCTACATTTGCAGGAAGTTTATAAAGACTTAGGTTACAAGGTGGGCGATCTACCCGTGTGCGATAAGGCCAGTACCGAAGCATTGTCATTGCCGGTTTACCCTGCGATGAAAATGGAACATGCAGAACGAATTGCTGCAACAATTATTGAAGCGATTGGTTAGCAGGTAGGTAAAAGTCATGTTTGAACTATTTAGCACATATACGCTGCAAGATGCAGTGACTGATTATGTGCAGAAGTTAGGCCCTGCTTTATTGAAGCGATATGGTGGCTCGCTTCAATACACCGTTAAGCAAGTAGAAAAAACGGTTCGCTCATTGGGTCTTGAGAAAAGATATATTCCCTATGCTATCGCCTTATATCGTCATGATGCCTCGGTAAACACCTTGAGCCTGTATCGTATTGACCAAGGTTTTCTTGATGTCTTACGTGAGGAAATGGCTGATTTTCTTTTTTATGGTAATACTAATTATAATGCGCGTAATGTCATGAAATTGAATAAGAAGTGGGCATGGCGAGGTGGACGAGAGGCTAATGACATTGGTATTCTTCTTTAAGATGTAATAAAGCTAAATAAAAAATGGGCATGGTGTTCTTCTTTTTGTCCTTTAGTCAGCAAGTAAAAATAATATTTAGGAGAAATTAATGCGTCTTATTCTTGCGATTTTACTTCCTTGGGTACAGTTCTTTACGATTGGTAAACCGGTTGCGGGTATCTTTTGTTTATTACTACAGATTACGGTAATTGGTTGGATTCCTGCAGCGATCTGGTCGGTATATGCGCTTAGTCAATATAATACAGATAAGAAAATCAAAGAAGCGACAGGAAGTTAGTTAGCTTTCAAGCAAGTTGGCAAGATTAACAAACTCTTCAACTGAAAGTGTCTCTGGTCGGCGTTTTGGATCGATACCTAAAGATTCAATTTGTTCGACATCAAGTAAAGTCTTAAGGCAGTTGCGTAGCGTCTTGCGTCGTTGAGAAAAGGCCTGAGTTACTAATTTAGCTAACACTTTTTCATCTTTTGCAATAAATGGCAGTTCTGCATAAGGTGTCAATCGCACAATCGCCGATTCAACCTTAGGTTGCGGGTCAAATGATTCCGGTGGCACAATAAATAGTTTTTCTACCTTGCAGCGATACTGAACCATAATGGTTAATCGACCTGACTGCCCATTACCTGGCGTTGCAGCCATTCTCTCTACGACTTCTTTTTGTAACATGAAATGCATATCTTTAATGATGTTTGCGTGGGCAAGTAAATTAAAAATAAGCGGTGTAGATATATTATAGGGCAGGTTGCCGATGACTCTGAGAGGTGTTGAGTTATCGGTTAGTTGGTTAAAATCAAAACGCATTGCATCGGCATTATGAATAGTTAGGCCTGGATAACTACTTTTTAATAGTTCGAGTCCTAAGATTAGATCTCGATCTAATTCGATTACGATTAAGTCATTTGCCAGCGGCAGTATTTCTCGTGTCAGCGCACCTTGGCCAGGACCAATTTCAACTAACTTATCTTCAGTTTGAATACCGATAGACTGCACAATGCGATCAATAACATGATCATCTGTCAGGAAGTTTTGTCCAAATCTTTTTCGTGCCTTGTGTTGCAAGTTATTAACCTTTGATTATTAATTATTAATGCATCATATCAATGGCGGTGCTGATAGAAATATCAAGACTACCTGAATCAGCTCGGCCTGTACCAGCGAGTTCCAAAGCGGTGCCATGGTCAACCGAGGTGCGGATAATAGGTAAGCCAAGGGTAATGTTGACCGCATTGCCAAAGCCCATGTGTTTGAGTACGGGTAAACCTTGATCATGGTACATCGCGAGTACCGCATCGGCTTCGGCGAGATGATTGGGTGTGAAGGCTGTGTCAGCAGGAAGAGGGCCAATCAAGTTCATACCTTGTGTGCGTAGCTTCTCAAGTAAGGGGATGATGGTTTCTATTTCTTCGCTACCGAGATGGCCATCTTCACCAGCATGCGGGTTGAGTCCACAAACGAGAATGCGAGGTGAGCTGATAGCGAATTTTGATTTTAGATCTTCGTCTAAAATAGTGAGTACCGTTTCTAATGTTTCCGTGGTGATATTTTCGGCAACTTGATGAAGGGGAATGTGCGTTGTTGCTAAGGCAACACGCAGACCTTCAGTCGCTAACATCATCACGGGTGTTTTTGTATTACATAATTTGGCAAGAAATTCGGTATGGCCAGTAAAGGGGATACCGGCATTATTGATATTGCCTTTATGAATGGGTGCAGTAACCATGGCCGCAAACTCACCATCTAAACAGCCCTGCGCCGCGCGTTCTAACATGGCTAATACATAATGCGCATTATGGGAATCAAGCTTTCCCGTTACACAGCGATGCTTAAGGGGAATGTCTAATAGGCAATAATGGCCGGCACGTGGAGCTTGTTCGGCTTGATAATCAGTTAGATTAAACTTGATACCGAGTTCATTGGCTCGCTGCTGAAAGAGTTCACGGTTACCGATGATAACGATCTCGGCTGAGGTGTTATTGCTCAGTTGTAGACAAAGATCGGGGCCAATACCGGCGGGTTCGCCACTGCTTAGAGCAAGTCGTTTTACATTGGTTGTCATAGCAAGAGTGTAACAGCGTACATCGCCTTATGGCGATGCAGTGGATTGAATTTTAAATATCTTCGAGACGATATTCAACAAAGGCTTCATCACGGATACGACGTATCCAGGATTGTGTTGCATCTTCGGTTTTGCGGTCACGAATAAATTTACGTGCTTTAGTGCGTAAAAATGAATCGGTGTCATCGTGTTCACGACGTTCTAATAATTGCACAATGTGCCAACCGAATTGAGTACGGAAAGGTTGGCTAATCTGGCCTTCTTTTAGCTTACCCATTTCTTGCTCAAAGCTTGGTACGAGTGCGCCAGGGCTACTCCAACCCAATTCGCCACCTTGAGCCGCTGAACCACGGTCATCAGAATGCGCGCGTGCTAATGATGCAAAATCTTCACCGCCTTCAAGTCGAATCAATAATTGTTGTAGGCGGATACGCGCGTCATCATTTGAGGTTAATTCATTTTTACGGATTAAAATATGACGAGCAAGTGACTGTTTAACCATATGACGTTGTTCTATACCACGAAGATCAGAGAGCTCGATAATGTGGAAACCACTCGGACTACGAATCGCGTTGCTGATATCACCTTTCTGCATTGATGTGGCAATATCGCTAAAGATAGAAGGAAGTTGTGCTGATTTGCGCCAGCCAAGGTCACCACCGTTAAATGCTTGTTGCCCATCGGAGCTTGCAGCAGCAACTTGTTTGAAATTAACACCAGAGCGAAGCTGTGAAATAACGTCGTCGGCTTTTGCTTTAGCGGCATCAACTTGTTCTGCGCTAGCGGCTTCTGGTAATGAGATTAGAATATGACTTAGGCGATATTCTTTATTGCCTTCGGTACTATTTTTATTCGTAGAAAGGAAGTTGTCGATTTCTTGTTCGGTAATATTTACACGCTGGCGTACACGACGTTGCATCATGCGGCTAACAATCATTTCTTTGCGAATGTCTTCACGGAACACGCTGAAATTAAAACCATCGTTTTCAATGGCGGTACGAAATTCATTGAGACTCATGCCATTTTGTTTGGCGATACCGCTGATAGAAGAATTGAGCTTTTTGTCATCAACACGAATGCCGGTGCGTTCAGCAACTTGTAATTGCAGGTGACTAATAATGAGTCTTTCGAGAACTTGGCGGCGTAATACCTCGGCTGAGGGTGGTTGAGTACCACGTTGCTGTAGCTGGCCGAGTACCGTTTTGAGACGCGTGTTTAGTTCGCTCTCGAGAATAACGTCCTCGTTGACGACGGCAACAATCCGATCAACCGTTGTAATAGCGGCGTTAGCCGAAATAGATGTGAAAAGTACTAATAAAAACAACAAACTACGCATGAGGGTTCTCGCCGTGCTAGAAATTATCGTCATCGCTTCCTGATTCGCGATCATAACCTAGAATACCACGTCCGAGGAACTTTTTGACCCTATCGCCAAAGCTGGTTAAGCCTTTGAGTTCAAGTTGGAATAAGATGGCAAAATTCTCGTCATCTTGACTGAGATCGTTGATGTATTGGCGACCCACAACGCGGGCAATCCAACAGCAGTTTTCGTATTCAAGACCGGCAAAGGCATCAATTGTACGATCTTGGTCGAGGGCGTAATTCCAACGTGCAACGGCATTCCACTGATTGCTGAGAGGCCAGTTAACCGATAGGTCGGTTTGCTCTAATAGATCGCGACGGTGACGATAAGCGAAGTTGATGATGTGCTTATCTTGCGATTGGTAACGTACCGATGCAACGCCCTTATCTGTTTCGCTATCGTTTGGATCCCATTGAATGCCTGCGCGGGCGCTGAGGCTGCGAGTAAATCGTGCGCTAACTTCAGCAACGATGTCTGAATTATTATCGTTATCAACGAGTCCGTTAGGCA
Organism: Sulfuriflexus sp.; assembly: GCA_023134145.1. Taxonomy (GTDB): domain Bacteria; phylum Pseudomonadota; class Gammaproteobacteria; order AKS1; family AKS1; genus Sulfuriflexus. Next base: position 44,070 of record JAGLUW010000011.1, on the reverse strand, counting down.
GAGTAACTTCGCGATCATCGAAATAGTAGATTTGGCCAATACTGGCTGAAGCGCGTTCTATGCCCGATGATTTATCAATAAATCGAGTTGTCACAGCCGCGGTTAATTGGTCGGCATCGCCAACACGGTCAGCACCACTGAAACGGTTTTCACGGAACAGTTGGTCAAAGCTGAAATCAAACAGACCACTATCAAAGACAACGCTCTGGCCTGATTCATCAACAATCAGATTATCTTGATTGCGTTTCGGAACCTTCAAGTAGTAAAGACGTGGTTCAAGTGTTTGGGTCATGGCGCGATCAGCAAAGCTGGTGTCGCGATCAAAATACAAGCCACTGTCGATGCTAAAGATAGGCACACTGCGATCAGGGCTGCTATCGCGACCGGCAAGGCTATCGTCTAAATCATATTTTGTATAACGGAAGCCAACCTTTGGTGTGATATAGCCGTAGCTATTACGCAGCGGTAAGCTAATTGATGGTTGAATATCAAAGCGAGTACCAGTCACGCTGTTGTCACGGTTGAAGTGAACGGCTTCGGCGCGTAGTCCGTAATCCAAACCAAAATGTTGATCCGGCAAATTGGCATTGAAGACAACTTGTGGCAGACGCTCGTAAGGTCGGTTAGCACTCGCGATATTGCGGTCAATCGTTTGGTAACCCTGTACACGACCGGTTACATTCCAGAAGTCGCCAGAATAAGTTGCATCAATGCGACGCTCTAAATGGGTCGTACTGGAAAGGGTAATATTGCTACCAAGGTCTTCGAAATAATCTTTATCTGATGCGTAGTTAAGATCAGTATTCACTTGGAAGCGTGGTGTGAATTTCGATGTATTTTGGTATGAGAAGAGGTAACGGTCTTCATCATTGTATTCATTATCACTCGCCAAATATTCAGCAGAGACGGTGCCTTCGCTGAGTTTGCTGAGGTAACGATATTCACCACCTAATTGGAAGCCTCGCTTGCCAAGGATACGCGGCGTAATAGTGGCATCGCGATTTGCTGCAATGTTCCAGTAATAAGGTATAGAGAACTCAGCACCAGACTCATCTGAACTACCAAAAGCTGGTGTTAGGAAACCAGATTTACGACGATTATCAATCGGGAATGTCATGATCGGTGCATAGAAAAAGGGAATACCTTTAAAATTAACCGAGACATTGGTGGCAAGACCAAAACCTTCGTTATGATTCAATTTGATCTTATCGGCGTTTAGTTGCCAATCATTATTACCAGCAGGACAAGTCGTGTAAGTAGTGTTCTTTAAGCGCGTGGTGTTTTTAACACCGTCACGACGTAATTTTTCGGCTTCACCGCGACCATGCTTATCATAAAGGTCAAATTTGGCATTACGAACTGTGCTTTTATCATCTTTCAGATTGAGTTTTAACTCATCACCACGAATCGCAATGGTGTTGTCTTCGAGAGAGACATTGCCTTTTGCCAAAGCAATTTCTTTATCACGATCATAATCAACTGAATCAGCAAGCAGACGTTGGTCAGCACGCATAATTTCAACATTGCCTCTGAATGTTGATACACCATCTTTAGCAAGCTCGGCACTATCTGCAGAAAGTTTAATTTCGGTGTTAGTACGATCAGCATCGCTGATATCAAGCTTGGCAGTACGGTTAACCGGTGGGCATAGTGCCCAAGGACCATCACCACCAATTTGTTGTGTGCTTTGAGGTTTGGCTATAGGTTTTGTTGGCGTCGGTGTTGGCGCAGGTTTATGATCTTCTGCGGCTACGCTGCGAGGTGTTACTGGCGCAGGGCGAATGGCTTGACGTGGAGCAACAGGAGCGGGTGTTGGCTTAGGTTCCGGTGTTGGTGTTGGTGCAGGAGCAGGCTTTGCTACGACTGCTGGTTTAGTTTCTTCAGGGGATGGCTCAGGTGTAGCTTGAATAGGTTCACGAACAGGCAAGCTTTCCGCCGGTGGTGTCACTGGGCCATCTGGCAGGCTAATAGGAGCGATAGGTGCTGCGGCAGGTTTTGGTGCAGAAGATGTCCCCGCATTACAAATCCAAGCGCCGGCTGCACTTTTGGTACACTTCCAGCCAGTTGCATCTGCAGCGGATACCGCTACAGGTAAATGCCATAATACAAGGCTAGTGCCGAGTAGGCCGATGAGTCGTTTAGGAGCTGATTTCACTGCGTATTTATCTTTTTTATTTCGTGTTTATTTCGGATATCCCCACCCCAAAATTCGTGAGGCCGACTAAAATCGCATAGAATGGCTGTAGCATCAAATTTTTATTAAGGATAATTGAAGACAGTGTCAGATATAAAATCTAACCCATTGATTAAAAAGATTATTTTGCTTGGAGCTGTTTTAGGCCTGAGTGTCCTTATTATCGGTATATTGCTGAAGACCGCGCCAGAGAACAATCCAGCTCCACAGGCCTTGGTCGCGGTTAAGGTAAGTTCCGTGATTATTCGAGCTACCACTATCCACCCCGAGGTGTCGGTAACAGGGCGTTTGCAGCCGGCAAATCGTGCCTTGTTACGTTTTGAAACTAGTGGTCAGTTAGAGCAAAGGTTGGTTGAACCTGGGCAATTGATTGAAGCTGGAACCGTGTTGTTAAGATTGTCAGATGCGGATGCACGTGATTCTTTGATTGAAGCGACAGCCAGATTGGATATGGAAAAAGCGGCGGTTGCACGTGATCGACGTTTGTTAGAGATTGCGGCTAAAGATGTGGTTTTACAGCAGCAAGAAGTGAAGCGTTTAAAACGGTTGGGTTCAGAATCTTTAGTCTCGGTATCGCGGCGCGATCAAGCCACGCAAAAATTACTTCAGTTGCAAGCCAATGAAGCGCAATTACGGTATAGCGTTGATACGGCACCGGCACGTTTAAAATCAGTAGGTGCTGCACTAGCGCGAGCAACACGTAACCTCACGAGAACGGGACTTTTAGCCCCTTTCTCAGGAACGGTTAATGTCGTTAATATTGAGGTAGGTGATTACGTTACCCCCAGTGCGGTGGCGATCGAGCTTGTTGACCTAGAGAACATTGATCTTTATATCGAAGTGGATGGCACAACAGCGGCGGCCCTTTCACTGCAACAAAAAGTTTCTTTACAGGTAAATGGAAAAACTCAAACCGGCGTATTAATCGCCATACGTAGCGATCCTGATCCAACAACCTTTACCCATGCAGTGCGAATTCGTCTTGATAATAAAGGTTTGTTACCCGGCACATTAGGTTCGGTGCAATTGCCTCTACAGGTGCAGGCATCGGCATTGGTTGTGCCGGTGAGTAGTTTATTACAGGAAGATGGCCGAAGTTATGTTTTTGTGATTAAGGGTACGCAATTAGAACGGCGTGAAGTTAAAATGGGAACCCGAGATAAAGATCGAATCGTGATTGAATCTGGTCTGCAAGACGGCGTGAAAATTGTTGCACGTGATATTGCCGCATTGACCGATGGACAGAAGGTCGAGTTTTTTAAATAGTTTATTATGTTTTTAATTCGTTTCAGCATTAACAACCCCCTCCTGACGAACATGTTGCTCGTTATTATTTTCATCATGGGTGTGTTGTCGTGGAATGCCATGCCGCAGGAAATGTTCCCGAATGTTCAACTAGACAAAGTGCGTATTAGCACTGTTTTTGAAGGTGCAGCACCGGAAGAAGTAGAACGTCAGGTAACCCTACCTATTGAAGAAGAGTTTGATGGCGTAGCAGATATTGATGTGGTGACATCGACTAGCCAAGAGGGTATTTCAAACATTCTTATCGAATTGAAACCCGGTTCTAATGTTGATGATTTCCTAAATGATGCACGTGAACGGGTTAATCGTATTATTGATTTACCCGACTTAGCAGATGATCCTGAAGTCGTACGACTTGAAGCGCGTTTCCCAGTGATTAGCGTGGCCCTGTATGGCGAGATAGCACGTGCGGAGTTATATGAACGTGCCGATCAAATTAAACGTCGCCTATTACAGTTAAATGGCGTTGCCGGTGTCGGTGTTGCAGGTGATCGGGAATGGGAACTTTGGGTTATTGTTGATCCTGAGCGGCTTGCGGCACGAAATCTTGCGCTTGCGACAGTCATTAAATCGGTTCGTGATAATTTAGACGATACGCCGGGTGGCGCAATTCGTTCGGTTGAAGGCGATATTTTGTTACGTGGCAAAGGTGTTCTTCCTGAACCCGATAAAATTGCGGGCATTGCTTTACGTACCAATAAAAATGGTGGCCAATTATTATTGAGTGATGTTGCCAAGGTGCAGTTACGTTTTGAAGAAGCGGTTACGCTGGGGCGGTTTAATGGTAAACCTTCGGTTAATTTAACCATCACAAAAACAGCAGAGGCATCAACGATTGTTGTTTCTGATTTGGTAAAAGATTTAGTTTCGCAACTTCGCACCGAGTTACCAGATAGTTTGCAGCTGGATTTATTTAGTGACCTTTCTGTTTATGTCCGCACCAGACTTAACACCGTAAAATCATCAGGTCTTGTTGGTCTGGTGCTGGTTTTATTGTCGTTGTACTTATTCCTTAATTTTAGAGTAGCCGCGATTACGGCAATGGGAATCCCTGTTTCGTTTTTGTTTGCAATCATGATGATCTATTATTTCAATTACACCATTAATATGGTGTCGTTGTTTGCCTTCCTGATAGCGCTGGGAATGATTGTTGATGATGCGATTATTGTCACCGAAAATGTGTATCGCCACATGGAAGAGGGGATGCCTCATTATCGTGCGGCCAAGGTAGGCGCACAGGAAGTATTCTGGCCAGTTATCGCGTCGACGACGACTACGATTGCCGCGTTTCTACCCATGTATGCTATTGGTGGCACCTTGGGAGCGTTTATTGCCGTTATCCCCGCAGTGGTTAGTTTTGCCTTATTAGGATCTTTGCTTGAGGCTTTTGGCGTTTTGCCTTCACATGCAGCTGAAATTTTACGCGTTGAAAAAAGTAATCATTCACGTTGGGTTAATTGGTCAGCACTACTGCAAAAATATTTAGGCGTATTGCGTTGGTCATTAATCAATCGTTATTTAGTATCGACGGCAACGGTTTGTGTACTACTTATCGTTATTGTTTTTGCGGCAACGCGAGTACCTTTTCAATTATTTGGCCATGTTAATATCGGTCAGTTCTTTGTCAATATAGAAGCGCCGAGCACTTATAGTCTTGATGATTCTAAACGCCTAGCTGTTCAGGCTGAATCCGCGATTAAAGAAGTGATACCAGATGATGAATTAAAGACCATGCTGACGAACGTCGGTGCGAGCATTATTGATTTTAACCGCTTTAGTTTCGGTAGCCACTATATTCAATTAGTGATCGATCTTGAAGAACAGGCTCCGCAAGGTTTTATTGAGAATTGGGTGACGCCACTGATTAATCTGAAATTCAGTAGTGAGGGCTCGCGGGAAAGAACCGCAGATGAAATTATTGATGCAGTGCGACAACGTTTGGCATCGGTATCGGGAATTCAACGTTTATCAATATTACGTCCGCAAGGCGGCCCGGCAGGTTCAGATATCGAAGTAGGAGTACGTGGCAGTGATGTAAAAATATTGCACGAAGAATCCTTGGCAATTCGTGATTACTTAAGAGGTATCACTGGTATTCATGATGTCAGTCAGGATCTTGAAAGTGGTAAATTAGAGTATCAATACAGTTTGAATGATCGTGGTCGTCAGCTTGGGCTGACGCAACGAGATCTTGCTGATGCGGTGCGCAGTGGTTTCTTGGGCTTGGAAGTCACCTATGTCACATGGAAAGAAAAACGTATTCCAGTACGCGTTATTTACCCCGAGAGCTGGCGACATACTTCATCGCAGTTGGAGAAATTGCGCATCACTTCACCGCTGGGTAATTCTGTTTACCTGGGCGATGTTGCTGATATCAGTGTTGATCGTGGTCTGCATGTGGTGAAACGTCGAGATGGCCGACGTCTGGCAACAGTGACGGCAGAAGTTGATAGTGAGGTACTAACGCCACTTGAGGCGAGTGACCTAATTCGGGATAAATTTGCTGATATTGCTGAACGTCGTCCTGGTTATTCGTTAATATTTCTTGGCGAGAAAAAAGAAGCATCGGATTCTATTGCGGATATGAAACGGGCTGGCATTATTGCTTTGGCAATTATTTACTTCATTTTAGTCGCATTGTTCCGTTCATTACTTGATCCTCTGGTGGTTATGTTTGCTATTCCGTTTGGCATTATTGGTGTCATCGTCGGTCACGTATTATTCGGTTATAATCTACAATTCTTATCGTTGGTTGGTTTCCTCGCTTTAAGCGGGATCGTCGTGAACGATTCTCTGATCCTGATCGACTTTGCCAAAAAGGTACGTCGCCAAGGCTGGCGGCGCATTGATGCGATTGTTGAAGCGGGTCGGGTGCGGATACGGCCAATCTTGTTAACGACGATTACGACGTTTCTTGGTATATCACCGTTGATCTTTTTTGCATCGGGACAAACCGCCTTTTTATCGCCAATGGCGGTAAGCTTAGGCTTTGGTTTATTATTCGCGACAGTATTAATTCTTGTCGTACTGCCATGTTTTTATTTGATTGCCGATGACATGCGAATACATACTTGTCGTTTTTTACGCGGTGTCTTAAATCAGCCCGAACTGGATGATGACGAGATGGCGCCGATTTGTTTGGTTAGCGATCGACCTAAAGATGAAGAGTAACAATGTATGAGTGAACGATTAACGCAATTAAAAGAATGGTTGCGAGAACAAACCGGACAAGATTGCGATTTGGCTCCAGCATCGAGTGATGCCAGCTTTCGACGTTATTTTCGTATCGAGTTAGAAGAGGGTAGTCGGATCGTTATGGATGCGCCGCCTGCACAAGAAGATTGTCGTCCCTTTATTCATGTTGCCAGTTTATTGCAAGATGCAGGTCTCAATGCCCCTGATATTATTGCTCAGGATTTAGATGCAGGTTTTTTGTTGTTAGGAGATCTCGGTAACACGACATATCTAGAAGTATTAAATCCAGAATCAGCAGATCGACTTTATGGTGATGCACTTAGTGCACTAATTGGTATACAGGCCTGTGTTGATACAGCGAGTGCGGAACTACCCGCTTATGATGAAGCCTTGTTGCAAACAGAATTAAACCTGTTTAAAGATTGGTATCTTGAAAAACACTGCGGTGTAACATTGGATGCAGAGCAACAAGCGGTCTGGCAACGGACTTGTGAAACATTAATCGTCTCAGCTTTAGAGCAACCCACTGTGTGTGTGCATCGTGATTATCATTCTCGTAATTTAATGGAAGTGAATGATGGACATAATCCCGGTATTCTTGATTTCCAAGATGCAGTGATTGGCCCGGTTACTTATGATTTAGTTTCTTTATTGCGGGATTGTTATATCAGTTGGCCTCGTGATCAGGTTGAAGAATGGGTTAATGGTTTTTATGAGCAAACAGTACATTCCGGTATTGTTAATGCGGATAAGGTATCTAAAGAACAATTCCTGAAATGGTTTGATTTAATGGGTGTGCAGCGTCACCTTAAAGCGATTGGTATTTTTTCTCGTTTGTTACATAGGGATAACAAGGAGGGTTATATGCAGGATATTCCACGTACCCTGGGTTATGTCATGAATGTTTGCGAGCGGAGTCCTGAACTACAAGATTTTCATCAATTGTTATTAACATTAAAATTACCTGATCAGATTTCATAAGGCCTAGCACTTTGTTTCACTATCTTTTATCGTGGTGTCTATGAAAGCAATGATTCTTGCCGCAGGGCGGGGTGAGCGATTACGCCCCCTTACCGATACAACCCCTAAACCACTTTTACAAGTTGGTGAGCATCGCTTGATTGAATATCATTTATTGGCGCTTAAGGAGGCTGGCATTGAAGACGTTGTTATTAATCTTGCCTGGCTTGGCGATCAAATTGAAAGTCATCTTGGCGATGGTGCTGACTATGGTGTGCGTATTGCCTACTCTTATGAAATGGATCAGGCTTTGGAAACTGGTGGTGGTATTAAGCAAGCCTTGCCGTTATTACGAGATGCAAGTGATGTAGATAACGCGCCGTTTATTGTTACCAATGCCGATGTGTGGACTGATTACGACTACGCCAGATTGCCAAAGCAATTGATGGGTTTGGCGCATTTGGTAATGGTTGATAACCCATTGCAACATCCTGATGGTGATTTCGTTCTTGATGGTGGCCTATTAAGTAATACAGGGGAACAGTGCCTTACCTTCAGTGGTATTGGTGTTTATTCTCCAGCGTTGTTCGCAGATGTTGCAAATACAACGGAGAATATTTTTCCCTTGGCACCTTTGTTGCGTTCAGCGATGGATTCAGAACAGGTCAGTGGTGAACATCACCAAGGAAGATGGTTTGACATTGGTACCGTTGAGCGATTGCAGTCACTTAATGCTAGTTTATTAGGTGCTGAGCATGGGTGAAGAGATCCACAGGGGATCATTTTCCCAGCAAGATTTTGAAATCTTTGCCGAAGCATTACAGCAGCAAACAGAGTTATTGAAAAGCTGGTTTGAAGAAGGTGTTTTTTCTGAGCAACAAGCAAGTGGTGGCTTCGAATTAGAAGCATGGTTGGTTGATAGTAAGGCCAAACCATTAGCGATTAATGAGCAATTTATAAAAAAATTAAACAATAATCTTGTTGTGCCTGAATTGGCACGTTTTAATATTGAATTAAATGGTACGCCGCAAATATTGCAGGGAGATGCCTTGCATAAGTTGCAAACCGAGTTGGAACAAACCTGGCGGGAGTGTTGTGTAACGGCGCAGCAACTTGATAGTCAGTTGGTAATGACGGGAATTTTACCAACCGTGCAAGATAAAGATCTATGTCCTGAAAACATGTCACAGGTGTTACGTTATCAGGCACTTAATGAGCAGGTACTCAGGTTGCGACAAGGTAAGCCATTACAGCTAGACATAAATGGTCATGAACATTTAAAAAGCACCCACTATGATGTGATGTTGGAATCGGCCGCAACCTCGTTTCAAATTCATCAGCAAATACCTGCACACAATGCGGTTCGTTATTATAATGCGGCACTGGCGACAGCTGCACCGTTATTGGCAATGGCAACCAACTCGCCTTATTTATTTGGTAAGCAGGTTTGGGAAGAAACGCGGATCCCTTTATTTGAACAGGCAGTAGAATTAGGCGGTATCGGTGGAGCGGCTTTTGGGCCATTACGGCGGGTTAGTTTTGGTAGTGGCTATGCACATCATTCATTAATGGAATGTTACACAGAAAATAATGAGCATTTTCCGATACTACTTCCCTTAGTTGGCGTTGAAAGTAGCGCAGATGCGGACAATCGGTTACCACATTTGCGTATGCACAATGGTACGATTTGGCGTTGGGTGCGCCCACTGATTGGTTTTGATAAAGATGGTACGCCTCACCTTAGGATAGAGCAGCGGGTGCTCTCCTCTGGCCCGACGATTGTTGATGGCATTGCTAATGCCGCGATGTTTTTTGGCCTCATGCAGTCATTCGTATTAAGCGAACAAGCCATTGAGAATGAAATTGATTTTTCAGTGGCGCGGGACAATTTTTATGCGGCAGCACGAGATGGTTTGTCAGCACAGTTAACCTGGAAATCGAAGAAGCTATCAGCACAAACTTTACTAAAAGATGAACTGATCCCTTTGGCGATGCAGGGGCTTGAAAGTTTAGGATTGGATAAGCAAGATATTGAATATTATCTCGGTATTATTTCTGCACGTGTTGAAACAGGGCAGACAGGCAGTCGCTGGCAACAACAATGTGCGCAGGCCCTAGGCGGTGATTTGCAAGCGATGACTATGCAGTATCTGGAACATCAACAATCGGGTCGCCCCGTGCATGAATGGACATTGCCATGAGTGATGTCTTGTTACATGAACTTGATTATTTACCTGAGGGATTACTTGATTGCGATGCGAGTGAGTTGCATCAATATCTACAGGGCCCAAGTTTAATTCACCTGAAGGGACGCCGTCAGGAGCCATTGTTCGTTTCGGTTTTATTGCATGGCAATGAACCGGTTGGTTGGCAGGCGATTCAACAATTCCTAAGACGTTATCAAAATGAAGACATGCCGCGCTGTCTGTCATTATTTATTGGCAACATTAGTGCGGCAAAAGAGGGTCTGCGACGCCTTGATGGGCAGCCTGATTACAACCGGATTTGGTGTCCTCCAGAGCAGGGAGAAATGACGGCAGAGCATGATATGGCGGCACAGATTGTGACTACCATGCGTGATCGCAAACCCTTTGCCAGTATTGATATTCATAACAACACCGGTATCAATCCGCATTACGGTTGTGTTAATCGTGCTGATAACCAATTTTTTTGGTTGGCGACGTATTTCTCTCGCACGGTGGTGTACTTTATTCGACCTACGGGAGTACAGACGGGTGCCTTTGCCGAGTTTTGTCCAGCAGTCACAGTTGAATGTGGTCAGCCTGGTCAGCGTTACGGTGTTGAACATGCTGCCGAGTTTCTTGATGCGCTTATTAACCTTGCTGAGTTGCCAGATAAGCCCGTACCTGCACATGATATTGATGTTTTTCATACGGTGGCAATTGTTAAAGTACCCGAAGAGATTAGTTTTTGTTTCCCGACAACAGCGTTGGATGATTCTCTAGATTGCCAAATTCAATTTATTAATGATCTGGATCACTTGAATTTTCGTGAACTTTCGCCACGCACAATACTTGCTGATGTAAAAGACGACAGTGAGGCAATACGTCTTGAGGTTATCGATGATGATGGTAAAGATCGCTGGAACGATTTTTTTGAAATAAAAGACGAACAGTTATGCACGGTACAACCGGTGATGCCATCTATGCTAACACTCGATGAAAGGGTTATCAGACAGGATTGCCTATGCTATTTAATGGAACGAATGCCGTTGACGAATAAGTCTTAAGCGCTTTTCCGCGTAGGATTCAGTTTGTTGAGAATGCCAGATTTTCCTTCACCAGCTTCATGAGTCGCAATTAACTTTCCGTTAATACAGGCACCGCGACGGATTTCAATACGCTTGTAGTAAACGTTACCGTTCACATGTGAATGAGGGTGCAGAACGACGCAACCTGTGGCATGAATATCACCGTTAACAGTGCCATTGATTTCAGCGTCGCAAGTTGTCACATCACCATCAATAATGCCTTCACGGCTGAGAGTAATGCGAGCAGATGATTCGTCTTGGTTTTTAATACTACCGATGATACGGCCATCAATATGGATACCGCCGCTGAAGCTGAGTTCACCTTTAAATTCGATACCGCGACCGATCAGGCATTGCACAACATCGTGGTTATTTTTTGGAGCGGGTTGATCTGCCATGGAAGCGTCCTTTGTATCCGTTTTTTATAGTAAGGACGATAAATCATAGCAGAAATTGGGCTTTCTGCACCACTGCTAGATTTCCGTAGATTGGATCTAAGAAACAACCTTACCAGAAGCCTGTAAATCAGCATGGTATGAGGAACGCACCATTGGGCCGCTGGCGACGTTATCAAAGCCCAGATCACGTGCTATTTCACCTAGCTTATCGAACTCTTCAGGTGTTACATAGCGTGCTACGGGCAGGTGGTAGCGGCTTGGCTGTAGATATTGGCCAAGGGTTAGCATGTTGACGCCGTGTTCACGCAAATCACGCATAACCTGTTCAACTTCGTCCAGTTCTTCACCTAGGCCAAGCATAATCCCTGATTTTGTTGGTACATCCGGATAGGCCTGTTTGAAGCGTTTTAGCAGGTTTAATGACCACGCGTAGTCTGAACCAGGTCGAGCTTGTTTATAGAGCCGAGGCACGGTCTCGAGGTTGTGGTTAAACACATCGGGTGGTGCTTGCTCGAGTAAGGCTAGAGCAACATCCATACGGCCACGAAAATCAGGTACTAGAATTTCAATTTTTGTATTCGGTGATTGCTTGCGAACTTCATCAATACAGGCAACAAAGTGACCGGCACCACCATCACGTAGATCATCTCGGTCGACTGATGTCACCACGACATATTTGAGGCCCATGTTGGCAATGGTTTCGCCAAGCTTAGTCGGTTCGTCTTCATCAAGTGGTTTAGGTCGGCCATGCGCAACATCACAGAATGGGCAGCGACGTGTACAGATGTCACCCATGATCATAAAGGTGGCTGTACCATGTGCAAAACACTCACCTAAATTTGGGCAAGCGGCTTCTTCACAAACCGTGTGTAATTGTTGTTCGCGCAATAATTTTTTAAGGCGTTCTACTTCGGGTGCATTATGTGAGCGGCCACGAATCCATTTTGGTTTACGTAATGGCGTAATCGTTGGCTCGATCTTGATCGGAATCCGCGAGACTTTTGATTCGCCTTTCAGTGGATTCTTGGTTTTTGATTGGTCGCTCATAATAAGGTTTAAGCTCTATTCGTAGCTAGGTCGGTTATCGACCGTGTCGGTTCATAAACCCGCGCATTGTACCCTAGTTCTGTGGCGAGCAGGGTGCAGAGACGATCACTGATCATTGGTAGGGGATCTTCAATGCCCAGCTCACGACACTGTGTGATGGCCATGTCGGGATAGCCGCAGGGGTTAATACGTTGGAACGGACTGAGATCCATATCAATGTTGAGACTGAGGCCATGATAACTACGACCACGAGTCACTCGTAGACCAAGCGCAGCTAGCTTGGCGTTATCCACATAAACGCCGGGTGCATCTGAGCGGGCATGTGCGGTAAGTGCATATTCAGCGAGTAATTTGATAATGCTTTGTTCGATTGCCGTAACAAGGTCACGCACACCTTTTTTGGCCCGGCTGAGATCTATCAAGGTATAAAGTACTAACTGTCCGGGGCCATGGTAAGTAACTTGGCCGCCACGATCGATATCGACGATTTGGATATCACCGGGATTAAGTAAGTGTTCAGGCTTGCTATTGCGCCCCTGAGTAAAGACCGGTGGGTGTTCAACTAGCCAAAATTCATCAGGGCTTTCCGGAGTGCGAGCCGCAGTATATTCACGCATGGCATCGAATGTAGGTATGTAATCTTGTTGGCCGAGGTCGCGTATAACAATGGCTTCAGGAATCGTCATTCCTAGAGCAACATCAGCACATGTTCGTGGGCATGTAATTCACGGTAGAGGTCGTCAAGCTGTTGTTTGCTTTGAGCTTCAAAGGTGACCGTGAGAGAGATAAATTTACCCTTGCCACTGTCGCGTTTTTTAACAGCGCCGTCGTCTAGACTCTCGACATGTCGGTTGACGATCTCGATCACGATAGCTTCAAACTCGACGATATTACGCCCCATCACCTTGAGCGGAAATTCGCAGGGAAATTCGAATAATGTGTCTTCAGTTGAATCTGTCATGGTCTGTATTCTATCTAGTAATTGACATTAAGTGGGGGTAGAGCAACCATATTTAAAGAGGTAGATAATAACATTATAAAAATAAAGGTTATAAATTCGCTGAAATAGACAATAGTTTGATTTTTGCTAGATTCAGATATTATGGCATGCCTCGTTTAAATGCATTACTTGGAAAGCAGTAAATGATCGATAGTAAAACACGCACCACTCTGATTATCGCTTTTGGCCTTATGTTGATCTTCATTTTACTGTTGACCTCAGCAGGAGGTTATTTACTTATTTCTGGCCTTCAACGAGTTGAAGACGTTGTGGCACAAAATGTGCGCAAGAGTGAATTGATTAGCGACCTGCGTATTGCAGGGCGCTTGCGTTCACTAACATTGAGTCAAATGTTATTAATGGACGATCCCATTGACCGAGCAGATGAATACGATCGTTTTAATGCCTTTGGTACGGAATTTATTGTTGCGCGTAACGCCTTAGCCGATAGCATTCTTAGTCAACAAGAAAAAGATATTTTTGAGGCTACATCACCATTATCCATTAAAATTGGTTTGGCGCAGAGAAAGATTATTGCATCTATTGATGAGCAAGATTTCCTCAAAGGTAGAGACCTTCAAGTAGCGAAGAGTATTCCGCTACAACGGCAAACAGATGAGTTGTTTAAACAATTACAAAATTTGCAGCGAGTGGAAACGGTTAACGGGGTAAAAGAAGCCACAGAAGAGTTTCGAGGTTCCTTGTATATACTTTTAAGTATGGCGTTATTTATTTTGTTGGCGATTTCCGTTATTGGGCGTTTTGTTGTTCGTTATACGGGAGAGTCAGAACGACGCTTGTCGAAGCAAAAAGAGCAAGCAGAAACGGTTTTGCATTCGATAACTGATGGCGTTATCAGTTGTGATGTGAACCGTAAAGTAATTAGCATTAATGATGCGGCGGAAAATTTAACAGGCTTGATGCATTCATCGGTGAAAGGGTTTTCTTTATCGTCAGTGTTGGCACTTGAAGGGATAGACTGGGTGACGTGGGATGGCAATATTACACCGGCGATCTGTGTGAACCGTAATAAGGCGCGTATTCCGGTTGAAGTAAGCATTCATGATGTCTGTGATGAGAATGGAGATATTGATTCTCGCGTAACAGTCATTAAAGACATTACAGAACGAACGCGTGCCGAACGGGCATTAAAAATAAGACAGTCAGAATTAGAAAAATTAGTACGTCGTCGTACAGTTGAGCTAACGGCAGCAAAGGATCTTGCGGAACAAGCAAATAAAACAAAAACAGAATTTTTATCAAGAATGAGTCATGAATTACGTACTCCACTAAATGCAATATTGGGGTTCTCTCAATTATTGCAATTAGATTACGAAAAGAGCTTAACTCTACATCAAGCTAAAAATTTATTTGAGATTGAAACCGCAGGCAATCATTTATTGGAATTGATTAATGAGTTATTAGATCTGTCGAGAATAGAATCAGGTAAAGTGGAAATTAATAATGAGTCGATACCGCTATTTGAGATTGTAAATGAATGCGTAAAGATGGTCTTGCCATTAGCGCAAGAAAGAGGCCTTACAATAGTAAACTCATTGGCTGAAAATAGAGTGATTATTTCCGCTGATAAACTGAGGTTAAAACAAGTATTGTTAAATATTTTATCCAATGCAATTAAATATAATTATGAAAAAGGCTCAGTCTATATTGACGTGCCGAGCATAGATTCTAATTTTGCTCGTCTGACAATAAAAGATACAGGGATAGGTATTTCTGATGAGAATAGGAAGCGCGTCTTTAATGATTTTGAAAGGTTAAGTAGTCATGCGGGTATAGAGGGTAGCGGAATTGGTTTGTCGGTGACCCGTCACCTTGTTGAAGTGATGGGCGGTAAGATTGGTGTCGATAATTCAGTTGATGATGGTTGTACCTTCTGGATTGAATTTCCTATAAAATAGCTTAGATATTTATACTTGGTACTGAATTAATGCAGCAATTTGAATTAGAAGGTCGTGAGTTTATTGAATTGCATAACTTGCTTAAGATCACGGGACTATGTAATAGCGGTGGACAAGCAAAGTTATTGATTGGTGAAGGCATGGCAACAGTCGATGGTAAAGTTGAAACCCGTAAACGCTGTAAGATTCGCACTGGGCAGTGTGTTGAGTTTAATGGCGAATCTGTCACGGTAGTGTCATAAATAATGGCTACACTGGTATTTAGGTTAAATGATGTACCGGATGCAGAGGCAGATGCAATCCGAAACCTGTTGCTTGAGCATAAAATTGATTTTTATGAGACCTCGGCAGGTAACTGGGGTTTTTCTGTAGCCGGTATCTGGCTTAAGAATAATGAAGACAAATTACAAGCACGAAGCTTGATTGATGATTATCAGCAGCACATGCCCGCAGTTGAGGCTGATACGGAATCATTTACTCAGCTTGTATTGCAACAGCCATTGCGTGTAGTTATTTATTTTCTAATCGTTTTATTTATTATCTATTTTTCGTTAATGCCATTCATGAATATTGGCGAATAGCTTGTCTGAGGTTTTATCATGAGTAAGTCAGAATGTTGTGGGTCAGAAAGTAGTTATGGCGATCAAGCGGACAATGATGCGCATCGTCAACAGGTGCGCGGTGCTTATGCCGAAGTAGCTAATGCCAGTAATGAAGGTGATGCCTGTGGTATTGAAGGCAGTTGCTGTGGTGTTTCAGATGATACGGCGATCAACACATTGATTTCAACACGACTTGGTTATAGTGAAGCGGATCTCGAGCTTGTGCCTGAAGGTGCGGATATGGGTTTGGGTTGTGGTAATCCTCGAGCGATTGCTTCCCTGCAGATTGGTGAGGTTGTTGTTGACCTAGGGTCAGGTGGTGGCTTTGACTGTTTTCTTGCCGCACAAGAGGTTGGTGGTAGCGGACGTGTGATTGGTGTTGATATGACACCTGACATGTTAAGTAAGGCGCGCAGTAATGCCAGCAAGGGCAAGTTTAGTAATGTGGAATTTCGTCTAGGTGAAATTGAGAACTTACCTGTAGCGAATGATACGGCCGATGTGATTATTTCGAACTGCGTTATTAACCTATCTCCTGATAAAGCACAGGTTTTTAAAGAAACATTGCGTATTTTAAAACCGGGCGGACGTTTGGCTATTTCCGATGTGGTGGCAACGCTTGAGTTACCGGAAGAAATGCGTAACGACCCGATGTTAATTGCCGGTTGTATGGGTAATGCTTCTTTAATTGATGATCTAATTGAAATGATTAAAGCGGCGGGCTTTGAGAATGTTCGTATTGAACCTAAAGATGAATCGAAACAATTTATCCGTGATTGGGCTCCAGATCATAATGTGACTGATTATGTTGTTTCAGCTTCGATTGAAGCGATTAAACCAAGTAAAGATTGCTGCTGTTAGTGGGCATCGCCTGAGCGTAATAATTTTTTATGCTCTTGGTAACGCGCCAACATATCTTGCCAGCATGGTCCTGGCTTACCATTACCCACCGCCACGTCGTCAAGCTGGGTGACGGGTAAAATTTCTTTCGTTGAGCTGGTCAACCAAATTTCATCGGCGTCTTGCAATTGCGCAAGGCTAATTTCTTCTTCGCTATGAGCTAGACCCGAATCAGCAGCAATCTCAAGAATTAAATCACGCGTAATGCCGGGTAATAGGCACTCATTTTTTGGGGGAGTAATAATTTTCTTATCTTTCACAATAAAGATATTGCTCGCGGCACCCTCAGTAATTTTACCATCACGATTAAGTATCGCTTCATCCGCACCGGCCTCACGTGCAACTTGGCGCATCAATGTATTTGGCAGTAGTGCAATAGATTTAATATGACAATAGCGCCAGCGAATATCATCGTGAGTGATAGCAACAACACCCTTTTTTAATTTGGCATCACTGACAGGCTGCATAACACTGCTCATAATAAATACGGTTTGCGATACTTTATCTGGGAAGACATGGTCGCGTTTGGCTGCACCGCGAGTGACTTGTAAGTAGATAGACTGATCTGCATTGTCATCGTTGTTACGCTTAACAACTTCTTTAATCGTTTCTTGCCACTGTGAATCTGTTAGCGGATTTTCAAGCCGAATACCATCGAGGCTATTTTGTAATCGTTGTAGGTGTTGCTCAAGTCGGAACAGATGGCCGCCGTAGCAGGGGATAACTTCATAGACGCCATCACCAAATATAAATCCACGATCAAGTACCGAAATACTGGCATCTTCTTCAGCAAGATAATTGCCGTTTAGATAAACAATCGACATTAACCAAACCAGCCCTTAATTAATAAAACAAACCAGTCAACTAAGCGTTTCCACCAGTTACCTTGTTCAATTTCATGTAAGGCAACTAATTTTCGTTCAGCAATGATCTTGTCATTTAGTTTAACTGTAAGATTACCGAGCACTTGATGTTTATTGATCGGTGCTTCAATAATTGATTCAAAATTAATACTTGGTTTGAGTTTCTTGTATTGGCCACGAGGGATAGTGACATAAAGTTCTTTCAATAAACCGAGTGAGAGGCTGTCTTTAGTGCCTTTCCATATATCGGTTGTGCTGATCTCGGTATTCGCATCATAGAGTTTATGACTACGGAAAAAACGGAAACCATAACTGAGCAATTTTTGTGATTCTTCTACGCGGGCAGAGTCACTCTTGGTACCAAGAACAACGGATACTAGGCGCATGTCATCACGGATACCGGATGAGACTAAACAAAAACCAGCAGACTCAGTGTGCCCTGTTTTTATGCCATCAACCGACTTGTCACGCCAAAGTAATTTATTTCGATTGTATTGGGTGATGTTGTTAAAGGTGTATTTCTTAATCGCATACCATTTGTAATGTTCAGGGAAATCTCGAATCAGCGCGCTACCTAAGATTGCCATGTCTCGCGGCGTTGTATAGTGCTCCTTATCAGGAAGACCTGTACTATTTACAAAATGAGTACCGAGCATGCCGAGCTGTTGAGCGTAATTATTCATTAACGAAGCAAAGGCATCTTCACTACCGGCAACAAACTCAGACATTGCTACAGTGGCATCATTACCTGATTGAATAATAATTCCTTTCAACAGGCTTTCTACATCAACTTGTTTACCCACTTCAACAAACATACGCGAGCCTGGCATACGCCAAGCCTTCTTACTGATGGTTACTTTGTCTTGTAATGAAATATTACCAGCCTTGAGTTCATGGCTAATAACATAGGTCGACATCATCTTGGTGAGGCTAGCTGGCTCCATCCGTTGATCGCTTTTATTTTCGGCAATGATCTGGCCACTATTAAAGTCGAGTAAGACATAACCTTTAGCAGCCAATTTTGGAGCGGTAGGAATAGTATTAGCGGCCTGAGTTATTGCCGAGATAAAGAGGCAACTGGTAAATAATAGGCTGGTAATAATTCGATGATTAAGTATTTTTGATGTCATAGTTTAAGTCTTTTATATGTTTGTTTTTACTGTGGCGAGTCAGTCAATTAATCGATGACGACGCGGGTATCATTAATACCTAAGCTAGCGAGTTGGTCAACCAATTGATCGGCCTCATCGACGGTAGATAACGGCCCAATGCGTACGCGGTAAATGGTATTACCATTTGAACTGGCGGTAGTGATTGCCGTGCGTGCAAAAGCTGCATTATGTAATTTGCTACTGAGACCTTGCGCATTCTGTTGGCTGGAAAACGCACCGATTTGTAAGTACATATTAGGTGCGAGTGTTTTGTTATCAGTATTTACTGCAGCAGGCGTTTGCACTTGTTGTATAGGTGTTGGTGCAGCAGGGTTCAGCGCACGAATCTCAACTAGCCCCGTACCACTGGCGGTAATACCGAGTCGTGTTGCGGCGGCGTAAGATAAATCAATAATACGGTTCTCATGGAAAGGGCCGCGGTCATTGGCCTTAACAATAACGCGTTTGTTATTGCGCAGATTAATCACTTCGAGGTAAGTCGGTAGCGGTAATGTTTTATGTGCAGCGGTCATGGCATACATATCGTATGGCTCACCACTTGAAGTACGACGACCGTGAAACTTGGTGCCATACCATGAAGCAATACCGCGTTGCGTAAAGCCAGCATTGCTGTCTTTTACATAATAACGCTTGCCGCGCACCACATAGGATTTTGGATTACCGTAGCGACTACGTGGTTCTGTTTTTGGTATCGCATCGGGAACATTCGATAGGTCACGATGTTCGCTTGGCGCACTATCACCGTTCTCATAAATAATCGCACTGCCACCACAGGCACTGAGTAGGCCTGCGAATATGAAAACAGGCAGTGTCTTGAATAATGGCTTAGGCATCTTGCTCACTCTTTGATTCACGGCGTTGGCGTATTTTTTCTGCAAGCTGATAAACCGCCATGGCGTACAGCGCGCTGTGGTTATAACGGGTAATGACATAGAAGTTCTTTAGTCCTAACCAATGTTCAGATGCGGTTTTGCCTTCGAGATTAATAATCGCAGCAAGTGCATCACCGTTGAGGTTTTTATCAATATTGATAAAGCCTTTTTGGCGCAGGCTAGCAACGGTGTGTGATGGCTTAAGGTCTTTCTCTTTTAAGAGTTTTTTATCGACGGCAACGGAAAGATCAAGTTGTTGGGTGATCTTTTCACCGCGTTTCCAACCATGACGCACAAAGTAATTAGCAACACTGCCAATGGCATCCGCAGGGTTGTGCCAAATATCGCGCTTACCATCGCCATCAAAATCAATCGCGTAACTACGGAAGCTACTAGAAATAAATTGTGGCTGACCCATGGCTCCTGCATAAGAACCTTTTAAAGAAAGCGGGTCTACTTTTTCTTCGCGCGTCATGAGCAAGAAGTGCTTAAGCTCGCTGAGGAAAAATTTACTCCGTGGAGGGTAATCGAAACCTAATGTAGAGAGAGAATCGATTACGCGATAATTACCAGTGTGGCGACCATAGCGTGTTTCAACACCGATGATGCCGACAATAATCTCAGGGGCAACACCGTATTTTTCATGTGCTTGCTTGAGCAAATCAGCATGTTTATCCCAAAAGTCCACGCCAAGGTCGATACGAGATTGGGTAATAAAGATAGGGCGGTAGGTATGCCAAGGCTTTCTTTCAGCCGGTCGCGTCATCGCCTTGATAATGGACGGCTGAATCCGCGTCTTAGAAAATAATTTTTCGAGACTGGCTTTATCGAAGCCATGATCTTGCTGCATTTTATTAATAAATGACTGCACATCTTTGCGTTTGCTTAAGTCACCGGCAAGTACGGGTGAAATAATCAATGGCAGACTGATAAGTGCGAGAAGAACCTTTGAAGCTTTTGTATGTAGAGACATGTGAGTCCTATTAAATATTCCAGTTATTACTGTGACAACAATTTTCGGTGAGTGTGCACTGACATGAGGATACCGAAAGCGATCATTAACGTCACCATTGATGTGCCACCATAGCTGATCAGCGGTAATGGTAGGCCAACCACAGGTAATAAACCGGTCACCATGCCGATATTGACGAAAATGTTGAAGAAAAAGGTGATTGCGATACTGCCACCGACCAGACGACCAAAGGTATCTTGAGCCTGAGTAGAGATATACAGGCTACGGGCAATAATGAATAAATAGAGTGTTAAGAGCACCAAGATACCCATTAGACCGAATTCCTCGCCATAGACGGCAAAAATAAAGTCAGTTGAGCGCTCGGGGAGAAATTCTAGGTGCGACTGGGTACCATTCAGCCAGCCCTTGCCGTAGACACCGCCCGAGCCAATCGCAATCTTGGATTGCACAATATGCCAGCCAGAACCGAGTAGATCTTGTTCCGGATTAAGAAAGGTGAGTACGCGTTGACGCTGGTAGTCATGCATGAAATACCAAAGTAGCGGTGCAGCAGAGATCGCCGCGATCATGGCACTGAAAATATAACGCCAGCGAATACCTGATAGCAGCATGACAAAAATCCCTGAACTGGCAATCACTAGTGACGTGCCTAGATCAGGTTGTTTGGCGATGAGCAGAGTCGGCACAATAATCAGTAAGATGCAGACAATCACGCGTGAAGGCCTAGGGGGTAATGGAGCATCAGCCAAATACCATGCCAGTACCATAGGCAGGGTGATTTTGATCATTTCTGATGGCTGGAAGCGTAGTAAACCGAAGTCTAGCCAGCGCTGAGCACCTTTGCCTTCGCCAAAGGCGAGCACGGCAATGAGTAAAAATATTCCAATCGCAAACAACCACGGTGTCCAGAAGCGTAATTGTCGAGGAGATATTTGAGCGACTAACATCATCACGCCGAAGGCAACGGCGAGTCTGGTTAATTGACGAATAATAATCGCTTCATTTTGATTACTGGCACTATAGAGAATCACTAGCCCAAGAGCCGCAGTCAGCAACAGTGCAATGATCAATGGTGCATCAAGGTGAAGGCTACCTGCGAAAGAATAGCGGCGTCGATTAGCGGCAGTGTAGCTGTCTAAAATCATAATTCCGTACCTACTAAATAGGCATCGAGTACCTTACGCGCGATTGGTGCGGCAATGTGGCCACCACTACCACCATTTTCCGCAATCACCGCAATGGCGATAGTGGGTTTTTCGAAAGGAGCAAAGCCAACGAATAATGAATGATCGCGTAAGCGCAGATCAATTTCTTCCTCATTGTATTCGGCATCTTGAGCAATACCAAATACTTGAGCGGTGCCTGTTTTACCGGCAATTTTGTACGCTGCACCACGACCACTGCCACGTGCAGTACCGCGAGCGCTGTGCATAACACGCATCATAGAACGTTTAACTCTTTGCCAATTCTGAGGTTCTTTTAGTAGTACTGATTTATACCGAGTTGCGAGTTGTTGTACAGGCTCGACATTTTCATTGCCTTGCATCGACTGAACGATTGACGGTTTAAAGCGTAAGCCATTCATCGCAAGTGTTGCCGTTGCCGAAGCGAGTTGCAGAGGTGTTGTTAGAGTAAAGCCTTGGCCAATACCGGTGATAACTGTTTCGCCTGGGAACCAAGCTTGGCCGCGTTTATGACGTTTCCATTCGCGAGAAGGGAATAGGCCTGCTAGTTCACCAATAATATCAATGCCCGTTTTCTGGCCAAAGCCAAATTGCGTCATGAATTTATGCATCTGGGTAATGCGTAGATTTTTCGCTAACTCATAAAAGAAAACATCACAGGATTGAACGATAGCTTTATCCAGATTGGTTTCACCATGGCCATGTTTTTTCCAATCACGATAACGGCGTTCATCACCTTCGAGCTCAAACCAACCGGGGCAAAATAGGCTGTTATTCGCCAAGCCGGCATCGAGCCCGGCAAGACCAATAAAAGGTTTAACCGTAGAGCCGGGAGGATACTGACCAAGAATAGTACGGTTAAAGAGTGGTTTGTCAGGTGAGTCACGCAATACGGAATAATTTTTAACACTAATTCCCGTAACGAAGGGGTTTGGATCGTAGTTTGGTTTGCTGACCATGGCGAGCAGTGCACCGTTACGTGGATCAATCGCAACAATAGAACCACGGTAATCACCGAGTACCTTGTCGGCATAGGCTTGTAATTTTATGTCGATATTAAGATGAAGATTTTTACCGGCAATAGGCGGCGTGCTATCGAGAATACGTAGCGTACGATTTTGCGCATTCACTTCTTCTTGCTGGTAGCCGACTTGACCGTGTAGCTCATCTTCGTAAGAGCGTTCAATACCGAGTTTGCCAATGTGAGTAGTGGCACTGTAATTAGCTGTGTCAATACGTTGTAATTCGCGAGCATCAATACGGCCAACATAGCCGATCGTATGTACACCTTCTTTGCCGAAGGGGTAATAACGAATCAAACGCGCTTGAATGCTGACACCTTTATATAGGTGTCGGTTTACAGAAAAACGTGCGACCTCTTCTTCTGTGAGACGGTAACGTAAAGGAATACTTTGGAAACGACGCTTTTGTTTTACTAAGCGTTTAAAGTGCGCTCGGTCACTGTCGCGAATTGAAATAAATTGACCAAGCCGCTCTAATGTTTTATCAATGTCTTTAACTTGCTCAGGTATTAATTCAAGGCTGAATGAAGGAATGTTCTTTGCCAGTAATAAACCATTACGATCGTATATCAAACCACGAGTGGGCGGCAGAGGAACAATTTTGAGACGGTTTTTTTGTGACAGCGTTGAATAGTGTTGATGACTATAAATTTGCAAATAAATAAGTCGTGCAACAATACCGAGCATCATAATAATAACAACGCTGATAGCGACAATTGCGCGACGCTTGAAAAGGCGTGTTTCGTTACCGTGATCTTTTATCTGCAGGTTGCGTAACATGTTTTACGCCACGCGGAAGTGACGGCGTGCTCCTCGCATTACGACAAATACCCACGGCCAAATAATTGCGCTACTTAAAGATGGTAACCAATAGGTCCAACTACCTGGTGTCGCACCAATAATGCCAAGAATCCAAAGAATGAGTAACTGACTCATTGCAACGAGTATGAGTATAGCGAGGGCTTGTTGGCCGAGAGGATAAACACGAATGCGTTGGTATAACTTGATGGTTAAGAAGGCAACAATCGCCATCGCCAAAGCATGTAAACCTAATAGGTTACCGAGTGTAACATCAAGCATAAGACCGGCTGTCCAACCCCAACCGATACTGACGCGTCCGGGTAATGCCATGCACCAGTAAATTAAAACTAACGTTATCCACTCTGGACGAAAGGCTTGTGCCCATGTTGGTAAGGGCAACATCGTTAACAGCAGAGCAATGGTAAAGCTCGCGATAATAATCCAACCACCTTGATGACGTCTTGGCATTATTGCTTCCCTGTGCTTGCTTCGGGGTGGGGGCCCGCACTAGGCCAAACAACGAGTACTTCACGACTGCGTTGTAAGTAAGCGGTTGGTTCAGCAATCACTTCAAGATAAGGTTTGCCTGGATGTTTCAGTGTTCGAATCACACGGGCGACAGGGTAGCCAGCAGGGAAGCGGCCACCTAAGCCTGATGAAACTAATAGCTCACCTTTTTTTAATTTGGTATTACTAGGAATATGCAGTAATTCAAGTTCGCCTGGTCGCCCGGTGCCAGTAGCAATAGCACGTTGCCCAGTACTGTTTAGCTGTATTGGAATAGCATGACTAGGATCGGTTATGAGCATTGCCGTGCTGGAGAAAGGACTCACTTGTAAAATTTGGCCGATAATACCTTCGGAATCGAGTAAGGGTTGGCCGGCAAATAGATCGTCATTGCTGCCTTTGTTAATAACAATGCGTCTTGTAAAAGGATCTAGATCAACACGAATTAATTCAGCAATAAGAACCTTGTCTCCAACCTTGAAAGAGGAGTCGAGCAATTCTCGTAGACGCATATTTTCTGATTGCAGCGCAGCGTATTTTTGTAGTTGGGCTTTGAGAAGTAAATTTCTTACGCGTAGTTCTTCATTGTCACTTAATAGGGTTGAGCGAGAAGATAGGTTCTCATTAACGCCACCGATTATTGAGAATGGAAGGTCGATAACTTGTCGTATTGGTTCAATAATTAATGACAGTACAGAACGAAAGGTATCAAGGTGATGATAGCGATGATCCATTGTCATCATGACAATGGAAACAATAATAAGCAGGAGTAAACGGGTACCTAGTAGCGGACCTTGTGTAAACAGCGTTTTAATAATTAAACCCCTGCGTAGGTATTATTCTAGATCGAAGACATCAATACCATGTTCATCGATCATTTCTAAAACAATACCACCACCACGAGCAACACAAGTGAGTGGTTCATCAGCAATAATAACAGGCAAGCCGGTTTCTTCGCTGAGTAACTTATCAAGATCAGTTAGCATTGCACCACCACCGGTTAAGACCATGCCGCGTTCTGCAACATCGGCGCCGAGCTCAGGTGGTGTTTGTTCTAAGGCGTTTTTAACCGCACTAACAATGCCAGACAAAGGCTCTTGTAATGCTTCAAGAATTTCATTGCTGTTAAGTGTAAAGCTACGAGGAATACCTTCTGCAAGGTTACGACCTTTAACTTCAAGTTCTTTAACTTCGTTAGCAGGAAAGGCGGTACCAATTTGAATTTTGATACGTTCAGCCGTTGCTTCACCAATTAGGCTGCCATAGTTACGACGTACATAACTGATAATAGCTTCGTCAAGATGATCGCCACCAATACGAACAGAGTCAGAATAAACAATACCGTTCAAGGAAATAATCGCGACCTCAGTTGTACCGCCACCGATGTCGAGAACCATTGAACCTTTTGCTTCACCAACCGGCATGCCTGCACCAATGGCTGCAGCCATTGGTTCATCAATTAAATAAACTTCGCGTGCGCCAGCACCTAGTGCTGATTCACGAATCGCACGACGTTCAACTTTTGTTGAACCACAAGGAACACAAACAACAACACGTGGACTTGGACGAAAGAATTTTGTTTCATGAACTTTGTGAATAAAATGTTGCAACATTTTTTCAGTGACATCGAAGTCAGCAATAACGCCATCTTTGAGTGGACGAATTGCCGTGATGTTTCCTGGTGTACGACCAAGCATTAACTTGGCTTCTTTACCGACTGCAGAAATACTTTTTGCGCCGTTGTTGCCTCGATCTTGTCGAATGGCGACAACCGATGGCTCATCAAGAACAATGCCTTGATCGCGAGCGTAGATTAGAGTGTTAGCGGTACCAAGATCTATCGACAAATCAGTGGAAAATAGACCACGCAAGGAATTGAACATACTGGGAATTATCCTTTTTCATACATAAAAATGCTTAAATATGGCGCTACTTTAACAATGCGTAGGGTTTTCGGCAAGGTACTAATTGTGATAAGTTTCGCATCCTGAATATTTATTGTTTGGTGTCTGAAGTTGGCGCCAGTTTGAATTACGTGGAGTACCTATGTCTTTAACGCAAGATGATGTAAAAAAGATTGCCCATCTGGCTCGACTTTCGATCAGTGAGGACGATATTCCCGCTTACGAAAAAGAATTGTCGAACATTCTTGGTTTGGTTGAGCAAATGAGTGCGGTTGATACCAGTGATGTGGCGCCAATGGCTCATCCTTTAGATATGGTGCAACGTCTGCGTGACGATGTTGTGACGGAAACTGACCATCATGAGCAGTATCAAGATATTGCTCCAAACGTAGAAAACAGCTTATATCTAGTGCCACAGGTGATTGAGTAAGGCTGTGAGCCGGACTTAAACCTTATATATACCTAAATTATTGAAATTGTAGATTATGCATAACAAAACTCTCAGTGAACTTTCAGCGGCATTACAGGCTGGTGAATTCTCCAGTACCGAGCTAACTCAAAGTTATCTAGATCGGATTTCCAGTTTAGATCCGCAAATTAATGCCTTTGTGACAGTGACGCAGCAGCTTGCATTAGACACCGCTGCGGCGGCAGATAAGCGCATTGCGGCAGGAACAGCAGCACCATTAACGGGTATCCCCTTGGCGCAAAAGGATATTTTCTGTACCGAGGGCGTGAAAACGACCTGTGGTTCAAAAATGTTAGATAATTTTATCTCCCCTTATGACGCGACTGTGATTGAGAACTTCAATGCGGCAGGCGCGGTGATGTTGGGTAAGACCAATATGGATGAGTTTGCGATGGGCTCATCGAACGAAACAAGTTACTACGGACCAGTAAAAAACCCTTGGGATATCAATAAGGTACCAGGTGGTTCGTCAGGTGGCTCAGCCGCAGCGGTTGCAGCACGACTTGCGCCAGCCTCAACCGGAACAGATACCGGTGGTTCCATTCGCCAGCCAGCTTCCTTATGTGGCATTACGGGTTTAAAACCAACTTATGGCCGTGTTTCACGTTACGGCATGATCGCCTTTGCCTCGAGTCTCGATCAAGCAGGGCCGATGACACGCACCGCAGAAGATGCAGCGATGATGCTTAACTGTATGGCAGGCTTTGATGAACGTGATTCAACCAGTGCACAGCGAGATGTGCCGGATTACACAGCAAATTTGAACGATTCACTGCAAGGGCTGACGATTGGCCTTCCTAAAGAGTACTTTGGTGAAGGTCTTGATGCGCAAGTAGGCAGTGCAGTTGAGGCGGCTATTCGTGAATATGAAAATCTCGGTGCGGTGGTGAAGGAAATCAGCCTGCCAAACACTCATCTTGCCGTGCCTACCTATTATGTTGTGGCGCCCGCGGAATGTTCATCAAATCTGTCTCGTTTTGACGGCGTGCGGTTTGGTTATCGCTGTGATGATCCTGCTGATTTAGAAGATTTGTACAAACGTTCACGTGGTGAAGGTTTTGGTGCTGAGGTGAAACGTCGCATTATGATCGGTGCTTACGCATTATCAGCCGGTTATTACGATGCCTATTACATAAAAGCACAGCAATTACGTCGTTTGATCAGTGATGATTTCAAACGTGCCTTTGAAGAGGTTGATGTGATTATGGGGCCAACCGCGCCTGAGCCTGCCTTTGGTTTAGGTGAAAAATCAGATGACCCAATCACTATGTATCTATCTGATATTTATACTATTGCTGCCAATCTCGCGGGTCTGCCGGGAATGTCTGTGCCAGCCGGTTTTGTTAATAACATGCCAGTAGGGTTACAGATTATTGGTAATTATTTTGATGAGTCGCGGCTACTGAATGTGGCGCACCGTTATCAACAAGTTACTGACTGGCATGCACGTACGCCAGAGCAGTTTAAGTAATATTAGTCGGGAATAACCTTTATGGAATGGGAAGTAGTTATCGGGCTTGAGATTCATGCTCAGCTCGCCACTAAAAGTAAAATTTTCTCTGGTGCATCGACCGCCTATGGTGCGCCTGCGAATACGCAAGCTTGTGTGGTTGACCTTGGCATGCCCGGCGTTTTGCCAGTGTTGAATCACGAAGCCGTGCAAATGGCGATTAAGTTTGGTTTGGCAACAGGTTCAGAGGTTGCGCCTCGTTCTATTTTTGCACGTAAGAATTATTTTTACCCAGATTTACCCAAAGGCTATCAAATTAGTCAGATGGAACTGCCTATCGTCGGTGAAGGTGTTCTTGAGATACGTCTTGAAGATGGCACAGTGAAAAAAATTGGTATTACGCGCGCGCATCTTGAAGAAGACGCGGGTAAATCCTTGCATGGCGAATCCCCAGGCATGACGGGTATCGATCTTAACCGTGCAGGTACGCCGTTATTGGAAATTGTTTCTGAGCCAGATATGCGTTCGGCTAAAGAAGCTATTGCCTATATGAAGAAGATCCATTCGATTGTCACTTACATTGATATTTGTGACGGTAATATGCAAGAAGGTTCATTCCGTTGTGATGCGAATGTCTCTGTTCGTCCTAAGGGGCAAGAGGAATATGGAACACGTGCTGAAATAAAGAATTTAAATTCTTTCCGATTTGTTGAGAAGGCGATTAATTTAGAAGTCGAACGACAAATTGATGTGATTGAAGGTGGTGGTGCGGTTGTTCAAGAAACACGACTTTACGATTCCGACAAACATGAAACACGTGCCATGCGTAGCAAGGAAGAAGCCAATGATTATCGCTACTTCCCTGACCCAGATTTACTACCTGTTGAAATTGATAATGAAACCATCGAAGCGGTTCGAGCTAATTTGCCAGAATTGCCTGATGCGAAGTTGCAACGTTTTATAAGCGAGTATGAACTATCTGATTATGATGCCGATGTATTGACCTCGTCGCGCCCGATGGCGGATTACTATGAGATAGTGGTTAAAGCATCAGGTGGTGAAGCCAAGTTAAGTGCGAACTGGGTGATGGGTGATTTTTCAGGCACATTGAATAAAGAATCAACCGACATCAAAGAGTGCCCTGTCTCAGCTGAAATGCTCGGTGGCATGATCAAGCGCATTGCTGACAACACTATCTCCGGCAAGATTGCGAAACAGGTATTTGAGGCAATGTGGCAGGGCGAAGGTGATGCCGATGCGGTTATTGAAAGTAAAGGTCTCAAGCAAGTTACTGATAGCGGCGCGATTGAAAAGTTGGTTGATGAAATTATTACTAATAATCCGGGGCAGGTTGAGCAGTATCGTTCTGGTAAAGATAAAGTGTTTGGCTTCTTTGTTGGTCAGGTAATGAAAGCCAGCCAAGGCAAGGCTAATCCTGCTCAAGTTAATCAAATATTAAAGGACAAACTCAAACCCTAGTGCTGTTTGATCTGCTGTTCATGTTCGTCTTCATGAAGATGCACGACCACTTTGTTACGGCCTGTTTGTTTAGCAAGGTACAAGGCATTATCTGAATGTAGTAATAAACTATTAAGTGAACGTTCTTTGTCACCCGTTGGATATTCTACGCATACCCCACAACTAATAGTCATATGGATATGAGCATCGCGATAGTGAATAGGCGTTTGCTCGGTTGCCTTGCGTATTTTTTCTGCAACCGAATGCACGCCCTTGGTTGTTTCGCCTAATGTAATAATTAAAAATTCTTCTCCGCCAAGACGGAATAAATAATCATTAGTACGTGAATGACTACGCAGCAAGGCAGAGAACTCAACTAGACACTGATCACCCGCTAAGTGACCATATTCATCGTTAATAACTTTAAAGTGATCAATGTCAATAATGATTGCGGCTAAGGGAGAGCGATCTCGTTGCGCTTGAGCCTGTAATTTAGGAAAAACCTCAACCAAATGACGGCGGTTATATAGTTCAGTCAGACTATCAGTGATAGTGAGTGTTTCGAGTTCTTGTTGCGCTTTTGAAATGAGTATTTGTTTTTCACGCAAGCTATGAATCATGTCTGAGAAATGATTTATCAAAGAATCAATTTCATTTCGAGGTGTGATTTTACTAATGACCGGTAACTTACCTTTTGAGACTTCATCGGTCATTGATAATAATTTTTTAATTGGTTTATCAAAATCGCGCAGGAATAAAATACCGAGAGATAAAATACCAATAACACCAAAGGCGACAATCAATAAAATTAATTTACTAAACTGTTCAATGTTGTCGAGTAGGCGACGTTCTGAAACACCAAAATAAAAATCAATATCTTTACTTAAGCTGTCATCAACGATAATACGGTTCAGCATAAAGGTGTCGTTCATGAACGATAGGCTCGACATGTCATCAGTTAGTGAGCTCTTAATCATTGATGGAATAGTACTGAGTGCGACCTTGTTTTTGTCAGTGATAAAAATACGACCTTTACTGATGCTCTCAAGTTCTCTTAATTTGTCAGTATCATAATTACGCGAAATAATAATATGACCGAGCAATTTATCTAGGTAATACACGGGAGCATTTGCTACCAGTTCAACGCCTTGAGGAGTATTAATATACTGAAGTCGAACGCTGTGGGGTTCATTGCTTAGTACGGCCATGCTGACAATTGAGCTTATTGAATTACCACTAATCACATTTCTTTTGGTATCAATAAGCACGCGGTTATCAATGGGTAACCAGCCGAACTGCTGTTGATAGAGTTTGTCGAGTGGTGCATTTTCTGCACCAATCTCAGTAACAACATACATGTATTCTTGAATGCGCAAGTTGTCACGGACAATCCCAGCATAACGTTCTAGTTCTAAACGTTCGGCGACCAAATAGGTATCAAGCAAATGTGAGGTTCGTTGCAATTGCTGATCAGCTTCGCTGAGTAAAATGTTACGGGTATGCCAAAACGACAAACCAAGTGAAAGACTGAGAAAGACCGATACCAGCAAGATATAGAAAATCAGTCTAGAACGAAATGTAGCAAGTTTAATCATGAATTTTTAATAATTACTTTAATGTGTAGATGGTGAGGTGGAAGGAAGTAATTGATATTCACTGAGTAATTCAGAATTTTTAACAACTTCTTTTTGTACACGGCGCATTAAATCTTTTAATCGCTTTGATGCATCATTCTTGGTGATAATTGAAAGTTGTCTGAAAAATTTGTAATTACCCTTTTTTACGTTTTCACTTGTTGGTAAATAGCCATTGACACGAATGATTTTTGTATGCGAACTTTCACCGCGTAGCCAAGCTGTACCTGCGTGACCGATTGCAGATTCAAAATCGCCAACACGTTTTACCATTTCATCGGCACTTTGTACGTTAATACGTTTTCTGGTGAATGCTTCTGGTGTTGGCAAGATACGTTTCCAGTGACCGGGACGTTTTTTGCAATGAAGTCGGGTGACGACAACAATAGATTTATCTAAGCCACCAACTGCTTTCCAATTATTTATTTCACCACTGAATATCGCTTTAACTTGCTTGGTACTCAAGTTTGTTATTGGGTTTTTTTCGTGCCCAAGAATCATGAGTGGTTCTAATGCTAAGGGAAAAACCTCAAGATTTTTTTCGCTAATCTCGGCATCATCGAGTGGGCAACAAAGCATGCCAAAATTTTCGTGTTGAGGAGAACTTTGGGCGGTTGATTTTATTCCTGCATTACAGCCGACACCGAGCATAGATTGTTTGCCGAACAGGGTAATGTCGTAGCCAGATTCTTTTTCAAGTATCGGTTTTAATTTATTGAGGATAACCCATGATGAATGTGCGCCAGCACCAGTAACGAGCTCATTGCTATCGGCATTGCTGATAATGGGCATCGTCAGCAAACAGGCAACGAGAATGCAGAGCAAGTTCCGGATGATTGCGTTTATGTTGCACATCAGCATTTGCCCCCCACAGGCATTGATTAAGATTAAAACCATACTGAAATTATGGAATTTTCCGCTCTATAAGTAGATAGGCCGGTGATGTTTAGTTAAGTGTAGTAGAAAATCCTAAAATGTGGAGTTAAGAAGTGGAATTGCAGGCAGGGCAGGCAGAGTCTTTACGTAGCTTCATTGTGCGCCATTCCATGGTCATTCCATCGAATAACATAAGCTTTCCAGCAAGAGATTCACCTATATTAAGTAGTAGCTTAAGGGTCTCAAGTGCTTGCATAGAACCGAGAATGCCGACCATCGGCGCAAGCACGCCATTGCTGGTGCAGTTGGTGTCTTCTTCACCCGTGTCTTGATAGAGGCATTGGTAACAAGCCATTGCGGGATCATCACATTGAAACACCGAGATTTGTCCTTCCATACGGATGGCGGCTGCAGAAACTAGCGGTGTTTTTGCCGCTAAGCAGGCGCGATTAATGGCAAAACGGGTGGCAAAATTATCACTGGCATCAACCACCACATCGGCTTTTTTAGCTGCGGCGATAAGCGCCTCGCCTTCGAGCTTTTCGTTGTGGATATTAATCGTGATGAGTGGATTGATTTGCTGCAGCCGTTGTAGGGCAGATTCAGTCTTAGCTTGGCCAATATTGTCGGTGCTGTGGAGGATTTGACGTTGTAGATTTGTTATATCGACCTTATCAAAATCCACTAACTCCAGTTGCCCAACACCCGCAGCAGCCAGGTACATCGCGACAGGTGAACCCAGTCCACCGAGGCCAATAATCAACACGCAAGAGTCTGCGAGGCGCTGCTGTCCTTCTACATCAACCTGAGGCAGCATGATTTGGCGGCTGTAGCGGAGTAATTCGTCGTCGTTCATGCTGACTATCATAAACGATATAGCGGGTATTAGCAGTGACCGTGGGCCGTCGTTGGTACTTAGAGGTATTTACGCCAATGGTTAGGACGCTCGTCTTGGCAGCCGTGGGGTAGGCGTTGGTAACGACAAATATAGATATCACGGGTTGCCTTGCTGTCTGGGTGATAGCCCATGTTGAGGCACTGAGTTTCTTCGGTGTAGTGACATAGTGCACGGCGCAATATACACATCAAATTATTATCGAGGTGGAAGCCAACTTCACGTAAGCCGGATTCAATAATATTTAAGGTGACGAGTCGCAGGTCATAACTAACATGCAGGCGTGTATCGGATAATGGATGAAGATTGATGATACCGGGGGCATCAGCGAGTAATAATATTGCTAGTTGAGATGGAGATTCATCCTGATCATGCAGTGACGCGAAATGGATATCGCGGTGTTTAATGCATTCGTCTGAATGATCACTCATCCCCCTATACTAGATAGATGCTATCAGGATGCAAGCTGCTTCAGTAGATTATAAAGTATTGATATTGCGGTGCTTTAGAATCAAGGCTTTCAGCGCCATTGGCCAAGACAAACTCGGTCGTTACCACCCAGATCTTGTTTCGTTTCGATATCTTGGTAGCCATTTTCTCGGAATAAGGTCCTCACAGCCTCAGCTTGATCGTAACCATGTTCGACAAGTAACCAACCGTTGGGTTTTAGAAAATGTTGGGCTTGTTGAGTAATGCTACGCAACGCATCGAGACCATCATTGCCTGAGGTCAGTGCAAATTCAGGTTCACACTTCAGCTCGGCTGCTTGCATATGTGGATCATTATTCGGAATGTAGGGCGGGTTGCTAATAATCATGTCGAAGTGCGTGTCATCAGCAAAGGCACTGCACCAATTACTGTGAATAAATTCAATATTATTTATTTCTAAGCGATCTGAGTTGTCTTTGGCAACAGCCAGCGCGGCGGTTGAAAGATCCGTTGCTGTTATTTCGCATTGTGAACATTCACTGGCAAGTGCGAGGGCGATTGCGCCACTACCCGTGCCGAGATCGGCTAATTGAATTGGCTTATTTCTTATTTCACTCAAACGTTGCAGCGCGGTTTCGACTAATAACTCAGTATCGGGTCGGGGGATGAGTGTGTCAGGAGTGACTTGGAGGTTCAGTGACCAAAACTCACGTTCACCAGTGAGGTGGGCAACCGGTTCGCCTGCTTCACGTCGTGCTAGTAAACGTGAGTAAGCCTGTGCTGCTTCTTGTTCAGGTTTTATTTCAGGGTAAGCGCGCAAATAACTGCGCTGCTTACCAAGTACATGGGCAAGTAATACTTCGGCATCGAGTTGTGCCGACTCGCTATTGGCGAGCTGAGCTTTAGCCGCATCTAACAGTTCGTCGATACGTTGCATCTACGCGATGCTCCTTTAGTCGCCCATCGCCGCAAGTAGATCGGCTTGGTATTCGTGGCGAAGAGGATCAATTATCTGACTGAGATCGCCTTCTAAAATGTCTTGAAGTTTATAAAGGGTCAAATTAATACGATGATCCGTTAAACGACCTTGTGGGAAATTATAGGTGCGAATGCGTTCAGAACGATCGCCACTGCCGATTAAATTGCGACGTTGTTCAGCTTGTTCACTGTTTTGTTTATCTGTTTCGGCAGTGAGTAGGCGTGACTGCAAGAGTGACATGGCCTGCGCGCGGTTCTTATGTTGCGAACGTTGATCTTGACACTCAACAACGGTACCGGTTGGTAAATGGGTTATACGGATAGCAGAGTCGGTTTTATTGACGTGCTGACCACCCGCGCCTGATGCACGGAAGGTATCCACTTTTAAATCCGCTGGATTAATTTTGATTTGCTCAACATCAGCAATTTCCGGCATGATCGCAACCGTACAGGCCGAGGTATGTACGCGGCCCTGTGATTCGGTTTCTGGGACACGTTGTACTCGGTGACCACCTGATTCAAATTTCATAATTGAATACACATCTTTACCGAGAATACGCGAAATGATTTCTTTGTAACCACCGTGTTCACCTTCGTGCTCGTTAATGATTTCAAGTTTCCAACCTTGTTTCTCGACAAAACGGCTGTACATACGGAACAATGCGCCTGCGAATAGAGCCGCCTCATCACCACCAGCGCCAGCACGAATTTCAATGAAGACATTGTTTTCATCAAGCGGGTCGGTTGGTAATAGGAGAATTTGTAATTCATCTTCGAGTGTTTCAATAACACCTTTTGCGGATTTAATTTCTTCTTCCGCCATTTCACGCATTTCAGCGTCATCTTCTTTGAGCATTTCTTTTGCGTCATCAAGATCATCGAGTGCGCTGCGATAGTTATTAAAGACCATCACAATTGGATTAAGCTGTGCGTACTCTTTTGAGAGTTCGCGAAACTTATTATTATCGGCGATGGTTTCCGCATCAGAAAGCAGTGCATTAATTTCTTCAAGGCGTTCGCCAAGGGTATCGAGTTTTTGACGTATTGATGCTTTCACGTTGTGTTATCCAGTTTAATTTTTAGCGGGGTGCGTAATGAGGTTACGCAGAAAAAGACAGAGTAAGAATAGCTAGGTTTCTTCGCCAAGATTATATAATTCGCGAACAATGTCGAGTACGTCACGACGGCCATCAAAACTTGCCTGACGCATTTGCGTACTCGGTAGATGAATGAGTTTGTTTGTTAGTAAACGAGCGAGCTCTTCTAGTACAAGCTCAGCGTCATCGCCATTACGAATGCGCTGTAATGCACGTTGTACCGTTTCATCACGAAGTTGTTCTGCATGAGTACGGAAATCACGAATAGTTGAAATAGAATCTAACGAGCGCAACCATCCCATGAAGTGTTCGACTTGTGTGTCGATAATTTCTTCGGCTTGGGTGGCAGCATCTTGTCGAGATTGTAAATTCTCTTGAATAATTTCTTGCAAGTCATCAACGCTATACAAATACACATCATCGAGTTCATCAACTTCGGGCTCGATATCACGTGGCACGGCAATATCGACCATGAACATAGGTTTGTGTTTGCGTTGTTTTAATGCACTTTCAACGCTACCTTTACCGAGAATAGGCAAACTACTGGCGGTTGAAGAAATAATAATATCCGCTTCAGCAAGATGGCTCGGCATTTCAGATAAGGGGATTGCGAAGCCATTAAATTGGCTTGCCAATGCTTGGGCTCGCTCAACCGTGCGATTCGCAATAATCATCCGACCCATACCGGATTCATTTAGGTGTCTTGCTGCTAGCTCAACGGTTTCACCCGCACCGATTAATAGGGTCGTGAGCGGGCTAAGATCACCAAATATTTGTTTTGCTAACGCCACGGCAGCAAATGCCACGGAAACAGGACTATGACCAATCGCCGTATCTGTGCGAATCTGTTTGGCGACTTGGAAAGTATGTTGAAATAGCTTGGATAAGGTCTTGCCAATAGTACCGGCGGCGCTGGCCTGCTGGTAGGCATCTTTCATTTGACCAAGAATTTGTGGTTCGCCTAGTACTAATGAATCTAGACCACTGGCGACGCGTAACATATGGCGCACAGCGAGCTGATCAGGGTGACGGTAGATGTAAGGCTCAAGCGATCCTTGATCAAGTTGATGGAACTCCTGCAGCCAATTGAGGACTACATTACTGTTGATAGCGTCAAGTTCACAGTAGACTTCAGTGCGATTACAGGTCGAAAGAATGGCTGCTTCTTCGACAGGAGTGCTTTCTGTGAGGTCTTGAAGGGCAGATTGCATCGATTCTGGGCCAAAGGCGACACGCTCGCGAATTGCGACCGGAGCCGTTTGATGGTTGATGCCAAATGCGAGAATTGCCATAACGTTATGTATTTAAAGTGTTTTTCCATGTCTTTCGTAGACTGTAGCCGTTGCTGCGGTCAGATTGACGGTTAACATACTATTAAAAGAAGTTATTATACTGAAAAATAGTGGTTACGGATTTTCTAATTTATATACCCTATATTAGATAAGTAAGAATTAAGTGGACTCAGCAGGATGTTGGGCCGGAAACCAGACGAGAAAATGATGATAAGAAATAGCGCTATCTCCCTACTATTAATTAGTGCCATATCGCTTTCGGGTTGTGCGATGTTAGGAAAACAGGAACCTGTTGCCAAGCAAACCAAGCCGGTTGTGAAGAAAGTCGCACCAGTGAGGTTAGATTTACCTGATGTGAACCTAGATGGAGATTTATTATTTACCTTATTAACGGGCGAGATGGCCGGTTATCGAGGTGAACTTGGTTTGGCAACAGCACAGTATCTACGCGCCGCGAAACAGACTCGTGACCCTCGTGTTATTGAGCGAGCGGTAAGAGTGGCGAGTTATGCCAAATTGTATAAACAAGGTTTAGAAGCGGCACGGCTTTGGATAGAAATAAAACCCAATAGTGAAGCGGCACAAGCTAACTTGGCTAGTTTGTTGTTGCGTAATAATTTAAAGGCAGAAGCTTTAACCGCTTATGACGAATTAATTGAATCATCGTCGGATAAACAAGCGCGGTTTATTCAATTAGGCAAAAAATTATTGCATGAGAAAAATCGTCAGCAAGTATTAGAAATGATGCAGCAATTAGTTGTGCGCTATTCTAAAGTGGCTTCAGCACATTTTTTACTGAGTTCTTTAGCCGAGCAAGCCGGTAAGTTTTCTTTAGCAGAAAGTGCAATACGCCAAGCGATTATATTGAAAGCTAATTGGACGGCGGCGCAAAATCAGTTGGCACGTATTTTACATTTGCAAGGTAATACACTTGATGCGATCGCATACTTAGAAAAGGTATTAAAAGACACGCCAGATAATACTGTTATACGTTTAAGTTATGCGCGTTTGTTGGTTGATGCAAAAGAACTCGATAAAGCACGCGATGAATTTGAACGCTTAGCTGTTGATGCACCTGAAAACGCGAACATTTTATTTGCCTTGGGTATTCTCGCACTGCAATCAGAAAACCTTGAGCATGCCGTAAAATATTTTGAACAAGTAAAAGATAAAGGTCGTCGTGGTTTAGAAGCGAGTTACTACCTCGGTCAGATTGCGGAACAAAAAGAAAACTATTCGAAGGCGATTGTTCATTATGGTCGTGTTTCGCGCGGAGAGTATGCCTTTGATTCACAATTGCGTATCGTTAAGATACTAGTAAAACAGGGTAAAGTAGATTTAGCCTTAGCAACATTGGATAACGTGTCGATACGTGGTGACGCGCAGTTAGTTAGTGTAATTTTATCTAAAGGCGATATCCTTCGTAGTGAAAAGCGTTTTTCTGATGCGATGAAGGGTTACAACAAAGGGCTTGAAAAATTACCGGGTAACAGCGATTTACTTTATGCCCGTGCATTGATGGCGGAACGAGTTGGTCGTATTGATATCTTAATGGTCGATTTAAAAACCATACTTAAAACTGAACCAAATAATGCGCACGCCTTGAATGCCTTGGGTTATACCTTGGCTGATAATCACACCGGTAAATTAAAAGAGGCATTTAAATATATTAAACGCGCATTAAAATTGTTACCGGATGACCCTGCAATTATCGATAGCATGGGCTGGATTCAATATCGTTTAGGAAATTATAAAGAGGCACTTAAACATCTGACACGCGCTTACGATTTGAATGATGATGCTGAGATCGCCGCACATCTTGGCGAAGTGTTATGGGCTTTAGGTGAAAAGGTGCGTGCTAGTAAAGTATGGCGACAAGGTTTAGAGCAAGCACCTGGTGATGAGCGTTTGCTTGAGGTCATAAAACGTTTAGAGCTATGAGATATTTGTTAGTTTTAGTTTGCTTAGCCGCACTGAGTGGTTGTGAGTTATTGGTCTTATCTGAGCCTGAAGATCCCAAGGTAAAAGATCTTGACGCTGCTTGGGTTTCGCACAATGAAAAACTTGCACAGCTTGAGGCGTGGAATATTGAAGGACGGATCTCTTTACGTCTTGATGAAGAAGCTTGGCACGCAACCTTGCTTTGGCAACAAATTGATCAGGCCTATCATATTCGTTTGTTCGGCCCTTTTGGTGCAGGCGCAATTCAATTAGACGGTAGCCCTCAAACAGTTATTCTTACTCAAGATGGCGAGCGGATACATTCACAAGATCCCGAGCAACTTCTTTCGCAGCGATTAGGTTGGCATGTGCCTATTAACGGCCTACGTTATTGGGCTGTTGGGCAAAAGATTCCAGACATGCCCGCCAAACTCGATCTTGATCAATTCGGACACCTGGCAAACCTAGAACAAGATGGCTGGAAAATCCGTTATCGTCGTTACGTGATGGTTGATGGGTATTTATTGCCAAGTAAAATATTTATGGACAATAAAGGGCTAGATATCCGTATTGTCATCGATCGCTGGCAAATTACTGGGCCGACAGCGTGAATAAGCAGGCCGATTGGCTTGTTAAGCCGGCCCCAGCAAAATTAAATTTATTTTTACACATCACCGGTCGTCGTGATGATGGCATGCATAACCTCCAAACCCTTTTTCAATTTATCGACTATAGCGACGAGATAGCCGCACGATGCCGTCAAGATGGCGTTATTTCGCTGCAAGATGATGTTTTGGATATCGCGGCTGAAGATAATCTGGTTATGCGTGCAGCCAAGCTTTTGCAACAGGCATCTCAGAGCAAGTTAGGTGCTGATATTCGTTTAGATAAGCGTCTACCTGCCGGAGGAGGCCTTGGTGGGGGCAGTTCTGATGCCGCAACGACTTTAGTTATTCTCAACGAACTTTGGCAGTGTGGCCTCTCTCAACAACAATTAGCGGACATTGGACTTCAATTGGGCGCCGATGTACCGATTTTTATTCACGGCCAAGCAGCATGGGCTGAAGGTGTTGGAGAGCGATTTAGCCCTGTAGAATTGGCTCAACCATGGTATTTCGTCATAAAACCGAACATTTCTGTCAATACAGGTGAAATCTTTTGCTCTTCGCAATTGACACGTGACTGTCCTCCCATCACAATACGCGCCTTTCTCGCAGGACATGCGAGTAATGTCTGTGAACCCGTGGTTCGACAGCGCTACCCAGAAGTTGATGAAGCACTGAATTGGTTGGGGAATTATGCCCAAGCAAGGATGACAGGAACAGGAAGTTGTATTTTCGCCGCGTTCGATACAGAGCAGCAGGCGAAGACAGTACAAGCAGCACTACCTGAACAATGGAATGGCTTCATTGCGAAGGGCTGCAACCAGTCACCTTTATATAGGTAGCTGAGTAAGGTTTAAAAGTTTATTGGGGCGTCGCCAAGCGGTTAGGCACCGGGTTTTGATCTCGGAACTATATAAGTTTGGTTCGACTAATTCGGCATAGCCGAATTTGGACGTCTGCAAGACGGGCCCGCAGGGCCGAGGCACTTAGGTGCCGAGCCATCCTACCGCATACCGCAGGCTTGGATGAGTTAAAGTTGAAAGAGTTTATTGGGGCGTCGCCAAGCGGTTAGGCACCGGGTTTTGATCTCGGCATACGTAGGTTCGAATCCTACCGCCCCAGCCATTTTTATTAGGGAGCAGGATTTAATTAGATCCGCCCCAGCCATATTTAAATAGTAGTGCAGTGCTTAAAGAGGTATGTCGTGCCTGAAGAAAGCTCAATGATGGTCTTTGCTGGAAATGCCCACCCACAATTAGCTAACGCGATTGTGAAGCATCTGCATTTGCCCTTAGGTAAAGCGTCCGTTAGTCGTTTTAGCGATGGTGAAGTTGGCGTCGAGATTATGGAAGACGTGCGTGGACGGGATGTTTTTATCATCCAACCGACGTGTAGCCCGACGAACACCAACTTGATGGAATTATTAGTGATGGTCGATGCCTTGCGTCGTTCATCGGCACGTCGTATTACGGCAGTGATACCGTACTTTGGTTATGCGCGCCAAGATCGTCGTCCACGTTCAGCACGTGTTGCGATTACGGCAAAGCTAGTTGCGAATATGATCACCGCAGCTGGCACAGATCGTGTTTTAACATTAGATTTACATGCTGACCAAATACAGGGTTTCTTTGATATCCCTGTCGACAACGTTTACGGCTCACCTATTTTGCTAGGTGATGTTTGGAAAACCAGTGGTAATGACTTAATGGTTGTTTCACCGGACGTGGGTGGTGTGGTACGTGCGCGAGCCATTGCGAAACGTCTCGATGATGCGGATTTAGCCATCATCGATAAACGTCGTCCTAAGGCAAATGAGTCTAAGGTAATGAATATCATCGGTGATGTGAGCGGACGTAACTGTGTTTTGATTGATGACATGGTTGATACGGCAGGCACGCTTTGTAAGGCGGCAGACGCACTGAAAGAACACGGCGCAGCACGCGTAGCGGCTTACTGTACGCACCCTGTGTTATCAGGTGCGGCGATAGATAATATTGAAGGCTC
The DNA here is from genome assembly GCA_023134145.1 of Sulfuriflexus sp. GTDB lineage: Bacteria > Pseudomonadota > Gammaproteobacteria > AKS1 > AKS1 > Sulfuriflexus. The sequence goes on along the minus strand of JAGLUW010000011.1, from coordinate 2,853 downwards.
GTCATTAGATGAGCTGGTAGTCACTGATTCACTGCCGTTGAGTGAAGCAGCACAGAATTGCACACGTATTCGACAATTAAGTATCGCCGAGATGTTGGCTGAAACAATGCGTCGAATTCATGAAGAAGAATCTGTTAGCTCCATGTATATGGACTAACGAATAGGCTGGATGATTTAGATCATCTAGCCGAACGCTTTCTCTGGTCGCGGGGAAGCGAGTGTGTCACCACGGTGGTGGCGTACTTTAATTTAACTAGGAGTATTACAATGAGTGTAACTTTTGAGCTAGACGCTGAAGTTCGCACAGATGAGGGGAAAGGTGCGAGCCGCCGCCTACGTCATGCGAATAAAATTCCAGCTGTTATGTATGGTGGTGGTAGTGATCCAATTTCTTTGACAATGGATCACAACAAGATGGCCCATGCACTGGAAAATGAAGCCTTTTATTCACACATCCTGACTATCAACATTGATGGCAAGGCTGAGAAGGCAGTACTGCGTGACTTACAACGTCACCCAGCAAAAATGATGATCTTACACGCTGATTTTCAACGCGTGAACATGAAAGAAAAACTGCACATGCATGTACCTTTGCACTTCATTAATGAAGACATTGCACCAGGTGTTAAGGATGAAGGCGGACGTATTCAGCATAACGTGGTTGAAGTTGAAGTTAGTTGTTTACCAGCTAATCTACCTGAATACATTGAAGTCGACGTTGCTGATTTGGCAATGGATCACTCTTTGCACTTGTCAGATATTAAAATGGCAGACGGTGTTGAATTGGTACAGTTGGCGTTGGGTGAATCACATGATCTACCTATTGTCAGTATCCACAAACCACGTGCTGTTGTTGAAGAAGTTGAAGAAGTTGAAGCTGAAGCAGGCGAAGATGCTGCTGAAGGCGACAGCGAAGAAGCTAAGGACTAGCCGCGCCTGCGCGGTCAGAGTCGGCATTAGTGTCGCGTATAGCGCTCATTGTAGGACTGGGTAACCCCGGTTCTGATTATGAAGCGACGCGGCACAATGCTGGGTTCTGGTTTATCGATGAACTCGCTAGCCAATCAGGTTGTGAGTTACGCAAGGATGGTAAGTTTTTTGGTTATGCTGGCAAAGCGAATTTGCATGGCGAGCCAGTTTGGTTATTAAAACCAGACACCTTTATGAATCGTAGTGGTCAATCAGTATCCGCATTGGCCAAGTATTACAAAATCCCCGTTGAAAGCATTTTAGTTGTCCATGATGAATTGGATTTTGAGCCGGGTGATGTGCGTCTAAAGAAAGGCGGCGGTCATGCTGGGCATAATGGCCTGCGTGACATCATTAGCGCGATGGGCAGCAAAGAATTTTTACGCCTACGGGTTGGTATTGGTCATCCGGGTAAAAGCAAAGATGTTTCTGACTTTGTATTGGCAAGACCATCGGCAACAGATAAAACGCAGATTGGATATGCAATCGATGATGGTGCGCGAGTCATACCATCATTGCTTAATGATGATATTGAAAAAGCTATGCAGTCACTGCATAGCTAATTGAAAAAGGTTTAGTGATATGGGTTTTAAATGTGGCATTGTCGGATTACCTAACGTTGGTAAATCAACGTTGTTCAACGCCTTAACCAAGGCGGGTATTCAAGCTGAGAACTATCCTTTTTGTACCATTGAGCCAAATGTTGGCGTGGTAGAAATGCCTGATCCACGTTTAGAGGCATTAGCCGCAATCGTTGATCCTGAAAAGACATTACCGACTACTATGGAGTTTGTTGATATCGCCGGTTTGGTTGAGGGCGCGTCAAAAGGCGAAGGCCTAGGAAATAAATTTCTCGCTAACATTCGTGAAACAGATGCCATCGCCCATGTTGTGCGTTGTTTTGAAGATGACGACGTACTTCGTCATGGTGATACTCCTATTGATTCGCTTTCTGATATTGAAATTATTAATACCGAATTGGCGTTAGCCGATATGGATTCGGTAGAAAAGGCTGTGACGCGGACTAAGAAATTAACCCGCTGTGGTGATAAAGACGCCATTGTAAAATTGGCTTTATTGGAAAAGGTTGCCGAGCAATTAGATAAAGGCGCACCTGTACGTGGCATGGGGCTTGATGAAGAACAGCACGCTGCGTTATATGATCTTCACTTATTAACGATTAAGCCAACCATGTATATCGCCAATGTCAGTGAAGATGGTTTTGAAAATAATTCCCATCTGGATGCCGTTGTGAAAATGGCAGCGTCAGAGAATGCGCCGGTTGTGCCTGTGTGTGCTTCGATAGAATCCGAGATTTCGGAACTGGATGAGGAAGATGCCAAAGAATTTTTAAGCGAACTGGGCTTGGATGAACCTGGTTTAAATCGTGTTATTCAAGCTGGTTATAAATTATTGGGCTTGCAAACCTACTTCACCGCTGGTGTAAAAGAAGTGCGTGCATGGACTGTGTCCATCGGTGCGACAGCACCCAAAGCCGCAGCCGTGATTCATACTGATTTTGAAAAAGGTTTTATTCGTGCCGAAGTGGTCGGCTATGACGATTTCATCGCCGGTAACGGTGAAGCAGGTGCAAAAGAAGCAGGTAAATGGCGTTTAGAAGGTAAGGATTATATCGTTGCCGATGGCGATGTAATGCATTTTCGCTTTAATGTCTAAGTTTTAGGTACTTTAGACTAAATCATTTTTTATAAGTGTTTGATTTTTTAATAGAAACACAAGCTTGACAAGTGGGCGGCAAATGCCCAAAATGCGCGGCTCTCGATAACATGCTCGAGAGAAATTAAATGGTCATGTAGCTCAGCTGGTTAGAGCACGGCATTCATAATGCCGGGGTCGGTGGTTCAAGTCCACCCATGACCACCA
>JAGLUW010000010.1 GCA_023134145.1 Sulfuriflexus sp. | reverse complement strand
AACAACATCCTTCCGTTAATCGTGTGTTTAAAGAAACATATATTAAAGCGTACTACGTGTGAATTATTTCACTACGGCGTATGCTCACCGACTCAGGTGCTTCAATACCAATCCGAACTTGACCACCTTTTACTTCGCGCACGTAAATAATGATCGGTATTTCATTATCAAGCGATTGGTTGTTGATGTATGACGAAATATCAATCGTACATTCAATGGATTCTTTTTCGTAACGAGATGAAATTAACATAATACCCTCCCTGGCATTTAATAAATAAAAATTAAAACCAGAAATTAATGTATATAACTATTTTCCTTTTTCATTAACTAATTTCGCGCCATCTTTAGATAGAATAGCGTTAAGAATGCTGCCATTTAACTGCGCCTGCACCGACTGTAACGTTATCCAATTATCGTATTCCGAGGCTTTAGCTATTCCCCCTATTTTAGATTCAGAATAGCTAGGCATACTGGGAAATTCTTTTCCGGCCACACTAAAATCCACGTCATCTTTATACCATCTGATTTTTCCTAGTACCCCTTTATTTGACAGGTTAGATGAGCTTGAAAGATATGCAGTCAACTTTGCTTGATCAATCCCTTGCAATATCTTTTTGCTAGTAAGGCCAGAGAATTTACTAATTTGTGCCTTAGCTTGGATATCTATGCTTTTTTCAATACTGATATTACTGCTATATGATATGTATTTTGTCTGCATCAAACTTGTTGTAACGCCAACGTGCTTCAACAAGCCTTTATAGATTTCACTTTTGGTGGTCGCTAACATGTTCATATAATCTTCAGCGAAAAATAACATTGATATTTTCAATCCACCCAATACTGCCAATCCTGATTTCCCACTAGTGGCTGCCACATTTGCACCCAAACCATTACTTTTACCTGTTGAGTCAACATCACTCAGATCATCGCCCACTCCAACTCCAGCCTTCCCACTAGAGTTTGTTGTCCATTGCGCAACTATTAATCCTTCTTTTGAAGTGGCGTCCTGTGCGATTTTACGCAATTTTTTAATTTCTGTTTCTACTAGTACTACTTGTTCATCGACTTTAGTCTTTTTAGCTTTCAATCCAGAAAGTTTACTTTCTAATAGTTTAACTTCAACCTCATCAAGCTTATTGCTAATTTTATTTTCTTTAAGTTTAGCTATTTCATAACCAATAGCGCTTTGCTCAATCAAAAGACCAATACCTCTTACCGAGGCCTCTTGTAAATCATCTATACTTCTTGAAGCCGCAATAACTTCATTCACATTAGGAGATTCAACAAATTCCCCAATTAACCGGAAACTCTTTTTATTCTTTTCACCAGCATTTCTAACGATGCCAATTGAATAAAATGGTCCTAGTTCCTCGTTACTAAAATACCCACCTCCTGTAGGTTGATGATATAAAGCGCCTACATCTGGAATAGGTAAAAGCCCAGCAACTGATAACAACTCACTATAATTGAGAATTTTAGTTTTTTTGGTAGAAGACTCTGAAGTAAGTGATGTCACTGATGTTGACAATGGTTTACCACCAACACTCGCGCACCCAACAAACAAGCCGCTAACTATAAGTACTAAATAAACTTTAGCTTTTCTATTGAACATTGAATTTAATAACATATCTCTCTCATTCTTATTGTTAATAATTTATTTTATGAATTTCATGAAAAAATGTAACCAAATAACCTTAGTCAATCTGGTCTCATGTTGATTAATCATCATCAACATTATTATTAAATATCGCCCATATAGGACGATGGTCTGATACCGCTAGCAATGCTGCCTTATCATCATTACCAAATACGGTTTCATCAAACTTCACGATACCCTTCTTCTTTGCGTACTCCACTGTGTGTTGCGGCTGAAAACAAATATTGTCATACAAAGATGTATCCGTGATCGTGGTACGTATGGCGCCCTTAAATTGACATTCCAAATCCGGCACAACATCAATCATGCGTTGAAACCGTTTATTCGATTTATCACCTGCATCATTAGATGGTGGATCATTAAAATCACCTAACACGATGACATCCTGCTCGTTAGGGTCAGCTGCCTGAACATCAAGATAGACTTGTCCCAGTGCTGCAAACTCATCACCTCGTTCGGACGCATTTTTGGATTTATAAAGCATATGAATCGTGATCAACGTAAAGTCAAAATTTCCTGCACGAAATGATGCTATATAAGGTTCCCGTATAAATACATCACTTGGGTCGTCGGCGACTCGCCCTTCGCTAATCGCTTGCACCCTGTCGGTGCGGAACATAAAGGCATACCGCTCTTTGACGCCACGTCCTACTTTCTCACTAATTAAGTAATCCCACTTCACACCGGACAGTGCATTAAGCATCACTATCGTTCTATCCAATACGATACTGTCACGCACCTCCTGGATGGCTATGATGTCAAAGGGACTTAGCTGCTCAACAATTTGACGAAGCTCAACATCATCACGACTACGATTAGAGTAAATACGAACATTAAAAGAGGCTAACGTGATTGCAGGTTTACTTTCTGATTTATTTAAAGCCTCAATGGCTTTACCTTTGTCGGCAAACGCTTTTCCTTTAAGGACGCCTTTATGAAAATGATACGTCTGCGCCGTGTTATGGCCACCTATCGCATCCAAGCCACCGCGATGAGCATGACTCTGCAGACTCACCGTTATTGCTGCCAATACACAAAGCGCAGCAATACTATAACGGCGCATCCCCACTACAGCGAGTCCTTCGCTTTTTTCAAAATTTCTGCAATCAAATCTTTGCTTGCTTGATCCGTTGCCTTCTCATGGCGAACAAGTAAATCCTTTACAAATTCGGTCGCTTGCGCATTTTCAGCGGGTGGAGGTTCTTGCTCCTTACGTATGGAATTGACACCAATCTTTGGGAATAATGCTTGTGCGATACGCTCAAGTGTCTGGAATAAAAACTCATTGTTGTAACCTGTGAGAAACCCAAGTGCAGCTGCACTTAATTGGATCACGTCATCCCCATCACCTGCGACCTCATTAACAAATAAGGTGATCACACCACCACTAACGAGGCCTAATAAAATTCGGTTTAAGTATTCAGATATACGCCGTTCATCAAAAGTGCGTTTATGGATAAAAAGGTGACATGAACGCAATAAAAATACGCATGCACCCAACCCGCCATAGAGGAAAGGAACCATCACCGAAAGCGCTATATGCCAGTTCAGTATATTTAATAGTGCAAAAGGCTCATCATCGGGCGGGGTAAACTGCCCAATCGTTATATTCAAATACTCATTAAAAAGGATCGCAGAAGCAAATACGAAGGTATAAAGCATCAGCATACGCGACCACCGACCAGCTCTTGATACGCCCTTAAACGGTGTCAGGACTGTTCGTTTGCTACTTTCTTCAGAAGTAACGCGAAGTGTTTCCGCATTGACGGGGGATAACTTGTTGGATAAATCACGGTATGCGATTTCAAACTCGCTACGTTGCTCTGCCGTCGCTGTGTCATTTTGAGCAACATCAAAAGCCATCTCGATCGTTTTGATAATCTCATCTTCAATTTTTTTGCCAGGCCCTTTCACCCACCCACTGCTGTACGCGTAGTGCAAAAGCAACTTCGCATCATCTACATCTTTTTGGAATTGAGTTAAGCCCACCTTCGTGTCTTCGGTCATAACAGCCCCCTCTTTATTATTGACTCTCTTAAGCGGAGCCCTTTATTTACAAGTTATATTGCAATCTTTATTCGCTCAACAACTCAATACACAGTCCCCCACGAACTGTGGAAAATCAGTTTAATTCATATACAACAACTCACTACGCAGGATATTCACGCAATCTGGTGCATCAATACCAATACGGACCTGACCATGTTTGATATCGACTAATTCAATAATAATGGGGACATCATTGCCCGCAACGGGCTTGATGGTTAAAACAACGGATTCATTTTTCTTACGGGTAAGTACTAACATGTGATCCCTCCTTGGAATTCGAACATCTAGATTAAGTCTGACTGATAATAGGCTTGTGATTTAAAAAAGCAATACTTTCTCAGCAATATCAGTTTTTACTAATGCGACAATAGCCACTTTCAGTCCAGCACCTACGCACAAGTAAGCATTGTCTTACACTTGCTATAAAAAAATTAAATGAGGTACTTCCATAAACACCTGTTTAACGGAACGATGATGAAAAATTCAGATCGTCTTCTTTGGGCGGTGACCTCAGCCCATTCTAGCCTTATTTTTCTTACCATGTCTGCCCACGGCCAGAAACAGCCGTTCGTATTAAATATAATATTCTTGTAGATATTTTGAATGCGGATGTTCAACACTCAGATCATAGGCGGGCGCCGCGAAGTGGTGGTCACCCCATACACCGGCTTGTTAAGAATTTCATTTGCAGTAATTAAACCCCAGCGGAATCATGCCAAAACTTTAGTCATTTTGAGATAGTGTGTTTTTTAGGAAATCCATGCAGTTCGATTGTTCAAAACCATCCAAGCCTATTAACCACTCTCTTTCTTTTCCATCTTCTGATAGTGCCATGAATAACTTTTTAGCGTATTCAACATACTCCTCACACTTATTTCCATATAAAGAGCAATGTTGCTCCCAAATACGAATAATCTCCTGAGATTCCAGAATGGCTTCAAACTTCCAGCAGTGTGAAATACAAATATCCAACAAACACACCCAACTAGAGAAGTGCTTATAATCTCTGTCAACATATATTGGGGGTCGGCCAAATTCCTCAAAAAACTCTAATAACAAGCTTTTATGTCTCACCAATAAGGACTTATTAGTAACAATAACTCTTGCCCTATAATCTGGAGGCAATCCTTCATCAATAGCTATTCCTTTTGCACTGGCGGCTAAAAAGCTTTTGGCAGAAATGATATATGCTGTAATTCTTTTTAAATCTTTGAATAGCTCATCAGCCCCTAGATGAAAAGGGGTATTCCTGACTTTTAGTAGCAAATTAATGTTTTCAACAACCTTTGGAACTATGACTGATATTTCGTTTTCTTTATCCTCATGCGTTTCTTCAAAAACGCACATTGCAAGTAAATGAATACTAGCTAACCTTGATGTAGCAGATTGCCATTGGCTAGGTTTTCGAACACTCATGTAAGGGCTAGATACAAAGTTTTCCAAAGTATTCACACTAGCCCCTACAGCATTACCTAGAAACTTGCCAATGACCTTTTTCTTGATTTTTGATAACATCACAAGCGTCTTTGCAGCGTTTACAATCCTCTGAAGATCTTTTTCTGAAGAGTATGAAAATGTTTCTTCACAAGATTCAAGAATCGATTTTGATGATATTCCTATCCACCCCATTACTAATGTAAGTGTGTTATCCAATAGCTGCTCTTGATTTTCCTTTGAGGGTATAAGCTCAACCAATTCGCGAGATAATTTTTCGTTCTTAATTAAGCAAATGATGTTTTCAATTTGATGCTTCTCAAGACCTTCTTTTGGCCAATGAAACGCCATTTCATTAAAGCTCTCTTTAAGTTTATTCTCCGTTTCTGCTAATGATTTCTCATATTTACCAAGTATATCTTTCCGTGAACTTATCCACTGCGCGGGCTTTATGCCTTTTTGACAATTACTTGGATCTTTTTCACAGCGTAATATTTCTTGACGTACTTGCTTTATCTGGTTGTTAGTTCTTTCAACACTGAGATAATGGTCTCTTAACTTAACAGAGGACATCCATATGGCATCGCGTATATCAACCCCATTAGCAACAAGCATTTTTATATTTTCATCTATAGTCGACTGATTTTCAAATGGATCTTGTTGTACAACAGACGCACAAGCTAACAGCTTCAAGTAAGCATTCTTGCTTTTCAATAATGGAATTATGTATTGTTCATCTCGGAACATTAATGGTTCGATGACTGGGGCACATAAATCACCAACAATAGGTTTTATTTTGTGTTTTTCGACAAATGCTGAAAATTGGCTAGGTATGACTCTTAGACATATTTTAGCAATGAATGCTAAACCATAGTTATAAGTCGACATTCCTCTATAGTTAAGGGTATTCATAGCCACATGATAGCCTTTCCAATCAAAGTTGGTTTTAGCTATCGTCTGAAAATAACCTGTCTCTTCCAGATTTCGCTTTCTTTTTAAAAAATGCTTAGTTTCCACCACTTCTTTCAGGATTTTTGAAAGCGCACCCTTATAAATAAAAGTTGAAAATTTCTTACTCAAAATATCTTTGAAATCACCATGAGACCTTGCAGAAAATTCACCAAAGCCAATCAATATATTCGTGAGATCTTTGGTCTGGCTATGATGAGGAAATTTCACCTTAAAACTATTCAAATGTCTCGAAATCTTATTCGCATCAGCATTCCAGTGCTTTTCGCTATGAATGGTTATTAATCCCAATTGAACAGCTTTATTGACAACCTTTTTGGGGAGTATCTCAGCATTACAGTTAAATAACCAAGCTAATGTAAACAGCACTTCTTCATAGTCGTAAATACTAATTTGAAGGCTTTTCATTTTCTGGCCACTCATAAGTTATATTTGGATCTCCGTCTCTGCTGTTGTCCTTTCCTTCACACAGTAATTCAATGTATTCACGGACACGTCGAGCTATAGCATGTTCGAGTTTTGACATGCAAAATGGCCAATTGCCAGACATTTTGTTAACACTATTGGACAGCATATATACCGCTGGTAACCCTTCAAACGGTTCAACCACCAAATATCTATCGTGAAAAGCTTGCTTGGAACTGCCACGGTTAACATTAATCAGTTTGAGTTTGCAGTTCACAATATCTTTAACTTTATTTATGGATTTCTTCAGCAGCTCAATAGGGTCACTTCCTATTGAGAATTTTTCACCTGTATCTGGATTTATGTCACTCAAGCTAGTCAATACAACCAATTCAAAATTTGTCTCTTCAATTCGAGTAACAAGTCTTTCAAATGCTTCAGCACCAAAAAAAGGATCGACTAATATTGCTTTCTTGGTTTTCCCTCCACTCAGAAGATTCTGAAAATACTCAATCACTTCTATTTCACACTCTACAGACTTACCAAACCATCTATCGTCACCTTGAGAAGTGAACAAATCAGATTGAATTTGCATCATCTGGTCATTGAATTGTTCATATTCTCTAACACTTGCTTGTATCATTGAACGTTCAGTATTAGTTCTAGTCACAGTAGAAGCTTTTTTACCAAGCTTGCGATTAATATTTTGGGCCCTCTCAGAGAGCTTATCTTGTAAGTTGACCTGTCTACCTACCACACCCATATTCATACCAAATTTTGCGATATAATATTGATGATCTTGAAATATAAGCTCACCCATATTATTAAACACCCAACACTCCAACTCATAGGAATCCTCAGGCAACTCTTCAAGTTCAATAATATCTTGCCCTGACTCCAATACGATTAACTTGTGAAAGATGACATCTTTTTTCTCTCTACAAATTACATGCAAATGCTGAACCTCATCCTTTAAAGGAGCCTTTCTGCCTACCCTTATATATGCTCCCCCAGTGCCACTTCGCTTACTATTCAGTAGCTCAATAGATATAGATGAATCCATTGCTATCGACGTATCATGAATTTCAAAATTTCCAAACTTTCTTGAGTAATCCTCATTGAAGGGTAAATTCAATTCTTTTGTAAGCATTAGCAAGATCGTTTTCAGATCATCTAAATTATTTTCCCAAAGTGCAATATCTGGAGTGGTGTAATAAGTTTTGATTAGAACAACTGTTTTTCCAAATGTACTATTAATAATTTCTCTAGTGGCGGTAATTGGAAACTCTTGGTTTAACGATGAGTCCAATAATTCAAATTTCAATATCGAATTTTCATCAATCTCTTTTATAAAAGCCTGAAGATGTGTATTACTGATGACCTTAGAGCAGTGCTTAATTTTTCCTGCACTGACCTCAAACTCCCCTTTATCTTCATCAATGTGAAATGGGTATTTTGCAGTGCTCCTTAGCAGGTTAGAAAATAATAAGACATCCATGTCTTCGGTTTCAAGAACCGCGAACCATAGCCACCATGTGTTATTTTCTTGCTTGTTTTTATATTGTTCTTTCACTCAGCACTCATCAACTTCGGTTATCATGATTTTTTTATTCAAAATACCCAGTAAGTGCTTCGTAGATATTCAATGTTAGCAAGGAACGGGCTACCTAGATACTTAACATTTGAGTTAAGCTGACACCGCGTTTTTAGCGGCGATCAGGATAAGCGAGTTGTTATACTTTATATACTTGACACTACGCCAACTCCCTATTCATCACAAGATGCGTACGTGCATAAACATCCATTTAACGGGAGTGCTCCACACCTTCGCCTTTCATTAATCGGTTCTTTGTAAGTATCTATTCAATTGCTAAGTCTCTGCGACTTATACGCATTGAATCAGGTGCTTCGTTCTAGAAAACTCATCACTACTGCTTTAACAACTCAATCTCAGTACTGATTTCATGCAGATCTTCGTGCAATCCATTAGACCTATATATTTCTTTAATTAAAGAAAGACCTACCATAAAAGTATCGTTAATATTTTCAGTGTTTTCTTTAGCAAGGTGAATGCCACTAATTATAATTTCCTTAGCTTCGTCTAATTTATTTATTGAAAGCTTTGTAAAACCATAATTCATAAGCAAGTTCAGATATCTTTCACTATTTATATTTTTACTACTATTCATTTTAATATCTTCTATCACATCATCATAATGCTCTTCTGCATCATGATATTTGCTAGTAGAAATATATAGCTCACCAAGCAAATGACACATTTCCAAATGTTCTTCAACAAGCACATTACTATGCTCACTTAATATTTCCTTTGCCTTAACCAACCTCACGACAGCCCTGCTTACATTATTATTCTCTTTATAACACCGAGCCAGTTCAATTATCAGATTAACATTTGTAGGACTATTAACTCCGGCGAATTTTTCATTAATTGATATTGCTTCTTTTAGCTGCCTTATTGCTCTGTCGTATTTTTGATTTGACCTTAGGTTTATAGCACTTGATAAAAGCACATTTATCATTTCATATTCCACTATTTTCGGATTGTTTCTCATCCCTAATAGAACTTCTTGGAGCAAGTCATCGGCCTTGAGATACTGTTCCTGCTGGCTATATATACCTGCCAATGATGCCATTGATATGTAATTTTGACTATTATCATGATGCGCGTCCCCCAGTATCGCTTCAAATATTTTCTTAGCCTCATCATATCGACTATGATTGGCTAAGAAGACCGCATAATTATGCTGGACAACCCTTATGGCTGAATGAGATATGTTAGTTCCAGTTATAGACAGTGCCTTAATATATAACTGGTCAGCCTTCTCATAGTCACCAAGCCTACTAGTGACTGCGGCTATCCTTTCGTAGGTACATTTTATTTCGTCATTATCATGTTCACCCAAAAATGATAATGAATGCTCATATATATTCAAGCTATCTTCAAACCTCATCTGCGAGTACCTTATATTTGCCAATACTTTATATGCTAAATATATAAATTTTGGCTCAGTTTTTTCTAATAGAACATCATTATTTAGAGCATGACCAAACAAAGCATTTATATTATGTACATATTTAGGTATAAAATAACCAGAATATTTCGCTACCAACCATTTAAGAAAATCTTCTGCGTTATATTTTTGCAAATGATATGCAGCCTCTATTAGTGAATTAAGATTCTTATCATTTGCCAAACCTCCTTCTTCAATACAGCTCATCTCGTCGTGTAACTTGAATAAAGCCTCATGTATATCAAGGAAGAGAGCGTTTTCAGACCTTTCTAGAATGGTCGATAACGAATCATGCATGAGTTCGTGCAATTCATATATATCGCCTTCATGACTAATAAAAAAACTACTATTTATTATCTCTTGATACGAAACAAACCCTACGCCACCCAAATATTTATTAGTTAAAAGTTTGTATATACTTTCATCGAAGTATTTTGCTTGGCAAAATACTCTAAGGGCTCGCCGTAGCTGGGGATCTATATGTTCTAAATACTTGTAAACAACACCCTCTTCATTAGTCGTCAAATCGTTAGCTTTAACTTCTTTACCACTATTTACTAGGGATTCATATATATTAATCATCATGTCCAGATAAAACGGAGCGCCTCGTGAGGTACAGATAATTGTTTCTCTCAAACTATCATCCCTAATTGGAATAGCGTCAAGATAGTTATGCATATCTATATCAGAAAGATTTTTTATGGCAACATGGGAAATAGCATCCCCCCAACTATTATCATTAAATGACCAATTTAATCTCTCTCGTCCGAATATGATGTGAACAACACCCGGTGTCTCAGTAATTAATTCCCGAACCCAATTATCCGCAGACGATACATCACTTTTCATAATCTCTATATTTTGTGACTGTATCTTTTCAAATGTGTCATAGAGAAATACAATTTTACTCGGCCTATAATTATCCGTTCTTTTGGATTGCCATTCATCAATATCCGACCCAAGATATTTCGGTAAATTTTGAAGAATCTCATCAGGTGACATTTCGTCTATACCCTCAAGTACTTTACGGCCTTTTCTATTAAACCAATCACTTGTTTTCTTTCCGAATCGACTGGAATGCTTATATAAAACACTAAAAATTGGAATGCCACTTAAAAAAGCCTCAGCAATCGAGAATATATCGTCAAGATATTCATTATCATCGAACATTAGCTCAGGATATTTATTCTTAACATCTCCTGGAAATATACAAGATATGTAACGTAGAAATGCGAAATCAAAAGCCGGAAATGAAATTTGTAAACTTTCCTTGAGTTGTATCCTAATGGTTCTTAATGCTTCTTCAGACGTTCGAAGTCGTGCTAGCCTTAGGTCAATATTTACCGACCCTATATCAATATCTGAATAATTCTCTATCTCTTTATTAATTTGCTTACAAAGAGCTGTCTTACCTGCGCCTCCAGGCCCGAAAAACACTATAACTCGGTATTCATCACCATCTTGTTCATTATTAAGTGCATCTTGAAAGATGCAAAGTTCATCTTCTCTGCCAACAAAATTACGTGTGGCAATGAATTTTTTTTCACGATAGCTTGGACTAGGCATACTCTCTCCCTATTCAGTAGCACTTTTCTTCATTGTCTCTCACTTCCGCTTTGGTTCTAACTAAAGAGACATTAACCCTATTCTAACTGCTTTATTCATACCATGTCTTTATTAGAAGATAATTGGGCACTTCCGTTAATTTAGGAATTAAACACGTAAGTATTTTATTGCAAAGGCATCACAAAGAAGAGGAAAAATTAAAATAGAATTAAAGAAAAAACTAGCGCTGCTCGTCAAGAATGGCATTCGCTTCATTCTCAATCTTGCGCAGTAATTTTTGCATGTCTTTAGGGGATTTACCTTGTAGATACGTCAACGACAATAAGGTCAATGGATGTACACCCATCTCCTTACACAGCCCTTCGATTTTCTCAATCGTGGGGCTTTTTATGCCCCGCTCCAGCTCGCTGATATAACTACGTGAGGAGACCATCGCAAAGTCTTCCTGAGTGAATCCCTTTGACTGGCGCACCTCTTTGAGGCGTTTCCCAAAGGCGGTACGAGATTTGGATGTTTTGGAAACCATAGTAGCTATATAAGGCCACCACGCATACAATAGCGCTACACGCTATAGCGTGCATTTGTATGGAAAACAATAACAATATAAGGAAGAAATGATGCATTTCACATCACAGCAATCCACTATCGCTCTTTTTGCCATTATACTAAGTCTGCTTATGCCTGGCTGTAAATCACTCGGCGAAATTGTCCACCAACGGAATCAAAATAAAGTCGACAATAATGATGACGTGGTAATGGCAAAGGCCTTCTACCCATCCCCATTTGGTAGAAAATACAACGTCAATGTCGTTAGCAATGCCATTTCACTCGTTCGAGAAGAATTCAAAGGAGGCGATCTTGTAGAGCTCACCTCTAAAGATCTGCTCACTGACACATCCAAAGATGACATCGCGACGTTATATATTAAAACGGCGAAAGCACGCGGAAATACTATCAAACTATATAAGCCTGCTATTAATAGTAAGATCATAAGAACCTTTAGAAGAAGTGTCTCAAGAAGAACGAAAGTCACAAAAACTGACCTATCGCACGCACTCATCGAATATGATGCAAACAATAGAATAATTTCAGCACTCGTTCGGATCAATCAATACGATCAACCTATCGTAAGCTGGGGTAGCATCTTTACGTCCCAATTATTCCTGGGCAGTGCAGCGCGGATTATTGAAAATAAAATAAGCAACCGATTACTTGACGATAATTACCTCGCTACGATGTAGAGTGTATTACAACCGGCTAAGGGCTGACTTGTAGAATTTACGATCCATGTAAATATAAATACATGGATACAAACGACACAGCCAATGATTTACAACAACGCATGGCGATGCTCATCGAGGCCGGAACGGCCAAGAGCACCCGCCGTGCGTATACCCGAGATGTCCGATACATCTTTTCTTATCTGAAACTTGCCCTGAATCTAGATGAACACTATCCGGTGGAGGTTGATTCAATATTACGTTTCATTTTAGATCACATCGGCGACATACCCGTCGAAATCAACCAGACACTAGTAGAAAAAGGCTTACGTAAAAATAATAAACCACTGCGCATCAATACGCTCAGGCGTTACTTAACGTCGCTTTCCGTCGCACATCAAGAACGAGGGCTAGTGTCCCCTACGTGTGATCCTTCAATCAGTTTACTGCTACGTCGCGCGGCCAATGCCAACAAACAACGCCCGCGCAAAAAAGCAGCCATTACTCGAGCGGTATTAGAAACCATGCTCGCTACTTGTGATGACAATCTGCGTGGAACTCGTAACAAAGCTTTATTACTTGTCGGCTTTGCCGCCGGTGGCAGACGACGTTCTGAACTGGTCGCACTTAAAGTCGAACATCTTGAACGCATCGAGGGTGGCTACGTAATTAAATTAGCTAAAAGTAAAACTGATCAGTCAGGCAAAGGACAGTCCCTGCCTCTGATTGGTAGTCCTGCCAAAGCCCTTAATGAATGGCTACTACGAGCAGGTATACGCGAAGGCCATTTGTTTCGTGGCATTCGTAACAACGATGCCTTAAATCACTCTATTAGTGGAAGAGCTATTAACGATACTGTTAAACATCATGCGAAACTCGCCGGATTTAATCCGAACGACTTCGGTGCACACTCACTTAGAGCAGGCTTTATTACCGAAGCAGGTTGTCAGGGGATTTCTTTAAAAGATGCGATGCAATTATCAGGACACCACGACACGACTGTGGCACTGGGTTACTACCGCCACGGACAATTAATCAGCAATCCAGCAACAAAGCTGCTGAGCGATATCAACGACAATAACATTAAGGAGAACAACGATGGGATTATTTAGTGACTGGTTTAGAACAGGAAATGATGATTTGTTTAATGACACAAGTTCGATAGGAATAGATGACACATTTACAACGGGGATGGATGATCACACCATCAACCCTGCGACAGGATTAGACATGATAGATGGGATCGGTTCAGTAGATGTTGGCGGGAGTCCGTTTGGTACTGATATTCATGATCATAATATTGGGTTCGACTAAAAATATAAATTTTTGTGCTCGTAATATGTCCGCTTTCGGCGGTGGCGGACGATTGTATGGTCACCGTGAATGACTGCTTTTCAGCGAAAGCGGCCGTTCGGCAAACACATCAATTAGGCTTGCTTTTACCCATAGCCGACATTCAACGGTTGAGCTCAGCGGGCAAACGCAGGCTAGCAAGGCTTTTGCTCCGCAAAAGGCGTGACAGACAAGTTTGTCCGATGAAGTGATTTGTTAGGCATTAAATTGTATCTCATTAAGTTTTTCTTTAACTTGATTCCAATTAGGTTTTAATTCTGTTTCCCAAGTTACGCTCTTTGATTTACCAATATGCTTTACATTCTTCATTGCATCAAGATGATGCCCATTCCTACGAAAAGCTTTCATGGCCTCCAAGCTTTCCCAGCCTGTAAGAGTACGAAAACCATTAAACTCTACAAACAATAGACCATCAACTTTACTTAGTTGTGATTTTATATTTCGTATTCTTGGAATAAAGCGGATGAAACCAAGAATACTTTTTATTTTTATTTGAGTAGCTGTTATTACCATAGTGTTTTATTGTTGCCTAACGTTTGAGTTAAAGGTTTTTTTAAAAGAGAAGCGAGAGCGCCGCTTTTAAAAAATCCATTTTGAACGACTTGTTATGCCTTTTCGTCGTTGAAGCCTAAGTCGGCTTTTCTTCGCTGGCAAGCATGTCTATGAATTTTGCAAATCGCCTCTTTCTGGTTTCGGGTTTCTTCGCACTTATCAATCCGTACGCGATTATAAAATGATTCGATTTAGTGAGAGTTTCAAAAAAATGTTTCGCCTTCGGTTTGCTTTCAAGTGCTGTCAGGAAATCCGCCGGCACTTTCATTTCACTTGCCTTATAGGCGTTCTCCCACCGGCCGTCTGCTTTGGCGGCACAAACGTGCACGAGTCCTGACTCCGTCATCCGGCCCTCGTTTATCAATTGTTCCACATGCTCTCTGTTCTTTTTTTACCAGTTGCTTCGCGATTTTCTTGGAGTGATCCGCTGGAGGTAGGCCTGGTCATCAATTGATTTCTTGACGCCATCGATCCAGCCCCAGCACAGCGATTCAATCACGACATCGTCCCAAGTCACGCTCGGAATCCCAGTCTTTTTCTTGAACATCTTCACCCACAGTTCACTTTCGGTGGAGTGATTCACCTTGAGCCACCGACCGAGATCTTTCGGCGATGCAAAGGTCATGATTCTCGCTGGATCTGGTTTAGGCATAAAACTAGATTCTCTTAGGCATAACGTTTGAGTTAACCGGCCGTATTATACAGAGCAGAGAGCAACGGCTCTGCGTATAAAACGGTCGGGTTGAACGACTTGTTATGTGTATTATTCACTTATTCCGCTTTTTCACTGCTGCCTTTAGTGCAACACCATAAGCTTTATTTGCCCATAAATTCATTTCTTCGAAATCTTCCAGCGTTTCTTCTGGAGCCTGATAGTAAGACATTTTATATTCCTTACCTTTTTTATTGTATGTAAATGCCTCAAGCCCTTTTTCTTTGAATTTATTTTTTGATTCTTCATCTGTCTTTAGGTAGAGAACGCTGTCTGCAACTAAAGCAAACATAAGCCCTTCAAGATATATTCCATGACCTCCAAACATACCTTTTGCGTGAACTGGGCCAATTGAACTCATCATATCCACGACATACGAAACAAATTCCTTTTCTTTTTTCGATGTTGGCATAGTCTGCATTGTCACCTATTCTTGTTGCTTACTTTTTACATATAACGATAAGCTCAGTTGAGAGAAAAAGTGGGGCGACGATAGGAGCGCCGCTTTTATGAATCAACTGGAGTGCCTTGTTAGGCATCTTTTGGTGGCCACTCTTCATATTGAGGAACTCCTTCGGGGATGGTTTCCCATGATGCCTTAGAACCAACAAAAATATGCATTCCAAGCTCTATATCCGGGTCTTCTTCTATGCACCCTAAAGTAACTCCATTCACCTCGCTCTCATATGTACCACAAAGTGTTGAGCCACATATGCTACAAAAAAGTAATCCTGTTCCATTATTAGATTCGTAACTGGTTAGTGAATCTTCACCACTTACCCATGAAAATTCTTCAGGGTCTACCTGAGCATACGCGGAAGCTTGTGCGCTAAATGCTTTGCGACACATGGAGCAATGGCAAGAACGAGCATCTCGCAGCTTCCCTTCTATTTTGTACCTTGCTGCACCACAAAAACATGAGCCATTTATTGTCACTGTTTGATTTTCCTATTGATGCCTAACTATAAGTAGAGGACCTAAGAAGTACGTTGTAACTGGCCTTTTAGGTCTAATAACATTCCTGTATTTTTAATGATTTCCATATTTATAAGTAGTTAAGTTTTTTAGTTCGCTGTTATTGGTCCTAAAAGGAGCTATTCCAAATGTCCGCTTTGGGTCGACTCCAGCCTATCACCATTTGAAGCCAAAGGGCTGCTTTCAGTATGAAACAGACTGCTATACATAAGCAGTCACTCCGTTTTTCATCCCTAACTTCCGCGTCTCAGCGGAAGCTGCCGTTCAACGACTAAGCTGTGCGCCGCAAACGAAGCACAACGTAGTTTGTGTCCGAACGAGCAGATTGTTAGCACAATTGAATATCTGTGATTTCATCAATTACGAAATCCTCTTCATTAATGCTTAATGCGATATCTTCAAGATTAATATTATCTCTGTCTATTTCTATAGAAACTAAGCCTGATATGCATAATTCGAATTCTTCCTCTGCTTCAAAATAATGTTTATTGTGATCTGAGACATATGGTACATGCTCTTTTTCAGGATCCATGCAGTAGAAATCAGACTTGAATATATAATAATCGGCTAACACCAATATTTTGAGGTCGAAAGGTATGCCGAACTGGCCATTGCCATAATATGCGATGTCATTGAAACAAAGCTCAACGTCTTCAGATTCGCCATAACTATTAATCGTAGCCTCGTTATTGTCATCACGTATTGAAGAGTCGGTAAATGTTTTCCAAACAATAGACTCCCCCACATTGTTTGCAATGAAATTCATAATTTCTGGATTGTCGTTTTCATTTTGCTCTATCGCATCGACTATTTGATCAATGTTGTCAATTAAATCCAGGTCATTCAGTTCGTGTTGAATTGGCTCTGACTCGATGAAGTCTGACAAATTCTCATAGGTTGTAATTTTGTCGCCGACAGAGAATGCATCTCTTATTTTCACGTCCTCAACTACAACATGAATTTCTCCGACCTCAGAACGAAGTTTATTAACTGACTGGACTATAAAACTATCGGGAATATCGTTGCGATTTTTAACAGACTTTAATGGTGGCTTACCTTGGAAGTAGGCTTCTAAAGCTGCGTTTGTTTGATCTATACAGAGGGGATAAATTTCTGCGCCAATATTTTTTGCCCAGTCAGTGAATTGGCTTTCGGCACTATCTAGTATGCTTTCAGAATCCTTTTCTAACTTTTCCTTAATATCGTTCAGATTATCTAGTAATGCGCTATCTAACTGCTTCCGCGCAAGCCCAGACACCCCATATATTGCTTTGTCTAAATCTTTAGAATATATCTCGCGCTGCTGAGTTTGAAACTCACGCATTACAACATAAGGGATATGTAGACGAATTATCATCCCTTTCGAGAGCCGCTCAAGAGCCTTGAAATGCAGATTGTCCCTGCTAGGGTTTTGGCGATAAATATTTGTGTCTAGTACAACGTGGTACAAGCTAGATTCCTCATTATGCTAACGACCAAGCTCACCCGAGAGAAGCCGCGTAGCGGCGATAAATCGGGTGAAGCATATTGATAGATTGGAGCTTAATCAATTTTGAACTCCTTTCCTATATTTAAAATCATTTCGTTCATGACATTCCAAAAACCAATCAACTCAACTTGAGGGTTTTTACCCATAGATTCCATAGTGAATGAATACTTTCTTAGAGCTCCAGTTCCGTGAGCTTCTGGAGTACGGAACTTATTATCAAACTCCGTTAGAAGGCCCTCAACACTTTGAACGAATTCATCCGTTAATTGAGTGATATCTTTAGATAGGGACTTAAAACTTCTTTTTCTGCTTTTAGACTTGCAGAATTTATCGTAGTTTTTTGGAGAATAATAAAGAATCAAAAAACCCATTAACTTGTCCCATAATGCTCTATATCTCAGGACAAAAGAGGAATTAAACCTATGGATTTCCATCTTCCCAGAAAACTTTACTTGAGAATCTAGTATAGAGCCACCTTCAAGCTTTCCTTTGGAGAAATACTGATTCCATGTTGCCCCTACTCTATGTGAGTCACAATGCAGAAGCATGAAATTAATTGTGATATCTAAAATAGCAGTAAATACCTTTCCCCCGTCTTCTCTTATTTGCAGAGAATCGTAAACATCAACCAATGATATGTGTGAGAGTGAAAATTGAGCTTGCTGATTTACGTATTCCTTGAGAAGCGTTTCGAATGTTTTTACCTCTTCTCTATCTTTTAAGCTAAATACTTCAAATTCCATAAAATCCTCTATAGCAATTGGTCTTACCCACGAGAAGTAGGCACGATTAATTGTTTGTACTGCTATTCATATTCATACGGGCTCATATTGTTAATCGCTGAGTGACGTCTTTTTCGATTGTAAAACATTTCAATGTATTCGAATATGCCTACTTGTGCTGTTTCAATATTTTTATAATTTTCGGCATAATAAGTTGGACTTTAAACCGACCAAAAAAGGACTCCATCACCGCATTATCCCAGCAATTCCCTTTGCGACCCGTGCTGCACCGTATGTTATGCCGTGCGAGCGTCTGTTGGTATTCATTTTTTCTTGCCAAGAGGCGGGTCCTCAGCGGAAATTCAAAGCGGCAACCCTTGAGGAAGAAAAACAAGTACCGCTTTAAATTGTCAGGTGGAGCTACTTGTTATACCTTTCAAATATTTCACCAAAAGTTGTATTATAATAAAAATCATCTGTTTCAAGAATTTGATAATCATTTTCAGAGATAATAAACCCAAGAAATGTACCAAAAGTTGGGTCTTTTCCTAAATCCACAGGGGAGAAGGTATCGCCTTTATATAGAACTGCTGCACTTGGTGTAATAAAGCCAGTTGCAGTTAGGCAATTAACCACAAGTTCAGAGCAGAAATAATTTCCTTTTTCAATCGCACCTGGTTCTAGCTCTCCTTTAAAATAGGAGTCTAGTTTTTGAGACATTGTTCCATTATGTTCGTTTTTATTTTTTGAAAATAACCTTATTCCCTTAAGATTATACCTTGCCCCAGTTTCAATCGCTTTATCAATAAATAGATTTAAGGCATTTATCCTGTCCTGTCCCCATGCATCAGGTTGGCGAAATATTGCAACATGACCATAACGTTGAATTATATTTTTTATTGATTCTTTTTTCACACCAGACATACCAGATTCTGCTGCATTTTTTGTATCAAGGCATATTGCCGCGTGCTTATATTTGCTCCCGGTTATCTTTTCAATGCCTTTGGCTATTATGTCTTTCTTCCCGCCTCCATAGCATAAAATAATATCTCCACCAATTAATAAAGTTTGATCAATTATATTTTCATTAGAATTCATGGATGAATTTTCCTATGCTGGGCAATACTGACATAACGGCTTGGCTCAGCGGCGAACACAAGCCGGCAAGACTTTTTCTCCGTAAAAGGCGTGACAGACAAGTACGCCCGATAGATGAGTTGTTAGATTTCTTTTTCATAGACAAACATTCTAGCTTCAGATAAACCTTTATTTATTATATTTGTGTTCTCACCATCATCCCACTCTGCTTGAACCACATAGGGAACTAAGCTATTAAGCTCAGCAGCCCATTGATCTGAGTATCTCATCCAAGTACTAAGCCCACCGCTTTCTTCTAAATCTGGCATTAATTTAATAGCAATATCCAGATCACTTCCGCCTGTATGCGTGCCTTTAACTCTACTGCCAAAGAAATGTACACTTTTAATTTCTCTCTTCTCTTTTGCCCACTTAGAAACCAACTGCGCCGCCTTTTTTATATCCATAATTAATCTACTATGAAATCTAACAGTTAAGTTAATGGATATACAAATATCCACTTTAGGTGGGCTCCCGCAAGTCGCCACCACGTCGCATCAGTCCGCTTTCAGTATTAAGCAGTCACTCGCTGATATCTAGTGACCGGCTGCTTTAGGTCGAAAGCAGTCATATCTTCACTCTATGCATCTTTAAACCCTGACTTAACGGAAGCATAATTCTCGCTATATTGGATAAGCACAGTAACTTTTGTCCGTAGTATTACGGATACTGAAATCACTCTCTTTGTAGTGACCTAATAAATCGAGATACCGATGATTGAGGGTACGAAGAAGAAACTCCACCAGTATATAAACTTATAAACGATCTAGTCCCTACATAAGTATATGCCTCGTATGTTGAAGGTACACCTGATATCGATTTAAAACCTCTCACCTTCACATATTTACCTAGCTTTCCTTCACCATAATGATATTCGGGGGTTTGAAGGCCATTACTTTCAGCATAAGCGATTATTTGCTTTTTCAAGAAAGCTTTTGTGTTTATTTCAGCATTTGTTATATCTCCGGCTCCAATACACTCGGCTCGGAGAAAAAAACCATCTTGTTTATTTCCGGCCCCATATTGAGCCTGCGTGTATTCACCAATAATTGGATCAAAAGCTGTCTGGTATTTCGGGGTAGATGGGAATACAACTGAATACTCGCAACCCTTTGCAGTAAATATCGATTCAGCATGCAAGATGACAGGGGAAAAAGTTATTACGGAAATGAGAAATATTATTATTAAATTCTTCAAAGTTCATTCCCTCCATTAAGAGCTAGTTACTTGTGAAAACTGTTCTTTCGTTAACACAATACTTAAACATATATGCTAATTGGCAGTTTTAAGCAACTGCTTCTGGCAGAAAGCGAACATTCAACGATTGGGCTAACTTGATGCCACGTTTTATGCGATAGTCAAGTTGAGTCATTTATTAACCACATAATTATGACTTAAGAACATCCCTAAGACCTTTTATTTTCTCTAATAATTCATCAAAAGCTACAATGTCTACATTTTTTTGATTTGCTCTTGTTAATTCAAAACATTTCGCTTGATTCTCATTCAGGTTACCTTTAATACCACAAACCAAAATCACTTTAGGATCCAGCACTTTGTATTTTTGACCCATCTCAATAAGAAAGGTGTTTTTTTGATCTAGGCATTGACTGATGGCCCCAGATAAATCGTCATGTATCGCATAAGCATCCGGCTCTCTATACGGTTTATTTTTAAATAATTTCTTGTTATGCGTTTTTATTTCCAGCAAAGCGTAGTTGTCTTTAAACCCATTTTGAAACAGAAAATCCACTACGCGACCTTCTTTGTTTTCAATAGTTTTCCCTCCGACGTATGCTTCTCTGTCTCGCATCACAACCTGAAAAGGAAATAGATTTGCTAATATCCACCCATGATCTTCAAAGAAGACTTGCCAGTCTTTTTCATTGTCATTTTTAACTTTTAACAAACCATTAAATCTATCGATAACATCATCCAAGTATGCAATATTGATTTTATCTTTTGTTTGAATGAAATTCTCGGTTACTGAAATATTTGCTGACGGAGCTAACGACAATAATGACAGGACAGAATCAATATCTTCATTTGACAAATTAATATCGTCCGAGTAGAAGCTCAAATGGTGCGCCAACCCGCCTTTAGCAAGCTTTGTGCTTCTGGGTGAAACTTGTTTCGTTAGCTCAGCCAAGGAGTTTGCTATTGCGGTTTTTCGTCTAACTTCATAAGAGCGCACTTCTTTTCCAATAGCCTTTATGGCATCATGAAAATCTTGAAAACTAAAAGTCACACTTTTTTTAGTGAATCTGGTTTTCCCGTTTTTTACTATAACTAATTTTTCAATTTCCGGAAAAGCTTTATATAAAAAAGACATTAAATATTTTGTCGGGCTAACAGTAACTTTTATTCTTTCACCTGACCTAAGAGGTGTAGGCACATCTTTAATCTGACCCCAGCCTCTTAGTTCTATTATTTTTATTTTCTTCCTGCTAAGCCCTCGTTCTTGACTGTAGCTAAACGGGTATATCAGTATAAGCGGCTTATCCTTATGTATTACTTTACTTTGATGTATTGGGGTACTGTGCTCATCAAAATACTGCCATTCAGTTTTTAATGCCGTATCTCTATGAACGGCTTCACTATTAGGTTCTATTTTATTTCCCATATCAATTCTCTTATGTGAGTTAACATCTTGGGTAACTGGCTAGCAAAGTAGTGCAGCGGCCGTTCGACCACTTTAACCTTAAAGTTTATTCATAACCCCCTACTTAACGAAAGGATCTATAGTTCCGAAAATTCACACTTTTCGTTTATTCATAATACGTACGTGTAGATCTCTAATATCATAGGAGTCTTTCTTAAACAAAGCGAACTTTGTTCTTATTCTTGACCTCAAAACGAGCGATGCATTTTTCTGATCAGCATCCTTTGAACAATGCTCAGCCTGAGCCCCGGTAAGTTTGCCTTTCAATAATACAGAATCACTTGTAGTATGTTTTTCAAGATCAATATGATGTGCACTTTCAACATCTATGCTACAACCATCGTAGTTAAGTACACCTTTTATACTTTCCACATCAAGCGAAAAAGGTGAATGATTAATTACTTGTAGCCATACTTCGCATTCAGGTAACTCTCCCAAGTTCAAATTCACAGCCTCACCATGCTGTCTTACATCCAGCCTCACGCTATGAATAAATCTTGAATGAGGAAATGCTTTCTTTAAAACGAAACAAGGTATATATCGATAACAATCTACAAGATTCGAATCATCATTCAAACATTCATTATTTTTCTTATACGCTCTATATTTAAAATATATTATCGTAAAAACAGAAATCCCTGCACCGCTAAATAACCAATCTTTATTCTCGCTAATAAATTCAAACAAAACACAATACCTTTATTTATATAACCAACCATATGAATACATCAATTAAGCTAATCTTACATATATCTTTACTGTTCGCCTTCTTCATTTCGCGCCTTGGTAAGCGAAGATGCCAGCAACCCCGCTGGAACGGCAACAATACCCAAACCAATCATAAGCATTGCAAACGTAAACAGCCTTCCTCCAATGGTTATAGGATATACATCACCATACCCAACTGTTGTGAGTGTCGCTACGGCCCACCATAAACTGTGAAAGACGCTCTTAAATGCTTCTGGCTGAACATCATTTTCAAAGTAATAAATACCAACCGCAGATAAATACAAAAGGACCATTGTTGCCATACTAAACAAAACGATTTCTTCCTTAGCTATTGCAAAAGCTCTTTTGAATCGCCGCATTGCTTTGCTGTAACGAGCAAACTTAAGAATACGAAATAACCGAAACAACCGAAATATCCGTACTGAGCGCATATCTAAGCCAGTCGATATATAAAATGGAATAATCGCAATAAAATCTATTGCACCGTAAAAGCTAAATATGTAATCAGTTTTTATGTCCGCAACATATATACGTAATATATATTCAGCAGTAAACAGTAAAATAATAATTACTTCGAAAAAATGTAGGATCGTTCGGTAATTAGCATCCAGATCAGGTAGGGTTTCGATAGAAAATGTAATAAGCGATATAATGACTAGAACTTGAATACAGATATCAAAGACTCTACCTTCTAAGGTGTCGCACCTTTCAACTAAGCTTTGCAATCTCTTTTTAGATACCAAACGCGCCCCCTTAAAATCCAGCTATTCCTTGGCTATTCGAATATTAACTTAACGAAAGTACTATCCGAAATATCAACAAATAGAAAATATCAATTAACTTACTGCATCCTCTATTGTTATCGTCTGATAGTATTCATCCGCACTAGGGATTTTATTAATTAAAGCCTCTATTCCTATTTCTGCTAATTTTAATTCTATTTCATCTATGTGGACTCGAAAGTATTCTTTCCTCATATTAACCTTATTTACTCTTCGATCACTAAATATTTTATGAAGATTTTTTTCAAGTTCGGGTGCGTTTTCTGATTCAATTAACGCATGTATGTCAAACGTAAAGGGAACACTAGCATCACCCAACTCCTTAACACGATCGATAGGATTAAGCCTGCGCGTCATCCCTATTTTCAAAATTTCATCACCAAAGCTTCCGATGTTAGATATCACGTAAACATGACCTTGTTTAGTCTCTTGCGCACGGCTTCGCGCTCTTTCTGCTTTTGCATGCACTTCAGCTAACTCTTCTTGAAGCTTTTTCAGCTGCTCTTCATATACGGCCCTATCTGATTCATTCTGTTCATTAAGTTTTTGCTCTATTTCAAGGATAGCCTGCTGTTTTATTTCTTCTTCTTTTTCAGCTTCTTGTTGTATCTTTTCAGCTTCTTGCCTTGCCTTTCTTTCTTCTTTTTCTTGTTCTCGTAATTCTTTCTGTTCTTCTTTTGCTTTTTGTTTCGCTTTCTTGAAATTTATTTCTATTTGCAATCTATTTGACAATGAGCTTCTAAATTCTTTATCAACCGAAGCACGGCTATCCATTGATTTAATAAGGCTCTCAGCCGCCAGAATAGACTCTTGCAGCTTCTCAAGCGCTTCACGTCCATTATTAGGGGTTACTTTGCTACATAACATTTCTACCGTGGTCAGCAGAAGTGCGCCAGCCATATCTGCTTTCGCTGAAATAGCGATAAACTTACCAATATTAACATCTGCGCCACTGCCGCGAACTCCCGTTATTGCATTGCATGCGAGTTTCCGAAGCTTGCTTCTAACTTCTTTTCGATCTGCTTGATATTCTTGACTGGAAAGCAAATCCTCCTCAGTAATCAATTCAATATTAGCCGCATGAACAGAGCTCATATCAGTGATATTTTCTATAATGGCTCTTGCTTCTTTTAACCGAGCCGATATTTCTTTGTCAGCTATTTTTAATCGCGCTATTCTCTCCTCATAAGAGAGCACATCCCCCTTCGCCTTGTTGATCATTTCTTTTGCTTGCTCATCTGCCAGATTCAATATTTCTTTCCGCTTCATAAAAAGAAATATCCCAAAGGCAATCAAAAGCACTTCTAAAATAGTTAGCAATATTGTCATCATATATCCTTAATGTTTACAAAAACTAAGTACAGCCAACTATTGAAAAAACAATTAGTCTAAATTGTTATCGCTCGATGAATCTGGGTTCGATACTGGCGTTTTAACTCCATTAACTTTTCTTACATGATAATCAGCATAATTTTCATTTTCAATTTCTTTAACAAATTTAGCGCGGGTCATATCTTCGCCCGTCTTATTGTCATGAAATTGTTGATTTCTGCCAGTATCACTTTCACTGGTAACTGTTACTCTTTTCTTTCTAGCCATCATTCTATCTCCTACTATTGATTACTTTTATTTCATCATTTATTGCGATAGTTTTTTAACATGCTGTCTGAAATATCTCGTTCATAACAAAGCGGCGAATAACCACCAGGCCGACTCCATGCACTACGTTTACCGCATCGACTGCCGTTACTTGCCCTATTGTACGGGCAAGGGCAATTACCAGAGTATCCCCTGATAGATTCACTAATCATGTTTTTTCGTATTTGAGAGTCAGAAAGAACCGTCCCGTCTGAAAAGACAGGCAGCGTAAAACACGCTAAGAAAAGAATGAGCCCAATTTTTATTGATTTCATTGCAATACCCCGATTACGTCCTTCTGTTAACTAAGTATTAATACACGTGCCCACAACACAAACGGATTTAACTCTTCTGACCTTCGCGTTCATATATAGGGAGTAATGGTCCCACCTGTAATACCCCTCCTAACATAAAGGAATTCCGAGTAAATCACTAGGAATAACCACACTTACGTACCCCAAGCGTCTGATTTGCAGATTTTTAAACCCGTGTTGTTCTGGATGAGTAACCCAATGGTTACGCCGTGCCAGCGGTTCTGGTTACGACAGGAGATTTATAATGACTCAATCCTACCCAACGAAAATTAGTCTTATCGGACGCGTGGAAAGTCCGGATGGTCCGGCTATGTTGTTGTCTCTCGATGGACAGTGGGTAACCTGTTTTCCACAACTTCTCGATAACACTAGCAGCGAAGACATCGACAATCTGCACCCCACTTACCTTGTGCCTAAAGATGGTGCGCTCAAGCCAAAAGAGAAAATGATGCAAGGTCCAAAAATCTATGGTTTTGATGCACTATATTTTTGGTTAGCGAAAGGTGAACAACTACACCTAACACCTGCCGCTATGCTACGCAGTATATTTGGTGAAATTGTGCCCGAGGCGGCAAATAGCTCAAATGTTTTTCAACTAGATCACTACCGAAAACACTAACGAAATCGAGATACGACTCGTCGACAAACAATTTTTCTCATACGGCTAAAGGCCGCGCAAACTGCGCGGTCTGCTGCATCACCAAAATGTCATTATGAATAACTTTTTTGACACTCAAAGCAATATGCCTTTCCATCAAATCGTTTCTTCTTAGAAAAACAAAACTTTGCCACTTTCTCAGAAATATCAACTTTGCATTTCGCACAAAAGAACTTGCTTCTCTTGATATTTACCTTCTTCGTTGTATTTCCTGATTCAGGAAGTCGATCAAGACCGACTCCTTTCTCATCATCACCCGCATTACTTTCAAGGCCAAATTTAGCTAGGTAATCAACCAACAATGGCTGATGGTATTCAATGAGTTTATTCGCAAACAATATTAAAGTATCACGCAAAACGACTTTCATGAATTTCAGCATTGAAATATCGTCAACATCCTTATTAAATCGCTCTGCAAAACGATCTGACTTCATCACAGCACTGCAGTCAAAAAGACCCTTTTTCGGCTTCGATAATCTTGAGGTAGGAGAAATAAGCACGATATTTCTATATTTCGGCTTAATTGTCATTCCGAGACGGGTGGGCAATAAATCATTGTCTTCAAGAAAATGATTCAATAGCTGTATATGCCTTGCATTTTGCTCAATAGGAGATGGTATTGCGTAAGGTTTGCCTTTATAGAAATACGAAAAATCCCCTTCATCCGAAATGGCAACGCCGGAAGTGAAGTTTTTCGATTCGATGACATAAATATCAAGCGCCCTGCCAATAACAAGGTGATCAATTTGAGCCACATCGCCATCATGCTCAATACGTAAGTCATGGATAACTACCCAGTTTTGCTTTCTTTTGAATAAAAAATTCAGATAATATGCTGAACCTTCCTCTCCCTTATTTCCAGAGCGAAGCATTTTCAGCTCACGCTCAATGAGTCGCTTCTTGTCGTCTGGCAAATCACGTTCTAAAAGATCACTTAAATAAGCAACTGTTTCTGTACTTTCATCTTTATCTTTAATTATCATATTGAGAATATCTACTTCGCCATCGTACATAAAATAATGGCTTTTACTTTCAGTTATTTAAGCATAGCCCATAATACCCAATGCAAGCCCAATAATCCCTAATGTGAAACCGATAATGCTGAGCTGCATTGGGACTCGATACGCTGGATTTGGATGCTTCCAGTGAGCGCTAAATTTACCCATGAAATTTGATTTCTCTAATGTAAGCGAACATGAATAAAAATCATTCTCATCTTTCTGGGCGTTTCCTATCACCTCAAGTTCCACGCATGAGTCATAATCTAATTCGATTGATCCTGCATTAAAACCTGCTGCAGGCCTACCTCCCCTTGCCAGCCGATATATACAGCGATCTGAGCCACATATTTTCACCCACGTATTTCGCCCTCCAAGCTTCTTTAATATCGTGGAGTGAACGCGTACAACTGAAAATGCGGCATAATCATAGCTCGATGTAAACTCACGTCTTTTTACTATTTCAAACATATTTTGTGCTATCCCAGTAATATTTATATTTAAAAACGATGAAACTCCATTGTATTAATTCATTTACTTTTCATAAGCGTAGTCAAATAATCAATTCTTTCACAGCACATTCTTTAATAAATATGAATTACTATTCATCCGATTCACTTATTTTGATCAATTGTGGCACCGGCATTCTTGCCACATCCTTAATCTCACACTGCGGTAATTTTGGTGACGAACCGATGTACGCCGAACTAATCGAATCACGATTGTGACCTAGTAACGACGAAATAGCATCTCGACCTGCTTGATTAAGCTCTTTTGTCAGCATGGTCGGGGTTGATTTATCCCGTAACGGAGACTGAAACCCCGTGATATCGCGAAACAACTCATGGGCACGTTCATGCCGCAACCCATGCGGGACCAAGCCTTCCTTTTTGGAAATCCCATGCTTGTTAAAACAGTTGTAGCATGATTTTTCAAAGGTCTTTAATTTTTTAGGTTTGCGGTTAGGCATGTAGCGACCTCGAAAATATTTTGAGGCAGGCGCAATCACATTACAGCCATCTGGAATAAAGTATTGAAGTAACTCAATCGCTTGTCGCTCATCATCCCTAGTGATAGGCCAGGTCCTTAAACGCCCACCTTTCGTACCATGGATAATTGTCACAATACCATCTGCAATACTCACATTTTGATGTGGCCGGAACAAAATAGCCTCTTGTATTCGCATACCGAAAACATACATCGTCATTAAGATTAGGCCACAATAAATATTATCGCGAAATACTTCGTTTATCTTATCAACGGGGTCAACTTCCTGAGTGCTCCAATCCTTTGCTTTACTGGGTACTGTCTTTACCTTTAACAAATCAGGATTCTTTGCATAATGGGTATAACTTTTGACCATGTTATATTTTCCAGCCCATTCAGCCATTGTTCGAAAATATGATGTTTTGGTGCTAATCGTCTTAGGACTAAGCCCTTCTTCTTCCCACGCAGGAACAAGTGCCTTAATGTGTTTTTCCTTAAGGCTCTCCAATTTCTTAACCTTAAAACCGATTTTAACTAGTTTATTGAGTACATTAACCATACCGCCATGACGTAACATACGTGTGGTATTACTTACCGTTTTTTCTCGGCCACTGATATAGGCGGCCTTATGTCCACAACGCTGGAAATAATGAACAAAACTTTTACGCAATGGATTAAATCTAACATTGTGATGATTGCTCGTTTTTTGTGTACCCACGGTATTACTCCTTGTGACTTAGCCACGGTAAAATGCAAGCAACATTACTTACATTAAGTAATTCTTAAGTTATTACTCGTACTTCATATCTGGACGGTGGCAAACGTTAGGGAACGCTCGAATAAGCCAGCTTTCCTTTTCAGGGTGACTGTCTCAGCAAAATAAATTTGCACTATCGAATCGGTTGGATCGTTGTGCCCAACCAGGCACATAACTGTCATATGTTTTTATCGATCCGTCCTCATACCTGCCTACCAGTATGAAATCGATGTGAATATATTGAACGCGCTGCCAAGGGCAAACCCAGATCCAATCGCTTTTAAGCCGTTTTCACGTAAAAAACATGTTGCACTGTAAAAGTGCTTTATTCCTGACGGATACGCGCCAGTCGTCTAAGTGAAGCCCCATAACTGGTAACCCCCAACATGTGGAGTGGGCAATAGACTAAGATTTCGCATTACTGCGAGTATGAATCACAGGGAAAGTCTTTACAGACTCTACTCATGACACTGATTACCTGTTTTACCAGGTTTGAAAGTACTGAAGATATCAGTACATAATTAGGCTGGCGAACCAGCTAGCCTGCATAACTGCAGGAGAAATTCATTTACTACATATAATTCGTTTGGTTGAAATGTCGTCGACGATTTCAACATAGTTTTCATACTCGTTGATTAGGACAATGCTTGTCAAGCATTTTTATATTTTTATTTATGTTATTTGAACTTCACGAAATTTCCCATCATATAACTTGTCCACTTAAACTCGCTAGGACTTTCTATTAAGATATTTTTACATTTTTTGATTCACTCTATTTGAAGTTCAGTTTTCACCTCTATGAGTTGCATCTAAAACCACTATGATTTTGCGCGCTTCAAACTGTTTTTTTAGTGTGCGAGTTATTATTTTGTAGTCGAAAAAACATGGCGAGGAGGCCTGCTGATCTGTGGATATCCCAAAGTTCGACTGCAGATAGACTGGAGTCGAACTTGTTTGATAAAAATAATTTTTTATTAGTGTTAAATATTCTTGTCTACCTGTGGATCGACTACAGATAGACTGGAGTCGAACTTACTTGATAAAAGCAATTTTTTATTGGCTTTAAATATTCTTGTCGATCTGTGGATCGACTGCAGATAGACTGGAGTCGAACTTGCTTGATAAAAGAAATTTTTTATTAGCTTTAAATGGCCTTGTCGATCTGTGGATCGACTGGAGTCGATTAGAGGTGACAAATTTCTTGATCTTTGAATAATTGCTATGGTAACGTGGCATTAGTTAGTTATGTAACTGCGTAATTAACTGGCCGCTGTCCTCTAACAGCCTAATAATGATTGCCTTTAGGCACATCTAAAAACAAATTCAGTTCAATTTCTTTCTGGATTAGTTAATCAAATTACTCGTAATTTATAAAAGAGCCTGTGCTCCCTCGTAGACGTATGGTATTAGTCGACGAGAAATAGTGTGTACAGAACAATCTCTAATCCTACCCGACGCGCAACCCTGCCCGCTCGCCATGAAGTACACGCGCACTTGCAGATACTGCCAGTACGCTAACATGGTGGTAACAATGAACAACATTGATAGAGATGAAAAACCGATCAATTTAACGAAACTTGAATTGATCAGTATTACGAATAAAACGAGAAATAAAACTCAACTTTCTATTTTATTAGAAATGGGGATACCTTGCTTGCCAAGACCCGATGGTTCACCCCTTGTCTCACGTCAAGCATTTGAACAAGCAATGGGCGTCATGTCTTCTCATTCGCGAAAATATAAAAAACAGCAACCACAATTTGGGAGTTTATAAAGATGCCGAAGCAACGTAAAAAACAAAATCGTTCCTTACCCGCTTACTGGCGTAAGCGTTACGGTAGCTATTATTATCGGCCGCCAATACATGCTCGCCATCTCTGGGACAACAAAACTGAAATATGTCTGGGTCAGAATCTAAATGATGCATACTCAATATGGTTAGAAAAAATGGATATTAATCCCGATGAATTATCTAGCATGAACGATATATTCGATCGATACTTGCTAGAACATGTCCCTACCCTTTCCAGTGGTGGCCAACAATCTTATCGAACGAGCCTCCGTAAACTGCGTCCAGTATTTGGTGAAATGAGACCTCACGAGATCGAACCAGTACATGCCTATAGATTTAATGATCTCGCCAGTAAAAAACACGGAAAGACTTCTGCAAAGCATGATATCCAAGTACTTCGTCACACCCTAACAAAAGCCGTTAAATGGGGTGTCACTAAACAAAATCCTCTGATAGGACAGCTACAAATTGAAAATAACCCTCCACGTGACAGACTCGTGGAAGATTGGGAGATCACTGAGTTCATGAAAGTCACGGGGCATCAGCGCCGCCCTCTTGATGTCATAAAAAATTATGTCACCTTAAAGTTAATGACAGGGTTTCGTCGAGGCGATCTACTTTCAATCAGACTGTCTGATATCAAAGAAGATGGTATCCACGTGCAACCCAATAAAACAAAAAAAAGCTCTGGTAAACGACTCATTGTCGAATGGGATGAACAGGGCGAATTATTTACACTCATTGAGACTATCAAAGCTATACCTCCTCGCCGGATTGGTAATGCCACCCTGTTTACGACAAAGCATGGCAAACCCTACGCAAAGAATTCGTTTGATTCGCTGTGGGGACGATTTATGGACAAAGTGATGACACAGACAGATGTAGTTGACCGTTTCCAGGAAAGAGATTTACGAGCCAAAGTCGCCTCTGAATCTGCCTCATTACTTGAAGCGAGTGAACGTCTTGGCCACGCTTCGACAGAGACAACTAAACGTATTTACAGGCGTAAACCAGTACGCGTTTCGCCGTTGATTCGGAATCCTAAGTGATTCTTTGGGGGGGATCGAAGTCTATGGGGGAACCAACAAAAAAGCAGCTACCGAGTGAACGATAACTGCTTGTTTGTAGTGCTAAATATGGCGCGCCTGGAGCGATTCGAACGCCCGACCGCCTGGTTCGTAGCCAGGTACTCTATCCAGCTGAGCTACAGGCGCTTTAAGAGGCGAGCATTATCCTTGGAATGGGCTATTCAGTCAAGATAAGTTCTTGCTAATGTTGGCGTTTTAAAATCAACTATCGTATCTGTCGTGCGATAGATAAGCTGAAACAATTAAAAAGTACCCGCTTTCACCTTAAATTCAATTACAAGTTATCTAAATAATATAAAAAAGCCCGAAACTATTACTGTTCGGGGCTGTTTCCGAGCGCAGTTATCTATATAATAGCGCCTCGCTGTAGACCGGTTATCGGAAAAATAGTGTGTAAAAAGTTTTGGAGAGCTGGCCGAGCGGCTGAAGGCGCGCCCCTGCTAAGGGTGTATAGGTTTATCCCTATCGAGGGTTCGAATCCCTCGCTCTCCGCCATATTAAATAAAGGCTGCCTGAGGTGGCCTTTTTTATTGGGTATAGCTGAGAGATGAGAACCCTCGATTCATAAGTAGGTTCGACAAACCATTGGAAATGGTTTGGGCGCTGCTAGCAGCAGCGTCAATCCCTCGCTCTCCGCCATATAAAAAAAGCCCCCATTAATGGGGGCTTTTTCATAACTGTCCTGTTTAATTTTACCCTGCTTTAATACAAGGCTGACAAAAAACTGTCCAGATCTTACTATTTAAAGTATTGAAGCTTATTCATCAACAGCTTCAGGTTCTTCTTTTTCCTTCTGAATACGATCGTAAATTTCTTCACGATGCACACTGACATCTTTCGGCGCATTAACACCTATACGCACTTGGTTTCCCTTAACTCCAAGCACTGTGACAGTAACTTCATCACCAATCATAAGTGTTTCACCTACTCGTCTTGTCAAAATTAGCATTGCCATATCTCCTTAGTCGAACTATTACAACTGGGCCAAGTCTTCCAGACTTCTCGATCTCTATAACGTCCACTAAACTAAAATCTATACCCATTTTTTCCAAAAAAGCACCAAAAAACAGTACTTAACTACTACTCCTAAGTTAGCCGACCGTGGCCTTATTATTGTCTTTACACTCTTAATTATAGCCTATACGAATCTAAAAACGCATATAGATTATTAAAATAATGTCTTTTATTTTTGTTCTAAATCAAAGGCTTGATGAAGTGCTCGCACACCCAGTTCAAGATACTTTTCATCTATAACCACTGAGATTTTTATTTCAGAGGTCGAAATCATACGAATATTGATACTTTCTGCCGCCAATGTTGAAAACATTTGGCTTGCGATACCGGCATGTGAGCGCATCCCTACCCCTACTAATGAAACTTTTACAATCTTATCATCACCCGACACTTCACGAGCACCAAGATCTTTAGCTACTTTATCAAGCACTTCCATGCCCTGTGCAAAGTCATTGCGATGAACAGTAAAGGTAAAATCAGTGGTGTCGTCAGCCGCGACATTTTGTACGATCATATCAATTTCGATATTCGCATCGGCCACCGGCCCCAAGATACGTGATGCCACGCCAGGCTGATCGGGCACACCTAATATAGTTAGCTTGGCTTCGTCTCTGTTAAAGGCGATTCCTGAGATTAATGGTTGTTCCATGTTCTTATCCTCAACACTAATCAGCGTACCGGGACCATCTTCAAAGGAAGACAATACCCGTAACGGTACGCTGTACTTGCTGGCAAACTCCACCGAGCGAATTTGTAATACTTTCGAGCCAAGACTGGCCATTTCCAACATTTCTTCATAAGTAATCTGCTGCAAACGACGCGCTTCAGGCACAACACGAGGGTCAGTGGTGTAAACACCATCGACATCGGTATAGATCTGACATTCATCGGCCTTAAGTGCCGCCGCCATCGCTACCGCAGTGGTATCTGAACCACCACGACCTAAAGTCGTAATATTGCCTTGTTCATCAATACCTTGGAATCCGGCAACAATCACAACGCGGCCAGCATCTAGATCAGCACGCACACGTGAACCATCGATATCCTTAATACGTGCTTTGTTATGCACGCTGTCAGTCAGAATACGAACTTGGCTACCAGTATATGAACGTGCCGGACAGTCACGCGCTTCTAAAGCCATACTTAATAGCGCGATAGTGACTTGTTCGCCAGTTGAAAGCAGCACGTCCATTTCACGGGCAACAGGACGATCACTAATCTCGCTAGCTAAGCCAAGCAATCGATTAGTCTCACCGCTCATTGCGGAGACGACAATAATCATGTCATTACCAGCTTTACGCTCAGCAGCAACACGATCGGCCACCGCATTAATACGTTCAACCGTACCAACTGATGTGCCACCAAATTTTTGGACTATTAACGCCATATCGATCCATTTAGCCTACGACTACCGAGCCTCACCAGAAGCTCCGCAACAAAAGGCGGGATTAAACACTAATTCAGACTGAATTTAAAGGAAAAACTGCTTATTTATTAACAGTTTCAGTAACCCAAGCGACCACACTCGCAAGCGCACCATCTAAAGCCGCAGGATCATTACCACCGGCCTGAGCCATATCGGGGCGACCACCACCTTTGCCTCCCACTTGCTGAGCAACACAGTTGACCAAGTCTCCCGCCTTAATCCGATCTGTTGCATCCTTACTCACGCCAGCAATCAAGGTTATCTTGTCGCCATCAACTGAGCTCAGCACAATCGCTGCCGTACCCAGTTTATTCTTTAACTGATCAACCGTATCTCGCAGTGACTTCACATCAGCACCATCAAGACGCGCAGCAAGCACTTTAATACCAGCAACATCTTCTGCCTGACTCGCTAAATCACTGCCCGCTGAACTTGCCAACTTGCCCTTTAATTGTTCGAGTTCTTTTTCTAGTTTACGTTGGCGTTCAAGTAACTGTGTGACCTTGTCGGTTACATCGTCACGACTGCCTTTCACTAATTTAGCAAGACTATCAAGTCGTGCTTCATCGTCAGTAATTCTTTGTATCGCAGCTTGGCCTGTTACTGCTTCAATACGACGCACACCTGCGGCCGTACCGGTTTCATTGGTGATTTTAAATAAACCAATATCACCCGTACGCTTAACGTGTGTGCCACCACATAATTCAACCGAGAACTCACTCATGCTTAAGACACGGACTTCATCGTCATATTTTTCGCCGAACAATGCCATTGCCCCCGACTCACGTGCATCATCTATCGCCATGAGTTTTGTAACCACTTCATGATTGGCACGAATGTGTTGGTTCACAATGTTTTCAATTTCAGTTAATTGTTCTGATGTCACAGGTTCAAAGTGAGCGAAGTCAAAACGCAGACGTTCAGGGTCAACAAGTGAACCCTTTTGCGATACATGATCGCCTAATACTTTTCGTAATGCCGCGTGCATTAAATGTGTTGCTGAATGATTTAATTCAGTTGCTTTACGAGCGACCTCATCAACTTCAGCTTTCGCATTTACACTTGGGTTAAATGAACCACGAACAACCTTACCGAAATGTAAAACTGTTTCACCTTGTTTTTGTGTATTATTTACCTCGAATTTACCGCTATCTGTTTCTATGAACCCCGTATCACCAACCTGTCCACCTGACTCAGAATAAAATGGTGATTTATCTAAAACTATTACACCCTCATCATCTTTCTCTAGAACAGGCACGTCATGGATACCTAATAATTTATCCTCATGATACTGCCGTTGAAGCAAGGCAGAAATTCTTGAGTCATCAGAAAGATGTTCATATCCTGTAAACTGAGTTGGCACATTATTCATAACTTGAGCCATTAACTCAGCCCCATCAAATTTACTTGCTGCACGTGCGCGTGTACGTTGCGCTTCCATAGCAGCATCAAAACCAGCTTCATCTAACTCTAAACCTTTCTCGCGTAAAACATCTTTGGTTAAATCCAAAGGAAATCCGTAAGTATCATAGAGCTTAAATGCGACTTCACCTGAAAACTCGGGCTTATCCGTAAGCACTTCATTCTCACCTTTCACGCCACTACCACTTTGTGAAATAGAATATTTCCCAATACCCATTTTTATTTCTTGTTCAAGGATCTTCATACCCTGATCTAATGTTTCCGCAAAACGCTCTTCTTCTGTTTTAAGAATACGTTCTACTTGCGCTTGTGCTTTTAGTAGCTCGGGATAGGCTTCGCCCATTTCCTTGCATAACGGTTCAACCAACTTATAAAAGAAGGTGTCTTTAATACCGAGTTTGTAACCATGACGAATAGCGCGGCGAATAATGCGGCGCAGTACATAACCTCGGCCTTCATTCGATGGAATCACTTCATCAACAATCAGAAAACTACAGGCACGAATATGATCAGCAATGACTCGTAGTGAGGCTTGTTTTAAATCATCGGTACCAACTAGTTTGGCAACTGCTTTAATTAAATTTTGAAACAAATCGATATCATAATTTTCATGGCCATCTTGCAAAATAGCGGCAAGACGTTCTAGACCCATACCGGTATCGACTGATGGTGCAGGCAGAGGATTTAATGTGCCCTCTTGGTCTCGGTCGTATTGCATAAAGACCAAATTCCAGATCTCAATATAACGATCACCATCTTCTTCTGGTGTTCCCGGTGGGCCACCGGCAATCTCTTCACCGTGATCATAAAATATTTCAGTACATGGACCACAAGGCCCTGTGTCGCCCATTGACCAGAAATTATCACTCTCGTGATCTTTTCCACCTGGCTTATCACCAATACGAGTAATCCGATCTGCACTAACACCAATTTCTTTTAGCCAAATATCCGCGGCTTCATCATCGTCTTCATAAACGGTGATCCAAAGTTTTTCTTCTGGCAGTTTTACAACTTCAGTTAAGAATTCCCACGCGTATTTAATGGCGTCTTCTTTAAAGTAATCACCAAAACTAAAATTACCTAACATTTCAAAGAAAGTATGATGACGCGCGGTATAACCGACGTTTTCTAAATCATTATGTTTGCCACCAGCACGTACACAGCGCTGCACGCTGGTTGCGCGGTTGTAACTACGCTTTTCTTGGCCAAGAAAAGTTTCTTTAAATGGCACCATGCCAGCATTGGTAAATAACAGGGTCGGATCATTGCCGGGCACAAGCGAGCTACTCGCAACCACCTTATGACCTTTGTCATGAAAGTAGTCGAGGAAAAGTTGTCGAATTTCATTGGTACTCATCATAGTGCTAATCTTCCAAACCTGTTACTGCTGCATTTATTTGTGCGTGCGAAAAACCTCGGTACTGCAAAAATTTTATTTGTTTGGCACGCAATGCAACTTCTTGCGGAGTTTGCTCACCAAACTTTTTATCTCTGACGTCGCTGGCTAATGTGAACCAATCAACGTCGCTTTGTTCTATTGCATCACTAATCAACTCACTAGTAACGCCACGTTCTTTCATTTCAAGGCGAATACGCTGTAAACCAAAACCACGTGCACTGCGTATACGAACATAAGCTTCTGCATAGTGTTCATCGCTCAGTAAGTTATCGGCGACTAAACGCTCGATTACTTCGTTAACCATTTCGTGAGGGAAGTCTTTTTGTTGTAGCTTGCGAGTCAGCTCAAAAACAGAATGCTCGCGCCGGGCGAGCATGTTCATGGCTGACTGATATGTTTTAGCTAACATA
This sequence comes from Sulfuriflexus sp., assembly GCA_023134145.1. Classification (GTDB taxonomy): domain Bacteria; phylum Pseudomonadota; class Gammaproteobacteria; order AKS1; family AKS1; genus Sulfuriflexus. The sequence continues at coordinate 248,150 of JAGLUW010000010.1, read as the reverse complement.
GGCTATACAACAAAATGAGGCCAGTCTGACATTCCACTCAATAACAGCGGCGTAGTTTAGCCTTTCTCGACGGACACATAAAGCAATAGGGGCGCTTGCGCGCCCCTTTGTGCTTATTTTTTAAGCAATTGCCTCTTCAGGCTCGTCATCTGCATCAACCTCGGCTGGCTTCTCCGCTGCGCCCTTTTTCGGCAGTAACTTAGTACGGATTTGCTCTTCAATATCTGCCGCAATTTCTGGATGCTCTTTAAGGAAATTACGCACCTTGTCTTTACCTTGACCAATACGCTCACCTTTATAGCTATACCACGCACCGGCTTTGTCGACGATTTCTTCTTTCACGCCAATATCAATCAACTCACCTTCATGAGAAACACCTTCACCATAGAGAATATCGAAAATAACTTGTTTGAATGGTGGCGCAACTTTGTTCTTGACCACTTTCACGCGTGTTTCATTACCGAGGATTTCATCACCTTTCTTAATCGCACCAATACGGCGAATATCCAAACGTACCGAGGCATAGAACTTCAGTGCATTACCACCGGTGGTTGTTTCTGGGTTACCAAACATCACACCAATCTTCATACGCAGTTGGTTAATGAAGATCACCATGGTATTTGAACGTTTAATATTAGCGGTGAGCTTACGCAGTGCCTGTGACATCAAACGAGCTTGAAGCCCCATGTGTGAATCACCCATATCGCCTTCAATTTCAGCCTTTGGTGTTAATGCGGCTACTGAATCGATAACCAAAACATCAACCGCACCTGAACGAACTAACATATCGGTAATTTCTAGTGCCTGCTCACCTGTGTCTGGCTGAGATACCAGCAAATCATCAATATTCACACCGAGTTTTTCAGCATAAGCAGGATCTAAGGCATGCTCGGCATCAACAAAAGCACAGGTACCACCGGCTTTTTGCGCTTCAGCAATTACATGCAAGGTCATGGTCGTTTTACCTGAAGATTCAGGGCCGTAGATTTCAATAACACGGCCTTTGGGTAAGCCACCTATGCCCAGCGCTAAATCCAAACCAATTGACCCTGTTGAAACAACGTCGATATCATTATTGATACCTTCTTCACCCAAGCGCATTACCGAGCCTTTACCAAACTGTTTCTCGATTTGCCCTAATGCAGCTGCAAGTGCTTTGCTCTTTTGATCTTCTTTCGCCATGGTGCTTCTCCAGTGTGTCTCGTTATTAGTATGTTTACGTATTGCTGTGCTGTTTTACTGTCTCAACATCAGCTGATGAAACGAGAATATGATATACACAAATCAATGTCAATACTTTTTATCATGTGCATATTTTATACTTAGTGGTATATTTTATTCGATGTGGCCCTATAATTTGTATCAGTACCTATTTTTCAATAAAGTGGCATCATGAGTCCAACATTTAAAACAGCATCAGATATCAAACGAAACACCCGTCAACGCCTGCAATACATTGAAATTATGGCGTTTTATACCGGTGTGGTAACACGCAGTGACGTTGCCAAGAGCTTTGGCATCTCCGATCCCGCTGCGACCAAAGACCTCAAGCTGTACAGTGAACTGGCACCAGATAACCTTATTTACCGTCATCAGGTGTTTGGATTCGTTCCTACTGACAATTTTCAGGCTATGTTTGCCGATCTATCGCCAAATGTCGTTTTACCAATGATTGCCAATAATTTGGCCGTGGTCGCCGAACCTATTGAAGAGCTTGCTATATATAGTATCCCTGTCGAGTCCCTGCCCTTGCCGATACGTCTCCCCAGTAAAGAAGTACTCGCACCGATTGTGCGCGCGCTGAAACAAGGCAAGCAATTACGCGCAAGCTATAAATCACTTTCTGAACGCGAAGATATTCAAGATAGATTGATTGAGCCCCATGCATTAGTAAACACAGGTTTGCGCTGGCATGTACGTGCGTACTGTCAACACAGTTATGAATTTCGTGATTTTGTTTTATCGCGCTTTATTGAATCTGAATTACTTGATGTCGCAGCAGAATCCAGTCCAATGTATGACGATGATTGGACCGAAGCGATTACAGTGAAACTCTCACCGCATCCAAAATTATCAAAAGCAAAACGGTGTAGTTTGTTAATTGATTATGATGTAAAAAATGATGTCATTGAATTAGATATTCGTCGCGCGCTGGTTGGTTATAGTTTGCATAGACTTTCAGTTGATACGACAATTGATCATTCTTTAAACCCGAATGCTTATCAATTGATCTTAATGAATAGAGATGAAATTGAACCCTTTGCGGGTTGGGCATTTTTATAAAATATTTAATACACCTTGCATTACATGTATCACTGCCTGCCTACGAACTGCCTCACGATCACCACTGAAACATTGCGTCTCAGCAGTTGTTTTTACACCACGTACAACACCCGCAACTTTATCGGCATGCGACCAGGCAAACCAAACTGTACCGACTGGCTTTTCAGCTGAGCCACCACCTGGGCCAGCAATACCACTGATCGATAAACTGATACTGGCATTACTATTAGCAAGTACGCCTTCTGCTAAAGAACGAACCACCGCCTCACTGACTTCGCCATTCTCTTCAATAGTCGCCGCGGGTACACCGAGCATTTGCTGCTTAGCTAGTCCGTTATAAACGACATAACCACGCTCAAACCAGCCCGAGCTTCCGGGTATGTCTGTCAGGCACTTAGCAACCCAGCCACCTGTACAAGACTCAGCCGTTCCCAACCGATCACCGGTTTCGACTAATTTCGCAGCGACTTGCTCTGCAAGTTGGTACAATTCCTTATCCATAATAAATAGTATCGCATACTGGATAGATAAATGCAGATGATTGATACTACGGTGAACAAAAAAACGATAACGCATGAGCAAATCACCACCACAATTTGAAACTCACACGCCAATGATGCGCCAATATTTGGCCATTAAAGCAGAACATCCTGATACTTTGCTGTTCTATCGTATGGGTGATTTTTACGAGTTATTTTTCAGCGACGCTCAACGCGCCTCGCAATTACTCGATATCACGCTGACCCACCGTGGCAAAGCCAATGGTGATCCTATTCCTATGGCGGGCGTGCCGTACCACGCTGCCGACAATTATCTGGCTCGTTTAGTTAAACTCGGTGAGTCCATCGCGATTTGTGAGCAAATTGGCGATCCCGCAACTAGCAAAGGCCCCGTTGAACGTAAAGTTATGCGGATTATTACACCGGGTACGGTTACCGAAGCAGCTTTACTTGATGACCGACAAAATATTTTACTGGTTGCTGTGCATCGCCAAGGTAAAGGTGACAAGCAATGCTTCGGTCTCGCTTCACTCGATATGAGCAGTGGTCGTTTTTGTATCAGCGAACTTGCAAACGAAACCGAATTAGCAAGTGAGTTACAACGCTTGCAAGCGGCTGAAGTATTAATAGAAGAAAACACTTCAACATTAGATACCGCATCATCACTACAAATACATCAATCACATCAACCTCTGGCCCCTTGGTATTTTGAATACAGCACGGCGCACCGTCAATTATGCGAACAATTTTCAACCAATGATTTACATGGCTTCGGTTGCGAAGAGCTTAAACTCGGCATTTGTGCTGCCGGCGCGTTACTTCAATACGTGCGTAATACACAACGTACTCAGTTACCGCATATTCGTGCGCTACAAACTGAATCACTGCACGACAGTATTCTGCTTGATGCCACCACGCGACGTAATCTTGAAATTGATACCAATCTTTCAGGCGGTGAAGAACATACACTACGTGATTTAATGGATAAAACCGCAACGGCAATGGGTAGCCGCTTAATGCAAAGTTGGTTGAACCGTCCACTGCGCGATCATGATATTTTAAATCAACGTTACTCTGCCGTAAGTACTTTGCGTAATAACACTAGTTATAGTGATTTTGCTGATACCTTACGCGGCTTTGGTGATTGCCAACGTATTCTTGCGCGTATTGCATTACGCACAGCACGACCTCGTGACCTTTCTATTTTACGAGATAGTTTAGGTTTACTGCCTGCATTGAAAAAAAGCCTTGCCAGTACCTCTGGTTTATTAAAAGAAATTCACGCTGATATTAATCCACACACCGCTTGCCAAAAATTACTCAGCAAGGCCATTGTTGAAACACCGCCCGTTGTTTTACGTGATGGTGGTGTGTTGTGTGATGGTTACGACAAAGAACTTGATGCGCTACGCCATATCCGTGACGACGCCGAACAATATCTATTAGATCTTGAAGCACGCGAACAAAAGCGCACCGGCATTGCCACACTCAAAGTCGGTTACAACCGTGTGCACGGTTATTTTATTGAATTGGGTCGCGGCCATGCCGACAAAGTACCTGCCGATTACCAGCGTCGCCAAACGCTCAAGGCAAGTGAGCGTTATATCATCCCAGAATTAAAGGCCTTTGAAGATGAAGTGCTCAGTAGTCGTGAACGATCACTGGCACGCGAGAAAATGCTTTATGCCAAATTATTAGATCGCATTGCTGAAGAACTCGAAACCCTACAAACAACCGTTCACTCTGTCGCCACCCTAGACGTGCTACAAAATCTTGCCGAGCGTGCCGATAACCTAAACTTCTGTGCCGCTGAACTCACCAGTGATGATCAAATTGATATTCGCGGTGGTCGGCATATTGTTGTGGAACGAGCAATTGATGACAATTTCATCGCCAACGATCTACTGCTGGATCGACAGCGGCGCAGTTTGATCATTACTGGCCCCAATATGGGCGGTAAATCCACCTATATGCGCCAGTTGGCCCTGATCTTGATACTTGCCCACATAGGTAGCCATATCCCAGCCACTTCGGCGAAGATAGGCACAATTGACCGCATTTTTACCCGTATAGGCGCCTCAGACGATCTCGCGGGTGGCCGTTCTACCTTTATGGTCGAAATGACCGAAACGGCCAATATACTCCATAATGCAACAGCCCATAGCCTCGTGTTAATGGATGAAATTGGAAGAGGAACAAGTACTTACGATGGGTTAGCGCTGGCTTGGGCTTGTGCTGAGCGCCTCGCAGCTAATGATGGCCCCTATACCCTGTTTGCTACCCATTACTTTGAGCTAACCGAGCTCGCTGAGCAACATTCCGGCATGACGAACATCCATTTTTCTGCCGCTGAACATGCGCAAGGTATTGTTTTCTTACATGAAATTCATGAGGGTGCGGCGAGCCAAAGCTATGGTCTACAAGTCGCCGCATTGGCTGGTTTACCAGCCGACGTACTCAACGCAGCTCAAGAACATCTACAGCGCTTAGAAAATACGCCTACGATTAAGCATAATACCCCGCAGAAAATAGAAAAAAACAAATTAGAACAAGAGCTTACTGACATAAATCCTGACGAACTCAGCCCTAAACAAGCCCTAGAAGCGCTATATCATCTAAAGTCGTTACTCAGTAAAAAAGAAAATTAACCTTTACCTGCAATAACGGCACTATCTATCTAGTTTTATTACTAAATCTTACCTAATTCCCCTTAAGTTTATACCCCTTCTTGCCGATACAAAAAGTGAATGCCAATTTGGCCTCACTTCCATACGTGAAGAAAAGGGTATATTTTGAAAATACAGTCACTTAATAAATTACCTCTCCGTTATAAGTTTGCCGCTATCGCACTACTAGGCATGTTGATGATTGCCGTTGCAATGGGGATCGCAAACAAAATTTCTTCCGCCGCGACAGAAAATCGCTTTAACAATGAAAAAATCACCAGCCAAGATATCTTATGGCAACGAATCATTAATTCTCAATTCAACAAACTTCAGGTTGGTGTTAATAGTCTACGTAGGCAACAACGAATCCCACGTGCCTTGGCAGAAGGTGACGATGAGCGCACCGAAGAATATGCTGAACAGACATTAGTTCGTCTACAAGCGGCAAACATTCTTCAGCATCTACAAATAACTGATGAAACAGGAAAAATTATATATTGCTCTAATGATAGTAGCGGAAAGAGTCAGTTGCCTATTGTACAAAAAACATTAGCTGAAAAGAAACAACGTAAAGATATTCAAATAAGCAAAAATGGTACATTAAAGAGTGTCGTTGCCCTCCCGCTTTTTTCTAACGGTGAATTTGTTGGCACCAGCGTATTTATTCAAGGTATTCAGACCGCAATAAAAACTTTCGCAGATGAAAATAAACTTGACGCTTTCATTGCCTCTGCCGATGGAAAACTATTACACAGTACTCATTCAGAACTATATGAAAAATTATCGCCGACATTGCCAGCACTTGGTGAAACCTCGGTATCTCGTTACAAAGTCGATAAACAATATTACTCAGTCGCCATCCAAGCCGTCACTGATAAAACTAACAAACCTATTTCTCACCTTGTTACAGCACGAGATATAACTGAAAGTTACCTTTCTGAAAGAAATACACAGTGGCTAGTCTATATCTGTGTCAGCATCGTCATCATTCTTTGCGTCGTGGTTTTATCGTATTACATATTTTATTCATTCAAGCCGCTCAATGCACTGCTTGATACGGTGCATAAAATGCACGCTGGTGACACCATGGCCAGAACGAATGTGCAGCATGATGATGAAATAGGTGAACTAGGCACTGCATTCAATAAGATGGCTGATGAAGTGGTCGATAGGCTTTACAATGAAAAGATCAGCAAAGAAGATCTTGAAGAAAAAATTGAATTACTACATGACACAGTACAAAAGGTAGGTGCTGGCGATCTCAATGCCGAGGTTATGAGTTTTTCTGGTACTCAAGGTATAGACCAACTCGCATCGGGTATTCAGTCGATGATCGACAGCCTTAATAAATTAGTTTCTCAAGTACAACAATCCGGCATTCAAGTGACCAGTTCAATTACCGAGATTTCTTCCTCCGCAAAAGAACAAGAAGCCACGGTGACTGAACAAGCCGCGGCAACCAATCAAATCATGGCAACAGCAACACAAATATCGGCAACGACACATGAGTTAGCATCAACCATGCATGAAGTTGCTGATGTTGCAGAAAAAACCACTGACTCAGCGAATGATGGGCAAGAAGCACTCGTCAATATGGAAAACACCATGATGCAGATGAACAATGCAACCGCATCGATTACTTCCAAACTCGCGGTACTGAGTGAAAAAGCAGCCAATATTAATACGGTTGTCACCACCATTACCAAGGTGGCCGATCAAACTAACCTACTCTCTCTGAATGCCGCCATTGAAGCCGAGAAAGCCGGTGAGTATGGATTGGGTTTTGCTGTGGTCGCAACTGAAATACGTCGCCTTGCCGATCAAACTGCCGTTGCCACGTGGGATATCGAGCAAATGGTGAAAGAGATGCAATCGGCTGTTTCTGCCGGCGTAATGGGAATGGATAAATTCTCAGAAGAAGTTACCCGTGGGGTTGATGAAGTGCGTGATATTGGCGGAAAGCTTGCTCATATTATTGAACAAGTTCAAACACTCACACCTCGTTTCGAGGCTGTTAACGAAGGTATGCAATCACAGTCTCACGGTGCGCAACAAATATCTGATGGCATGGTGCAATTGAATGATTCAACCCAACAAACGGTTGACTCACTACGGCAATCCAACATATCTATCGATTCACTAAAAGGTGCTGCATCTACCTTACAAGAAAGCGCGTCAAAATTTAGGGTCAAATAACACATGAATATAATCAAACAATTTAAAAATCTTCTCAGCTTGTCTACAAAGAAGAAAATGTATGCCGGTTTTGCCACCCTATTAGGCATTATGGGTATTGTCGTCATTGTCGTGCTTATTAACTTACTACAAGCGCAAAGCCAAATAAAAACGCTAACAAATGATCTTCAGCCCGCGACCATTACCTCACTAAAACTATCGAAAGATCTACAAAAAGCAATCACTGAACTCGGTTTCTATATGCTCAGCAAGGATGAGCAACGCAAAGAAAGCTATTTAGAGCAAATCCGTATTTCTGAAATATATCTGACTGCCCTGTCGGGGAATTCACAAATCACAACAAACCCAGTTTCAATTAAAGCGATTACCGAAATTCAAAAAAGTGTAAAAAAATTAATAGAATCACAAGACAAAATTTTCAGCGTCACTGAAAGCTTTGAAAAAAATTACCCGGCTGCGAGTTATTCTGCAAAATACATTAATCCATTGAGCCAAAAACTTCTCTCCAACATTGAACTGGCTTTTAACTCTGAAATCGACGAATACGAAGATAATCCTAGAATAGAAATTCTAAATTCTATGCAAGATTTGCGCTACACCTGGTCACGGGTAATGAGTGAAATGCGCGCATTCCTTGGCTTCCGTTCAAAAACCAACCTTCTTATACTTGACGACCAACTAGAGTATTTTGCAGTAGTACTTAACAGAGTAAACGATGGGTTTAGCGACAAATTAACTTTCGAGCAAGAAGATTCTTTCTTGATTATAAAAGAAAGTTCTCTTCTCTTTAGAGAGCACCTGTCTAATGTTAGAGACAAACACCTTAGTGATGAATGGCGTCAAGATGCTTGGTTAATAAAAACTGAAATTGGCGATTTGGTTAATATGATTAATATTAATCTTGATGTACTGGTAAAAGAAACTCGCAATCAAAGTAATGAATATGCAGAAGGATTATCTTCTAATACAGGTAACACCATTGTTGTTGTTGTTACATTACTCATTATTGCTATTGCGGCTATTGTCATCATGATCTGGTTACTAACAACACAAATCATTAAACCGATGACAACTGCTGTTGATAATGGCATCGTAAGAATAAATGACGTGATGGCAATTATGTCCGGAGATGCTGATAACAACATTAAGCTTGAATCATCTGACGATGAAATAGAACGAGTAGAAAAAACCCTCGCGATCATGACAGATACGTTAGCAGAAATAGCTGAGCAACAAGTCACCAGCACTAGTCAACTCAAAGAAAAGATACAACTCATTAACGATGTTGTATCCCAGGCAGCTAATGGTGATTTAACTGGCCAATTAATAAACTTCGATGGTGAAGAAGGTATCGATCAACTCGCATCGGGTATTCAGTCGATGATCGACAGCCTTAATAAATTAGTTTCTCAAGTACAACAATCCGGCATTCAAGTCACAAGCTCTACTACCGAAATTGCAGCTACGGCTAAAGAACAAGAAGCCACGGTGACTGAACAAGCCGCGGCAACCAATCAAATCATGGCAACAGCAACACAAATATCGGCAACGACACGTGAGTTAGCATCAACCATGCATGAAGTTGCTGATGTTGCAGAAAAAACCACTGACTCAGCGAATGATGGGCAAGAAGCACTCGTCAATATGGAAAACACCATGATGCAGATGAATAATGCAACCGCATCAATTACTTCCAAACTCGCGGTACTGAGTGAAAAAGCAGCCAATATTAATACGGTTGTCACCACCATTACCAAGGTGGCCGATCAAACCAACCTACTCTCTCTGAATGCCGCCATTGAAGCAGAGAAAGCCGGTGAGTATGGATTGGGTTTTGCTGTGGTCGCAACTGAAATACGTCGCCTTGCCGATCAAACTGCCGTTGCCACGTGGGATATCGAGCAAATGGTGAAAGAGATGCAATCGGCTGTTTCTGCCGGCGTAATGGGAATGGATAAATTCTCAGAAGAAGTCACCCGTGGGGTTGATGAAGTGCGTGATATTGGTGGAAAGCTTGCTCATATTATTGAACAAGTTCAAACACTCACACCTCGTTTCGAGGCTGTTAACGAAGGTATGCAATCACAGTCTCACGGTGCGCAACAAATATCTGATGGCATGGTGCAATTGAATGATGCAACCCAGCAAACGGTTGAGTCACTAAGACAATCCACTCTTTCCATCGACACGCTAAAAAATGCCGCCAGCGCTCTTCAAAATGGCGTATCACTATTCACTGTAAAAATGAGATAAACAGATGTTGTTGCTCGGTTTCAATATTGATAATGAGACATATGTCATTGATACATGCCATGTAATAGAAGTCACACCCTTAGTGCGACTTAAAACGATACCTGGCAGTTCACATGGTGTCTGTGGGCTTCTTAACTACCATGGCACATCTGTTCCCGTTGTCGACATTAACCTTTTATGCGCACAACACGACGTTGTCGATACACTAACAACTCGTATCATTATTGTTAATTATAATAATCATACCCTTGGTATCAAAGCCGGAAGTGTTACCGAAACAATTCGAGTTGATGAATCTGAATTTAAAGAATCTGGAATAAAAATTAACGGGAATGATTTTTTAGGAAAAATAACAGAATATAACAATCGATTTTTACAACTTATTAATCCTGAACAATTATTAACCGACGACATTCGGGATTGCTTGTTCCCTAAAGAATCTGAGGCTGCGGGCTAACACATCATGTCACGCGAACTAATTGCAGAAAAACTAAAAGACGCTATGGGCCTACATGCGCCTACCGTTGGTATGGTAACAGTATCAAGTGCAATTGACCGTAGAATGCGTGCCTGCAATATTACCAACTCGGAAAAATATCTGTCACTCATCATTACGAGCCCAACTGAAATCGACGAGCTTATTGAAGAAGTAATTATCCCAGAAACTTGGTTTTTCAGAGAAAACCAACCCTATGAATACATCTTGAATTACTTTCAAGAGCAACCGCCTTCAAAAAAGATAAATATACTCAGCATTCCATGTTCAACAGGTGAAGAACCCTACTCTATTGCAATGATGCTAGTGGATAATGATATCCATAAATCAAGATATTCAATTGATGCCGTTGATATCGCTGTAAAGAACATTGATAAAGCAAATATTGCACAGTATAGAAAAAACTCTTTTCGAAGTAATGACTTAAGATTCGTTGACAAATACTTCAAAAAAAATAACGGCCTATTTAGTCTTACAAGTGATATCAAAGAAAAAGTTAATTTTCATTGTGAGAACGTGCTAAACGACACATTTTCTTTAGAGTGCAAATCATACGACATTATTTTCTGCCGAAACTTACTTATTTACTTTGACGAAGACACTCAAAGCACCATGTTCTCGCGCTTAGATAAACTTTTGCAACCAGAAGGAATGCTCGTTCTAGGTCATGCTGAAACAATTCAACACGCAAATGATCGTTTTGTATCCGCAGTAGGCTCAAAGTTCTACATTTACGTAAAATCAAGCAACCTTGATAAGCCACTTGCCGAAGAACATAAAAAACGCACTACTGATTTATTAATTCAGAACTCTAGGCAAGAACATAAGAAAAATATCCCTCGCCCCTTTTCTGCATCAAGAGAAACTGATAAAAAAGAACGTATTGTCAAAAGCATCTCACCCGATGGGCAGCTCGATGTCGCATTTAGGCTAGCGAACAAAGGGGATCTTGATGGTGCGATGAGTGCCTGCAATAATTACTTATCTGAAAATCGCAGCTCATCAAGAGCTTATTACCTTTCCGGTGTTATTTATGACACACAAGGCTCAACAGATAAAGCAAACGAATTTCTGAATAAAGCAATTTATCTTGACCCTAACAATCTTGAAGCATTAATCCATTTATCATTACTGGCCGAGCAATCGGGCAACCATGATGATGCTATAAAATATAAAAACCGCGCTCAACGCGTTAAAGAAAGACGAACAGCATAATGACCGACACACTTAAAATTAATGATTGCTGGAATAAGATAGGCGTCTGGTCTAATGGTGATAATCGCTGTGAAAAACTTGATAATGTTATTCATTGCTATAACTGTGATATTTATTCAAATGCAGGCCGTTCACTATTAAATAGAGAATCACCGGAAGGATATGGTGATGATTGGGCTGACATTCTTGCCTCCGGCAAGAAATTAAAAAGTAAGAACCTTCAATCTGCTGTTGTATTTAGACTCGGTAGCGAATGGTTGTCCTTGCCGGTCAGTATCATTAATGAAATAACTTTATTAAAAAACATCTATGACATTCCACATAATCATAATAAAAAGATACGTGGCATGGTTAATATTCGTGGTGAACTTGTTATCTGTATGTCGCTAGGTAATTTGCTCGGCGTAGAAAAACCAGATGATGATTTTATTGATGACGAACATTCCATTAACAGGCTCATTACAATACGAGAAGATAATGGCTATATAGTCTTCCCTGTATCTGAAATAGATGGAATTGTTCACTATGAAAAAGAGAAATTAGCTACTGCGCCTGACACCATTAGGAATTCCACAACCAACCTTATTGATGGTGTAACTATTGTTAATGATAAAAATATCGGCTGTATTGACCATGTTGCATTGTTAGCCGAAATTGCAGGGAATCTAAGATGAGTAATTCTTCATATGATCCATCTGCTGACCCAGCAATGCATAATTTATTTAAGCAAGAAGTCGAGATGCATGCAAAAGATCTTACTTCTGGCCTGCTTGATTTTGAAAAAGCCACCGATACAACCGCATCGTCAGAAAAACTAATGCGTGCAGCACATTCAATTAAAGGTGCCGCACGAATGGTAGGTGTTGATGTCGTTGTTAGCATCGCCCATATAATGGAAGACTGTTTCGTTGCTGCGCAAGCCAACACTATAAAGCTTTCTGCTACATGTGTTGATGTGCTGTTAAAAGGGATCGATGCAATTAGCGCCATTGCAGAAGGTCAAGACACAGGCCTGACGGACAGCGAAATAGAAGAACTAACTGATAATCTGGAAAAAATTAAATTAGGCCAACTTTCTACTGAAACCACGGGCACATCGACATCCAACAAGGCCGATGATAGTGATGATCCTATGCTAGCTCTATTTAAAGCTGACGCCATCAATATCTATGCAAAGATAAATAAAACACTGGAACTTTGTTTTAATTCAAAACCAAGCGATAAAGATATTGATTCCATCTTAAATAATCTTCACACAATACGTGGTGGCGCCAAATTATGTGGCGCGAATATTATTAGCGAATTCTGCGCATTGATTGAAGATCTCATAAAAAACACAAAAGAAAGTGGTGCTGATATAGATTTATCTGCTGAAGCAGATATATCTACTGCACTCAATGCACTTAGCGCTGCCATAAGAAGTTCAGTATCTGACAACGATAACGAAGATCTGGTCAAGCTATCTAAAGTTCTAAAAGAGTTAATTTCATATCCTGATGAAACCAAGCCTGAAACACCTACCGAAGCAGCGGCACCGGCTAAACCACCACAAGTAAACGAAACTCCACCCTTAAATGAACACTCCATAAAAATAAGCACTCAGCGTTTAAATAAGTTAGTTGGGCTAGCTGGTGAAAGTGTTCTAGAGTCACGTTGGGTTCGTTCGCATGCCGACTCCATGCTCATATATAAGCGTCGCCAATCAGAAATAATTAATGCACTTGATAATCTTAGAAATCATCTGGATGAAACAAATGCGGCAGAACATGTAATTGAATTATTTGGTGATATACAAAAACGGGCCAATGATGCCCGAAGCTATCTTGGTAGCCGATTGAGTGAACTCGATGATTACGATCGTCGCATCACAGGATTATCTGGTAGATTAAATTTAGAAGTGCTACAAACAAGAATGCGTCCCTTCTCTGATTGTACGCACGGTTTTGACCGAATGATTCGCGACATTGCAAGGTCACTGGGGAAAAGCGTCGATTTAAAGATTATTGGAGAAAATACACAAGTTGATAGAGAAATTCTCTCTCGGATTGAAGCGCCACTTAACCACATATTACGAAATGCCATTGATCATGGCATTGAAACCACTGAAGAACGAATCGCTAATGGAAAACCCGAAACCGCAACAATAAAAGTTGAGGCATCCCATAACATGGGAATGCTTTCCATATCGATATCAGATGATGGTCGTGGTGTTGACATGAAGGTGTTGCGCAAACGGATACTTGACAAAAAACTATCAAATAAGGCAATGATCAATAGTCTAAGTGATGCTGAATTGCTCGATTTTCTATACCTGCCTGGTTTTAGTACTCGCAATGACATTACAGAAATATCAGGACGTGGCGTAGGACTCGATGTAGTGCATAGCACCATTCAGGAGATGCGAGGAAAAATACGTACCTCCTCGGTTCAAGGTAAAGGCATTAATATTCAATTACTGCTGCCGCTTACCCTTTCTGTGATTCGTAGTCTATTAGTCAGTATTGGCGGGCAAGCTTATGCATTCCCATTAGCACGAATAGACTCTATCCATACACTAGCACACGACGATCTTAAGACCCTCGAAGGAAAACAATATTTCACACTTAATGATAAGCATATTGGATTAATTGACGCATCCCAAGTTCTCGAGGTTAATAAAAAACAAGGCCAGAATAACGAGATATATGTAATCGTTCTCGGCGACAGAAATAATCATTATGGTCTTGTTGTTGAAAAATTCATTGGCGAACGTGATATCGCAGTTCATGTTCTGGATCCGCGCTTAGGTAAGATTCGCGATATAAGTGCCGCAACATTGCTTGAAGATGGCAATCCCGCGCTCGTCATTGATATTGAAGACATGATTCGATCAATCGAAATAATTTTATCCGGTGAGCGACTCTCGAAGATAAAAGATAACTCAAAATCATCCAAAGAGAATATTGTAAAACGAGTCCTTGTTGTTGATGACTCTATTACTGTCCGAGAAGTCGAAAAGAAATTACTTGAATCGCATGGCTATCATGTTGAACTTGCCGTAGATGGTATGGATGGCTGGAACACTGTTCACAATGGAACTTACGACCTGATTATTAGCGATGTTGATATGCCGCGTATGAATGGTATTGAGTTTGTTAAAAAACTAAAAATGGATCATGAGTTTAGGAAAATTCCCGTCATGATCGTTTCGTATAAAGATCGCGAAGAAGATCGAGCTGCTGGCCTAGATGCTGGTGCCGACTATTATCTCACTAAAGGCAGTTTCCATGATGAAAGCCTTATCGATGCAGTTATTGATCTAATCGGTGAGGCAGATTAATGCGTATAGCTATTGCAAATGACAATGATACTAACCTTACGATACTCAAGCATGCTATTGAGAATCTGACTAATTATGACATTGCATGGACCGCTATCGATGGTTCTGATGCTATTAATAAATGCAAAAATGATACTCCTGATCTTATCCTTATGGATATGATTATGCCCAACACAAATGGGGTTGAAGCCAGTCGCATCATAATGAAAGAAACACCTTGTGCCATCCTTATTGTAACGGCATCCGTTTCAGACAATGCGGCAATGATCTTTGAAGCGATGAGCTATGGTGCACTTGATGTCGTTCAAACCCCTTTTTCAGGAGTGAAGACAAGTAAAACTGAGATAGCCACGTTCTTAAAGAAAATAAAAGTTATTAATAGCCTTGTAGATTCTGATAGTGAAAAAAAATCAACATCATCATCTGCCACAAATAAAAAAAATGATAGAACATCAGATAAAATTGTTGTTCTCGGAGCATCCACCGGCGGCCCTGGTGTATTAGCAACTATTCTTAGCATGCTACCTGCCGACTTCCCTGCACCTATTATTATAGTTCAACATGTCGATAGTTCTTTTACAGAAAATTTTGCGCACTGGCTAGACAAACAATCTAAACTTAAAGTGAGAATTGCTGAGAAAAATGTTCTTCCCAAAGCTGGTCTTGTTTTGGTCGCGGGGAAAAGTGAACACTTAGTAATGAATGAAAATAAGCATCTTGCCTATAGTGAGAAATTTAAGGAGCTTGTTTACAAGCCTTCTGTTAACGTATTCTTTGAAAGTATTGCCAAAAATTGGAAAGGACAAATTGTTGCCGGCCTTTTAACAGGAATGGGTAAAGACGGTGCACAAGGACTTGCCGACATTCATGAAGTAGGTGGCCACACCATAACCCAAACAAAAGAAACCTGTGCAGTATATGGCATGCCAAAAGCAGCTGATGAAATGGGTGTGTCATTAGAATCATTAGACCCAGAAAAAATTGCTGACTCAATAATAAACATTATCTGTGGTGAAGAATAATATGAGTGATTCCAACATAAAAGACGTCCTCGAACAAAGTAGCCAACGCATAGCAAATAAATGCATTGTTTTACTTGTTGATGACCAACCTATCATCGCCGAAGGAATACGGCGTATGCTCGAAGGTGAAAATGATATGGTTTTTCATTACTGTGAAGATCCCAGTAATGCAATAAAAATGGCTGCTGACATTAATGCTACCGTGGTTCTTCAAGATCTAGTTATGCCTGATATCGATGGCATGACATTAGTACGCTTCTTTCGAGCCAATATGGAAACAAGAAATATACCGATTATTGTACTTTCCTCTAAAGAAGATGCGCAGATTAAAAGTGATGCTTTTAGCAATGGTGCAAGCGACTACCTTGTAAAATTGCCAGATCCAATCGAGTTATGCGCCAGAATTCGCGCTCATTCAAAGAGCTATTCTGTCCAACTCGAACGCGATGCCGCCTTCCTCGCCTTACGTGAAACACAAAAACAATTAGAAGAATCAAATAGGAAACTTCAGGAACTATCATCCTTAGATGGACTAACTGGCATTGCCAATCGACGTCACTTTGATGAAGAATTAGGTACAGAATGGCGCCGAGCTACCCGAAATAAAACAACCTTATCCATTATCATGATCGATATAGACTTCTTTAAACCATACAATGACAACTACGGTCATCAATCAGGAGACTCATGTCTTCAAGATGTTGCGAAAACACTAAAAGAAACAATTGTCCGTCCAGCTGATACCGTGGCACGATATGGTGGTGAGGAATTTGTCGCTATCCTGCCTGAAACGGATAGCAAAGGTGCCGCGGTTGTCGCAGAGCATCTTCGCAAGGCTATCGAGTCACTTAAAATACCCCATGAACACTCCGAAAGCGGTCAACACGTTAGTATTAGTCTGGGTGTTGCCGAGTCAACAGGATTAACCGAACCAGAAACATTACTCAAACATGCAGATAAATGTCTATATGAAGCGAAAGAAAGTGGTCGAAACTGCGTAATCGTCGCAAAAATCGCTGAATAGCTCAGTCGGGTAGGTTACAATTGGCCAATAACATGACCAAGAACAACCATTATGACATTCGTTGTTACAGAATCCTGCATTAAGTGTAAATACACAGATTGTGTTGACGTTTGCCCTGTCGATTGCTTTCATGAGGGGCCCAACTTTCTGGTCATCGACCCTGAAGAATGTATCGATTGCGCACTTTGCGAGCCGGAGTGTCCTGTAACTGCAATTTATGAAGAAGATGATCTTCCTGAAGACCAGAAAAAATTTATCGCATTGAATGATGAATTAGCTAAAGAGTGGCCGGTAATTAATGAAATGAAACCAGCTCCTGATGATGCCGATGAATGGGCTGATATCCCTGATAAATTAAAATATCTCGAACGTTGAGCTCCATATCAAAAAACCATTCTGCTCCTGTATGGCTCCTACCATACCATTGCGATCCAATTGAATACCTTTGCCAATATTTAGTTACGCACTTCAAAGAACAGTTACCCGATTTAACCCACATCACTATCTTGATGTCGAATACGCATGCAACATCGTATTTTCGTGAAGTTTTAACTCGAGAAGCAAACCGTGCAGGCTTTGCCGCCGTACTCGGTCCAAATATAAAAAGCCTTACACATTTTATTGATGATAGCCAAACAGCCGATTCTCTTAAGACGATCCCCAAGGCAACGCGTGAACTCATGTTGGTGGAAGCCCTGCGTAACTTTCCTGAACTTTATGGAAAAAGTAGCCCTTGGTTACTTGCTGAAAATCTACTGCAATTATTTGATGAATTATCACAACAACAAGTCTTATTGCCTGACGATATCGACAGTTTTACTGCAAAAGTAAAACAGGCCTACAACATACCTGAATCGGCTAGTGCAGATATTGAAATGCAACTTAGCCATGAGGCAAAACTAGTCCATACACTTTGGCAGGCCTGGCAACAGCAACTTGCCGATGAGGGCTGTATAGATCAAGCTCAACTTTATATAGAGAAACTTGCGAACCATCAGCTCACCAATGGACAAGAACTATTTTTATTAGGCTACAGTCATTTTATACCCGCCGAACAAATATGGTTTGATTCCCTTGCGCAACAAGGCAAAGCAACCCTCATTATTCAAGGTGACAAGCTTGATGATGATAACCACCATCCTAGTAGCGCCATCAATAAATTACTTATCAATAATGTACAACACCTTAACGAGATTAAGCTTCAAGGTGATACCTATCAGCAAGTAATGGATGATATTTATACACTTGGCAATATTAATATTGCCAAGCGTGCTAAAGCTGCTTCAGAACAACATCCCAACAGTCCATTACAAGAAAAACTAACTATATTAGCGGCCAATAGCGCAGAACAAGAGGCACTTGGTGTCGAACTACAAATACGCCAATGGTTATACGAAGGAAAACAAAATATTGCTGTAGTTACACAAGATCGCCGCTTAGCACGGCGGTTACGCGCGCTACTTGAACGCACCGACATCAATCTACAAGATTATTCTGGTTGGGCACTCTCAACAACCAGCGCTGCTGCTGCACTTGAACGCTGGCTTGAATGTATTGAACAGGATTTCAATCATTTACCCTTACTCGATCTACTCAAATCATCATTTGCATTCTCATCAGATAATAAAGAGCAGTCGCTATACCCTATATATCGTTTTGAACAAGATATTATCTTGCACGAAAATATTGCAGAAAATATTTCTCGCTATAAAAAACAAATTCAGCGACGCGCAAATCGCATTGATGAAATATGGACTCAAGAAATTGTCGACTCGCTAAACAATTTACTCGATAAACTTGATAGTGCCGCAAAACCATTGCAGAAATTGCAACGAGGAAAACATAATCCAACTGTATTCCTCGATAATCTTCTCGATAGCATGCAAGACATTCAATTAACTGATGGTCTAGCGACAGATATAGCCGGTCAACGCGTATTAGATGAAATCAATAATATGCGCTTGTCTCTTTCTGAGCGAGAATTTAGTATTAATTGGTCTGAATTTAGAAATTGGCTAGGACGCACATTAGAGCGATATAATTTTGTACCGCCCACTTGCTCTTCGCAAGTTCAGCTGCTTGATCTTAATAGCAGTCCACTCTGCCAGTTTGACGCGCTTATTATCGCAGGAGCTGATGCAGAACACCTTCCTGGACGCTCTTCACAAGCCGCCTTTTTTAATGATGCGGTACGTTTCTCTCTAAAATTAACAACATCGACCGAATATTCAACAAACCTTTTCTATCGTTACCGATGTTTATTGCATGCTGCACCAACAATATTATTAAGTTATTCCTCTGATAACGATGGCAATGCCAATTTGGCAAGCCCATGGCTGGAATGCTTACAGCACTATCACAGCATTGCATGGGGAAACACATTAGCACCGCAACAATTAGAACAGTGGTTAAGCAATCAGTACTCTGGGTATAGCCTCGAAGATAAAGCATCTACTCCAGTGCCTGTCAAAGAACATACCGCTATTAGTTGTGATATCGATTTATTACCGACCGATTTGTCTGCTAGTGCTTACCAACAACTAATGAATTGCCCTTATCAATTCTTTAGTGCCCGATGCCTAAACCTGAAGGCAACCGATGAAATTCGCCTAGTATTAGAAAAAAGCGACTATGGCAGTCGTGTACATCGCTGTTTACAAGCATTTCATTCAGACGATGAATATCTTCCTGGGCCCTTCATGGCAACGATTAACAAAGATAATCGTGCCGCTGCTATTCAGTGTCTTAATGATATTTCTGCACAAATTTTCGCCCATGACCTTGAAGATAACTTTCAGCATCGTGGTTGGCTACAAACTTGGCAAAAATTGATCCCAATGTATATCGATTGGCAAATTCAACACAATAAGACATGGCAAGTTAACAATACTGAGAAACGAGCCAACAATGAACTCATCGGCAGTTTCACCTTAAAAGGAATTCTAGACCGAACAGATAGTTCAGATGATGGTGTCGGCATTATTGATTACAAAACCGGTAAACCGCCATCGCAAAAAGATATTATGAGTGGTGAAGCGGTACAACTTCCCTTCTATGCACTTTTACTTGGCGATACGATTAGCCAAGTAGAATATTTAGAATTAAATGATAGCAAGGTGAAGACTAGCGGCATTTTACAAGAGGATAAACTACAAGATCTGATGCAATCTCATACTCAACGTCTCACTGACTTGTTTGCACAATTAAACAACGGTGACGTTCTTCCTGCATGGGGTGATAGTAAGACCTGTAGTTATTGTGAAATGAATGGCCTGTGTCGTCACGGCGCATGGGATGTATCGCCATGAACATCACTCAACAAGCCTGCCAACCCAATAGCAGCACCAGCGTGCACGCATCCGCCGGTAGCGGAAAAACATGGCTGCTTATTGCTCGCTTATTACATTTATTACTCAGTGGCGTAAAACCTGATGCCATCTTAGCTATTACCTTTACGCGTAAAGCCGCCGCCGAGATGCAGCAACGTTTATTAGAACGCTTACGCGATCTAAGTATCATGCAAGATGACGAACTCATTAAAGAACTCGATATCATTGGCATACAAACAAATGATGCATTACTTGAACGCGCTCGAAATCTCTATGAAGATTTATTGCGACAACCACGACAAGTAAGCATCACAACCTTCCATGCCTTCTCGCAACAAATATTAAGGCGCTTTGCACTTGAGGCAGACATCCCTGCGGGTTTTGAACTTATCGATAAAACAGGCATATTGGAAACCGAAGCATGGGATGCCTTATTTTCACAGGCAACTAAAAACCCTGATTCTACGCTTGCCAGTAATCTTGAAATATTATTTAGCCAATGTAATGGCCTCTACTCAACACAACAGGCATTAAATAGTTTCTTAAGAAACCGCAGCGATTGGTGGGCCTTAACCCATACTAGTGATGAACCGGTCACTATTGCCTTAACTGCATTGCAGAAACAACTTGAGATCGATCCTGATAACAAACCAGATCTAAATACGTGGTTTCAACAGAAAACACCTGAACTATCTGAATTTGCAGAATTAATTGGCATTCATGACACAAAGACCAATGTAAAACACCAAACCAATATTCACTGCATCATTGCCGAACAAAACTTTACCGGCGCATCCTTGTCATCAATAAAAGCTATCTTGATTAATAAAGGAAATGGATTATTCAAAGATATCGCGAATAAAACCGTTCGCAAGAAACTCGGTGATGACAAGGCGGATAGACTAGAAGAATTACAAAAAATGATTGGCTCTGCCTGTCAGGAAATTGAGGACCTACTTGCAAGACATAATAATTACTCAATAAATAATGCTTGGTATCAAGTTGGCCAGTGCTACCTTGAGCATTATCAAACGATTAAACAACAACAGCGTCTACTCGACTTTACTGATCTTGAATGGCAAGCATGTCAATTACTCAACGCATCTCATCACGCACATTGGATTCAATACAAACTCGACCAACGTATCGATCACATGTTAGTTGATGAATTTCAAGATACCAACCCAACCCAGTGGCGTTTGTTACTTCCTTTACTTGAAGAGCTTGCTGCTGCCGATGCTGAGAAACACCGCTCAGTATTCTTAGTCGGTGATGCAAAACAATCTATTTATCGCTTCCGTCGTGCTGATGCACAATTATTTACTTATGCTCGAAAATGGTTAAGTGACAACCTTGGTGCCAGTAGCACACCATTGAACACATCATGGCGTTCAGCCCCTGCCATTATTGATTTTGTGAACTTAGTATTCACCGATGGCAAGCTCAGTGATTTTAGTGAACACAGCACGTATCTTAAAAATCACTATGGTGAGGTACACGTACTGCCATTGCTTAGCCTTGAAAAACCAGCTGAAGCAGAAGAAGCCGATGAATCTCCCGCACTGCGTAACCCTTTACATGAACCACGACAAGAAAAAGATAATACTCGCGATCTTGAAGCGGCAATACTCGCCGACAAGATAAAACAATTAGTCGAAGAAAATACGGTGATCACTGATGATGGTGTTCAACGTCCAGCGCACTATGGCGACATCATGATCTTACTTCGTAGCCGCACCCATCTAGCACGCTATGAATTAGCCCTACAACAACTTGGTATTCCTTATAGAGGTAGCGCACCGGGTACGTTATTAAGCAGTGTTGAAATACAAGATATGCAGGCACTGCTCAACACACTTAATACACCTTATAATAATCTCGCTTTGGCGCGTGTATTACGAAGCCCATTATTTGCATGCTCAGAACAAGACTTAATGAAACTGGCTCGGTTTGAGCAAGGCAAACGACTTAATTGGTTTAGCCGCTTACAATCATTGCCAACGGATGACTCTCCCACACTCGCGCGTGCTCAGTCATTATTAACCTCGTGGTATCAACTTGCCGACACCCTGCCCGTGCACGATCTACTGGATCATATCTATTGCAGTGGCGATGTGATGGCACGATTTAAACAAGGCTTCCCCGCACATTTACATAACCGTGTTGCAGCGAACCTACGCCGATTTATTGAACTGGCATTAGAAATAGACAGTGGTCGTTATCCAAGTCTGGCGCAGTTCCGTGCACGATTACTTTCTTTGCACAAACAAGGCAGAGATGGACCGAACCCCGCATTAGATACAAGTTTAGAACATAAAGTAGATATCATGACAATTCATGGTGCGAAAGGACTCGAAGCACCGATTATTTTTCTTGCTGATACGGCAAGCATGCCAGAAAATAAATCTGCTTATAATGCCTTTGTTGATTGGCCTAGTGGTGATGATCAACCAAATTTATTTCAATTAGTCGCAAAAAAAGATTCTATTGACAGTAAAACCGCTGAAATATTAGATAAACAGAAAGTGGCTCAACAACGTGAAGATGAAAACCTTCTCTATGTTGCAATAACACGTGCACGCCAATACCTCTACATCAGTGGGAGTGAACCGGCTAGAAAGACCAGTGCAGTCAGTTGGTATGAGAAAATTAAAACGCGACTTGAAAAACTAGAATTGGTTGACGAAAATGGCGGTTATGATTGTGCATCAAATACAATACCCGTATTAACCGAAAAAACTAATGACTTAGTGGCAAATAACAAAGAGGTTCTACCTAGTTATTTGATGCATGCAACTCATACCGCCAGCAAAGAAACATTAATTTCTCCAAGTGCTGTTGATGAAAATCATCTACAAACTGAAAACACTAACGCCCAACTGCGTGGCACGCTAATACATGAAATCATTGAAAAATGCTTAGTTGGCAATAACCCAAGAGAAGCCATCAGCTCTAAAATACAAAACAAATATGCAACCTCTATAAACACGGATGAATTTAATACTTACTGGCAGGAAGCTGTCACCGTTATTGATGATACTAAGAACAGCCACTTATTTGATGATAGTCATTTCAAACAAGCATGGAATGAAGTTTCTATTAGCTATATAAATAATTCAGGCAAGACAGTGAATGGTATTATTGATCGCTTAGTACGCTATCAAGATGAATTACTTATTATTGATTATAAAACACACCGTGATACCAGTGATGAATTATTAATCGAACAATATAAGAAACAATTGCAATATTACGCAACCGGCATTCAAAAGCTATGGCCAGATATGCGCGTCCGTGCAGGTCTATTACTTACTGCTTCAAATGATTTTATTCACGTAGAATTAAACTAATTACTTAATTACCTTGCGCTGTTTTAGAATCGCTGCCAAACGTGCTGGTGGAATGTAACCCGGCATCATTGTGCCATCCTCAAACATTAATGTCGGAGTAGAATTCACGCCTAATTTATTCGCCACTTCAACATGTTTTACAATAGGTGTATCGCAATCCCGTTTATCAATTCTTCTGCCACTCTTAACAAAATCAAGCGCCTTACGTTGATCGTCTGCACACCAAACCGATGTCGCTTTTTGATGAGAATTTGAACCTAGGCCTGCACGAGGATAAAATACATAACGAACTTCAATGCCTTGTTCATTATAGCCTTTCATATCACTATGAAGTTTTCGGCAATATGAACAGTCGATATCGGTAAAGACTGTCATGGTCGTTACTTTATCCTTCGCGGGATAAACAAGTGTGTCTTTTTCAGTAATCACTTCCATTGTCTTTAAACGCCCTTCAGCGCGTTTAAGATTAGTAAGGTTTGCATTAGTGACCATATTAATAATGTCACCTTTTACAGCGTATTGACCATCTGCGGTGATGTACACAAAGGAATCACCAAAATCAACTTCAAACAAACCCGGTACAGGTGTTTTTGAAATAGTGTAAGCCGTGTCTGAGGGAAACATACTCGACAAACGTTGTTTTAATTTAGAAATATCATCGTCGGCTGCATTTAATGGCAGAGCTATTAACGCGCACAATATAACTAATATTCTTGAACTTGATTTCACTATATTCATTATTAATCTCTAAAATTATTAAATTGTAAGGGCTGTTCCGTAAATGATTTCTTTAACATCGCCATCACACCCTGCAAGTCATCTCTTTTCTTGCCGGTTACGCGAACTTGCTCACCTTGAATTGCCGCTTGTACCTTAAGCTTACTATCTTTAATCAATTTGACGACTTTTTTAGCCATTTCCTTATCAAGACCTTCACGAATCTTGATCACTTGTTTAGCCGTTTTTACCGCTTCATCAACATCACCCGCGTCAAGGCAACTCATATCAATGCCGCGTTTTGCCAACTTCTGATGCAATACAGAACAAACCTGTTCTACACGGAACTTACTATCACTAGACACCTTCATGTCTGTTCCGTTCAATTCGATCTTAGAATCTGAACCCTTGAAATCAAAGCGATTGGCTACTTCTTTATTCGCCTGATCCACTGCATTTCTTAATTCATGACTATCTACTTCAGAGACCACATCAAAGGAAGGCATAATTCGTTACCGTTATATAAGTATTATTAAGTAACTAGAGTATAACCCGACATAACTGGCAGATATACGGCAAATCCGCTACGCTCTGGCCTCATGAGCAAATCTGGCCAAAAAGACAGTATTTACGATACACCTCAAGACATGATCGTTGATTTCGTGTTTGACGAGAGTGTCGCGCACGTCTTTCCCGATATGATTCGCCGTTCCGTACCAGGTTATGACAACCTCATACCACTGCTCGGTATTATTGCTGAGAAATTCGTCACTGCAAATTCTAATATCTATGATCTTGGCTGCTCATTAGGTGCTTCTACTCTCTCTCTACGTCGAAGAATCAATAGCAGCGGCTGCAAAATCATTGCTGTTGATAATGCGGAAGCCATGGTCGAACAATGCCGTGAAAATATTGCTAACGATACGCAAGGAAAAACACCGGTTGATGTTATCTGTGATGATATCCGCAATATTCCATTTAAAAACACCAGCCTTGCCGTGATGAACTTTACCCTGCAATTTATTTCTCCAGATGAACGGCTTCCTCTACTCAGTAAAATAGCGACAGGCATGAATAATGGTGGTGCATTAATTCTTTCTGAGAAGATTATACGCGAAGAAGAAAATGAACAAGCATTACTAGAAGAGTTACAACTCAATTTTAAACGCGCTAATGGTTATAGCGAATTAGAGATTAGCCAAAAACGCGCAGCGCTGGATAATGTATTAATCCCAGATACGATTGAAATTCATCGACAACGACTAACTCAAGCGGGCTTCAGCCAGGTGGTTGTTTGGCAGCAATGTCTCAACTTTGTTTCACTACTCGCAATTAAATGAAATTCTACCAACCGTTTCTAGACCATTTACAAGACGGGCCATTAGCAGCATGGGCTGAACAGTTGGCCGCACAAATTAGTCACGGCATTAGTCCTGAACGTTTTGGCAATATTACAAAATGGCAAGCGGCTATTGATAAACTTCCTATTATCAAACCATCATCAATAGAATTAGGTACGTCAGCAATACGCATTGGTAAGGCTGACGATATAAGTGACGACCAACGTGCCGATTTAGAAACACAATTAAAAGAACTTCATCCTTGGCGCAAAGGTCCTTTCGAACTATTTGGTCTAGATATAGATACCGAATGGCATTCTGATTGGAAATGGGATCGACTGAAAGATCATATCTCACCATTAACCGACAAACATGTACTCGATGTTGGTTGTGGTAACGGTTATCACTGCTGGAGAATGGCCGGTGATGGTGCAGCAAGTGTGGTTGGCATTGATCCTACCCCACTATTTAATATGCAGTTCCAAGTCATGCAGAACTATATCCAATCAGACAACGTAATGGTGATACCTGCGGGTATAGACGACTTACCGAATAAATTAGAAAGCTTTGATACCGTGTTCTCAATGGGCGTGCTTTATCATCGTCGTAGCCCGATCGATCATATTACACAGCTAATGGATTGCCTTGTCAGTGGTGGAGAATTGGTGCTTGAGACTTTAATTATAGAGGGTGATGAAAATACTGTATTAGTTCCAGAAGATCGTTATGCCTGTATGCGTAATGTCTGGTTCATTCCTTCAATAAAATTACTGGTACGATGGTGTAAACGAGCAGGTTTAAAAAATATTCGTGTTGTTGATGTCAACCAAACCAGCAGCGAAGAGCAGCGCGCTACAGACTGGATGACCTTCCACTCACTCAAAGACTTTCTTGACTCTGATGACATCAACAAAACTATTGAAGGATACCCTGCTCCGCGACGAGCTATTCTCATCGCGGAGAAAGGATAAAAACTCAGAGCTACTCCATCTTCATTGCTGTAGTTGGCCTTTTTTCCAGTGTCCACTGGTGCATGGAACCATCATAAAGTTTGGCCTGTTTATTACCTAGTACCTCGCTCATCACAAACCAGGCGCCTGATGCAAGGTGGCCACTGTTGCAATAAGTGATTGCAGGTTTTTTCGTATCAATACCAAATTCACGAGCCAAGGCAGCAAGATCATCACTAGGTGTAAACTTGGCGGGTGAACTTGGGTATGTCAACAGCTCTACCGGAAAAACTTTAGCGGTAGGAACATGCCCCTTTGCATAAACATAGGACTTTTTATAAGTACCCAGGTATTGACTCAAGACGCGTGTATCAACGAGCTGGACTGATTTATCTTTTACGGCCTTGGCAACATCATCGCTGGTAGCGAGGATAGATTTGTTTTCCGCGGTCGCAACCCAGTTACCTTTGCTTGCCTTTGCGGGTTTTGTATTCACCTTATGAGCATCTTTGAGCCACTGTGCCATACCACCATCAAGAATAGCCATGTCGGTGTGACCATAGTACTTTAGTTGCCAATACAGGCGTGTCGCGATGGTTATATCTCCACCAGACTGCCCCTTGCTGACAATAACAACAGCGCTATTTTTACTCAGCCCTGCTGCCTGCATGAGTTTTTCAAAGTCAGCTTTTACTGGCAACATACGCGTTACTGTCTTGCCATCAATTTCCCTCTTGGCACGCACTTTCTTGTAATTAACCAGTTGCGCACCTTTTATATGACCACCAACGCGGGCAAGTTTCAGTTTTCCGGTTTTTTTATTTTTTTTGTATGCCGGTTTAGCTGTAAAACTTTTGATATCTTTACGTGCATCGAGGATAACAACCTTATCAAGGTTTTTTGCCAACCATGCCGAATCAACAACGGGCCCGGGTAGGGTTGCTGCCTGCAAAGACAAGTTAAATAATAATAGACCTAAGAATATAACCAAGTGACGAAGATTCATGGTGCACCTCCTGTATTAATGATATGTATTTTACTTACGTACAGACTGAAACAAGCGTTCTTGAAGAGCAATGGGCTGAAAACTTAAAACGTACACATCTCTATCCTGAAGCGTATCATCCATATTGGCACCCGCATTGATCTGGGTCAACCGTCTATCACGCTCAAGCAATAATTCACTTAGATCATCATGGTATAGGCCAAGCATTGATAACAGGAACTTCTCAGTGATTGTGCTTTCAACTGGAACCTGAATGTTATCCAATAATATCAAAGTATCATTGGCAGATAGCCAGTTAGCACCCGTGACCCATTGATTTACAGTAAACCAGCTGCGTGGCTGACCTTGGTTATCTATTGATAATGCCGCTACGTGAGTCCATTGTTCTTCGCCACAACAAACAAATAAATGAAAATGCCCATGTTCTTCCGGATCTTTATCCTCCGCAGAATGACAATGGTAAAAACCACGCCAACCCGAGTCTGCAAAATTCAACTCGCCTTTGGGGAATTTCTCGTTTTCATGTGGCGTCTGTCCGGCTAAGACATCCAGAACAAGATTCGTCTTTTTATTGGCAAAAAAACTCAGTGCTGTAAGTATATTTATCGCGTGTTGTTCAGGTGGCATGTCTCAATCTAGACTGCAGGGAGAGACATCCAACGAACATGGTGAAGCGTCTGTTTCATCGTCGATAATAACGATATCATTCGGCTGCGCAGTGGGCAGGGTATGTCGGGTATGATCGATCATGGCAGCAATTGCAACAATGCCCACTGCTGTTCCCATGATCCAGCGATTGTATTTATGTTCCATAATCAGGCCTCAATAGGCTTATCTATTTTAAAGATAATACGTAGTCGCACACCGACAAGCGTACCAGTAAATCCTGCAATCAACCAGAGCCAACCATGCAAACTACCCGAACTAATTCCTGCCAACAAACCACCAATGTTACAACCAAAGGCAAGCCGAGCACCATAACCCATTAGCAGACCACCAATAATAGCCGTCATGAAACCGGCCATATTGATCTTGCTATCTGGTGCAAACTTTCCGGCCAATGCTGCGGCAAGCATCGCACCGAGAATAATTCCAAAATCCATCAATGTGGTTGTATCTGCCAAGACACTACCGTTCAGAGCCTTTGCAGCATAGCCACTCTGCCAAAAAGCCCATTGGCTAACATCACCACCTAGCGCAGCCCATAACTTGGTTCCCCAGAGACCAAAGCCAAATGTAATTGTCCAGGGATGACCAGCAAGTAGTAATGTCGCCAGATTAAACAATGCGAGTGCAACAACAGCCCAAACTAATGTCCAGGGCCCAAACACAAGTCGCTCAGTAAATGATTTATCACTGGCCCCACCAAGCTGAACAACATCGCCATGACGTTTTCGCTCAATAGCACGAACCACAAAATAAAGTGCGGTTAGCACTAACAACTGCATTACCAGTGCCGGCAACCAACCAAGACTATTAATGATCGATATCTTGCCAAGACTTGGCAAGGTCAACCACGCAGGTAAATGTACCGTGCCTATCGTTGCACCAACAATAAAGAATGCCAGTACGATCAACATCCGCACATGCCCTCCTCCCACGGTGAACAAAGTTCCGGAGCCACAACCGCCACCAAGTTGCATTCCCAAACCAAATACAAAGGCACCAACAAGCACAGAAACACCAACAGGCGCTAACGCCGCACTGGCCGCTAATTCAGGGAAGGCCTTACCTAAAAGAGGAAAAAATAATATTGATGTTAATGCAAGTAATAATATTTGGGCGCGCACACCTGCGCCACGACGTTTACGTACAAACACACGCCATGAACCGGTGAAACCAAAGGCTGCATGTAACAGTGTTACTCCCAGCCCAATACCAATAAGAAACAGTAAAGCTTGCTTGATTGCAAACTCGTATTGCAGGAAAAGACTAAAGGCAATAATACCGCCTATAATCATTAAGGTAACAGGTTGATCCGTCGTAGCTTTAGAATTCATTGACTAACACCTCACCTTAAGCTGTCACGATATTAAACTGTACCTCTTTGAGTGTAGCAATGGTCTCATGTACAGGGCAATGTTCTGCCACATGCTCAAGTGCTTTACGCGTGCAGTTATCGTCACAATACGCATTGGGCAGGCTCACATCAACAACAACACCTGTCATCCTGTTGGGATGTTTGGCAAATTCATATGAAACATCAATCTTAAGGCCTTCCGGATCAAGATCGTGATGTGTACAGAAGTCCCTGACTAATACACCGACACAGGAACCGAGCGAGGCAATAAAAAGCTGTGGTGGCATTGGCCCACGATTCTTACCCCCCATGCTTTCCGGCACATCAACCTTTAGCGTATGTGAGCCAAGAACTGTCTCAAAAAGCGCATCACCTTTATACTCCGTTGTAATACTCGGCATATTTGGCCACCTGTTAAGTCTTAATTACTACAATTAATGTACTCTCGTACAAGTATCAAAGCCATATATAAGTCACATTGATCTGAATCAAACGTACGGAAACTACTCTCTAACCCCGTGGGTGATGTTCCGCATGTAAGGCTTTGAGGCGCTCACGTGCAACATGAGTGTAAATTTGTGTAGTCGATAGGTTGCTGTGTCCCAACAATAACTGCACTACGCGTAGATCAGCACCGTGATTAATAAGATGAGTGGCAAAGGCATGGCGTAGTGTATGTGGTGAGAGATCTTTCTTTATACCCGCTTGTTTGGCATAACGTTTAATCAATTGCCAGAAAGCTTGGCGTGTCATCGCTGCGCCGCGATTGGTTGGGAATAATGCATCAACTGCTCTGCCCTTAATAATATCGCCACGCGCTTGACGTAAATAAGTTTCAAGCCAATCAAGCGCCTCTTCACCCAATGGTACCAGACGTTCTTTACCGCCTTTACCCATGACTCGCACGACACCTTGTTGAACATTAATCTGTGACATTTCAAGACTAATGAGTTCTGTCACACGTAGGCCACTGGCATAGAGTAGTTCCAGCATAGTGCGATCACGTAGGCCAAGTGTTTTATCACAATCGGGAGCACCTAATAAATCATCGACTTCATCTTCGGTGAGTAATTTAGGGAGAGCGGGTGCAACTTTTGGCGCATCGATCTGCGCACTTGGATCATCTTTTAAATAACCTTCGCGAATTTGATATTGATAGAATCGACGAATACTTGAAAGAAGGCGTGCGGTAGTGCGTGCATGCGCTCCTTGTTGAGCGCGCTGTGCAAGATACATGAGCAGATCTTGTCGTGATGCAGTTTGTAGAGATTCATCAGCCTTGCTCAGTGCTTTTGCAACGCCTTGCAGATCACTACGATAGGCCATTAAGGTATTATCGCTCAGCCCCCGCTCCATCCATAACGCATCGAGAAAAAGCTCAATATCACTCTGGTCGTTATTTGATTGCGGACTCATGTTTAAGTAACCATTTCTTATTATCTAAAGGCTTACCATCTATTGCGCCTGAAAAACCACCAATACCATTAACCGCGACGATACGATGACAAGGCACAATAATCGGCACAGGGTTTCGACGACATGCGCCTGCTATTGCCCGTGCACTACTGGCGATTGTTTTAGCCACATTACCATAACTCATGGTTTTACCGACAGGAATACTTAACAGGGCTTGGCGTGCCTTTAACTGAAAGGGTGTTATTGATTTCGTCAGTGGTAAATTAAATTGAAAAGTAGGATCGGAGAAGAAACTCTCTAACTGGTTTACAACTTTTTCTGCTAATAATGAGCGAGGTAAACGTGCTTGCTGTGAGTCGTAAAGAAAATTAATTGCTTGCAAGACTTCGCCATTATCGAGGATACCCAGCATGCCACAAGGACTATCAACAATTGCCGTATAGTCTTCCACGGCACACTCGATCATGCCGGTGCTTTACTTCGCTTTAACCATAACTGTTGAATACGTCGTTGTAACTGACCGCGACGCGCTTCGTCTTTAGTGATGCGCAATAACTTTCTATAAAGCCGCCGAGCATCATCTACCAAACCAGCATTACCTAATGCTTCCGCTGCTTGATAAAGTGCCGATTGTGCCCATAAATCCGGTTGCGGAGCCGATTTTGACTCCGATGATTTAAGGTACAAAGCTGCTGCATCAGCATAACGTGCTTGAGCCTTGCGTGATTCAGCCATCCAGTAATATAGTTCACGTTGAACCTTGGGCAATTCAATCTTCTTTAATAAAATTGCAAATAATTGATATGCCGGCTCATGTGCTTCGACTGTTTGTAAATCAAACACAACCTGCATAAAACGGTCGAGTGCTTGATTGTCTGTTAATGGATTTTCATTAACGATATTACGTAATACTGAGCTTGCATCATCTGGCTTACCCGCCATCACAAAAACACGTGCACGACGTAATTCCCACGACAAAGGCTTGATGCCTTTTGGCGCTTGTTGTAAACCTTGCATCAATTGCGAAGCCAAACTTATATCAGATTCTTTTAATGCTTGATCTAACAAACTATATCTTGCCAACGCAGGCAATTCTTTAGCACCAAGATAGAGGTGACGAATAATCTCAATACCATTTTTTTTCTTACGCAGCGAATTAATTAATAATTCATTCGCTTGATCACGCGTTGTTGACGCACGCGATTCAAGTGCCAATAAACCATAGAGAGTACGTTGGCGTAATGAGTTTTTCTTATGTTTACCCGCCTCTGCAAACCAGCTTGCATCATCACCGAGTAATAATTGTTGTTTGTTACCTATCGTTTGACCATGCTTTAAATAAGCCTGCCAAAGTTTTTCACCATTAATTTGAAACAAGCCATCATCAATCTGATTTTCTCTGGTTAAGCTCAAATATTTTTCAATTGCAGCAACGGCCTGACCTGTCTTACCATCAACTTCACTCGCTTCAATTTTAATGGCTAATAAACGCAAGCGATCTAATTTAGCCAACTTCTTCTTTTTCAGCGTTGTATTAATCTCTTTTATTACTTTACTCGATGACAACCGAGAACTACGCAGGGCCGCTAACAAATAAAGTGTTTTTGCATTAGCGAGTTTTTTATTATGGCTTAACAACTCAGCAGCATCATCTGCGCGCCTAGCCAGCAACAATACTCTCGCGCGCAGTAACACTCCTGACTCAGATATGTCTGACGGATAATCTTGTGCATTACGCAACATTGCCGCATGCGCATCATTAGTTTTGTCATCAAGTAAATAGCTACGAATAATATGCGTACGCCACAAAGATAAAGCCTTATCATCATGTGCGGTATCACGTTGCCAAATAAGTTTTCGGAAAATTCTGCGTGCCTGCGTGCCCTGCCCAAGTTCCAACATTGCTTCAGCTTGCTGTGCTACAAACCATTCACTATAGGCGAGATCAATAAAACTGGCCTGACTATTGATACGCTGTATTAAAATCTGCCATTGTTCTGCTTGTTGGTACAAAGCAATACGTTGGCGTTCCCAGCGCAACCAATCTTCCGGTTCATCGAGTGGGTTGGGTTGTTGTGCATTGAGTTGCTGCAAGGCAAGTTCTGTTGCGCCTTGATTCACTAATTGCACAATATTGGTTAGCGGATCGGCGCTCAGTACTTGATTGCCTGAAGGGGATATTACAGCGGGTTCTGCAACGCTATTAGATGTAACGAGTAATAACGAAATAGAAGTAAATAGCAGTAGAAATGAACACGGCGCCAAAAGGCGCCGTGAACAATGTCGAAATGTTTGTGCTGCGCTGGCTGCTCTCATAGTAACGAAAGTCAGCTCACGCATGCTCATACAATTCGTCTTAAAGTTTTTCTTTAATACGTGCTGCCTTACCAGTCAATTCACGCAAGTAGTAAAGTTTAGCTTGGCGAACATCACCTTTACGCTTAACTTCAATGCTGTCGATAGCGTTACTGTGTGTTTGGAAAACACGTTCAACACCTTCACCGTGTGAAATTTTACGCACTGTGAAAGCTGAATGAAGACCGCGGTTACGCTTAGCGATAACAATGCCTTCGTAGGCTTGAATACGCTCACGCTCGCCTTCTGTAATTTTTACGTTAACAACAACTGTGTCGCCTGGACCAAAATCTGGCACATCGCTCTTCAATTGTTCTTGTTCAATTTTATTAATAATATTGCTCATAACGAACTCCTAATCTCTAATTACTTTTATCAAACGCAGCGACATACTCATCTAATAATCGCTGCTGTTCTGTATCTAATTCAATCTTTTCCAGCATGTCAGGGCGGCGTTGCCAAGTTCTTCCTAATGACTGCTGCATACGCCAACGTGCAATTTCTGCATGGTTACCGCTTAATAAAACACTCGGTACAACTTGACCTTCAATCTCTTCCGGTCTGGTGTAATGCGGATGGTCTAACAAGCCATTCATAAATGAGTCTTGTTCGGCCGATGCCTCATCACCTAATGCACCTGGCAGTGTTCTTACTACTGCGTCGATGATGACAGCTGCTGCTAATTCACCACCGCTTAAAACGTAATCGCCAATTGATACTTCGGCATCAATCTCACTCTCAACCAATCGCTCATCAATCCCTTCGTAGCGCCCCGCCACCAACACAAGATTTTCATGTTGTGCCAACTCGGCTACGCCTTGTTGGTCGAGTCGCTTACCTTGCGGTGACATATACACCACATAAGGTTTGCCGCGATGGCTTGCGCGTGCATCTGCTATCGCATCGCGCAATGGTTGCACCTGCATTAACATGCCGGGTCCACCACCATAAGGACGGTCATCAACCGTTCTATGTTTGTCCGTAGCATGATCACGCGGATCATGTGTTGTCAGTCCTACTAGCTCTGACTTCAGTGCGCGGCCAACTACGCCATATTGCGACACTGCCTGCAACATGTCTGGGAACAGTGTCACAACTGCAATATGCTGTAGTGACTTTGTTGACGATGACATGTCGTTAAAACTCCGGGTCCCAGTCAACCTTTATCAGGCCAGCCTTAATATCAACCTCGGTTACTACGTCGGGTTGTAGAAACGGGATCAATATTTCTTGATCACCTTTAATAATGAGAACATCGTTCGCGCCTGTTGCCATCATCTCAGCTACCTTGCCCAACTGCACACCAGTAACTGTTTCTACTTCTAGCCCAATTAAATCAGACCAGTAATATTCATCTTTTGGTAAATCAGGTAACTGCGATTGCTTAATCGCAATCTCTATCCCATTTAACGCGGCGGCATCATCTCGATCATTAATACTTTCGAGTTTGGCAACAATGCCTTTGCCCTGCTTTCGACCTTGTTTTACCTTAATCGACTGCCACTCACCATCGCGTTTTAAATACCAAGGCGAATACTGCAAAATATTTTCGCGAGGTGATGTATGTGAAAACACCTTACACCAACCCTGCACGCCAAATACTCCGGCGATTTTCCCCACTACGATCATCTCGCTCATGAGGAAAAGACAACAGCCACTTTATTCAGCCTAAGCTGCAGCTGCTTGATCTTTTAATAACTTTGCAACGCGATCAGATGTTTGTGCACCGAGCTTAACCCAGTGATCAATACGATCTTGTTGAATGCTCAAACGTGTTTCGTTATCGCTACGTGTTACTGGATTGAAGTAACCCAAACGCTCAAGGTAACGACCGTCACGACGGTTACGACTGTCTGTGACAACGATGTGATAAAAAGGACGCTTCTTTGAACCAGCGCGTGATAAACGTATAGTGACCATAAGTCCGTTAAACCTCTTAATAATTGCCTGCTCATTTAAGTATGAACCGACACAATAATAACTCGCGACGCCGAAATAGATCGACCCCGAAAAATCGCTGCATTTTACGCTATTTTCTGCAAAAAGAAAGACCTAGAAGCATCTGATTAACGGTTCTTGGAGACTATTTTACTTAAAGCCTTGCTAGCGGTAAGGCTTTGGCCTCAAAAAGACGTTTTAAGCGCCCGGAAATGGCATTTTTCCCATGCCGGGGATGCCTCGCATGAGTTTCTTCATGCCGCCGCCCTTCATTTTCTTCATCATTTTCTGCATTTGCTTAAATTGCTTCAATAAACGGTTCACATCCTGCACCTGAGTGCCTGAACCTGTCGCAATACGGCGTTTACGCGAGCCTTTAATCACTTCAGGACGCTGACGCTCACCGGGAGTCATCGAGTCGATAATCGCGCCTAGACGCAGCATATCTCGGTCATTTACCTGCTCTTTCACACCGCTAGGCAAATCTCCCATTCCGGGCAATTTGTCCATCATGCTGGCCATGCCACCCATGTTCTGCATTTGCTTCAGTTGGTCGCGAAAATCGGCTAAATCAAAGCCCTTGCCCTTCTTAATCTTATTCGCCAGCTTGGCAGCTTGCTTATGATCAACCTTGTCTTGAGCTTCTTCAATGAGACTGAGCATGTCGCCCATGCCGAGAATACGTGAAGCGACTCGATCTGGATGGAATGCTTCCAGTGCGGTGGTCTTTTCACCCACACCGAGGAATTTAATCGGTTTACCGGTGATTTGACGTACCGACAAGGCCGCACCACCACGTGCATCACCATCAGTCTTGGTCAGAATCACACCCGTCAGAGGCAGTGCCTCATCAAATGCCTTGGCGGTATTTGCGGCATCCTGACCGGTCATACTATCCACAACAAACAAGGTTTCAACTGGATTAATGGCGCTGTGTACTTGTTTCAGCTCATCCATCATTTCTGCATCGATATGCAGACGACCCGCGGTATCGATAATGACGACATCAATGAACTGCTTACGCGCCTGCTCAATCGCGGCATTAGCAATCGCCAATGGCTTTTGTTCTATGGTACTTGGGAAAAAATTGACTTCGACTTCTGCCGCTAAGGTCTCAAGCTGTTTAATTGCCGCAGGGCGATAAACATCGACACTCGCAACCATGACCTTCTTTTTATGCTTTTCAGTCAGAAAACGCGCTAATTTGGCAACACTGGTGGTTTTACCCGCACCTTGTAAGCCCGCCATCAAAATCACAGCAGGGGGCGTGGTATGAAGATCTAGCTCAACATTGGTCTCACCCATGACTTTAACGAGTTCATCGTTAACAATCTTGATAAAGGCTTGGCCGGGTGTGAGGCTTTGCATGACCTCTTGGCCAACTGCTCGCTCACGAACTTGATCAATAAAGCTTTTGACTACCGAAAGCGCAACATCGGCTTCAAGTAGTGCCATACGCACATCACGCAGGGCATCTTTTATATTGGCTTCGTCTAAACGTCCCTGACCACGCAGGTTCTTAATCGTTTTCGACAGGCGCTCGCTTAATGTATCAAACATAATGGGTATCAAACATAACAGGTACCAAACATGATGGGGTTACCAGACTCTCGTTATAAATGCGTAAGCGCGACGAGTGCGCTCACCGAATCAGTGCATTATAGCGTAAAAGTCTCTCCGCCTTCGAGCCCTATAATATCGAGGTCAGGCATGAGTTCCAGACATTCCTTGAGGATGGTTTCTTCCTCGCCCGGTTTGCGGTGGGTAATGTAGATCTTGGTCTTATGTTTAAGCTTTTTAATGTCTTCTGCAAGTAATTCAGGGCAATAGTGCTTTGCCAGCTTACTCAACACCAAGTTACGATTAGAAAATGCCGATTCAACAATCAACATATCTAGCTTGTCATGGGCATTTAGGGCATCCCATAAAGAATCATTCGTAGAGGTATCTCCACTAAAGGCGAAACAACCACCCGATTCACCCTCTACGCGATAACCCACGGTTGGCACAATATGCTCAACGGGGATCATCTCTACTTTTCGACCGTTATTAGTCCATGTAGAACCGGGTTCCATTGCAGAATAACTGAGGACAGGGGTTTCTGGACGAGGTAATTCAGCAAAATCAGGCCAAACTACCCAGTTAAAGATATAAGCCTGCAAAGCTTGCAGGGTCTTTTCTTGACCATGAATCAAAACAGGTTCTTTAACGCGATCAAAGATAGTGTCTATCAAAAGAGGCAAAAAAGTAACGTGATCGAGATGAGAATGGGTAATAAAAATATGTTTAATCTTGGCCATTTCGTCCAAGGTTAAGTTACCCACACCGGAACCGGCGTCAATAAGTATATCGTCATCAACCAGCAAAGAAGTGCTATGCAAACCTGCACTGACTCCCCCGCTACAACCCAAAATACGTAACTTCATGTTTTTTTGGAAACCTTTATTCAAAATTCTTCTTGTTATAACAGCTTAGTCATTTTCTGCGAAACAACCAATAGTTTAGGCGAAAATAGTCGTTAAAAGCCAGACTTTTCCTACACTAGCACTTATCCCTGTTACTAACCTTCTATAGAGCGACTTAATGTGCGATTATTCTTAGTATTCAGCCTACGCAGAGAAAAATAAACTCGGCTATGGCTCTAAAGGCCGATTTCCCGAGAAAACAAGATTTTTACTTATGAATACACTCATTATTAGTTCACTTTCTATTGTCCTCTACTTAGCAACAACGCTGTTGCTGGCAAGACGCTTTATTCAAGCTGTGGATTCACCACCAGCAACCCGCATTGCCTTAATTTCACTGGGTTTAGGTGCCGTCATTCTGCATATCAGTGTGGTTCAACATAGTGTCTTCACCGCGGAGGGGATTAACCTTGGTTTTTATAGTGCCGCATCATTAATCATGGCTTTAGTTGCCATGCTGATGTTACTCGCCGCAATCAAGCAACCTATTGAGAACCTCGGCCTATTGATCTTACCCGTTGCGGCTATCGCACTATTGTTTGATAACCTATTTGATGCTCAACATATTATAAGCAACGAATACTCTAGCCAACTTAAGCTACATATTATTCTGTCATTGTTTGCCTACAGCCTATTAACAATTGCCGCCTTACAATCTATTTTATTAGCCATTCAAGATCGCCAACTCAGGAATAAACATCCTGGTGGCTTTATGCGGGTACTG
Source organism: Sulfuriflexus sp. (assembly GCA_023134145.1). Lineage (GTDB taxonomy): Bacteria > Pseudomonadota > Gammaproteobacteria > AKS1 > AKS1 > Sulfuriflexus. The sequence goes on along the minus strand of JAGLUW010000010.1, from coordinate 209,566 downwards.
CCACCCATGCAGATCATGGAATCATTACTGTTTCAAATGATTGCGATTGGTTTTATTTTATTAAGTATGGCGCTGATGTCTGGCTTTATTTTCCTACAAGATATTTTTGCTCAACACCTTGTTCATAAATCCGTGTTATCGATCGTCGCTTGGTTTGTATTTGCCATTTTACTATTTGGTCGTTGGCAAGCAGGCTGGCGTGGACGCACTGCCATTCGTTGGACACTCGGTGGTTTCGTCACGCTACTACTCGCCTATTTTGGTAGTAAGCTCGTATTAGAAATCATTCTGACTTAATGTCGTCATAAAGGGCTTCCCTGCTTGCTAAACGATCTATCGCTAGCTGCGTTATTTATAATTTTTATTATTCTAATTTTGATCTCGGGATTTTTTTCGGGTTCAGAAACCAGCTTAATGACCCTCAACCGATATCGCCTGCGTCATCTTGCTAAAGACAAGCACCGTGGTGCAATACGTGCACAACGCTTACTTGAAAAACCAGATCGACTAATTGGTTTGATTCTTATTGGCAATAACGCAGTCAATATCATGATCACATTATTAGCCGCCGTTATTATGTTGCGTCTTTTTGGTGAGCTCAGTGTTATTGCCTCAACCATCATTCTTACTGTCATCATGGTACTGTTCGCAGAAGTGACTCCTAAAACATTAGCCGCGTTACGGCCAGAACGTTTTGCCTTTCCTTCCACGATTATTCTTGCACCATTAATGAAGTTAGCCTTTCCACTTGTTTGGCTCGTTAATCAGTTCACTAATATTTTATTTAAGTTACTTAAAATTGACGTTAATCAATCTGACTCACTACACCTTACACAAGATGAACTTCGCACTGTCGTGCTGGAATCGGGTAATCTAATTCCACGCGCTCACCAAGATATGCTGCTAGGTATTCTTGGCCTCGATCAGGTAAGCGTTGATGACATCATGGTGCCACGTGGTGAACTTGTCGGTATTGATATTCAAGATGACTGGGACACCATTATTGATATGCTGCAAAATTCCCAACATACCCGTCTACCCGTGTATGAAGGTGATATTGATAATATTATCGGCATCGTTCATCTAAGACGTATTTTGAAATTACTCCATCAAAATAATTTCAATAAAGAAAGTCTACTCAAGACAGTGCGTGAACCTTATTTTGTGCCTGAAGGCACCAGCCTTAATACGCAATTACTTAATTTCCAACGTGCGAAACGACGTATTGCTCTCGTCGTAGATGAATATGGTGAATTACAGGGATTAGTCACCCTCGAAGATATTCTTGAAGAGATCGTTGGTGAGTTCACAACCGATCCTGCTGCCAATTTCCGTGAAGTACATCCGCAAAAAGATGGCACTTGGCTCGTTGATGGCACTGCGAATATTCGTGAGCTTAATAAACTACTGAATTGGAAGTTACCAACAGATGGCCCGAAAACATTGAACGGATTGCTCTTAGAGCAACTGGAAAGTATTCCAGAGCCAGGCACCAGCTTGAAAATTGCTGGTCATCCCATTGATATTCTTCAAAGTAGTGGCAATGTAGTTAAAACAGCGCGAATTTACCCTTCACTTGATAAGGATATTGAGACAGGTGAGTAGCTAGACAATAGCTAAATCGACAAACGGTTAGCAAAATGTGACCAATGACACGACCCATCAGGCTAAACTGCAGCTATACTCTATGTATAGCAACGAAAAAGGTGGATCAACTTGCCGACATTGACCTTGGCATTTAAAGGTAAAACACTTCAAGTCTTTCCTTTAGAGGACGGATTACTCAACATTGGTCGTGAGCCAAGTTGCGATGTGCATATTGATAGCCTCGCCGTTGAGCCACAACATGCGCGACTTGTTATCCGCGACAAACTTTGTACGCTTACGCAAAGCAATACCGAAAACCCAACCTTTGTTAATCACAAACCTATTGAAGAGCATGTGTTAGAACACAATGATGTTATTCGCATTGGTAAACACACACTCAAATATCGAGATGAAACATTACAGGTTCCTCTCGAAGATGAGCAAGCGATATCCGCTACGCCAACACCCATTCCAGAAGCTATCAAGCAATTTTCCGAGGCCATTAAAATAGCTCCAATAAATGATGGCTGGTTGCAGGTGATGAGTGGAAGGAATTTAGGCAAAACCTTTCAATTAAAATCAGGCCTTACCGATCTCGGTAAACTGGGCATGTCACCAGCATTAATTGCATTACGTGAAAATGGTTACTTTATTTCGAACCTCACTGACGACGATCCGCTCAGTGTTGCCGATAAGGATATTGGTGAAACAAGCCATCCTTTAAATGATGGTGATGTCATCAAGATAGGTAAACTCACTTTACAGTTTCACTTACACGCATAACACGCACATGGGGATATTATGAATCAGTCAACAACCGAACAAGAACACCGTAAACACCATCGCGTTTTATTTGACACAGTGGCAAGCATTCACATCAATGCCGACAATATGAATGCTTCTATGATAGATATCTCGTTAAAAGGTGCCCTGATTAAAAAACCGGACTCATGGATGGCAAAGGTCGGCGATACAGGGCAGCTACGCATCGTACTTAGTGACAACATTAGTACGATTAACATGGATGTAAAAGTTGCCCACATTGAAGATGATCACGTTGGCTTTCATTGCGAGCACATCGACATAGATAGCATTACTCACCTACGCCGGCTGGTTGAACTTAATCTAGGTGATCCTGAAATGTTGGAACGGGAGTTCTCGGCGCTCCAAGCATAAATTTAATCAGATACAACTATTCTTAAGATGTTCTAGATAAAATCTAGCACTTCTGAAAGACGGCTGACGGCCTGTACTTCAATGCCTTCAATAGCATGCTTAGGTGCATTCGCCTTAGGAATAATGGCTCGAGTAAAACCATGTTTCACAGCTTCACGTAAACGTTCCTGACCATTTTGCACTGGGCGAATTTCACCTGCCAAACCTACTTCACCAAACACGATCCAATCTTTCGGTACTGGCTTGTCTCTAAAGCTAGAAAGAATTGATAAAATGACACTTAAATCCGCACCTGTTTCACTAATGCGCATACCACCCACAATATTAACAAACACATCGTAGTCATACATGGCAACGCCACCATGACGATCAAGCAAAGCCAGCAACATCGAGAGACGCTGTGCATCTACACCGAGGGCTACTCGGCGTGGGTTCGACATATGGCTTTCAGCAACCAAGGCTTGCACTTCAACCAACATCGGTCTACTACCTTCACGCGTAACCATCACCACGCTACCGGGAACATCTTCTTCGTGACGAGACAGAAAAATAGCAGAAGGATTATTCACTTCACGCAAACCTTTTTCGGTCATCGCGAACACACCCAGCTCATTCACCGCACCAAAGCGATTCTTTACAGCACGGATCACTCTATACGGGCTCGAACTATCACCTTCAAAATATAAAACCGTATCGACCATGTGTTCAAGCACACGTGGCCCAGCTAATGCGCCCTCTTTAGTCACATGACCAACTAAAAATAAAACAGTACCCGTTTGTTTTGCGTAGCGAACAAGTTGTGCAGCACTATCACGTACTTGTGCAACTGAACCGGGAGCAGATTGTAATAGCTCGGTGAAAACCGTTTGAATGGAATCAACCACCATGACTTGTGGTTTTTCATTTTGTGCTGTGGCAATAATCTTTTCAACACAGGTTTCACTCAACAAGCGAATGTCCGTGTCATCCAAACCGAGTCGGTGTGCACGCATACTGACTTGCTGTAAGGATTCTTCACCAGTGATATATAAAGGTTTAAGTGTCTTACCTAGTTCAGCAAGTGCTTGCTGCAAAATAGTCGATTTACCAATCCCTGGATCACCACCAATCAAGATCACGGAACCCGGCACAACACCACCACCGAGCACACGATCTAATTCTGAGATACCAATCGAAAAACGTTTGTGTTCTTCAGGGCTAACATCCGTAAGAGACTGTACGGATATGTCACCCGCATAGCCTTGAAATCGGGAACTCAGTGAGCCGCTTTTACTGCTAATACTCACCACGGTTTCTTCCAGCGTGTTCCATGCGCCACAGTCGCCGCACTGACCGTTCCATTTACCTGTCTGCGTTCCACATGCGGTGCAACTATAAACTTGTTTTGCTTTGGCCATGCCTACTTAATCTCTACTCGTGGCACGCGTGGTGCAATATTACAAAATAATTCATAGGCAATCGTTTCCGCATGCAAGGCCACTTCATCTGCTGGCAGCCCATCACCCCAAAGCATGACGGGATCACCTATATTGGCTTCACAGTCGCGTAAATCAACCGTGATCATATCCATAGAAACACGACCAATCAGTGACGCACGTTGCCCATTAACAAGTACGGGGGTGCCGGATGGCGCATGTCGAGGATAACCATCACCGTAACCACAGGCAACCACACCTACGCGCATTTTTTCTGGGCAAATCCACTCGCCGCCATAACCTACTGACTCACCACGCATGACTTCACGTACCGAGATTAATTCACTGACTAAATTCATGACAGGCTTCAGCGACAAGGATTCAATATCGTCATCAACAAAGGGGCTCGCACCGTAAAGCATAATGCCAGGGCGAATCCAGTCAGCATGGCTATCAGGAAAACCCAATATCCCAGCTGAGTTCGCAAGGCTTGTTGTTGCATTAATACCGACGTCTTCAATGGTTTTTTTAAATAGCGCGATTTGATATGCAGTTGATAAGTTTTCTTGATCATCTGCATTCGCAAAATGCGTCATGGCATGAATCGTTTCAACCGCATCACACTCATGCAATCGAGCATAAGCCTGCTTGGTTTCCATGGTTGAAAACCCAAGACGATGCATGCCTGTATCAATCTTCATCCACACATCAAATGCATAGGTTAACGATGCTTCTTCTAGTATTTCAATTTGATGCATGCTGTGAATAACAGGTTGTAAGGAATAGGCTTGCAATAACAATAAGTCATCTACATCAAAGAAACCCTCAAGCAAAATAATCGGTTGATGAATGCCAGCTTCACGCAAATTAATCGCTTCTTCAATACTCGCTACGGCAAAGGCATCTGCAGTATTTAATGCATGTGCGACGATCTGCATATCATGGCCATAGCCATTAGCTTTAATAACGGCAATAACTTTGGATTCTGGTGCTGCGTTGCGTGCCTGTTGCAAATTATGCTGCAAGGCACTGAGAGAAATTTCCGCTCGTAGCGGACGGGTCATTGAGAACCGTCAAAGTTACCGGCATAACTGTCCGGCATGAAATTTTCAAAGCGAGTAAATTGACCCTTGAAAGTTAAACGTACCGTTCCAATTGGGCCATTACGTTGTTTAGCAATAATAATTTCGGCAACACCTTTATCAGGACTGTCTTCGTTATACACTTCATCACGATAAATAAAGGCGATGACATCGGCATCTTGCTCGATGGCGCCTGACTCACGAAGGTCAGACATGATTGGGCGTTTGTTCGGACGTTGCTCAAGACCACGGTTAAGCTGCGACAAAGCGACCACCGGTACTTCGAGTTCTTTAGCAAGTGCTTTCAATGAACGCGAAATTTCAGAAATTTCTGTTGCACGGTTTTCTTGTCGATTACCACTACCCTGCATGAGCTGTAGGTAATCAATAATGATCATACCGAGCTTGCCACCGTTTTCACGCTTAAGACGTCGAGCACGCGCACGTAATTCACCCGGACTAAGCGCAGGCGTGTCATCAATAAACAACGGAGCTTCAGAAAGCAAACTCACCGCTGAACTTAGGCGAGGCCAATCATCCTGTTCTAACTTACCAGTACGAATACGGTGCTGATCAATTCGACCAAGTGAAGACATCATACGCATGGCAAGTTGCTCACTCGGCATTTCCATACTAAAAATAGCAACGGGTTCGCCACTTTTGATCGCTGCGTTTTCTGCCAAGTTCATCGCAAAGGCTGTTTTACCCATTGAAGGACGACCCGCGACAATAATTAAATCAGATGGCTGTAAACCGGATGTTTGTAAATCAAAATCATCAAAGCCGGTCGAAATACCGGTTAAAGGATTATCCGAATGAAACAACTCATCAATACGGTCGAGACTTTTATTGAGCAAGTCTTTAATATTTTGGAAGCCCTTACGACCACGTGCGCGTTGTTCGGCAATTTCTAATACACGTCGTTCTGCTTCGTCTAAAATGACGCTACTGTCTTCACCTTGAGTATTAAATGCCGCATCACTAATGTCACTACCAACCGAAATCAGCTGGCGCAATATCGAACGTTCACGAACAATGCCGGCATAAGCTTTAATATTGGCCGCACTCGGCGTGTTCTGCACAATGCCGCCCAAGAAAACTAAGCCACCCATGTTTTCTAGTTCACCTAGATCATTCAGGTATTCAGACACCGTCACGGCATCGTAAGGTTCTTCTTTATTAGCGAGATAAGTAATCGAACGAAAGATCATGCGATGGTCATGGCGATAAAAATCATGTTCACCAATAACTTCAGTAACGTGGTCGTAACTTTCGTTATCCAACATCAAGCCACCCAATACAGACTGTTCCGCCTCATTAGAATGAGGAGGAACCTTCAGTGCGGCTAACGCAGCATCACTGCTGGCATTAATATCAGTTGGATTAGGGGCAAAATCAGGCATAGCTAAAGCAATTCTCGATTATTATTCTAATTGTATATAACTACCATATTGACACTGGCAGCAAGCATTTCTATAACACTTATCTTACGCGGTTTAGGATGTTCATCAAGGCACAAATCTGTGTGCAGGCTGTGAATAACTATAGAAGGTGTGAACTAAGGCAGTAAAAATATGAGGTAAATCAAGGAAGAACGAAATAACCTACCCCAGCCGATGCTGGAGTAGGCCGTTCGATAATAGTTTACTCTGCAGCAACCGTAAGGGTTAGCGTTGCATTCACATCGGTGTGGAAATGCAGCGAAATTTCGAATTCGCCAGTAGCGCGAATTGCGCCATCAGGCATACGAACATCTGCTTTGCTAACTTCAACGCCAGCTTCAGTGATTGCATCAGCAACATCAGCGTTACTAACTGAACCAAATAGTTTGCCTTCATCAGAAGCCTTACGAGTAATCGTAATGCTTAGATCAGCTAACTTATCAGCATGAGCTTGGGCCGCAGCTAATTTTTCAGCAGCTGCTTTCTCTAGTTCAGCACGACGTGCTTCAAATTCAGCCGTATTGGCTTCAGTAGCTGGGATAGCTTTACCTTTAGGGATAAGGAAGTTACGACCATAACCGGCCTTAACATTAACCTTTTCACCGAGGTTACCCAGATTTTGTACTTTCTCAAGCAGTATAACTTGCATGCTTAAATCCTCCGGGTCTAGTGAGCGTCTGTGTACGGTAAGAGCGCAAGAAAACGAGCGCGCTTGATAGCCGTAGACAGCTGACGTTGGTAACGGGCCTTAGTACCGGTAATACGGCTAGGCACAATCTTGCCATTTTCAGTAACATAGTTCTTCAATGTGGCAAGGTCTTTGTAATCAATCTGTTTTACGCCATCAGCGGTAAAACGACAGAATTTTTTACGACGGAAAAAACGTGACATCTTTATATTCCCCTTGAATTATTCAGCAGGCGCGTCGGCTGCAGGCTTTTCAGCAGCTTCTTCGGTTGCCGCTGGCTTAGCAGCTTCTTCACTTGCGGCAGGCTCAGCTGGCTTAGCAGCTTCGGCAGGTTTAGCTGCACGATCACCACCGCGATCTCTATCACGAGAGTCTTTTTCTTCTTTAGACTTCGCTAGTGGAGATTGATCAGTGACTGCTTCATCACACTTAATAACTAAGTTGCGAATCACGGCATCATTGAAACGGAATAAAGATTCAAGTTCGTCCAAAACGTCCTGACTACACTCAATGTTCATGAGTACGTAGTGCGCTTTATGGATCTTGTTAATTGGGTAGGCAAGTTGACGACGTCCCCAGTCTTCTAAACGATGGATTTTTCCATCTTTAGCTTCAATGGTGCTGCGGTAACGTTCTACCATAGCTGGAACTTGCTCGCTCTGATCAGGGTGGACCAGAAACACGATTTCATAGTGTCTCATCGACGCTCCTCTCGGATTTGTAGCCTTTCACAACATGTGTAAAGGCAAGGAGTTAAACCAAATTGTGTGTCCTGCATCAGCCTAGACTGAGCAGGGAACGGAATTCTACCCATGATGGAGCCAGATGGCAACGGAAAAACGTGCTGAAAAAGGCTGTTTTTCGCCAAAAAAGCCATATTTCTCATAAAACTGCCTATTTATGAGGATTTCCCCCTATGATAAGGTGTATTTAGACTAACTTCATAACAATAAGGAAACGTCGGTGGCGACAATCAATACAACTCAATTGCAAAACATTCCTCTCTTTTCGGGGCTTACCGAACCTGAACTCGATGAAATCGTCGCTATTACCACTAAACGCAGTTATCAAAAGAATAATGTCATTATTAATGAAGGCGATGATACCGATTCACTCTATCTCATTATCTCCGGCAAGGTAAAAGTGGTGCTGAGTGATGAAGATGGTAAAGAGGTCACTATTTCCATTCTCGAACCGAATGAATATTTTGGTGAATTAGCACTTATTGATGACGAGCCCCGCTCCGCCCGTGTTGTAACAATGGAGCAATGCCAATTCTGTGTCATCAACCAAAACGATTTCAATCACGTTCTAGATAACAACCCAAGCTTGGTGCGCAACCTACTTAAAGGTTTATCCAAACGCCTTCGTGAGGCGAATAAGAACATCGAAAGTTTAGCTCTCATGGATGTTTATGGCCGTGTTGCTCGCACCCTTTTGCAATTTGCTAAACCAGAAGAAGATGGCAGCAAAGTGATTCGTGAAAAACTAACTCAAAAAGATATTGCCAGCATGGTCGGTGCTTCACGTGAAATGGTTAGCCGTATCTTTAAAGATTTAACCACTGGCGGCTACATCACAGTGGAAAGCGGCATCATTACTATTAATGACAAGCTGCCATCACACTACTAAAAAGATTACTTAAACAGTATTGCCTCGTTGTCGTAAGGCTTCATACAAACATACGCCGGTTGCAACAGAGACATTTAGGCTTTCCATGCCCCCCGGCATTGGAATAGTCACAAGATGATCGCAGGTCTCACGTGTTAATCGTCGCAGGCCCTTGCCTTCGGCACCCATAATAAGTGCCAATGGTCCGGTCATGTCTTGTTGGTAAATATTTGTGTCGACTTCACCCGCCGCGCCAACAAGCCAAATACCACGTTCCTTTAAGTTACGCAGGCAACGGGCAAGATTGGTAACGGTAACAAATGGCGTTGTTTCTGCCGCACCACAAGCCACCTTACGCACCGTGCCATTCAATGTCGCGGCATTATCTTTAGGCACAATCACTGCATGCACACCCACCGCATCAGCGGTACGTAAACACGCACCAAGATTGTGTGGGTCTTGAACACCATCAAGGATCAATAAAAAAGGCGGTACATCTAGACTATCTAATAACTGATCTAAGAAATTCTCATTGCGATTTGGTGCTTCTCGGCAGTGTGCAACAATGCCTTGGTGCCGTGAACTACCTGCTAACTCATCCAGTTTTTCACGCTTCACTTTCTGGTGGCGAATACCATGCGTCGATAACAAGCTTAATACAGACTCCAAACGCTTATCTTGGCGACCCTCTAATAACCATACCTCAAGAATACGTTCTGGCTCATTCTGCAAGATCGCTTCTATCGAGTGAAACCCATAAACCCGCTGCTCTGCCATTAATGCTTGGCCTTAGGCTTCTTCTTAGCTTTAGACTTTTTCTTACTTTTAGCATCATGTTTACTGGTCGTTTTTTTCTTGCCGGAAACCTTCTTCTTGCCGCGTTTCTTTTTGCTACCTGAACTCTTGTTAGTTTCTTTTTTATCCTTACTACGGTCTTTATTCTTACCACCTGCTGAAGCTTTTCTTCTCATTGTGGTTTTCTTCTTGCCTTCACGCTTTTTACCTTTACGAACAGAAGATACTTTACGCTTAGTATAAGGTGTAGATTCAGAAAGGTATTCAACCATGGTGAAATCGATCTTACGTTCATCAAGGTTCACGTTGGCAACCTGAATGCGCACACGGTCACCAATTCGATAAACACGTGCTGTATTTTCACCAACTAGGCAATGCGAAATAGGATCAAAATGATAGAAATCATTTTCCAAGGCCGTCACATGCACCAGACCTTCAACATAAACTTCATCAAGTTCTACAAAAATACCAAAGCCCGTAACCGCACTGATCGTACCTTCAAACTCGTCGCCGACCTTCTCAAGCATGTATTCACACTTAAGCCATGCAACCGCATCGCGTGTTGCTTCATCGGCACGGCGACCGGTCATCGAACTGTGTTCAGAAATTCGCTGTACTTCTGGCTTACTATATTTAAAGGTATCGGCCTTACCGCCCGCAATAAGATGGCGAATAGCTCGATGCACCATTAAATCAGGGTAACGGCGAATTGGTGATGTAAAATGCGCGTAGTGCTCAAGAGCCAAACCAAAGTGACCGATATTCTCAGTTGAATAAACTGCTTGTTGTAACGAACGGAGTAATACAGTTTGTATCAAATGAAAATCAGGACGACCAGTAATCTTTTCGAGCAATTGACCATAGTGTTTTGAATCAGGATCTTCTCCGCCACCTAAAGTTAAACCTAACTCGGTAAGAAAATCACGAAGATCACTTAAACGTTCGCCTTGCGGGCCATCATGGATACGGAATGGCGTTGGCATTTCATTTTTTAATAAATAATGCGCCGCTGCGATATTTGCATTGATCATGCATTCTTCAATCAGCTTATGCGCATCATTACGAATAACCGGTGAGATACGTTCAATCTTTTTATCTTCACCAAATTCAATTCGCGTTTCTGTTGTATCAAAATCAATCGAACCGCGTTTATCGCGTGCTTTGCGCAATACCGCATATAAACCATATAGGTTTTCAAGATGCAGAACGATGGCTTTATAGCTTTCACGTAACGCCGCATCTTTATCAACCAACATGGCTGCAACTTGCGAATAAGTTAAACGAGCATGTGAACGCATGACACCACGCATGAATCTATAATCACCTAGCTGACCTGCCGCATTGAAGTTCATTTCACAAACCATACAGAGTCGATCTACCTCTGGGTTTAATGAACACAGGCCATTCGACAGGTTCTCTGGCAACATCGGGATAACGCGCTGTGGAAAATAAACCGAGTTACCACGTTCTACGGCTTCCTTGTCTAAGGCATCGCCTGTTTCAACATAAGTTGATACATCGGCAATCGCGACTAATAATCGCCAGCCCTTGCCATGTGGTTCACAGAAAACCGCATCATCAAAATCACGGGCATCTTTACCATCAATCGTAACCAAAGGCATATCACGTAAATCTTCACGATCAGCAATATCAGCTTCAGGAATGGTATCGCCAAATTTTGCCGCGGCTTGCATGACCTCATCTGACCATTCATGTGGCAGACCATGTGAACGAATTGCTACATCGATCTCCATGCCTGGCGCCATGTGATCACCAAGCACTTCACTAATTCGACCAACCGGTTGTGAACGTTTATTTGGCTGCTGCGTTATTGCTGCAACAACAATTTGGCCATGCTTAGCAATACCACGTTGATCAACGGGTATATGGATGTCTTGTAGGCGTGGGTTATCCGATACAACAAAACTAACCCCAGACTCCTCGTGATAACGCCCAACAACGGATTCGGTGTTGCGCTCAATAACCTCAACCACCGCACCTTCACGACGGCCTCGTCTGTCAACACCGGTAACTCTGACTATGGCACGATCACCATGCAAGATAATGCGCATCTGACGACCAGTAAGAAAGACATCTTCACCACCCTCATCAGGAATAAGGAAACCAAAGCCATCGGCATGGGCGGTAACGCGGCCCGTCACCAAATCGAGTCGTTCTGGCAGGCAAAAGCCACCACGACGATTACGTAATAACTGGCCATCTCGTTCCATCGCATTCAAACGGCGCTGTAACGCAATATGGTCAACATCTTCATCTAACCCTAACTCTCTGGTCAAATGTTTAAAATTCAATGGTTTATCGGCATCAGCTAATATCGATAAAATAAATTCACGACTCGGAATTGGACGCTGATATTTTTCTGCTTCGCGCTGTGAATGTGGATCAGAGGGTTTATTTGATTTTGTCATAACCCTATTGTGACATCCTATATAGAGTTAGGGAAATCCGCCGCAAAATTGACTTCATACGGGGCTGTCGGTAAAGTCCTGCCCGACTTGCCGTTGTGGTGAAATTGGTAGACACGCCAGCTTCAGGTGCTGGTTCTCGCAAGGGAGTGGAGGTTCAAATCCTCTCAACGGCACCATTTACGCTATTACGCACTTCCGGTTTAATCTTACAAAGATCTTCTTTAACCAACTTGGCGAGAAGAACGAGACAATTCTGCCTCATTAACCGGTATGGTGAAACAAAATAGGCCGCCAACGCCGTCACTTGTTCCTTGTTCGGCCCAAATTTTACCGCCATGCAACGTAACGATTTCCTTACAAATAGCTAAACCAAGACCGGTGCTGCCCATACCCGTTCCTGTTTCTTTGTCGTCATCTTGAATGAATTTATCAAATACACTTTCAATATTTTCTTTAGCGATACCGCGACCTTTATCCGCAATACATAAATATAATTCTTCCGAATCATTGATGTGATAATCAATATCAATAGTGCTTCCCTTGGGAGCAAATTTTATTGCATTCGATAACAAGTTAATGACGACTTGTCCAATACGCACTCTGTCACAATAAACAAATACTGGCTCAGCATGCTTTTTAATATTTACCGTCAAATCAAGCTCTTCAGCCTTGGCTGACAGTTCAGTATAACAATCAGATAATATTACCGAAAATTCATACTGTTCTTTTTCTAACTGCATAGCTCCTGATTCCATCTTGGATAAATCCAACAGGTCATTCAACAATAACAATAGACGCTTACCACTTTTTTCTATGTTGGAAAAATAGCATTCTAATTTTTCGGAGGACACTCTATTTATTCTATTTCGTCCCATTTTTGAATAACTTAAAATACCGTGCATCGGCGTACGCAATTCATGTGACATATTGGCAAGGAAATCAGATTTGGCACGATCTTTTAACTCAAGCTCACGCATATCCTTCCAATATATTCTTGCGAAATACAACACCAACGTAGAGTATGCGAACATTCGCAACACATGCCAAAGCCACCAATTCGCATCCCATAATGAAGATGACTGGAACAATACGCCCGCCAAGAAAAACAAAAACAATTGGTTCGAAAAGTAAATCACATCATCCTCATTGTCATGACTTAGCACCAAGACAAAATATAACCAAGAAATTAAGAACAACACCCCGCCAGCCACATTTAAGAAAATAGCCGCCCCCGTAAACTCTCTTGTGGCACTTAGCATTGGTGTTGTTATTTCTGGTGAAATAATTGAAATAACACAAAATACAACAGTAAAGAAGATAACAAAAAACAATACTGTACTATTCAGCATCTTCTTAGAAAAACTAATTGGCATCCAAATCATCGCGGAAAATAAGCCACCAAAAAAAGTTGCTGTAGAATGCAACCAGACGAAAGCTTGGCCTGGGTGCAATAAGCTATGTGCCAAATCCATTGTGCCCATTGTAATAAAGCATAATGACAACCAAATAAAATTAACCTGTAGCCGCCGCCTAGAAACCAGTGAAATAATAAATGCTGCCAGCGCAAAACTGACAACCGCACCGCTACCTTCTAGAAACACATGAAATAATTCATAACTCCATTTTAGACCGGGTGCGAAATTGTAGAAGAGTAGCGAACCAATCAGCAGTGGTAGAACTGCCCACCGGCTAGCATGCCAAATAAATTTAAGCATTCTTTTCACCTATCAATGACATAATTTCTTCTTTCAACTTAACGTCATCAAAAGGTTTTGTAATATAGCCATCGGCGCCGATGTCTAAACCATGCTGAATTTCTTTCGCCGACGCTAATGCAGAAACAAATAAAATAGGGATATCTTTAAATTCAGCATCGTCGCGAATTCGTTTGCAGGTTTCGAGCCCATTCATCACTGGCATGTTGACATCCAGCAAGATAATGTCCGGTCTCTGTTCAGACAAAGACTCAATACATTCCTTACCAGTGAATACCGATTTAATATGAAAATCATCTTCAAGAAGATCCATGACAATTTCTTGATTCATCTCTTCATCGTCAACACTTAATATGTATGGTTTATTATCCATTGTTTAATAATGCCAAATTAATCACATAAAATATATCTCTAAAAACACGTCACAGGACATGGTTATTATTCTATATTAAGATCCAATTCTTTATTATAAATCGGTATGTAAGCATTATTCTTTAATTATATTTTCGGGATTTTTGATTTTTATTACCTTTACAATTTAAAACCATAAGGAAAATATGAGATAAACGGAAGATGCCTTATTTATATAAGACATTTGAGATAGCTTAATTATTTAACTATTAATTTATTAATTTATTAATTATTTCTATTAACTTCTTCTGGTCTATAGGCTTTTTCATCCAACTAACCATCTCGAGTACTTTAGATGTTATTTTCTCTTTACTGTTACCAGTGTCATCTGAGAGAGCGATCACATGGATGTTTTCTGTCTTCGCACCCATTATTAATTCTTCAAGGAATTTACCGCCTATTTCACCATAGGAATCCATGCCTAGAATAACTAATTTATAATTAGCTGACACTTGCTCAAGGTATTCCCTCGCATGAGCCTTATCGTAAGCAATATCGACGTTATAGCCAGCGATAACGCATTTTTTCCGCAATGACACTGTCACGTCAATATCATGGTCAACAATCAATATACATGGCTTACGATTTAGCGGTATTTGTTTAGGTTCGTCAGCTTCCTCGTTACTTTGTAATAACTCCGAAAATTCAAGATAGAACGTGGTGCCTGCATTTTTATGTGTAACAAAATCAATGATTCCCATGTGTTTTTCAACGATCACTTTACTGATCGCTAAACCAAGGCCGGTGCCACCCTTCTGTTTCGTATCAGATGAATCTGATTGGGTGAATTTATCAAATAATTTAGAATGAAATTCGTCAGGAATACCTGGACCTAAATCAGTTACAGAAATACGCACTAAACCATTATGCCGAGCAATGGATAGTGTGACCTCACTATTTTTAGGCGAAAATTTCGCCGCATTAGAGAGCAGGTTAACCATTACCTGCATCAACCGGTCTTTGTCTGCATAGATACAAACATCGTCTATTTTATTCTCAATGGAAAAAGTAATATTATTTTCTTCTGCATAAGTCTGATTGTCATGAATAGATTTTTCCAAGAACGGCAATACTTTCAAACGTTCAAATTCAAAGTTGAAGTTACCTGATTCCATTTTTTGAACATCAAGAATATCATTAATCAAAAATAATAATCTCTGCGTGTTGTTGCTAGCAATATTTAATACATCCTTCATCTGCTGTGACACTTCACCAACAACACCGCCAGTAACAAGTCCTAATGCGCCGCGGATTGATGTTAATGGTGTGCGTAATTCATGGCTAACTGTTGATATGAACTCATTTTTAATCTTTTCGATATGCCGCCTTTCGGTAACATCACGCAATATGCCGGTGTACATTTTTTGGCCTGCCAATTCTAACTCACTCACATACAATTCAGCTGGGAAAATATTCCCATTTTTTCGCACACAGTCTACTTCAGATACAGTACCAATTATTTTTTTAATACCAGTAACATGGTAATTTTGAAGGTATGAGTCATGGTCGCTATGATAAGGCTCAGGCATTAATATATTAACATTACAACCAATCACTTCATTAGGATGGTAGCCAAACATCTTTATTGCTGCTTTATTAAAAGATAAAATAACCCCGCGCCGATCAATCGTCACCAGACTATCGGCCATACTGTCTACGATACTACTTTGCCGTTTTTCACTCAGTTCAAGTCTCTGTGTGCGCTCACGAATACGATCCTCTAAACTCCTATTGATTCCCTCGTAATCTTGAGTCGACTCTTCAACCTTATTCATTAACTCATTAAAACTACGTGCCAACACACCAATTTCATCTTTGTGATTAATGGGCATCTTCGCTGTTGGCTCTCGTCCGTGAATACGATCATCTATCACTGAGGTAATATTTATAATTGGTTTAGTTAAACGAAATGCAAAAGCCACCGCAAAGAACATGACTATACCTGTCAAAATAATGATACGTAAGATAACGTCACTAAGTAACTCGGACTCATGTGCCAGTATCTGGCTATAGGGTTCGACCATTCCTACTGCGACAAATCTTTCTGGTTTTTCTGTATCAAAATAAATTTTCGAAAAATTCAATACATAATTTTCACCTTTAACAGTACTTTCTAAAACGATATTTTTGTCAGTATTATCAGGGGAATATAATTCAGACACATCCGGAATATCTTCTTGTACACGGTACTGCTTACCAAGGTCGAAACCATATGTTTTTGATTTATCTGAATGTAGTAAGTAGGCACCATGATCATTGGTAATAAATACATCACGTCCAGTTCCCAATACTGAGTCGTGTATTTCACGCAAGGAATTACCTATTTCAGACGATATAACCAATAAGCCAGATAATTTATTTGTTTGACCATAAAAAATTGGCGTCGCGCTACGCAATACCTCTTGATATGGTGTGGTCACAACGCCATTTTCTTTATTAAGACTTATTTCAGATAAGTAAATTTTACCTGGTCGTATTTTCAAGGTTTCCTTAACATATGTACGTTTAGACTTATCTTGTAGCTGGAGAGGGTTAACAATGTCTAAATTATTTTCTGTGCGTCTCACAACTACAATCTCGCGACCATCTTTACCAATAAATCGAACCGTTAAATAATCTGATTTACTTGCCAGCATCGTAATAAAAATTGATTGCAGGCGTTTTTCCCATTGCTTCAATGTCGACTTATCACCTTTTTCCCCACTAAGATGTCGCAACATTCCCTGGATAGGTGGCGTACCTGCAAGAAATAATGTGTCTTTTTCTTGTGTATCAATTTTAAATTTAAGTTGTTGACCAGTTGAACGAACCTCGTCTGAAATATCGGTAAATGCTTCCTCAACCAGCAATGATGTCGTCTTGCTGTAAAACAACCAACCAGTGACGCTGGTGCTAATGACGACTAGCAACATTGCACCTAAGCCAAGTTTAGTAACAATAGATAACTTCATTAATTTATATATTTCCTAACAATATAAATATTATTTTATTTTTCTTCATACGGCCCCACTTTTAGCTTTTCCATTAGTCTATTTACTGGTTGGTAATCTAATGATTCAATCCAACCGATATACTTGCCCTTTGTCGCCGCCTCACTTTCTCTACCAATAGATAATAAGACTTGTTTTACTTTTTGCGCATCTAATGCGGATGTTTTCTTTAATGCTGAAATAGCCCACTCAGGATAAAGTTTAGTACTAAGAAAGAAAGGAAATGTTCTGTCATTTTTATTATTTAAGATACGAAAATAACGCATGTCAATATCGCCAGATTGCTGCATTCTTTCCAATAAATCTGTACGCACAACACCAGCATCTGCTTGCTTGTTTTTTACCGCGAAAACCACATCGCGCTGAGATTTGCTTTTGGTGAAAAATAATTCTTTCAACTTCATATACGGGTCAAAGCCTTGTTCCAACATTTCTAACCATGCTACACGCCATCCACCAAATGCGGGTTCAGATACCACCATCAACCTCTTATTTTTTAGATCGGCAATCGACTTGATGTCTTTTTGAAGTACGTGAGTAAAGATAACCGAACCAAAACGACTCTGTTCTGTAAAACCACGTTTGTTATTGAGCGTTACCAGCGCCTTCGCACCATATAAGGTAGAAACCTCAACATGTGATGATGGGTTGGTTAATAAAAAATCAAATTCACTCTTGCCCGCCCTCTCGCTTATTTCATTAAGACTGAGAATTGGCAACAAAGTAAACACATGTTCAGGTAACTTGGTATTCAACACGTCAAGCGTTGGCCCCCATTTCTTATGTGCAGATTCAACACCACGATGTGCACGCACTGCAAAGGTATATTCTGTCGCAGCAAGCTGCTGCATACCTAATACGAAGAAACACAACATGATCGTTATGGTAGGTGTATATTTCATCAACTTATCTCTTGCTTAATAATTCGAAAAACATAATTGACGACAAAATGATCAAAACCATTAATCTTAATGTGTGAATTAAAACCATCGGTTACTGATTTCGTATCGTCAGAATTGTGATTATCTTTAATGCACAAACACAAAATATTATTGACATAACAAGCTTGCAGAATGATTGAGGCAATATTGGGACTTCAGTACCGCGTATAACTGATTTATCGAAAATCAGATGATCAAATACAAGATTTAAATAAATTCACGGGAAATCACCCAGTAACTGTAGGTGATTTCTGGAATTTGGTCTAGACTAGCGAAGAAGCTCTTAACCAAACAGTCAGATCTGCGATCAAAACAGCTATATATTTAACGTAAAGAAAATTAAATATTAGCCGATAACATGATCAAATCAGGCGAAATGCCCTTATATTAGAGAACTCAAAATGATTTTAGAATTCATACGCAACAAGCTTCTCAAACTAAACATACTCGGTTACTTCATTGTTATACCTATGCTTGGTCTATCTGGCTGTAATTCCGAACAGGTAAATACGCTTGATACAGTTAACATTGGGCGACTCATCTGTGGTGGCCATTTGCCATTGGCCATAGTCGAGAAGAAATATCAGGATCAGCTCAAGACCTTTAAGCTGCACACTGTGCAAAATCATGACTGGAACGATGTCATTGCTAACATGAAGTCAGGGGAACTTGCCGGTACCTTTATTTTATCTCCTCTCGCCATGAACCTAATTCACGAAGGCTTTCCCGGAAAAATCGTTTTAATGTCCGACCGTAATGGTAATGGCTTTGTCTTATCTACCAGGTTCAAATCAATTGATGAGCTAAAGAACAAAAAAACTATCATCGCTGTTCCTCACGTCTATTCGCAACATAACGTGTTATTACATATGGTGTTACAACAACACGATATCCCTAAAGAAAATGTAAAGGTGTTAGGTATGCCACCTCGGGATATGATTAATTCACTACGTAATGGCGAGATTGATGGCTTTATCGTAGGTGAACCGGAAGGCAATCGTTCCATTAGTCTGGGTATAGGCTGGCTGGCAGCTATTTCACCAACAATATGGAAAAACCATATGGATCATGTGTTCCTTGCATCCGACAGTTTTATTAATGAACAACCGGAAAAATTACAGGAATTGGTTAACCAGCTGGTTCGAGGTGGCGAATATATAGAAAACAATCCTCATGAAGCCGCGGTGATGGGTGAAGATTATACCGGTGCTCAGGCCGAGGTATTTGAAAAAGTACTCACGACACCACCCGACTGGATCACCTACACGAATATGGTCGCCAATGAAAAAGACATGACATCCATGGCAAAAAAACTGGTCGAAATGAAGCTATGGCCCAAAATACCTAACGATATTGTCAGCGGTTATTTTGACATGCGGTTCGCTAAAAAAGCCGAACAAACAATGCGTACCAAATAATCTAGCATGAAATTGAATCTCTCACTCAAACAGTCATGGACGCTGATCGTTCTATTTTCTGTGCTTGTGCCTATTCTAATCTCCGCAATATGGTTTAGTCTGACAATATATAAAACTCAGTTATCCGCTGCCTTAATCAGCGAAAATCAGGCCAATATATTAATCCGTAATAAAATTGAATTTGAAGTTGGTCGATTGAAATCAACCGTTGAAAACAGAACTGATGCACTCGCCTTTTTAATAAATGAACCAGGTAACCCAAAAAATTTAAGCGAAATAAATGCATTACTACGAGCGACCATTGAGCGTGAGCCAGCTATTCATGAGGCAATGGTATTATCTACAGAAGCGAATATTATTGCCTTAATTGAACCAGATATGAATATATTAGGTGATAAGCCCCTGTCATATGAAGAATTGCAGCCAATCACAGCAAACAACAATATTGTC
Organism: Sulfuriflexus sp.; assembly: GCA_023134145.1. Classification (GTDB taxonomy): domain Bacteria; phylum Pseudomonadota; class Gammaproteobacteria; order AKS1; family AKS1; genus Sulfuriflexus. The sequence continues at coordinate 189,416 of JAGLUW010000010.1, read as the reverse complement.
AATAATGCCGAATCTCCCGAGATTATTATTCCATCATCAGGAAGAATCTATATAGGTTCACCCAAAAAAGATATAAATCTACACGAAAGCCATAATGAAAAAAACAAGTACACCTTCACCTTGGCCGCTCCTATAGGAAACCCGGCTAAAGCTATATTGGTTATATTTGTTGATATAAAAAAATTATGGGCCACTCATGAAGAAGACAACACTCATGGAATTGGTCTGGAAAAAACGCGAGATTATATATTGGATCGCCGTGGTGCCCTGCTTACAGATATAAATAATACTCAATTCAAAGCGGGTGACTTAATGACACACTTCGCCATTACACGCACCGCATTGTTTAATAAACAATGGCAAGCCGACACGCCATACATTGGCGTCACCGATGAGCCTGTATTCGGCACACTAACTAAAATTCCGTCATTAAACTGGAGTCTGGTATCAGAGGTTATTATCTCTGAAATAACACAGCCCATATGGATATCCTTGCTCAAGATTATGTCTGCAACACTGTTCGGCGTAGCTGTTTTTCTATGGTTTGTATTGTCGTTAGTAAATAAAACATTAAAACCTATTCAACAAGCATCAGATGCGATTGATCTTGTCGCCAAAGGGAATTATGAAGTCTCATTAGAACCTACCGGCATACGAGAACTTGACGCTATGACATCGGGTATTAACCGAATGACTATGGCCCGTAAATGCGTAGAACATGAGCTGATCAACAAAGAAAAAGAACAACGACAAATGCTCAACTCAATGGTTGATGCCGTCATCAGTATTGATGAAGATGGTATTATCTTAAGTTTCAATACCGCCGCTGAAGAATTATTTGGTTATAGTGCTAATGACGCGACTGAAATAAATATTAACCAATTAATGCCAGAACCTTATTCATCTCATCACACAGGTTATTTACAACATTATTTAAAAACAGGTGAAGCACGTGTTATTGGCTTTAGCCGTGATGTAGAAGGACTACATAAAAATAAAAAAACTTTCCCTCTGCGGCTACTTGTTGCTGAATTGCCTGTTTCATCTAATGGAAAACGACGATTTATCGGTTCCTGTGTTGATTTAACTCAGGTTAAGCAACAAGAAGAACAGCTTCGCCGCAGCCAAAAAATGGATGCCCTCGGAAAACTTACCGGTGGTATTGCTCATGATTATAATAATATGCTCGGCGTCATAATGGGATACGCGAGTTTGCTTAAACAGGCATTAAAAGATAATGAAAAACTATTAGCGTATTCTGATGAAATTCATCGCGCAGGTGAACGCGGCGCAAGTCTCACCAAAAAATTACTTAATTTTTCTAGCAATAAGAGAGGTCATAATAAAAGCGTAAATATAAATACTATATTGCAAGATGAAAATGACATGCTGGATAAAATCCTGACTGCACGTATTAAATTAACACTCAATCTCAGTGATGATCTTTGGAAAACATATTTAGATGAAAATGATTTAATCAATGCAGTTCTCAATATGAGTATCAATGCTATGCATGCCATAAAGGAAAATGGTCAGTTAACCATTGAAACAAAAAATGAACAACTTGATGAGTTTGATATTCAAGCATTAGATTTATCTGCTGGAGATTATATCAGTTTATCAATAGCTGATACTGGTAGCGGTATAAAGGAATCTATACGCGAAAACATATTTGAACCCTTCTACACAACAAAAGGGGTCGATGGGACAGGACTAGGTCTCAGTCAGGTTTATGGTTTTGTGAAACGCTGCGGTGGTGATATTAAAGTCATCTCTAAATCAGGACATGGAACGCAGTTTATTCTCTATTTCCCGCGACACCATTCAAATAATAATGACGAACAAATAACAACCAGTAAGAGCATCGGGAACGTTGGAGGCAATGAAACAATTTTGCTGGTGGACGATGAGGTCTCATTGCTTAAATTGAACTCTGATATATTAAAAGAACACGGATATAAGACACTATGTGCTGATAATGCTCAACATGCTTTACAGCTTCTTGAACGAAAAAATATTGACCTAATGCTATCGGATATCATTATGCCTGAAATGGATGGGTACCAATTAGCATCTATGGTGGGTGATAAATATCCCGATATAAAAATACAATTAGCGAGCGGTTTTAGCGATCATTCTAATTCAAAATTAGTAGATGAAACGCTACGAAAAAACATACTTAGCAAACCATTTAGTTCGCAGCAGCTATTAGAAAAAATAAGAACACTACTTGATAGCTAACTGAAGTAAGTAATAAAAGAAGACTCTCTATTATAAAACAGAGAGCCTTCAATATGATTAATCCGCGAAGGGATGACGACGAATAATTGTTTCAACTCGGTCTGGGCCCGTTGAAATGATATCGGCAGGTGCGCCAACCAATTCTTCAACGCGAGTAATGTAGTTACGTGCGTTTTCAGGTAAATCATCAAAACTCTTTGCCCCAACAGTTGATTCTGTCCAACCTGGCATATCTTCGTAAACAGGTACACATTTTTCGAACGCTTCCGCACCAATTGGATTCACTTCACGTATTTCGCCTTGGTATTTGTAACCGGTACAAATACGAATAGTTTCCATACCATCAAGTACATCTAACTTAGTAATACACATACCTGAAATACTGTTAATACGAATTGCGCGACGTAGTGTTACGGCATCTAACCAACCACAGCGACGTGCACGACCGGTTGTTGCACCAAACTCCGCGCCCTTCTCTGCCATGTGACGACCATCTTCATCTGTGTGCGCGTCTGTGCCATCAAATAATTCAGTTGGGAATGGGCCACCACCAACACGTGTTGTGTAGGCTTTTACAATACCCAGTATATAATCCAAGTCACGTGGGCCGGTGCCACTACCACAAGCAGCACCACCAGCAGTGGTGTTACTCGAAGTTACAAACGGGTAAGTACCGTGATCGATATCAAGCAAGGTACCTTGTGCACCTTCATACATGACATTTTCACCACGTTGGCGTGCCTGGTAAAGCAGTTCAGGAATATCATCTACCATTGCAATTAGGCGATCACGTTGTGCCATGATGCCATCCAGTACTTCCTGGTAATCAACCGCATCAACCTTGAAGTAATTCACTAGCGCAAAGTTATGGTATTCCATGACTTCTTTTAACTTAGTGGCAAATAATTCAGCGTTAAATAAATCACCTACGCGAAGACCGCGACGTGAAATTTTATCTTCGTAAGCTGGGCCAATACCACGGCCTGTTGTACCAATGGCTTTTTTACCGCGTGCGATTTCGCGCGCTTGATCCAAAGCGATGTGATACGGAAGAATTAATGGGCAAGCTTCACTGATTTTAAGACGTTCTGCCGCAGGAATGCCGGCTGCTTCGAGTTCTGCCATTTCAGTAAATAAGGCATCTGGTGATAACACTACACCGTTACCAATGAGACACATGACATTGTCACGTAAGACACCTGATGGGATCAGATGTAAGACGGTCTTTTTGCCATCAATCACTAAGGTGTGACCCGCATTGTGTCCACCTTGGAAACGAACCACGGTTGAGGCTTGGTCTGTTAGCAAATCAACAACTTTGCCCTTACCTTCATCACCCCAATGTGCACCAATTACAACAACGTTCTTAGCCATGCCATATTGCCTGTATAAAAATAAAAAACCCGATCACACTCGTATCCATTTCAATGAATATTAAAGTGCAACCACCTCCCAACAATCATTCTTTAATACTAATGTTCTATCACAATCTAATTCTGCCGCACTACCGGTTTGTTCTGGTAGTTCTACAATAACGCGTTCACCTGCGTCACGCAGTGACGCAATTGCCACGATTAATTCAGCCGCATTACCTGTTGGTGCAAAAATGCCTTTTTTATTTGCTACTGGCACTTGCCCCATTTTAATTAAACTTTTTAGGTCGGTACTAAAACCGGTTGCCGGACGCGCACGACCAAAATCTTTACCGATATTGTCGTAACGACCACCCCAAGCAATTGCTTGGCCTTTACCCGGCAAGTAGGCACTGAACATCACGCCATTGTGATAGTGGTAACCACGTAACTCAGCAAGATCGATAAACAAACGCGTATCCGGTGTGAGTGCTTGTAACTGCTCGGCAATACCTGCAAGATTTTCTAATGCATCTAATACTGATTTGTCTGCACCGGCTAATTTCTTCTTAGCGATATCCAATACATCAACGTCACCATTCAGATCAACCAATGCGCGCAACATAGCCCCTACATCTGCATCTAACGACCAGTCATTTAATAATGCTTCAAGCTCAGGAATGGCTTTGCTTTGTAATAATTCAAATAACTCAGCTTCACGCGCATCATCTAGATTGGCTTGTTTTGCCAAACCGCGATAAATACCCACGTGTGCTAAATCTAAGTAAACCTGATTAATACCGGTCACATTTAATGTAGCCAGCATCAGGCGAATGATTTCAATATCACTCTCAATACTGGATGAACCGTATAATTCAGCACCGCATTGCATTGGACTGCGGCTACCCGCCAGTTCATCTGGGCGCGTGCGTAATACCGTGCCTAAGTAACAAAGCCGATTTGGTGCATCATTTTTAAATTGGTGAGCATCCAAACGCGCAACCTGCGGCGTCATGTCGGCACGAATACCCATTTGTCTGCCCGACACTTGGTCGGTGAGGGTAAATGTTTGTAATGCCAGATCTGTTCCCATACCAGTTAATAAGGTATCGAGGAAATCAATAAAGGGAGGCATCACCAATTGGTAACCCCAGCTGTGCATTTGGTCGATAAGATCACGACGCACGGTTTCAAGCTGCTGCGCCTGTTCAGGCAACAGTTCTTCAATACCTTCTGGTAGTAACCATGCTTCGTTATTATTCATTTTATTCTTCTATTAACTATTAACGCTCATTTAACGTAATGTGTAGAGCATAATAACCCCAATCACCATACTCACCAGACCAGAAATGCGTAGTGACTTATCGTCCATTTCTAGCATGCGGAGTAGAATACCGCGCATCTTGGTAGGACTCAAAAATGGCAGAATCCCCTCGATGACCAGCATTAACGCGACTGCTACTAATAATTCCTGCCACATTTATGTTGTTCCACAAAAAAGCCGAGCGATTCGTGCTCAGCCTGCTGACCGGCTCACCCGGACTTGTTATGCGTCGCGCAGTTTATCACTGCGCGACACGATTTTCCCTATTTTTTCGCTTTTGGACTACCAAAATACTTAAAGAAGTCCGAATCTGGTTGTAACAAGATCACGTCATTTTTGCTGCTAAATGCACTCTTATAGGCACCCAGACTGCGATAGAAGGAGTAAAACTCCTTATTTTTACCGTAGGCAGCAGCATACTCCGCCGCAGCGGTGGCATCGCCATCACCACGCGTTGTTTGCGCTGTTGAATAAGCCGAGGCTAAAGTCGCTGTATATTCACGATCAGCATCAGCGCGGATACGCTCACCATCAGCACGGCCCTTGGCACGACGTTCACGAGCCACTCGATCACGTTCAGTACGCATACGATTAAAGACGTTTTCGCTAATATCTTGTTCAAAATCAACACGTTTCACACGCATATCAACCACTTCAACACCGTATTTGATGACTTCTTGTCTGACATTATCTGTCAATAAGGCCATGACGGTCTCGCGATCACCTGAAACGAGGTCCTGAATCGTGCGTTTACCAAATTCCTGCGTCAATTGACGTTTCACGATTGGATCAAGACGACGGTTGGCTTGGCGAATGTCACCGGCCATAGTGGTGTAGAACTTTTCTGCATCACCAATGCGCCATTTAACAAAGGCATCAACCACCACGTATTTCTTTTCTTTGGTAATAATACGCGTTGGTTGCGCATCCATTGTTTGCAAACGAGCATCAAAACGACGGATGTTATTTACAAACGGAAGTTGTAAATAGATACCTGCGGTGTAATCGCTACGTACGATTTCACCTAAACGGAATTTAATGACTTTTTCGCGCTCATCAACAATAAATACCGACACGCTTAAAAGACCCAGCGCCGCAACGACAACACCTAATAAGAATCGACTATTCATTAGCGTCTCCCCCGGTTACGTGTGTCGGTTGTGCCAGCATTACCTATCGGTGATGATTCGCTTCCTGGTTGAACATAATCCGGTGACCAGATATCGCCACCTGTGGATTTATTGCGTTGTGTATTTTTCATAATTTGATCCAGCGGCAAGTAAAGTAAGTTATTACCACCACCCTTGGTATCCGTCATGATCTTGGTACTGTTAGACAGAACCGATTCAATGGCTTCAATATAAAGACGCTCACGAGTTACCTCGGGTGCCTTTTCGTACTCACCTAATAACTGTGTGAAACGACTCGCATCACCCTTGGCAGATTCAACCACACGAGAACGATAACCTTGCGCTTCCAGTAATGTACGTTGCGCAGCACCTTGTGCCTTACCCACAACTTCATTTTGGTAAGCCTGTGCTTCATTCTTGTAACGTTCAGCATCGGCTTGTGCTTTTACTGCGTCAGCAAAGGCTGCTCGCACTTGCTCTGGTTCTTTCGCCTGTTGCATATTGAATGAAGTGATTTCGATACCTGTTTGGTAATTATCAACAATCTTTTGCACTAAGTCGCGTGCACGATCACTGACTTCGGTACGACCATCTTTAATAACAAAATCCATGTCATTTTGGCCAACGATTTCACGTACCGCCGACTCTGTTGCGACACGCAAAGAATCTGATGGAGCGGAATCATTAAAAACGAAATCTTTAGGGTCTTTGATTCTGTATTGCACTTCAAAACGCACATCCACGATATTTTCATCATGAGTCAACATGTATGACTCGTCATGATTCGTACCAATCGAGATAGAACGAATACTGTCTACATCAACACGCAATACCTTTTCAAAAGGTCGAGGCAAACGCATGTTGAAACCAGGCTGTAATGTTTCTACATACTGCCCAAAGCGTAATACGACACCGCGTTGTTTTTGATCGATAATATAACTGGCATCAATCGCAAACCAAGCAACCAAGGCCAAGACAATTAAAAGCCCCATACCACCGCGACCACTGGATTCTTCATCTGAAGAACCACCGCCGCCGCCAAACAGGCCGCCAATTGAATTACGCAGGTTACGAATTACTTCATCAAGATCAGGTGGTCCCTGATCCTTGCCGCGGTTACCCCAAGGGTCGCGTCCGTTTCCATTTCCTGAACCACCGGGTTCATTCCAAGCCATGTTTAACTCCAGTATTGTGTACTAATCAATAATAACTATTTATAGGGTCGATTGTAGGGTGCAGCAGCACGCGCCGCAAGCCTATTACATAGGTAAATAAGCGAAAATCGTATATTTAGTCGGCCATATTACGGTTATCATGGGGATCATATTGTTCCATTTCAAGATCATATACAGGTTGATATTTATCTACCTCGGCGTAACAGACTTCATGCAGTATCTTACGCAAATCATCAATACCCGCACCAGTCATGGCAGATACCCAAATCCGCCATACCTTACCGTCTTCATCTCGGTCTACCCGCGCTGGCGTATCTGGCAACATATCGATTTTGTTATAGACAATAATTTGCGTCACCTCATCGGCCTCGATTTTGTCGAGCACGATATTGACCGAGTCAATATTCTCATCACGGCGTTCGCTGCTGGCATCAACCACGTGCAGAAGTAAATCGGCCTCGCGGGTTTCTTCCAACGTTGAATGAAACGCGGTTACCAAATCATGTGGTAAATGGCGGATAAAACCAACTGTGTCGGCCAAGACAATATGTTCACCTCGCCCTACATCCACTCGGCGCATGGTTGGGTCTAAGGTGGCAAATAGTTTGTCTTCTACTAATACCCCTGCGCCAGAAATACGGTTAAATAAGGTCGACTTACCTGCATTGGTGTAACCAACCAATGACACCGTAATGGCTTCTTGGCGTTTACGATTACGACGACCTTGCTGACGCTGGCCTTGAACCTTCTTAAGACGTTTTTTGATGGTCTTAATCCGTGCAGCAAGTAGACGACGATCTGTTTCTAACTGTGTTTCACCTGGCCCACGCAGGCCGATACCGCCCTTTTGTCTTTCAAGGTGAGTCCAACCACGCACGAGGCGGGTTGAAAGATGTCTTAGCTGTGCCAATTCCACTTGTAACTTACCTTCATGTGACTGCGCACGTTGCGCGAAGATATCGAGAATGACACCGGTGCGATCGAGTACGCGACACTTAAGCAATTCTTCTAAGTTGCGTTCTTGAGATGGGCTTAGTTCATGGTTAAATAACACCACTTCGGCCTTATGTTCTTCGACTGCATCCCTTATTTCTTCTGCCTTACCGCTACCAACAAAATAACGTGGATGTGGACTGTTGCGACTGCCTTTCACTACCGCGATAGGCGTTGCTCCCGCAGACGACACGAGTTCGCGAAACTCATCGAGTTCTTCGCGATTCTTTTCCTGTGGGAATTTAAGATGAACTAGAATTGCACGCTCACCGCTACGAGGACGATCAAACAAATTTATCCCCAGCGATGAACAATGACTTATTTGTTACCCGCGTCTTCAGTGCCTGACTCAGTGCCTGAAACTTTGACATTACGCGATGGAACAACGGTAGAAATAGCATGTTTGTAAACCATTTGGCTGACACTGTTTTTTAACAGCACCACGAATTGATCAAACGAATCGATTTGACCTTGTAATTTGATACCATTAACGAGAAAAATCGAAACCGGAATCCGTTCCTTACGTAAGGCATTGAGAAATGGATCTTGCAACATTTGCCCTTTATTCATTTTCGTTCTCCTTTATTATATTTTTTATTGGCCTTTTAGTGAGCGGTCCAAACTAGAACCTCATCGGCTTTGCCTTCCAAAATACTATACAGACTCAGAAGTTTCTTTCCATATGTATCCCACTATACCAAAAAAATGTAAATATTCACGGCTATAACAAAGATATTGGGCTAGTTCCTAGTCTTTTCAAGACTTGGTCTAACAAATCCGCGGAAAGGCTATCAAAACACTCAAATGTCTCATCACCTCTCATCCATGTTAATTGCCGTTTAGCGAGTTGGCGAGTAGCGATAATCGCTTTCTCGGTTGCCTCTGAAAGCGAGCAATCACCTGCAACATGATGCCAAAACTGCCGATAGCCCACCGTTCTAACTGATGGCATATCAAGGTTAAGATCACCTCGTTTGTATAGGGCTTCTACCTCTTTAACAAAACCCTGTTCCAACATGATATAAAAACGGCGTTCAATACGTTCATGGAGTATTTTGCGCTCATTGGGTGCGATCGCGAGTTTAATCGGCTGATATGGGAAATCATGCCCCGATTCTTCACTGTATAAATCCGTCATGGTCTTGCCGCTAATGACATGCACCTCAAGTGCCCGCTGGATTCGTTGCGGGTCATTGGGATGGATTCGCTCTGCCGCGACCGGATCTATCGCTGCCAATTTTTCATGCATGCCTGACCAACCAACCTCAGCGGCTTGGCTTTCTAGTTTGGCGCGTACATCTAGATCAGCGACCGGCAAAGGTGATAAACCATATTCCAAGGCACGGAAATACAACATAGTGCCGCCGACCAAAACAGGAATGTTACCTGCTGCGGTGATCTCCTGCATTTCACGTAATGCATCATCACGAAATTCTGCTGCCGAGTAACGTTCATTCGGATCACGAATATCAATCAGCCGATGCGGCGCACGTGCCAATGTTTCTGCATCCAGTTTTGCCGTACCGATATTCATGTCGCGATAAATCTGGCCGGAATCAACACTAATTAACTCAACAGGAAAATGTTCCATGAGTGACATAGCGAGATCCGTTTTACCCGAAGCGGTTGGCCCCATAATGAAAATAGCTGGTGGTAAAATCAGATCTTTTTCCATGTGCTTAGGTAAACTCTGGGAATAACCGGTGCAAACTTGAACTGTCTAATTGCACTAACCAATCAGTGGGCGCATCATCTTCAAGCATATCAAGCTGCTTGGCTAACCAGGTTTGTTGATGACGGCAACCTTCCGGCAATGGTGTAGACAATGCCGCTGCATGAGCAAGATCACGATACTGCTCTTGCTCGGGTGTTGAGCCGAGCATTTCTAATAATGCCAAACCAAGACTGTGTTGATTGGCTTGTTGTAAAATAACCGGTGCGCGACGCAGCAATGCGGTTGCATCACCACTTAAGGTTAATTCAAAACCCAATCTCTGCAACGTTTCTGATTGTTCTTCGATCAAGGCTGCCTGATTGGGCAATAAAACTAAACGTTCTGGTAATAACAACGGACGAGATACCACTCCGCCTTCTTGTTGTAATTCATTTTGTAAACGCTGCCGATATAATTGCTTCAACAATGTTCGCGTATCAATAAGGCAATGTTGTTGCGCCTTGCGACATAATAAAAATCGATCTTCTAACAAACTCAGCACGTCACCAAAAGGTAATTCAATATCGTTGCCTGGGACTTCACGCAATGGCATCGCATAAACAGCTGCGCGTTCTCTTACTTCATGAGTCAATGGCGTGCGCATGGTGGTTGGCTGTACGGCAACTTTTGCTTTGCTTACTTCTGCAGCGGGCTGACCTTGCAGGCTTCGTTGCACCGCAGTAAAAAGAAAATCATGTACGTTACGGCCATCACGAAAACGTACTTCATGTTTGGTTGGGTGAACATTTACATCAACTAATACAGGATCGATTTCAAGACGCAGTAAGTAACTTGCATAACGACCTTCGGGTAATTGATCGCTATAAGCTTGTCGTATTGCATGTGATAAAACCCGGTCTTTCACAACACGACCATTTATATAAACGTATTGCCTGTCTGTTTGCGCGCGATGCAAACTCGCTGGCGCGGCATAACCTTGTATACGCAAGCCATCCATCTCAGCGGCTACGGTGTATGCAGAGTCAACAAAGGCCTGACCAAATATACGTGCCATACGATCAAGCGCAGAAAAGCTTTCACTTGCCGAGGTAACTTTAATCACTTGTCTATCGTTATGTCTTAATTGAATAGCAATATCAGCTCGCGCTAAGGCGATGCGTTGCACGATATCTTGAATGTGTGAAAACTCGGTTTTCGCTGCACGTTGGAATCGACGACGTGCCGGTGTGTTACAAAATAAATCGGCAACGACAACGGTCGTTCCCGGTGGATGTGCCGCAGGACGCACTTCACTGATCTCACCACTGGATGAAACTTCAATACAACTGGCTTGCGCGGCATCATGACGCCGCGTAATAATTTGTAATCGAGATACCGAGGCAATACTTGGCAAAGCCTCGCCACGAAAACCAAGACTGGTTAGGTGCTCAAGATCAAATAGGCTACTCACCTTACTGGTGGCGTGACGCGATAATGCCAAAGGTAGATCTTCAGAAAATATACCCGCGCCATTATCGTGAATTCGAATCAGACGCAGACCGCCCTGCTCTACTTCAATTTCAATCTGCGTTGCGCCCGCATCCAAACTGTTTTCAAGTAATTCTTTCACTACCGACGCCGGACGCTCAACCACTTCACCCGCGGCTATTTGGTTGGCGAGCTGGGTTGATAATTGTTGAATACGCTGAATTTTGGGCGTGGCGGGTGTGTTCATAGCTATAGCTTAAAACAAAGCGAGCCTAAATGGTAAAACGAAATAGAATTTAACAACTAGATTGCTGCGTCAGTACTCACTGAGCATATTTTGGGCTTAACTATCGCTGGTTTGTGGTGGGATTTGCAAGGTTTGCCCCACCTTTACGATATTACTTTTCAAGAAATTCACATCACGTAGGCTCTTAACCGGCACGCTATATTGCTGGGCAATTGCCGAGAGTGTCTCGCCTGATTGAATCACATGGCGACGCGCTAAATGCGTGCCCGGTGGAGGGAAGCGATTAAAGTATTTACTGATGCCCTTCATCAAGGCCTTAGCCAATTTTTGCTGGTATGCCTTACTGAGTAACTTACGTTCTTCTTCAGGGTTAGAGATAAATGCAGTTTCAATCAACACCGAAGGAATATCAGGTGATTTTAAAACCATAAAGCTGGCTGACTGCACGCGAGGCTTATGCACTTTGCCAACACGCTTTAGGCCACCCAAAATATGTTCTGCAACATCGAGGCTGGCTTCAAGACTGGCTGTTTGTGATAGATCTAAAAGCACCGAAGCAAGAATGTCATCTTTATCATCAAGGCTAACGCCACCGATTAAATCGGCCTTGTTTTCACTTTCAGCTAACCAACGCGCAGCTTCACTGGTCGCACCACGTGGCGATAAGGTATAAACAGATGAGCCTTTGGCCTTTTTATTACGGAAGGCATCGGCATGAATCGAAATAAAGATATCCGCACGTTTTTGACGCGCCTTCTTCATACGGCCACGCAGACTAATATAGTAGTCACCATTACGAATCATCACTGGGCGCATGCCCGGTTGCTTCTTAACCAATCTTTCTAATCTACGTGCAATCGCAAGCACAACATCTTTTTCACGTGTGCCACGATAACCGCGCGCACCGGGATCATCGCCACCGTGACCGGCATCAATAGCAATAACCACATCACGTAATTTTTGGCGGGCTTGTTTCTTTGCTGTTGGTCGAGCGCTCTTCTTAGCAACCTTACGCTTCTTGTTTTTATCTTTAACATGGTAAAGATCGAGAACCAGTCGGTTGCCGTGCTCACCGTAAGGTTTCAATTCAAAGCTCTTAGGACGCATGGTTTTCTTGGTGTCGAGAACAATACGCAAGTCGGTTACATTACGCGCACCACTGCGAATACTCTTCACTGGCCCTTTGGTCGTATCGGCCTTTAATGTTGTACGTAGGCGAACATTCTTTAGATCAATAACAATTCGGTCAGGATCGGGGAGTGTGAATAGGCTGTGTTCAACTGGACCGCTGAGGTCAAAAACAAGACGGGTATGATCCGGTGCTGGCCACAGACGAACACCGATGACTTCGGTCTGCCCCGCTAACGCTGGCAGACTTGTGAATAACAAAATGGCAATCCAGAGCTTTCTCATGCCACGATCCTTAGATTAATATATTACGAAAAATCATATTGATATTAAGTATATACACGATGTTCTTAGAAAACAACATTAGAAAGATCGCGGAAGTGAGATCTATAAATCGTCCAGTTTCAAGGGTTTCAGTGATTTAAGCATGGATTCGCCCGCTTCGGTGCCAGCGGAGACAGTCACATCACGTGAAGTGCCGTCATGTAGCAGTTTTAACAGTAAATCTGGCGGCGGTAAGAGACGAGAGCCTTTTTCTGGCCATTCTACTAGGCATAGGCTTTCACCATCAAAGTAGTCACGTAGCCCCATGTATTCGAGCTCTTCAGGGTCTGAAAGTCTATACAAATCAAAGTGGTATATATTTTTCTCACCCAGCTGATATGGCTCAACTAAAGTGAATGTCGGGCTTTTTACCGCGCCATCATGGCCTAATGCGCGGATTAGGCCACGCACCAAGGTGGTTTTACCTGTGCCGAGGTCGCCATCGAGGTAAATTAGCCCTCGCCCGCCACTCGCAGCAGCCAATTGAGCTCCCAGTGCCTGCATTTGTTGGTCAGAATCGATACGAAATTGCATGAAATTAACTAAATTGCGCTGGATTAACAGTTTCGCGCAACATTGCGATGACATCGCTAGCAAGTAGACCCCGTTCTCCACCATCATGTGCTGCCATGTCCGCCGCGTGGCCATGCACACAAACACCCAATCGTGCTGCAAGTGCCTGCATGGTTTCAGCCTGAGTTCGTTGTGCTAATAAACCGGCAATCACACCGGTGAGCACATCACCCATACCACCACTAGCCATGCCGGGGTTGCCTTCACTGCAAAGTCCCAACGGCATATCGGCGGAGGCAACCAAGGTTCCTGCACCTTTTAATATCACGCTGCCACCATAGCGTTGCTGTAGCTCAATAACTGCGGCGAAACGATCTTGCTGCACCGTCGCTGTATCGGTACCAAGTAAACGTGCCGCCTCACCTGGGTGTGGTGTCAAAATCCATTGCTTGCGAGAAACGGGTTCCGTGGCAAGAAGATTTAGTGCATCGGCATCAATCACCATTGGGCGATCTTGTTCTAATACAGCCGAGAGCATTTGCTTTGACCAATCAGACTGACCCAAGCCAGGACCAATCGCAATCACCGAGGCCTTGGCAAGCAATGGTCGCAATGCCGCCACACTATCTACTCCATGACACATTAATTCAGGACAAACACTACTTATACTCGCCGCATGCTCGGGCCTCGTTGCAACACTAACTAAACCTGCGCCCACTCGTGCTGCCGCTTCAGCCGCTAAACGAACTGCACCGCTCATACCCGACTCGCCGCCAATCACCAAGACATGACCGCATTGACCTTTATGCGTATCACGTGGGCGCGGCCCTAATAAATGACCTAGACCATCAAAACCCAAACGTGAACAAGACGGCTGAATTTTCATTAAGACATCAGGCGGTACACGACAATCATCATAAACAAGCTGACCAACATGACGTGGACCAACACCTGTCATCAGACCACGCTTTAATCCAATAAAACTTACAGTTAAATGTGCGTTAACCGCGACACCCAGCACCGAACCGCTGTTGGCATCGAGGCCAGAAGGAATATCCAGTGCCAATACGGCTGCATGACTATAGTTAATCGCGCGAATCGCATCAGCCCAATCACCGGTGACTTCGGCATTAAGCCCAGTGCCTAATAAGCCATCAACAACGATTTCACTACCACCTAAATCCAGACCCACTTCAAAAGGTTCAGTTTCACCACCCACTTCTTGCCAACGTTGCGCCATCGTTAAGGCGTCACCTTTCATGCGGCTAGCATCGCCTACTTGAAAGAGTCGAACCTCATAGTCCGCAGCGCGTGCTAATGTGGCAACCACAAAACCATCGCCACCGTTGTTACCTGTGCCTACTAATACCGCAATCTGTCGTGCCTTTGGCCATTTATCGCGCATGGTATCAAATGCTGCCTTGCCTGCTTGCTCCATGAGGCTGGCACCCGGAATAGCAAATTCCTCGATCGCTAGACGATCCAGTTCGCGAACTTCTTCGGCTGTGTATAAGGCATTAGGTAAACGGCGCATAACCGGTATCATAGCACTATGACTGAAAAATCCTCACCGTCTAATTTTGATCCTGCTGCTCCAATTGATGCCGCTCAGCTGACGGCGCTTGTCCATAATATTAAAGCATGGGGACAAGAACTCGGCTTTCAGCAAGTTGGCATTGCTGATGTGGATTTATCCAAGCATGAGGATTTATTAAACAGTTGGCTCGCCGAAGGGCTACACGGCGATATGCATTATATGTCGAAGCACGGCACGAAACGCAGTCGCCCAAATGAATTAGAACCGGGTACCTTACGTGTGATCTCGGTACGCATAGATTACTTGCCAAATGCGCATGACATGGATGCCGCGCTAGCCGCACCAGAGCAAGCTTACATTTCACGTTATGCCCTTGGTCGTGACTATCACAAACTAATACGCAACCGCCTACAAAAACTGGCTAATAAAATAACCTCGCAAATAGGTGAGTTTGGTTATCGTGCCTTTACCGACAGCGCCCCCATTTTAGAAAAGGCGCTCGCCAATAAAGCTGGCCTTGGTTGGTTAGGCAAACATACCAACCTCATTAATAGCGATGCAGGTTCATGGTTCTTTCTTGGTGAGTTATTTATTGATCTGCCGCTACCGGTTGATGAAGCAGCCTCTGATCACTGTGGCACTTGCACAGCTTGTATTGATATTTGCCCAACCCAAGCGATCATTGCACCAAACAAATTGGATGCACGACGTTGTATTAGTTATTTAACCATTGAAATGCGCGGCAGCATTCCGCCGCAAATGCGGCCTCTGCTGGGCAATCGAATTTATGGTTGCGATGACTGCCAACTCGTTTGCCCCTGGAATCGTTTCGCACAACTCTCACATGAAGTTGACTTCATGCCACGCCATTCGCTTGACCACGTTAGTCTTGTTGAATTATTTAGCTGGGATGAAGAAACTTTTCTCGAACGCATGTCGGGTAGTTCAATAAGGCGTATTGGCCATGAATGTTGGTTACGTAATATAGCGGTGGCGCTCGGCAATGCCCCAACAACAACTGAAATTATTAATGCTTTGAAAAGTCGTGCTGAAGACAAGTCAGAATTAGTACGTGAACATGTTATTTGGGCACTGCAACAACACGCATAATCATACTAGCCATAGTTTCCTTCATTAAGACTTAATCTAATAAAATACACGCAATATTAAGTACCTACGTACGTACTTATTAGCATTCTTAACCTAATCGAACTCGAAAATAGCCTGCGGTTACAAAGAAAACCCTACATAATGTGCTATTATATTGCATAAGCTAGAAACAATTCTTTATGGATTTACTCGAGTTTAGGCTCGGTTACGCGATATCAAAATAATAAACGCGAACACGGCACGCAATATGAATATTAATCAATGAAATACCAAGCATTGAACAAAAGTATCTTTTTCTATCTCATATTCATGATGATAGCGCCTGCTACATCAAGTGCACTAGACTCGATACCCACTGAGAAGGTTCTAAAGGTGGGTATACGTTCCCACAGCGGTGTTGACGCAACAAAAAAGAAATGGGCAAAAACCATCAATGTTTTAAATCAAAACATTGATGGTTATCGATTTGAATTAATTCCCATTGTTAGTTTCCAAAAAATGCGCTTCGCCGTGAAGAATAAAGACATTGATTTTGTTCTAACCAATCCATTGGCATATATTGAATTAAATAAACAATCCAATGTAACAAGCCTTTTAACACTGAATAAAAAACAACCAAATGGCGTGGCATCAACGGTCTTTGCCGCTGCCATTATTACCCGTTCAGATAAAAGTGATATTAATAGTCTCTCCGATATCCCTAACAAAAGCATCATGGGGGTACATGAAGAAGCCTTTGGCGGTTGGTTGATGGCCTTGCGTGAATTAAATCATGCCGGATTTGATCCTCACGACCATAGTAGTGAGATTTTATTTTCACCTGATCACACACACCAATCTGTCGTACATTCAGTATTAGCTGGCAACGTTGATATCGGTGTCGTACGTACAGGTATCATTGAACAATTAATAGCCCAAGGGAAAATAAAATCCAATGCGGTTAAGGTGCTAAATTCACATCAAGACAATCTGTCTGCTTTACACAGTACACAACATTATCCTGAGTGGCCATTTGCTGTCTTACCACATATACCTTCCGAAGTAGCAAATAAAGTATTCCGTACCTTACTAGATATCCAAGCCAACTCCCCCGCTGCAATTACAGGTGGATATGAAAATTGGACTGCTCCTTTAAATTACAGTGAAGTGTATAAGCTTGTAGCTGAACTGGAACAACAACATATTACACTTGCTCAAATTTGGGATAAGCACTGGCAAACAATTTTATTATTGTTATGTTTCATTACTGCCATTATTTTTTATACCTTCTACTTATTGTCAATTAATAGAAAGTTAAATGCATCGGAATATAAGCTCAGGCAGCACCAGCTCGGTCAAGAAAATGTTATTGCTGCGCGTACAAAAGAGCTAGCAACAGAAAAATTAAAAGCTGAAGATGCAAATCAGGCTAAATCTGAATTTCTATCCAATATGAGTCATGAATTACGCACACCACTAAACGCTATTCTTGGGTTTAGCCAACTAATGAAGTTAGATGTAGAAGATGAGAAAGATATTGAAAAAGGGGAAACACTAGAAAGTATTGATGAGATCCTTACTGCAGGGCATTATTTATTATCACTCATTAATGAAATTCTTGATCTGGCTAAAATTGAATCAGGAAAAGCCGATCTTGAATTGGAAGAAGTTCTATGTAATCAGGTTTTAAAAAATAGCTTAGACATTATTTCGCCAATATCTAATAAAAAAAATATTACCATCAATACTGATAAATGTTCTGAATGCCTTATCACCGCCGATCGTAAACGGTTACAACAGATTTTTATAAATTTATTAAGTAATGCTGTTAAATACAATGCTGAAAATGGAAATATAGATATTGTACTTGAAAAAAAATCTCACGGTTTATGTGAATTAAAAATCAAAGACTCCGGTATGGGAATAAAACCTGAATTTCAGGACAAAGTATTCGAACCCTTTGCACGTGATGATGAAAACGTAGAACTAGTCGAGGGAACCGGCATTGGGCTTATCATTACTAAGCAATTGATTGAACAAATGAGGGGTGAGATTGGATTTGAGAGCGAATATGGTTTTGGTACTGAATTTTGGGTAACTCTGCCTCTTGCCGAACCGACATCAGAGTAATTCTTGGACTGAGTAAATCGATCTTATTCCAGGCTCCATTTATCATATATTGAGAATCTGAACATAAATTTGACCTGTAGCGTCTTGTATTCTGATAATTTGCCATTATATTAGTGAATACTGATATTTTAGGAGGATATGAACATGCCCGTCGATTTAACCAAGGACACCTTACAGTCCACACTAGATAGCAACGATATTGTTGTATTGGATTTTTGGGCGCCATGGTGTGGCCCTTGTAAGGGATTTGCCCCTGTTTTTGAAAAGGTTGCCGCTGAAAATACCGATGTGACCTTTGCCAAGATCAATACCGAAGAAGAACAGGAACTAGGTCAAATGTTCCAAATTCGTTCTATTCCTACGCTGATGATTTTCCGTGACAATATTATTGTCTTCTCACAACCGGGTGCGCTACCAGAAGCGGCGCTAAATGAGATTGTCGGTAAAGTAAAAGCGCTTGATATGGATGAAGTGCGTAAGCAAGTTGCGGAACAAGAAAAAGAGAAAGCAAACAGCTAATTATTGCTGCATACGAACAACTAAAAAGCCCGTCGATGACGGGCTTTTTTTATTTCTGACATAATTAACAAACGGCTTAAGATAATTCCCTTCGCCAAATAGCACCTTCCTCACAAGTTTTATCTACCGCATCGAGTCGTGACTCATGTAATACTGCTTCTTCTTCGGTAGGCTGAATCAATCTTGTTGGCGCACGGTCGGCATCCACGCGAACAATCTTTTCTGCCAGTTTCATGCCGCTCGCATCCACCGAGCCATCTAATAACAAAGCACCTTGACCGCCGGTCATTGCCAAATAAACATCGGACAAAATTTGCGCATCAAGTAAGGCGCCATGCAGATCACGTTGTGAATTATCTACTTCATAACGTTTACATAAGGCATCTAGGTTGTTCTTTTGGCCGGGGTGTTTTTGTCGCGCCATCACCAAGCTATCGATCACCGTCGACAAGCTTTCAATCGTGTCACTGCTACCACAGCGCGTTAGTTCCATATTAAGGAAACCAACATCAAATGGTGCATTGTGGATAATTAATTCTGCACCCTTTAGATAATCAACCAGATCGGCGACAACTTCTTCAAAACGAGGTTTGTCCAACAGACTTTCATTGCTAATGCCATGTACTTCCATCGCACCCACATCAATTTCACGGTCTGGCTGTAGGTATTGATGAAAATCATTACCTGTAAGGCGGCGGTTAAGCAATTCAACACAACCGATTTCAATAATTCGGTGGCCATCATTGGCATCTAAGCCGGTAGTTTCTGTATCAAGTACAATTTGTCTCATAGGAATATTGGAACGGTTTCTCGTGATAGTTGCAATAGTTAAGATTGAATATGACTATAGGTTTAGCTTGCTGCAAGCATTTCATCAACCGCTTCATTCGCAAGCTGATCGGCTAATTCATTCTCAGCATGGCCACTGTGACCTTTAACCCAATGCCAATCAATATCATGCGCCTGTGCTGCTGTATCCAGACGCTTCCATAGATCGACATTCTTAACTGGTTTCTTCGCTGCAGTTTGCCAATGTCGTTTTTTCCAGTTTGGCATCCACTCGGTCAAGCCCTGCAACACGTATTTTGAGTCAGTCGTTAACTTCACATTACAGCGTTGAGTTAATGCTTCTAAAGCACTGATCGCCGCCATTAATTCCATACGGTTATTGGTTGTTTCTGCTTCACTGCCTTTAATGGTTTTTTCATTACCTTTAAAACGTAACAATGCGCCCCAGCCTCCTGGGCCAGGGTTGCCGCGACAAGCGCCATCGGTAAAAATTTCAACGTGTTCGGTCACAATGTATTCCTCGGGTGCTCGGCTCTACCAAGCCACCACCTATTATCTTTTTACGTTGCGTCCGCCAGCGCGGACCAATCGGTGTCAGGGTACTGGTTCGTTTGCGCGCTACAACCACATAAACGCCAGCAATAAAATTTAACCATGCTGGAATATATTTTTCCATGAATGCCAACTTCTGCATAAATTTCTCATGCTGTACTGGCGGTCGAAAAAATAAACCACTCGTGTAAGTACAATCAAAGCCCAACACGCTTAACCAATCTTTCAAGCGTGTGCGGCCATAAAACTTTCCCTGCCACGGTTGCTGTTTACGCCATGCTCTAAACAGACGATTCACACCCCAGCAACTATATGGATTAAAACCTAATACGACAACATGGCCTTCGGGGATCAATACTCGATCTATTTCACGCAGGATAGCATGTGGGTCTTCGTCAAATTCCAAACCATGGCTCACCACACACACATCAATACTTTCATTAGCAAATGGCAGGCGTGAAGCATGACCATAGAGACTCGATGTTATCTCGATATCACATTCCAGCTGCACTTGGTGCGTAATACGGCTGGACTGGCAAAGCACTTCACTACCATGTACACCTATCTGTAATAAGTGAAATCCAAACAAGTCCGGCAATAGCTCATTTAAATGCTCAACCTCAGTTTCAGCCAGCAATTGACCAAGATGACTTTGATACCAGTCTCTAAATGCTTGATGAGAGTGCTTTTGCATATGCTGCTAACCAAAACCCCTTTAAGATCAAGTATTACACAGAAGTTTGTGTCAATGTTCTTTAATGTGACAAACCCCTCAGTTCAGCTACGGCCTCCATGTTCTACTAAATACCCTGTTTATAGAGTTGATTCCTTGCTGAGAGAAAACTAACATGTGCAACAGAAAAATATAATGCTGTTTCGAAGGAAGATCCGTTTCATGAAATCCCAATTTTTGCTGCGTGGCGCCACGCCTCGCATAGTAAGCAGTCTTGCTGCTTGCCTACTTCTTTCGGCTTGTACAACGAGCCCTAAAATTACTCAAGAAGTCGTCATTGAATCTGTTGAGTTATCTGCACCCGCTGTGTCAGAACAACAAAGCGTAAATTCTATTGCCACGACTTCTGTTAACGATGTTACCGAGCCGACTACCGCAGATTTTCCTGCGCTACCAGCTGAAGCAACGGATGTTTGGGCTCGCTTGCGCAATAACTACAGCCTGCCTCCTTTAGAGAACAAACGTATCCAACGTGAAATCGATTGGTATGCGCGTCATCCAAATTACATGGATCGCGTTAATGTACGTGCCACGCCTTACATGCATTACATTATTAGTGAAATCGAAAAACGCGGTATGCCGGGTGAAATTGCTCTATTACCGATTGTTGAAAGCGCATTCCAACCTTTCGCTTATTCACACGGGCGTGCAGCAGGTATCTGGCAATTTATTCCAGGTACAGGGCGTCACTATGGATTAAAACAAAATTGGTGGTATGACGGTCGTCGTGATGTTTATGCTTCAACTCAAGCTGCACTGAATTATTTACAACGACTCAATAAAATTTTTAAAGGCGACTGGATGTTGGCACTTGCTGCTTATAATTCTGGTGAAGGCACTGTTTTAAAAGCTGTTCGTCGTAATAAGAAACGTGGCAAGCCAACAGACTTCTGGTCACTACGCCTGCCAAAAGAAACCCGTAGCTATGTACCTCGCTTACTTGCGATTGCCAAGGTTATTGGCGATCCTGAAAGTCACGGCATCAAACTTGCGACACTTGAAAACAAACCGTTCTTTACTCGCGTTAAGACCAAGAGCCAGATTGATTTAGCACTTGCCGCTGAAATGGCCGACATCAGTCTTGATGAATTGTACAAACTCAATCCTGGTTTTAATCGCTGGGCAACCGCGCCTAAAGGCCCTCACTACTTACTTATCCCTGTAGACAAGGCTGAAGCCTTTAAAACTAAGATCGCTAGCTTGCCTGATTCACAGCGCATGCGCTGGAAACACCACAAGGTTAAGTCTGGCGAAACACTTAGCCATATTGCCGATAAATACCGTATTAGCGTGGCACTATTAAAAAGTAGTAACCGCCTGCGCCGTAACTTAATTCGCCTAGGCCAAAACTTAGTTATTCCTGTTGCTTCAAAGAGTGCGCGTACTTATCGTTTAAGTGAAACCCAACGCAAGAAGAAGATTCTTAACTCACCTAAATCAGGCCGCCATAAAGTTATTCACATCGTACGCGGTGGTGATAACCTGTGGGACTTGTCTCGTAAGTACAAAGTCAATGTTCGTGCCTTGGCTAAATGGAATGCCATGGCACCACGTGATGTTCTACAACGTGGTCAAAAGCTCATTGTTTGGACTAAGAATGCTAAAATCGCGAGTACGCTGACTCATTCGATTCCAGCTCCTCGCAGCAAGGCGATTATGCAACGGATTAACTACGTGGTTCGTCGTGGTGATTCGCTAGCAAGAATTGCCTCACGTTTTCGTGTGCGGATTACTGATTTATTACGTTGGAACACCATCAAGAAGAATAAATACTTGCAACCAGGCCAACGCATTAAACTGTTTGTCGATGTTACTCGCCAAAGTAGTTAACCAAGCTAACTAAGCAGGTACAGTTTCAATTTTTGCATCAACTTGATGTATTAGCATTTCCATCGTTGAGCAGTCTGCAATCGTACTTGCTGCTACCAATAGCTCAACCACATTATCCCGACTTAGAAATAACGCTGGCAGTTCGGCATCGTGCTCGGGATATTTTTTGACAAATTCATCACGGTGCAAAAATTCTGTTTTGGCATTCAAGCTTTCTAAATATTCATGCCATTGATCATGCATCCCCAAATGACCGTGCGTTAACATGCAAAGTTGGCAATCATAGGTTTGTGGTGAGATCAATTTATGCGCCATATCACTGAGCAAATTAAATAAACCACTGTCGGCATTGTAAACAAAGACAATGCTATCGGTGCTACGAAGTGGCATAGAGGTGACAGCTCACGGTGTGTGTTCCTGAGAAACTAACTGCTTGTGGATAATGATCTTTACATGCTTGCGTAGCATGTGTGCAACGTGGATGAAAGTGACAACCCATCGGCGGGTTCAGTGGTGATGGTAGATCGCCCTCGAGATGAATTATTTCCTGCTGTGTAGCTGGGTCAATAACCGGTACTGCTGACAACAAGGCCTGCGTATAAGGATGCTTAGGACTATGCAGAACTTCATCTACATGGCCTTGCTCAACAATACGCCCTAGATACATAACCGCCACTTCATGTGCCAAATACTCCACAACAGAAATATTATGTGTAATGAATAAAAAAGATAACTGTAATTCAGACTGTAGTTTCTGTAACAAGTTCAGTATTTGCGCCTGCACTGAAACATCCAGCGCGCTGGTTGGTTCATCACAAACTATTAATTTCGGATTAACTGCAAGTGCTCGAGCAATACAAATACGTTGCCGTTGACCGCCAGAGAATTCATGCGGATAACGATTAACACTATCAACAGGCAAACCAACTTGCTGAAGAAGTTGCGCCGTCATGTCATTACGTTGTTGTTTAGTTTTTGCGATTCCTTGCGCAATCATGCCTTCGGCAATAATATCGCCAACCAACATACGCGGGTTCATTGATGAATACGGATCTTGGAAAATAATCTGTAGATCAGAACGTAACTTACGCAGTGTCGATGCATTTTGACGACAAAGATCCATACCATCGTAGACCACTTCACCGGAGGTTACTGGCAGCAGTTGTAATAAGCCCTTGCCTGCTGTTGTCTTACCACAACCCGATTCACCAACTAGCGCTAAGGTGTGTCCTTTGCGTATCGATAAAGAAACACCATCAACCGCCTTAACGTAACCAGAAACCCTGCGTAGCAATCCCGTATGTACCGGGAAATGAACCTTTAGATTATTAACTTCCAGTAGTAATTCTTCAGCCGGTTCAACGCGATTAATACTCTCAGCCTGCATTTGTTGAGCTTGTTGCGTCGCAAATAATTTTTGCCAATTTGGATCAAAACGATGACAACTCACATCACTATCTAACCAATCAGGAACCGTGTCATTGCATACGGGCAAAGCGTAATCACAACGTTCAACGAAGCGACAGCCAGTAAATTCTTGTGTGAGTGCAGGAACATTACCTTTAATAACAGCCAGTGCTTGACCGCGTTTCATATCACCGGGTAAAGATGCAAACAATTTTTCGGCATAGGGATGGCGTGGTGTTTTGAAGAACTGTTCCCGATCGGCTTGTTCAATAATTTGACCGGCATACATAACGCCAATGCGATCTGCCATACCAGCAACGACACCAAGATCATGTGTAATCAAAAGAATAGCCATACCTGTATCGGCTTGAATCTTTTTCAGTAGGTCTAGAACCTGTGCCTGAATGGTTACATCTAAGGCCGTAGTCGGTTCATCCGCAATCAACAAATCGGGTTCGCCCGCCAAGGCAATCGCGATCATGATGCGTTGCTTCATACCGCCAGATAGTTGATGTGGATATTCTTCGTAGCGACGTTTTGGATCAGGGATGCCTACTGAGTCTAATAATTCAATAACACGCTGTTTGGCAGCATCATTTTTTAATGATGTATGTTGAAGAACCGTCTCACGTATTTGATCGCCAATGCTTATAACCGGATTCAATGATGTTTGTGGTTCCTGAAAGATCATCGCAATACGACTGCCACGCACATCACGCATACGGGCTTCTGAATATTGCAGTATGTCATCACCATCTAAATGGACACTGCCACCGGCAATACGGCCTGCCGGTTCAGGAACTAACTGCATAAGTGATAAGGCCGTGATTGACTTGCCACAACCAGACTCACCTAACAAAGCAAAGGTTTCGCCTTTACGAATATCAAAACTGACGCCGTCAACCGCACGTAATGTGCCTCTTGGTGTATCAAACCAAGTTTTAAGGTTGCGTATTGTTATTAAATTTTCGTTCATGAGTATCTAGTTATTAATTTCTGTAAACCTGTTTTAATTTCTTAAACGGGGATCGAATGCATCACGTACCGCATCAGCAAATAAATTGGCTGTTAACACCAACAACAACATAAAAATAAAGGCGGCCATTAACGACCACCAAACAACCGGTTCGCGTGCCATTTCTAACCGCGCACCATTAATCATATTGCCCCAACTAATCATTGAAGGGTCAACGCCGACACCAACATAGGAAAGCACGGCTTCAGCCAAGACGAGGCCACTAAAATCAAGCACCACCAAAATTAAAACAATATGCATAACGTTAGGCAGAATATGACGAGTAATTATTTTAAAGTTACTCACACCGAATGCTTGGGCTGCCTGAATATAATCAGCTTCGCGTAGTTTTAAAGACTCGCCGCGTAACAAACGACATAAGCCTGTCCAGCTGGTAATACCCAGAATAAAACACAGTGCTAATAATTTAACGTCAGCACGTTGTTGCAACGTCGTAAAAGCATCTGGATTATTATCAATCAGCACTTGAATCATTAATACCGCGGCCACAATCAATAACACACTCGGGATCGAGCTTAATGTAGTGTAGATATATTGAATTAGGTCATCAACCCAGCCACGGAAATAACCGGCCATAATTCCCAGCATGATCGCAAACGGCAACATAATAAGCGTCGTCAATGTTCCAATAACCAAGCCGGTACGTATACTTTTTAACGTTAGGTAGAAAACATCTTGACCCACCTTGTCAGTACCAAAAACATGGTAGACGGTTGCCAGCTCTCTCGACAAGAAAATCAATAAAATAATAGAGCCCAATGTAGTAATGACTGTTTTCCATGGCAGTCCATCTTGCTCACCCCGCCACATTTTTAAAAGCACGCAGCCTAATTGAGTCTTATTCTTCATTGACTGCCAAATAGCGAACAGGAGAGTTAATAATACGATTGCCAGTGCAGCATGCCAAGTTGCTGTAACAATACGATTCTGAATATCTTTTGATGCATCACGGCCGGCATTATCAAGATGTGCACCGCCATATTTTAACTTCGGATAATCACGACTAACGCTTCCATCTGCCGCTTCGATATTTTCTTTAGAATAAAGCTGTGTCGCAAATGGCGCTGAATAGGTTTTCTCGGTATTATTTTTTAATGGCAAGACGAGTTGATCAAATAGGCTCACCGACTCATTACTGTAACGTAATGAACCATCATCACGTAAATCAGTCGCCTGACGGAAATGAATCGAATCCAGCATACCAATCGTCGCAAACGACAATAAAATAATGCATGAACTCATGGCCAAGCGACGACGTAATATTTGACGCCATGGCGCACGTAAATGTTCATGACGTCGTGCGTGATAAACAAACACACCCACCGCGATCAACAGCAAGTAGATCAACCAATCTGTCCAAAGAACATTAGGCATTACCTGCCACCACGCGATTGTGTTTGATGTGATATTCATATCAAGACAACCTAATCCGCGGGTCAACCAAGGTATATGAAATGTCGGTCAAGATAAGACCAATGATATAAAGCACTGAACCAAGGAACACCATCGCACGCACAATCGCAAAGTCCTGTGCATGAATAGCATCAATGGTATAACTACCTAAGCCGGGAATACCAAAGAAAGATTCCGTTAACAGGCTCCCCATAAAGAGCAATGGAATAATAACAACCACACCGGTAAGAATCGGGATCATCGCATTTTTTAATATATGCCTAAACAGCACCCGTAATTCAGACAAGCCTTTAGCACGAGCAGTACGCACATAATCTTTATTAATCTCTTCAAGAAAAATAGTCCGATACCAACGCGTACCCGAACCGACACCACCAATAACAGCAATGGCCACCGGCAATATTAAGAATTTGAATCCGGCAACACCTTCAGTATATCCCGAAATGGGCACAAGATGCCAAAGTTTACTCATGATGTACTGGCCACCAATAATATAGAACAGTGCCGATATCGAAATGAGGACAACGCCCGTGATCACGCCGGTTACATCAATATAGCTGCCACGGAAAAAAGCCAATAACATCGACAAACTTATATTTACTAATAGCCCAACAATTAAGCTCGGTATCGCGATAGCTAGACTTGGCCACATACGTTGTGAAATATCGTGACTAATATCTCGCCCTTCATCTGACACACCAAAATCAAAAACAAACAGCCGCACTGACTTAGTGTAAAAAATAGTTTCTGTTAGGGCTTCGCTACCGTTCTTGTTTTCATTATATAAAAGTGGTTTGTCGTAACCGTGATTAGCCTTCCATTTTTGAATTGCTTCGGGTGTTACATTTTTTACACCCAATTGCATACGCGCAATATTGTCTGGCGTATTCACAATAAAGAATAAGGCGAAGGTTATTAGATTCACGCCAATCAAAATGGGAATCGCATAAAGCAGGCGACGTGTAATATAAGCTAGCATCAGCGCATACCACCCTTGCCATGTTCTTTACGTCGATAACTAATCACACCGGGTAAAACAATCAGAATAAATAACCCCAACATTGCATATAAAGGCCATTTAATAGGCTTGTTCCATGCGCCACGTTTCTCTGCACGTAATTGTGGCTCTATACGTTTATATTTAAGCGTGTTGTTCGCCATTACATGCGGTTTAATATTGTGATACCAATCATGGTGCAGACTAAATGACTTAGGATGCAGCCCCCATAGCCAAGGACTGTCTTTTTGAGCAATGTTAACCATCTTATCAATAAGTGCTACACGTTGAGCACCATTATCCATGTTCTTCATTTTTTCAAATAATTTATTGAATTCTGGGCTGTCGTAATTAGCCGAGTTCACACCGCCCTTGCCCACTTTTCCATTTGGCCCGTATAGTAAAAACATAAAGTTTTCTGGATCTGGATAATCCGCATTCCAACCCCATTCAAATATTTGCGCTGAACCATTCTGCATTTTATCTTGGAAACGATTGTAATCGGTACTGCGAATATTCAATTCAATATTCAACTTGGCATATTGCTTACGCCACCAATCTAATTGTGATTTAGCATCGGGGCCTGTCGCGGCTGTATCAAGATTAAGTATCAGTTGTTCGCCTGTTTTTGTATCAATGCCGTTGGGATAACCTGCTTCAACTAATAACTGCTGCGCAACCGCTAGAGGCTTGCGTTTCGGTTTACCGTTCAGCCAATCATAAACATAGGGGTTCATCCCTTTCCTACCTTCGCGACTGCCATACATGCCGGGTGGCAATGGACCTTGTGCTTCAAGACCGCGGCCATTAAGAAAGATAGAAATATATTCTTCGTAATCCACTGCGATAGCAATGGCACGACGTAACTTGCGCGCGCGTTCTGACAAACCACCAATCACCGGATCCATCATATTAAAACCGGTGTAGTAAGTAGATGCCTTAATAGCGGTTAACAAACTAATGCCTTTGGTTTCCATTGCATCCGTTAAGGTTGGATCACCTTGCGTGGTAATGCTTACCGCCTGATCAAAACTATCTGAACTAATACCCGAACTATCGTAATAACCTTGTAAGAATTTATTCCAATATGGAATCCCTTCACGTTCGAGACTGAAAATAATTTTGTCCATAAAAGGTAATGATTTTCCAGCATCAACTAATAAGCCCGCTTCCGCATCACCGGGATCACCCTTGGATGGGTAACGCTCATCCATGTAATTTGGATTGCGTTCCATGACCATTTGCAGATTCGGATTATTTACCGACAACATGTATGGTCCTGAACCTAGCGGATACCAATCTAATGTAATATTTTTATCCACCATGCCGGCTTGGGCATAAAACTGTTCTGCTTCAAATGGCATCGGTGCGAAAAATGGTAAGGTCATCCAATAAGCCAACTGCGGATATTTACCTTTGATTTTTATTGTATAGGTATAACGATCAACAAGCGTTACACCCTCAAGATCAAATTTGCGTAAATCCAGATAAAAATCGTTTTCTAACTCAACCGTTTTTACACCCTCTTTGTACGCAGCCGATAAGGTTTTTGATAATTCAGGCAGGCCAACAATATAATCCGACATGATGCCAAAAATAGGTGAATTTAATTTAGGATGCGCAAGACGTTTTAATTGGTAAACATAATCTTGCGCAATTAATTCACGCGTTGACGTTTCCGAGAAATCTGCAAGCACATAAATATCTTCAAATTGTTTTGCCGCCAAATCATGGTAGAGATGTTCACCTGCTGCATTTTTAGCAAATGCTGGATGCGGCTGATATTGAATGCCCTTTCGGATCTTGATCGTGTATTCACTAAAGGCGATCTTATTCACTGCCACCTTTTTACCGAGTGTTTTTCCTGCATCATCCAAATAACGCACACTTGGCATCTCGGCAGCTGAAAATGGAATTAATTCATACGGCCGTTTCAAATAATGATATTGCAAAGGCGGCATATAGATATTGGCAATGAACTCGTATTCATTCGAGCTATACGATTGCGCAGGGTCGAGATGCTTGGGACGTTTATCAAACGAAGCATAAAATGTATTTGCCAGCCGATCGGCCTTTGGATAGGGATTGTTCCAATTGCCCTCGCCACCATCTCCACAGGAGACTAAGGAAAGCAAACTGATTAAAAAGATACTTCGCCAGACCATTTATTTTATTATTTCCATTTTATTGCCAATTATTAAGGCTTGTCCATTTAGACCGACTAAATTAGGCATGTTACCATGCACCATCGACAATTTTGGGTACTGTAGCGTTTCCCTTATGCTACACGCTCGCAAAGACTGAAGAAAGGTACTGATATGGGATTTTTAGAAGGTAAACGCGCACTCATCGTTGGCTGTGCCAGCAATCGTTCAATTGCTTGGGGTATTGCCAAGGCCATGCGAGCACAAGGTGCCGAACTGGCCTTTACTTACCAAACCGAGAAATTACAGGCTCGCGTTGAAAAAATGGCCGCGCAACTTGATTCAGACATTTGCCTACCTTGTGACGTCGCTAGTGACGAAGAAATCGAACAAGTCTTCGTGAAATTGGATGACTTCTGGGATCATCTGGATATTATCGTCCATTCGGTCGCTTTTGCGCCTAAAAGTGAACTAGAAGGCAGTTACTTGGATGCCGTGACTCGTAAAGGCTTCAATACTGCTCACGAAATCAGCTCTTACAGTTTTGCCGCTCTAGCTAAAGCCGGCCGTAACATGATGGAAGGACGTGATGGCGCGCTATTAACGTTGAGCTACCTTGGCGCAGAACGTGCTGTACCGAATTACAACGTCATGGGACTGGCTAAGGCCAGCCTAGAAGCCAATGTGCGTTATATGGCTCAAGACCTTGGTCCAGACGGTATTCGTGTTAACGCCATCTCAGCTGGTCCGATTCGCACCCTTGCGGCATCAGGCATCAGTGGTTTCCGCAGTATGTTAGGGCGCTTTGCCGCAACCGCGCCATTACGTCGTAACATCACTATTGATGAAGTCGGCAATGTAGGTGCTTTCCTCTGTTCAGATTTGGCCTCAGGTATGACAGGTGAAATTTCTTACGTTGACGCTGGCTATAATATTGTTGGAATGGATTTCGCTGAGCCACCGAAAGAGAGTTAATAGGAAGCTATATTCTTCACATAAAAAAGGGCGGTAAAGCAAAAGCTTTACCGCCCTTTTTAATATCTAATCACTATTCTTTAACCGGTTCGACCAATATCCCTTCTTCACCTTCTAATTTACCAATCGTCACTGCACCACAAGAATCACTAAATATATTCACTGCAGTACGACACATATCAAGAATACGATCGACAACGAAGATTAAGGCAATGCCTTCAGCAGGCAGTCCGATATAACCAAGGATAATGGTAATCGCAACCAGACTCGCTGACGGAATTCCTGCGACACCAATGGATGTTAGCAGTGCTAACAACACAATCACGAATTGCTGTGTAAAGCTAAGATCCAAACCATAGGCCTGTGCAATAAACATGGCCGCAACACATTCATACAGAGCCGTGCCATCCATGTTCACGGTTGAGCCCAATGGCAGAACAAAACTCGTCGTGCGATTCGAGACACCGGCGTTCTTTTCCACACACTCCATCGTGAGCGGCAAGGTTGCCGATGATGATGCCGTTGAAAAGGCCGTTAATAAGGCTGGTGCCATGGCACGATAGTGACGCAAGGGATTAACACCGGCAACGAAACGGAGAATTAATGGCATGACGATAAACATATGAATCGATAGCGCCAAGATAACACTGAGGAAGAACCAACCCAATGTTTCCATTAAGGTTAGGAATTGCCCTGCCCCCGTATCAGCAACGACTGCAGCAACCAAACCAAACACACCTATTGGTGCAAATTTCATAATGAACAAAGTAACGCGCAACATGACTTCGTACAGACCCTGCCAAAAATTATACTGGCTTTCGGCATAGGGCTCACCGATACGCGCAAGAAAATAACCAAATAAAAGGCTGAAGAAAATAAGCCCTAGCATTTGTCCATTCGAAGCAGCAGCAACAATATTAGGTGGGATCATACGAATAAAGACGTTAATCACATCACTGGCACCACGCCCTTCTACTTTAGCCGTGATGGCAGATACATCGGCAGTGAGATTGATTTGATCCTTAACCGCTTCGCCACCAACAATGCCTGGTTCAATGGCGTTAACAACCATTAAACCAATGGTGACCGAAATGAATGTGGTTACGAGATAATAGAGAAGTGTTTTACCACCAAGACGACCAAATCCACCGGATGAACCAATACCTGCAACACCGACAATAATCGATGAAACAACCAGCGGTACAATAATCATCTTCAGCGCATTAAGAAATAATGTACCGATGAATTTATATACAGGGTAAAGCCCAAAACTTAATACAGCACTATCGTATTCGAGCGAACTTGCGAGCCCAAAAACAACCGCCAAACCAAGCGCGATCATTATCTGCCAATGTAATTTCATGCGCGAACTCTCCCTGCGAAACGCTTACGTATAGTTGTTCCTACGGTTGCGTATCGTCTGTGTTATTTTTCTCGAAAATAATTACATCGGCTTCTTGACGTAAATCCGCTCGTAAAGCCGTTACATCACGTGAAGAAAATTGCTGCGTTAATGCTTTACTTGCAGCAAGACGTTCTTCACTACTTACTTTACTAACATCTCCATCTTCGACATTTGCTAAGGCGATAATACTGATATCACCGTTAAGCAATTCGACACTTTGGTGCGCAGGCTTACCCTCTTGAGGGCGTTTCATACTAAACAAGGCTTGAACTAACTGCCGCGATTGTTTTTTCTCAGTACGTTTAATTGTATTGGTCTTTTCGAATGCTGCATTTTCAAGTACAGCCAGATCGCTCAATGAACCAGTGTCAGCTAGTTTAAGTAATAACTCAGCGGCCTTTTCTCGTACTTGTTTTTGGCCTGCATCATTCAATAAACTTTTAATAATGGCATCGTTTACTTCTGCTAACGGTCTTGGTGCTGCGGGTTGATATTCTTTTACTCGCAACACAATAACGCGATCATCTGCTAACTCAATTGGTTCGCTATTATTACCCGCCAATACATCAGTACTGAATGCAGCTGTGATCACGGCTGGATTCGCCATCAAACCTACACCGCCGCGGCGCGTAAAGTTCTCTGTGCTTTTAACCGGCAAACCAAGTTCAGTAGTAACAGGCTCTAATGTATTTGGTTGCTCATAACTAATGTTGCTGAGTAATTGAAACTGTTCACCGAAGCGACGTTCACTGGCATTGCTACGGAATTCTTTTTCTATTTCAGCGCGCACGTCTTCAAAACTACGCGTACGAAGTTTTGACGTGTCGATATTAAGCAGGATATGACTGACATCGCGTTGCTCACCCTCGATGCTATTCACTTTAATAATATGGAGTCCGAAAGAAGTTTGTACTGGCTCACTTACGCCACCCTTTTTTAATGCAAAAGCAGCATCGGTAAAGGCTTGTTCCATATCGATACGGCTAATCAAACCGATCTTACCGCCCGTGTTTGCTGAACCACTGTCTTGCGATGCTTCTTTTGCCAACTTGGCAAAATCTTCACCTGCATCAAGGCGTTTACGCAGCGCGTTAAGCGTTGCTGCCTGTGTAGCTGTATCAACAACAGCATAGTCGGCCGCACGTTCTTCATAAAAAGCTCGTAATGCTGGCTCATCTGCAGCCGCTTGTTCTGATAAGTTCGCAGCTGATAATTCAACATAATCAACAGACACTTTTTCTTCTGTCATGAAACGAGCTGTATTTTGATCGTAGTAAGCTTTGATCATGTCATCATCAATATTCGCTTGATGCTGATAATCTTTCGCTTTAAGTGTCAATGAAGTAAAGCTTCGTTGCTGATTCTGTAAGCGTAACCAACCATCAACTTGTGCTGGTGTAACAAAAGCACTGTTACTCAAACCTGCGACAAGTTGTGCAGTAATTTCATCTTGTTTCAGACGCGCTTTAAAGCCTTTGTTGTTCATGCCTTGAAAACGCAGTGCCTGTTTGTAGGTTTCTTTATCAAACGTACCATCAAGTTGAAATATAGGTACTTGACGAATGATGTCATTGATTTGTTCATCACCAATATTAAAACCGGCTTTAACGGCAGCAAGTGATAACAAACGAGACTGCACCATGCCATCAAGCACACGCTTGCGCATCACCGTTTCATTAAAGAGTTGTTTGAACAAAGGATTATCAACATCGTTACCCAACACCTTCAACAATTGCTGACGTTGTTGATCGCGGTAATTACGATATTGATTTTCAAAATCGCGATCGGTAATGGTCAGCCCGTTAACTTCCGCAACATCGGTGCCGCCAGTATTACCGACATAACCTTGTATACCGAATAAGGCGAAGACAAGAATAAGAAAACCAACAATAATCCACGCCAACCAACCTTGGGCGCCGTCACGAATAGCTTGCATCATGGAGCTGTACTCTGAAGTTTATTATGTAATGGACGGTATTATGAAGTAGACGGCAGAAAAAACAAAGGGCGTACCGTTTATAGGTACACCCTTCGTCGCCGTAATGGCGGAGCGGACGGGATTCGAACCCGCGACCACCGGCGTGACAGGCCGGTATTCTAACCAGCTGAACTACCGCTCCAGCGCTTGGTGGGTGTTGAGGGGATCGAACCCCCGACATTCGCCTTGTAAGGGCGACGCTCTCCCAGCTGAGCTAAACACCCAAAAGAAAAGGAATATTTCTATTTCTTAACTACCCCTTGTTCAGAGGCGCGCTAGTTTACGGCATCCTTCAAAGCTTTACCAGCCTTAAATGCTGGCACATTTGAGGCCTTAATTTGAATGGGTTCACCCGTTCTTGGGTTGCGTCCAGTACGTGCTGCACGAGCACGAACAGAAAAGGTACCAAAGCCTACTAAGGTAACTTGATCACCGCCTTTGAGGGCGTTGAGGATTGCGTCAAGCGCGCCATCCAAAGCTCGTGTTGCTGATGCCTTAGAAAGATCTGCACTTTCTGCGACTGCGTCGATTAATTCCGCTTTATTCATTCTAGTTAACTCCCCTGTATTGTTATTTATTTCCGAATTGCCATCAGTCATGACGACGCTCGAATATTTTTTATCACTGTTTAATCTATTGGGAACATACGTCCCCTCTTTTATCCCATAGCACCTGAACACTGTCAAGCAAGCCCAGTGTGGCATAAAAGCCGTTATTTAAAGCGTGACGTGCGCACACAAAATAGAAATAAAGATGACGTCTTATAACATCAAGTAGTTAGCTTTCATGGTTAATAAAAGTTTTAGGTGTTAGCGACAAACAGGCACAAAAAAGGCCAGCAATAATTTGCCGACCTTTTTTATATTTCAGTGTTTCTTAGTAATTAATCCTGAGTAATTACCTCAGTGATGACGAACTGATTTGCCCTTGCCAGATTCTGACTTTGATTTACTTGAACCGGATCCTGAAGCTTTACCCAGAGGTTCGGGCATTTTTGTCAGTGCCACTTCTAAAACCTCATCAATCCAGCGCACCGGTTTAATCTTTAAGGCCTTTAATATGCTCTTCGGGATCTCAGCCAAATCACGCTCATTTTCATGTGGTATCAAGACTGTTTTAATGCCACCGCGATGCGCTGCGAGTAATTTCTCTTTTAAGCCACCAATCGGTAGTACTTCACCACGCAAAGTAATTTCACCCGTCATCGCTACATCAGCACGCACAGGTATTCCCGATAAGGCGGAAACCAGTGATGTACACATTGCAGCACCCGCGCTGGGTCCATCTTTCGGCGTTGCACCATCAGGCACGTGAATATGGAAATCAAATTTCTGATAAAACTCTGGTTCAATACCTAACACTTCGGCTCGAGTTCGTACCACGGTCATCGCAGCAGAAATCGATTCCTGCATTACGTCACCGAGTTGGCCTGTATAAAGAGTCTTACCCTTACCAGGAATCACCGCAGCTTCAATCGTTAGCAAATCACCGCCAACTTCTGTCCATGCTAAACCTGTTACTTGACCAACCTGATCGGTATTATCAGCTTCACCATAACGGAAACGTTGCACACCGAGATACTTCTCTAAATTTTTTGACGTTATTTTTACTTGCTTGTCTGTTCCTGAGAGTAAAATATCTTTCACTACCTTACGGCAGATCTTAGAAAGTTCACGCTCAAGACTACGCACACCCGCTTCACGTGTGTAGTAACGAATAATGTCAGTAATCGCTGAGTCAGCAATCTGAATTTCTTCTTCCTTCAAGCCATTGTTCTTAACTTGCTTAGTCGCTAAATAACGACGCGCAATATTCAACTTCTCATCTTCGGTGTAACCAGAAAGACGAATTACTTCCATACGATCAAGCAATGGTGCAGGAATATTCATACTATTTGCTGTTGCGACAAACATCACATCTGATAAGTCATAGTCCACTTCAAGATAATGATCATTGAAGGCATGGTTTTGCTCTGGATCAAGTACTTCTAATAACGCGGATGCAGGATCGCCACGAAAATCTGTCGACATTTTATCCAACTCATCAAGCAAGAATAATGGATTACGTGTACCGGCCTTAGTCAACTTCTGAACGATCTTACCCGGCATTGAACCAATATAAGTACGTCGATGACCACGAATCTCGGCTTCATCACGCACACCACCTAAGGCCATGCGTGTATATTTACGACCTGTTGCACGAGCAATTGATTTACCAAGTGAGGTTTTACCCACACCTGGAGGTCCAACTAAACAAAGAATGGGACCTTTAAGCTTTTTAGCACGTTGTTGCACGGCTAAATATTCAAGGATACGTTCCTTCACTTTTTCTAGACCATAATGATCTTCATTCAGTACTAAATCAGCAGCGGCAAGATCTTTTTTCACCTTGCTTTTCTTTTTCCAAGGCACACCGGTGAGTGCTTCAATGTAATTTCGCACCACGGTTGCTTCAGCCGACATCGGTGACATCATCTGTAATTTCTTCAATTCAGATTCGGCCTTTTCCAAGGCTTCTTTCGGCATACCGGCTTTTTCAATTTTTTGCTGTAGTTCATCGTTTTCGTTTGGCACATCATCCATGTCACCTAATTCTTTCTGAATCGCTTTCATTTGCTCATTCAGATAGTACTCACGCTGACTTTTTTCCATTTGTTTTTTAACGCGACCACGAATACGTTTTTCTACTTGTAGAATATCAATCTCTGATTCCATGATCGCCATCAAATGTTCAAGGCGTTCACTTACATCAACAATTTCTAGCACTGATTGTTTTTCATCCAACTTTAACGACATGTGCGCGGCAATCGTATCAGCAAGGCGTGCCGGATCTTCAATACCCGAAAGTGAAGATAAAATTTCTGGTGGTACTTTCTTATTCAGTTTTACGTACTGATCAAATTGATTCATCACTGAACGCACTAATACTTC
Organism: Sulfuriflexus sp.; assembly: GCA_023134145.1. Classification (GTDB taxonomy): domain Bacteria; phylum Pseudomonadota; class Gammaproteobacteria; order AKS1; family AKS1; genus Sulfuriflexus. The sequence goes on along the minus strand of JAGLUW010000010.1, from coordinate 152,383 downwards.
GGCTTCACGTTCTGCTGGATCCGTTGATTTAATCGCTGAAACTTGCGCCTTAAAATATTCATCGCCATTGCCCATGAAATGCAATACACGTGCACGCTCACCACCTTCAACCAACACCTTCACAGTGCCATCCGGTAGTTTTAATAATTGCAGGATCGTAGAAACGGTACCGATGCGGTACATATCATCTGGCTGAGGGTCATCTTGTCCCGCACTCTTTTGTGCAACCAACATGATCTGCTTGTCTGCTTCCATTGCAGTTTCAAGTGCTTTAATTGATTTATCACGGCCGACAAACAATGGGATCACCATATGCGGATACACCACTACGTCACGTAGGGGTAATACCGGGATCACACTAATTTGTTCGTCAACAACGGATGATGTCTTTTCTTCGTTCTCCATACTGGAGCCTCTCGGTGCAGGGACAAACCCTGATATTTCATGTTGCAGTATTGCTAAGTATAGATTGGGTCAAATTCAGCCAGAATCAAGGCTTCGAACCATGTATATTTTAATAATAGTCAGTAAATGCAAAAGCCCCGCTCATGGCGGGGCTTTTAAATATCAGTCTGAAGCCGCAGCTTGGTCTGGTTGCTCGTATATCATTAACGGTTCTGAATCACCCTTAATGGTATTTTCATCAACAACAACCTTCTGTACATTTTCCATCGATGGCAAATCGTACATGGTATCAAGCAAAGCATATTCAAGAATTGAACGTAGACCACGTGCACCGGTTTTCCGTTCCATGGCTTTCTCTGCGATAGCCGCCAGTGCATCTTCACGGAATTCCAACTCACAATTTTCCATGTCAAATAGACGTTGGTACTGTTTAGTGATCGCATTCTTTGGTTTGGTCAGAATTTCAATCAAGGCATCACTATCAAGTTCTTCTAGTGTTGCAACAACAGGCAGACGACCAACAAATTCAGGAATCAAACCATAGCGAATAAGATCTTCTGGTTGAATATCACTCAACACTTCACCAATGTTTTTACTTTCATCTTTGGTTTTTACTTCTGCGCCAAAACCAATGCCGCCCTTTTCAGAACGTTCACGAATAATTTTATCTAAACCGGCAAAGGCACCGCCACAAATAAACATGATGTTGGCTGTGTTTACTTGTAAAAATTCTTGTTGTGGATGTTTACGACCACCTTGAGGTGGAACAGAAGCAACCGTACCTTCAATCAGTTTCAATAAGGCTTGTTGTACACCTTCGCCTGAAACATCACGTGTAATAGATGGGTTGTCTGACTTGCGTGAAATCTTATCGATTTCATCAATGTAAACAATACCTGTTTGTGCCTTCTCAACATCGTAATCACATTTCTGTAATAACTTTTGAATGATGTTTTCAACATCTTCACCAACATAACCGGCTTCAGTTAATGTCGTTGCATCAGCAATAGTGAAAGGTACGTTTAGTAAACGTGCGAGTGTTTCTGCCAATAATGTTTTACCACTACCGGTTGGCCCGATAAGCATGATGTTACTTTTAGAAAGTTCAACATCACCTGGTTTGCCTTCACCTACTTCAAGACGCTTGTAGTGATTGTAAACGGCAACCGAAAGCACTTTCTTAGCCGTTGCTTGGCCAATAACGTACTCATCAAGACTTTGATTAATTTCATGCGGTGTCGGCAATTTGCTGCCTGCAGTGACGGCCGACTTTTCCTGCACTTCTTCACGAATGATGTCATTACACAGCTCAACACATTCGTCACAAACGAATACAGAAGGACCTGCAATTAATTTGCGTACTTCGTGCTGGCTTTTGCCACAAAAAGAGCAATACAACAGCTTTTCGCTGTCATCACCACCATTTTGACCATCATCGCTCATGAATCTTTCCTCTGTACTTAATAATGACACTATCCAGTGTCATACCTTGCTAGGATTTTAACGAAGATGCAAGTGCAGCAATCACACGTTAATGCCCCTTTATTCTATATGGAAAGTCCATTTCCACTCACTTTAAACAGTTTAGACTGTTTTTAGCACTTCGATAGCTCTAAATTACTCGCTATCTGTCTCTGCTTGGCTACGTTCTGTTAGCACGGTATCAATCAAACCGTATTCTGCAGCCGTTTCACCGCTCATAAAGTTGTCACGATCAGTATCACGTTCAATTGTTTCACGATCTTGGCCTGTGTGCTCCATCATGATCTTGTTTAAACGATCTCGAACCAACAGCATTTCTTTGGCGTGGATCTCAATATCTGAGGCCTGACCTTGTACGCCACCCAAAGGCTGATGAATCATCATCCGCGAGTGAGGTAGACAGAAACGCTTGTCTTTCGCACCACCGGTCAGTAATAAAGCGCCCATACTGGCTGCCATACCGATACACAGTGTGCTCACATCGGGTTTGATAAACTGCATGGTGTCATAAATAGCCAGACCCGCGCTCACCGAACCGCCTGGTGAATTAATGTATAAATGAATGTCTTTATCCGGATTTTCTGACTCTAAGAATAATAACTGAGCCACAATCAAATTCGCCATGTGGTCTTCTACCTGACCAACAAGGAAAATAACCCGTTCTTTCAATAGACGTGAATAGATATCGTAAGAGCGTTCGCCCCGTGAAGTCTGTTCTACGACCATTGGCACTAGGCCACTGTTGTAAATTCCGTCATTCATACCATTGTTGTTATAGCTATCGGTCATTTGAACGCTTCCTTTAATTACTCTGCTAGCCCTTTCGTGAGGCCATTAATTCTTCAAATTTTTCTTTCTTTTCAACGGTTTTCGCGTTTTCGAGCACCCAATCAACAACACCTTGCTCAAGCACAACCGCTTCAATTTCGCCTAAACGGCTCTTATCAGCATAGTAATAGTTAATAATTTCTTCTGGCTGCTCGTATGGAGCGGCGATTTCTTCAACGGCTGCACGCACCTTATCGGCAGTTGCAGCGATTTCTTGTGTACTTACGATCTCAGACATAATCAGACCAAGTGAAACACGGCGTACAGCCTGATCTTGGTACAAACTATCATCAATCGGTGCGTCAGGCATTGGAACACCTTGCTGGGCAAACATCTGACGAGTTTGCTCGGCTAAACGCTTAATCTCATCATTAACCATGACCTGAGGTAATTCAAGCTTGTGTGCATCAATAATGGCGTCCATTACGTTAGTTTTGGTCACTTCTCGAATAACTTGTGCCAATTCACGGCTCATATTGTCTTTAACTTGCTCACGTAAGGCTTCTACTGTGCCGGCTTCAACGCCCATCGCTTTAACGAAGTCTTCATCAACTTCAGGTAAAACAGGCTCACAAACTGCCTTAATCGTGGTTGCAAACTGAACGGTCTTACCCGCTAAGTCAGCATTGCCGTATTCCGCAGGGAAAGTAGCATCAATAACGCTTTCTTCACCTGTTTTAACGCCCATGAGGCCTTTTTCGAAATCAGGGATGAATTGTCCTGCGCCCAGTACGACTTTAACGTCAGTGCCTGTACCGCCATCAAAAGCAACGTCATCAAGCTTGCCAACAAAATCAATGGTTACCTGATCTTCTTTCTTCGATTTACGCTTAACATCTTTCCAGTCCAGCTTTTGGCCACGGATACTGTCAATCGTCGTATCGATATCAGCATCGGTGATGTCTACGACCGGTGTTTCAATCTTGGCTGATTTCATGTCAGAAAGCGTTAGCTCAGGCATGATTTCGAATGTGACTGCGTATTTAGGACCCTTACCCTCTTCTAGAGGTAGGAACTCAACCTGTGGCGAGCCAGCAGGACGTAGTTTTTCTTGGTTCATGGCTTGGTAAAGACTCGATTGAATCGCTTCATCAAGCGCTTCTTGACGAGCTTGACCACCTAAACGGGTCTTAACCACGCTCATTGGTACTTTACCTGGACGGAAACCATCCATTTTCACGGTACGTGCCAAGTTCTTCAGACGACCTTCCACTGCCTTTTCAAAATCTTCGATTGGCAATTCAACAGTCATACAGCGTTCTAGACCATCACGTTTTTCAACAGAAACTTGCATGTTTCACATCCTCGAAACCGGCCTTGCCGGAAAAATTCAAAAAAACTCGGGTGAAAGTGCTTACATTTTCACCAGGAAAGTATAAATGGTGGGGCTGGGGAGACTCGAACTCCCACGTCTCTCGACACCAGAACCTAAATCTGGCGTGTATACCAATTTCACCACAGCCCCAAATAAACTTTATATATCAACTTCTTAACTACACAAATTGGTGTTTATAGATACACCAAGCTGCTTTTACCAACCGGCATTATACAGACTCTGGCCTACGAGGTAAGCCATTATAATCCCACGTATTTCACACGGAATCAGCTGCGTGCCAGATACAATAAAGGGCTACGATGGTTCGTAACCCTTTATATTGTAATGGTGGGTCGTGGCGGGTTCGAACCGCCGACCCGCGGATTAAGAGTCCGCTGCTCTACCAGCTGAGCTAACGACCCGTTTTTGATAGCTCAAAAACGCTGCGGCATTGAACCATACTCTTAATATGGTAGCAACGACGCTAATATGGGGTGAACGATGGGGCTCGAACCCACGACAACCGGAATCACAATCCGGGACTCTACCAACTGAGCTACGCTCACCATAAAACTTTGGTAATTGACTCGCCTGACAGGATTGACTCATGCCTACGGCAATCGCCCTGCGGGCAATGTCATCGCTACGCTCCGACATTGTCCAAATTGGCTATCGCCAATTTGTCGAACCAACTTTATATCTCGCAGGTTCGATTCCCGCAAGGCTGCGCCACAATATGGCGCGCCTGGCAGGATTGACTCTAGCCCTGCGGGCAATGTCATCGCTACGCTCCGACATTGTCCAAATTGGCTACTGCCAATTTGTCGAACCAACTTTATATCTCGCAGGTTCGATTCCCGCAAGGCTGCGCCACAATATGGCGCGCCTGGCAGGATTCGAACCTGCTACCCTCGGCTTAGAAGGCCGATGCTCTATCCAAATGAGCTACAGGCGCATGATCGAAAGTATATGCTGCTGTGCAGGCCAATTACTATAATTACTCTGTAAACCTCGAAAATGTCAGGTAAACCCAAACATCCTCGATCTTTGTATGGTCGGGGTAGAGAGATTATTCGGGCTGCGCCCTCACCCCCGCGGGGTCGCCTATCGGCGCTCAAGCACTTCCAGTGCTTGTCGAACTGCCCTATGACTTTCGTCGGGAATTCGCATCTCTCTTACTCGAACCTCGAAAATGCCAGTAAACCTTCAGCATCCTCGATCTTTGTATGGTCGGGGTAGAGAGATTCGAACTCCCGACATCCTGCTCCCAAAGCAGGCGCGCTACCAGACTGCGCTATACCCCGAACTGTCTGCTAATCCACGCATGAATTAACAGGCACGGGATGATACGCGTACGCTTAGATATCGTCAATGCATCTGCGCTGAAATCACGTAACTATTTCAGGTATAATCTCGCTTTCTTTTCGGGCACAGACACAGGAATTTAAATGACCGCACAACGTATCGACGGCAAACAGCTTGCAGATGAGCTTATTTGTAAGGTTCGCGACCGTATTAGCGCAAGAATCGCTGCGGGTAAACGCGCACCTGGTCTAGCTGTTGTGCTTCTCGGTGATGATCCTGCTTCCGCAGTTTATGTAAATAGTAAACGCAAACGTTGTGAAGAAGCTGGCGTAGTATCTTTTTCCTATGATCTTCCCGCATCAACCAGCCAAGCAGAATTACTCACACTCATTGATGAGTTAAATGCCAATCCAGATGTTGATGGCATTCTTGTACAGCTCCCATTACCTGAACATTTGGATTCTGATTTGGTGATTGATCACATCAACCCTCATAAAGACGTTGATGGTTTTCATCCTTACAACTTTGGTCGCCTTGCACAACGCAGACCTCTACTACGCCCGTGCACTCCACGTGGCATAATGACATTACTTGAATCAACCGGCGTTGAACTGGCGGGCTTAGATGCCGTTGTGATTGGCGCGTCTAATATTGTTGGCCGTCCTATGGCGCTTGAACTTTTAATGGCGCGTTGTACCGTGACTATTTGTCATAGCAAAACAAAAGATCTCGCGGGAAAAGTTGCTGCTGCCGATATCGTTGTAGCCGGTGTTGGTATTCCAAACTTTGTTAAAGGTGAATGGGTTAAATCCGGCGCGATTGTGATCGATGTTGGCATCAACCGTTTAGACACGGGTAAATTAGTTGGCGATGTTGAGTTTGATACGGCGAATAAACAAGCTGGATGGATTACACCTGTACCTGGCGGTGTTGGTCCGATGACGGTTGCAACATTATTAGAAAACACCCTCGACGCTGCCGAGCAGCGCGAGAGTGATGCTATACAGCCTTAAAACTAAATAACTTTAAAAGCTAGGTGGCAAAGCCTTGCCGGCTTCTTCTGGAATAGCATCGAAACAGGCTTTGTACTCAGGGCTACTACCAATACCTTTATCGTTGTTACGCAACGCATGAATTTCATAATCTTCAAAACTTAATTGCACATACTTGCCTTTTAAGTCACCGTCACAACTTTCATAAGCTGTTTCACCACTGGCATCAAAATTACGGAAGGCTTTTAATTTACCATTGTAGTTATATAAGGTAACTAATGTTTGTGCTGGCGCATTTCGGAATCCCGGTAAAAAGGCAACCGTATAGTCGCGCTTTAATTGCCCCTTCTTGTTATACAAAAACAATTCAAGCACATGCAATTGATCAGGATTTTTAACTTCCCATTGCACGCGACTTAAAATACGACCCGTTTTTGCATCGTGATATGAATGTTCTTTATAAAAATCAGGATTCCCACGGTAGCCACCCATACGTGTTGTTTCTTTCGTTTTATGAGTTGCGAGAACTTGTTTATGCATTGCTAACAACTTAGTAGCAAAACCATTCCAAATTTTAACGTGCTTCGTATCTTCTGTTTGCTGGCCTCGTTCAGCCGCCTGTAGGCCCACTGTACATAGTGCCAATGCCATAATTAACCAAATACGCATCTCAAATCCCCTTGTTATTATCTTGCTTGCTTAGTATGACCACAAAAACCCGAGATTATTCCCTTCTCCAGCGAGTTTTTCCTGCGCTGTCTTCAAGAATAATGCCCTTAGCCATTAATTCATCGCGTAATCTATCTGCTTCTGCCCAATCTTTGGCATCACGCGCCGCATCACGAGCCACAACCATGGCATCAATTTCCACCGCATCATCCGCATCACTGTCACCAGAAAACCATTCTTCTGGGCTTGCCTGTAACAGACCTAATAAATCGGCTAACTTAACTAATTCACCAGCAAGTTTATTCGCAGCAGTATTATCATCCGCGCCTTTTGCTTTATTAATTGAATGACGCAAGTCCGACAACACGGCAAGCGCATTGGCGGTATTAAAGTCATCATCCATCGCCGCATAAAAACGAGTTGAATATTCTGTTTCAGACGCATTCTTTTCTGGTTCAAGATCGCGCAAGCTAGTATAAAAAGCATCTAGCGCTGAACGCGCCATGTCTAATTGTTTATCAGAATAATTTAACGGGCTACGATAATGACTACCTGTTACAAAGTAACGCACGACCTCGGGTTTGTACTGCGCTAAAATTTCACGTACGGTGAAAAAATTGCCCAATGACTTCGACATCTTTTCATCATCGATGCGCACAAATCCATTGTGCATCCAAACATTAACAAATTTCTCACCCGTCGCCGCTTCTGATTGGGCAATTTCATTTTCATGATGCGGGAATTGTAAGTCCATACCACCACCATGAATATCAAAATGATTACCCAAGCAATGCGTCGACATCGCTGAACATTCAATATGCCAACCAGGTCGTCCTTTACCCCAAGGTGAATCCCAGCTTGGTTCATCTGGTTTTACTGATTTCCAAAGAACAAAATCTAAAGGATCACGTTTTACTTGATTTACTTCAACGCGCGCACCGGCTTGTAGATCTTCTAATTGTTTTTTCGACAAAGCGCCATAATCTGCAAAACTACTAACGCTGTAATAAACATCGCCGTTGGCTGCTGGGTAGGCAAAACCTTTCTCAATCAAGGTTGCTACCATATCAATAATCTGTTGCATGTATGCCGTGGCGCGCGGTTCTTGATCTGGGCGACGCACAGACAAGGCATCCGCATCTTGATTCATTTCATCAATGAAGCGGTTAGTTAGATCATCAAATGGTTCTTTGTTTTCATTGGCGCGCTGAATAATCTTGTCGTCAATATCGGTGATATTACGAACATAGGTGACTTTATCTTCACCATAAACATGCCGCAGGTAACGATTCACCACATCAAATACGACCAATACACGAGCATGGCCTAAATGACATAGGTCATAAACCGTCATGCCACAAACATAGAGTCGAATATTATTTGGGTCAATCGGCTCGAAAGGCGCCTTTTTACCAATTAGGGTGTTATAAATCTCTAGCACTGCGGATCTGCCTCCAACGGCGTGTTCAATTATTCTGCTCAGCGGCAAATGGTAGCGGATTGCGGCGAGAACGACAAAGCGTCTTATTCTGCTGGCCTTTCATAGACGCTATAAAGCCTATACTATATATGCCATCTAATCCTGACATTAAGCAGAAAACACTATGAAAACAGCCATATTCAGAATAAAACAAACATTGTTACTGTTAATCCTTGTTGCCATCGCACCAAGTAGCTACGCAGCCGACCTCGTTAAAGTGCGTATGCAAACATCAATAGGTGACATTGTGCTCGAACTGGATCGCGAAAAAGCACCGATTTCAGTTAAGAATTTTCTTTCCTATGTCGAAAGTGGTGCCTATGAAGGAACCATTTTTCACCGTGTGATTGATAACTTTATGATTCAAGGTGGTGGCTTTGATGAAAAGTATAATCGTCGCCCAACTCAACCACCGATTGTTAATGAAGGTGGTAATGGTTTAAAAAATCTTCGCGGCACCATCGCAATGGCGCGCACTAACGCGGTTCACTCTGCGACATCACAGTTTTTTATTAACTTGAAAGACAATAGCTTTCTTGATCACAAAAACCCAACCCCGCGTGGTTTCGGTTACGCTGTATTTGGTAAGGTCATCGATGGCATGAGCACGGTTGATGCAATGCGCAAAGTCGAAACAAGTTCTGGTGGCCCATTTGCAAAAGATGCGCCGCGAGTAAAAATTGTTATTAACAAAATGATCGTTGAATAATTTAAAAATTTTAGGACATTACTTATGATTAAAATAAATACTAACCACGGCAGCATTACTCTTAAACTTGATGCAGAGAAAGCGCCAGCCACTGTTGAAAATTTCATGCAGTATGTAACAGATGGTCATTACGAAGGTACGATCTTTCACCGCGTTATTAAGGGCTTCATGATCCAAGGCGGTGGTATGGAAGCGGGCATGAAAGAAAAACAAAATCGTGACCCCATTAAAAATGAAGCGGACAACGGCCTGTCAAATGATCTTGGTACTATCGCCATGGCGCGTACTAATGTTCCTGACTCAGCCACATCACAGTTCTTCATCAACTTAAAAGACAATAGCTTCCTTAATCATTCTGCACCTACTTCGCAAGGCTGGGGTTACTGTGTGTTTGGTAAAGTCGTTGACGGTCTTGATATTGTTCAAGCAATTGAAAAAGTCGATACAGGCAGTGCGGGCATGCACCAAGATGTGCCTGTTGAAGACGTGATTATTGAAAGCGTCGAAGTCATTGATGATGTTGAAGATGCCGAAGATTAATTAATATTATCTTCAACAAGTTTAAATGAGCACACTTTTTATTTCCGATCTGCATCTCGATGCAAACCTACCTGAACTAACGGAACTGTTCGTGCATTTTATGCGCGAACAGGCTCCAACTGCTGACGCGGTCTATATTCTTGGTGACCTATTCGAAGCATGGGTTGGTGATGATGATGACCGCGAAGGCACACAGCTTTTCATTGATGAATTACGTGCATTGTCCGATAAGGGTGTTCCCCTATACATCATGCAAGGCAATAGAGATTTTCTTTTTGCAGAGGGTTTAGTCAAACGTACTGGCTGTAAATTACTGCCTGATCCAACGGTTATCGATCTATATGGACTCGCTACCCTGTTAATGCACGGTGATAGTCTTTGTACAGACGATATACAACATCAGGAATCACGCGCCATGTTACGCAGTGATGAGTGGAAAGCACGTTTTCTTAGCCAACCGCTTAGCGATCGCATTCAACAAGCTAAAGAATATCGCAGTATGAGTCGCAAGCATCTCAAAGATGCGCCTGATGCAATTATGGATGTAAATGCAGAAGCGGTAGTTGAGGCTATGCAGCAACATAATGTATTGCAGATGATTCATGGCCATACCCATCGCCCTGATATGCATTCACTCAGTGTAAATGGTCAGGACGCCAAGCGAATTGTGCTCGGTGACTGGGGCAATAAAGGCAGTGTTCTACACTGCAATAAAACCGGCTGCGCGCTTAAGCCTTATTCGGCGTAGCTTCTGTCGCAGGTGGCGCTTGTAATTCATCAATAGAGAACTGCTCGAACTCTGCTGGCAAAATAAATAAAGCCGGATTCACTTCATAGTCGTCATCAAAATCAATCAAACTACGTTGATAACCAGTGTAATCACGTTCTTCAATGGGCAAACCAAACTTCAAATAACGATCTGGCTGGAAGATATGCATCGACATATCACAGGCATTTTGCAAATCAGCTGGCGTACTCTGAAAAGTAATTGCGTGCTGCCCTGCTAAAATTTGACGGTACTCCGCAATAGCCGTTGTTGCTTCGGTTAATAAACCTTCCGCAATCGTCGCATCCTGACATGCCTCACCATTAATTTTGAAAACATAATGAACTAAATCACGACCATCAATCTGTGGTGCATTTTCATCTGGTTTGCGTACTATTTCAGGATACAATTCAATCGGAGACTTCAAGTCTACAGGGCGATGTTTCACAACTAAAATATTGTCATTGGCTTCGGATACGCTGTAAACAATTTTATCTTTGCGATTAACCAATACAAACTCTCTACCATCATTATTATCATCAAGACGGATGAATTCGTCAGTCACAATAATCCGTGATTCGTATGGGTCAACGCCAGGTTCTTGTACTCTGTACACTAAAGCAATTCTAGTCGAAGCCTTCTTAGTCGCCGGTTTCGTCGCCAGTGCAATATCCTCAGCCGAAGGTGCTTTCACTTCTGGCGCATCAGCAACCTGTTGCTCACAGGCTGACAACATCGTAATAATAAAAATCAAACTAAATATTTTCTTCATTTCCATCTCTCCGACTACTTACCTTCTAACATATTCATTTCGGCCTCTGTAAAACCAGCCTGCTTGCGTGCAGCATAATGGAATGGCCCGCGCACTGCACCATACATATATTCCTTGAGTAAATCCGCAAAGACTTTTTCAGAGTCTAAGCTACGTTGTTCGCAATAATAACGAAACCAACGTGTGCCTACTTCAACATGACCAATTTCATCGGCTAAGATAATATCAAGAATCTCTACTGCACGATGATCGCCTCGCTGCGTTAAGCGTTTAATCATTCCCGGCGTTACATCTAAACCACGCGCTTCTAATACCCGTGGCACCAAGGCCATTCTCACCATACCATCATGTGCTGTTTGTTGCGCCATTTCCCATAGTCCATTATGCGCAGGGAAATCCCCGTAGTCATGCCCCAATGTTTTTAAATGGTCGCGTAATAAGCCAAAATGATAGGCCTCCTCACGTGCTACCTGAATCCAGTCCGCATAAAACCGTTCTGGCATGTCACGAAAACGATACACCGCATCCCAAGCAAGATTAATCGCATTAAATTCAATATGAGTTATGGAATGAATCAACGCCGGATGCCCTTTTGCACTACCTACTTTACGTTGACGTAAATCTTTCGGTGTGACCAATTCAGGACGTGGTGGTCGGCCCGGTTCACCTATCTGTAATACCGCCGAATGATGATTAAGTTCTAGCTCACCTGCCTCCCATGCATTAGCAGCACGTTCGGTTTCCTGACATTTCTCATCAGGATCAGAAATATTAAGGCACTGCTCGGCGATGTCGAATAAATTAGGCACTAATTTTTAGATGTATGTACATCCATTTGTGGATAAGGGATTGAAATACCCTGTTTATCAAAGGCCAACTTCACATTTTCAAGCAGGTCATATTTAACCCCAGAGAAATCACTGCGCTTAACCCATGGGCGTACGATAAAATTCACACTGCTATCGGCAAGCTCCGATACAGCAATCAACGTTTCTGGATCTTTTAGAATACGGTCATCACTATCAACTAAGCTGCGCAGTATTTCGCTAGCCTTTTTAAGATCATCGTCATAACCAATACCAAACACCATATCGATACGACGCGTATCACGTGCGGAAAAGTTAGTAATCGTATCTCCGTAGATCTTACCGTTCGGCACGATAATCTCACGGTTATCACCGGTACGCATTTGGGTACTAAAAATATTTATTTTCTCAACCGTACCCGACACACCACCAGCCTCTACAAAGTCGCCTGTCTTGAATGGCCGAAAAACAATTAACATTACACCGGATGCAAAGTTTTGTAGCGAACTTTGCAATGCTAAACCAACCGCAAGACCCGCAGCACCCATTAAGGCAATCAGCGATGTCGTATCAACACCAAGCTGGTTCAATGCCGCAATAATAATAAACAGCAATAACGCAGTAGATAATATTGAACAGACGAAGTTAATCAGTATCGCGTCCATCTTGGCTTTATTCAGCACACGACGAATAACACCAATTATCATTTTCGAAATAAGTCGGCCAATAATAAATATCAGCAACGCGAAGATAATATTAATTCCCCAAGGAATCACATAAGTATTAAGCATTGCTTGAATATCAATATTTTCTAACATAATATTTCCTAACTTAGGACATCCAATCCACGTTGCAGATCTGCTTTCAAATCGACAATATCTTCTAGGCCAACGGCAATTCGAATCAAGCCATCAGAAATCCCTGCTTCTTGACGTTGCTCTGGTGTTAATCGGCCATGCGTCGTCGTTGCTGGGTGGGTAATGGTTGTTTTGGTATCGCCCAAGTTAGCTGTAATCGACAACAACTCCGTTGCATCGATTAAGGTCCATGCCGCATCTTTACCGCCCTTCAATTCAAACGACAGGACTGCACCGGGGCCGCTTTGTTGAGACTGTGCAATATCATATTGCGGATGTGTTTTAAGCCCAGGGAAATACACCTGAGTTACTGCCGGCTGTGCATCCAACCATTCAGCAAGTTGTTGGGCATTTTCACAATGCGCTTTCATCCGTACCGATAATGTTTCCAGCCCCTTCAAGAAGGTCCAGGCATTAAATGGACTCATGCTCGGCCCGCACGTGCGCACCACACCATAAATATCTTTGCCAACAATCTCTTCTTTGCCAACAATCGCTCCGCCCATGCAACGCCCTTGTCCATCAAGGAACTTGGTCGCTGAATGAATCACGATATCTGCGCCTAAATCTAATGGCCGCTGTAATGCCGGTGTGCATAAACAATTATCCACTACCAATAAGCAGTCTCGCTCATGGGCAACATCGGCCAGTTTAGGAATATCAGCAACTTCACCTAGGGGATTCGATGGCGTTTCTAAAAATAGAAATACGGTATTGTCTTGAATCGCATTTTTCCAAGCATCTAGATCCGTTAACGATACAAAGGTCGTTTCCACACCAAACTTAGCAAGGTGCTGAGAAAACATAACGACAGTCGTACCAAAGATACTTTGTGAAGCAACAATGTGATCGCCCGCCTTTAACAAACCGAGGCAAGTCGACAATATTGCTGCCATGCCCGATGAGGTCGCGACACAACGCTCGCCGCCTTCTAAAGCCGCAAGGCGCTGTTCGAAAGTGCGTACGGTTGGATTGGTGAAGCGTGAATAGATGTTGCCTGCTTCATCACCGGAAAATCTTGCAGCCGCCTGTGCAGCGCTGTCGAAGACATAACTCGATGTGGTAAATATCGGCTCGGAGTGTTCCCCTTCTGCCGTGCGTACTTGGCCAGCGCGTACTGCGCGTGTATTGAATTGGTAGTCCTTATCTGACATCCCGCCTCCTCGTCCATTTATTATGGATACATCTTAACTGTTTTATAGGCAAAGCAGGCACAAAAAAACCCGCTCACGATCGCTAAAGCAGGTTACCCTCCCTTTAGCTGCATTTATTAAGCGCCCGCAATCTGAGTCAAATCAGCGCTGTATATTTATATATTACTGTTACTACCGACGACAAGTTTAGGCAGTGATGCCTAGACTGTCAAGATTAAGCGGTATTATGCATATCCAAAGACAATGACTTCTCATCACGATCTCCTTTGGTTGAATCTGAACGCAATAATTCAAGCTGTTTTAAATAGCTCGGGGTAATCCCTTCGGTCACATATTCACCATTAAATACCGATGTATCAAAACGAGTTATCGCAGTATTACCACGATGTACCGCGTCAATCAGATCATCGAGATCTTGGAAAATCAGTCTATCAGCACCAATCACCTCGGCAATTTCTTCCTCAGTACGATTATGTGCAATCAGTTCTTGCGCACTTGGCATGTCGATACCGTAAACATTAGGATAACGAACCGGTGGTGCAGCAGAGGCAAAATAAACCTTTCGCGCACCGGCGTCACGCGCCATTTGAATAATCTGCTGTGAAGTTGTACCTCGAACAATGGAATCATCCACCAACAAAACATTCTTATCACGGAATTCTAAATCAATAGCATTGAGTTTCTGGCGTACCGATTTCTTACGCTGCTTTTGACCCGGCATAATAAAGGTACGGCCTATATAACGATTTTTAATAAAACCTTCACGGTATTTAACGCCAAGTTCATTGGCTAACTGCAGCGCCGAGGTACGGCTTGTATCTGGAATAGGGATCACCACATCAATATCATGATCTGGCCAAATACGATCAATCTTATGCGAAAGGTTTTCGCCCATACGCAAACGTGCTTTATAAACTGACACGCCATCCATAATCGAATCAGGACGCGCAAAGTAAACATGTTCAAAAATACACGGTGCAGGTTCAGGCTTACGCGCACACTGATGCATATGCAGCTCACCATTCAGGTCAATAAATACCGCTTCGCCCGGTTCGACATCACGAATCAACTCGAAGCCCAAAGAATCAATCGCAACACTTTCTGATGCGACCATGCTTTCTGAACCTTTCTCTGTTTGACGACTACCAAATACCAATGGGCGAATCCCATTCGGGTCACGAAATGCGACAATGCCATAATCAGTAATCATTGCGACAACGGCATAACCACCACTGACACGTTGATGAACACGCGCAACCGCAGCAAAAATATCATTTTCATCAATGCGTATTTTGCCTAATGCCTGCAACTCGTGAGCGAAAATATTTAGTAATACTTCTGAATCAGACTCGGTATTGATATGACGTAAATCTTCACGGAATAATTCTTCTTTAAGCTCATCTGCATTGGTTAGATTGCCGTTGTGAGCAAGGCTGATGCCAAAAGGTGAATTTACGTAAAAAGGTTGGGCTTCGGCTGATGATGCACAGCCTGCCGTTGGGTAACGAACATGACCAATACCCATGTCACCCGGTAATTCGAGCATGTGGCGAGTATGGAAAACGTCTCTTACCAAGCCATTACTCTTACGCAGGTGCAATCTGCCCTTGTCGCACGTGATGATCCCCGCGGCATCCTGACCGCGATGCTGCAACACGGTCAACCCATCATATAAGGTTTGGTTAACCGGACTACGCCCTACAACACCGATAATCCCACACATTATTTCAGCCTCAACCGTATTGGAAATTTGCAGCGATATCTTCTGGCAGGAATGTTCTCAGCCAAATCGCTAATTCTTGAAAATGCTTTATAAATATTGAATCGTTCCACCATGGATCTGCTGGTAACTGTGTCAGCCCCGCCATGAGTACCAGTATAGCCACAATAACCGTGCCGCGCGCGATACCAAATACCACGCCCAACATTCGATCCGTGCCTGTTAGGCCGGTCTTCTTAACTATTTGACTAACAAGGTTATTCACCACCGCAGCGATAATAAGGGTAACAACAAATAACAGTGCAAACGCGCTAATCAGTCTTAATGAGGGAGTATCAATGTAGTCAGCCAAGATCGTTGCTAGATTTTGATGGAAGGTAAAAGCGACCCAGAAGGCCAGTACCCATGCCGCTAGCGACAGAGCCTCTTTGACAAACCCGCGTAACACGCTAATCAGCGCAGACAGTGCGAGAATAATAATAATAGCGTAATCGACCCAGACCATCATTAGTCTGCTATCAGGCTAAACATACTGCCAGACACCCCTAGAAACCTTGTTACTGTTGCGCAGATCCTAACAGAGCTACGTTGACGGATCACGAATAAATTTCTATTTATATCACCCAATCAAGAGGGGTGTTTAACTATAAAAGTTCGACCTTTGTGGATACTTGCCAGTTTCTTGCGCAATTTTTCTGCCAGCTCGCGTTTTAACTCTGGGCCAACACGAACCCGAAAACTCGGCGTATCTTTTTTGTAGATAGTCTCAACAAATGCGGCGAAACCCTTCTTACGTAGTTTATTCTGTAAGGCATAGGCATTTTTCTTCGAGCCAAAACTACCTACCTGTACTGCCCATGCGCTTAAACCTGCGCGCGGCGTGGTTTTCTTTTTAACGGCTGCTTTGGCAACTTTTATAGGTGCTGCTGACTTAGACTTAACCTGTGCTTTAGATTCTGTCTTCGGCTTCACTGAAGTTTTAACAACTTTATTAACCGTTTGAGCTGACAAGCCCTTTTTTATGACCGGTTTCTCAGCCGCGACGGGCTTAACTTCGTGCGTAGGCGTTAGAGGAATCACCTTGGAAATAAAACCATTTTCAGGTTTGGCAGGAATATTACTCTCTCCCACTGGCGTACCAGCAATTTCACGGCCATCCAGTATCATTGGGATGAAAATCACCGCCATTGAGACCAGCACTATCGCACCGACCAGCCGAACTTTTAAATTGGTTTCTTCCATTACTCTAATCCTAGCTTAATCAACGTGGCGCATCGCTTCCGCCACAGTATAAAATGAACCACATACCACTACCCTATCATTTTCAGCGCAATCACGCAGAGCCTGCTCGGTTGCCTCACTCACTGATGTGAATTGCTTCAAGGCTTCAACTTCAATACCGCTATTAATACAGACTGCTTCAACTGCTGCAGGTTCCGCAGCCCGAGGAATTTCTGGTGCGGCCAAATACCAATCATCAGCAACATCCGCGAGTTCCGCCACCATGGCGGCAATATCTTTATCTGCCATTACACCAAATACGATGTGAGTTCGGCCACTTATGGCTTGGGCAGTGAGTGTTCTAGATAGTGCTGCCACACTGGCTGGATTATGCGCCACATCAAATATGCAGTGTGAGTCATCTTCCGTAATCTCATAGCGTCCCCGACACTGCACTGCTGCTAGGCCTTCAATAATATCAAAACCATCGACAGGGAAATCTAATAATTGCTGTAACACGGCAATCGCGACTGCGGCGTTGGTGAACTGGCACTCCCCTGCTAATGCGGGTTGAGGTAATGAGTCAATCAGCGCGCCATCACCAGAAGTCCACTGCCAGCTTTCCGCTTCGCGCTGAAAATCAAAATCTTCACCAAGAATATGCAACTGTGCACCGATCTTACTAGCGGCATCGCGAATCGATTTTGGTACATCACGTTCACCGAAAATGGTTACTGTTTTAGGCCGCATTACTCCCGCTTTCTCGAAACCAATAACCTCCCGATCCGAGCCAAGCCATTCTTCATGATCAATATCGATATTGGTGATCACCGAAACATCAGCATCAATAATATTCACGGCATCTAAACGACCACCTAGACCCACTTCCAATAAAACAATATCTAATTTATGTCGAGAGAAAAGATCAAAGGCTGCCAAGGTTCCAAATTCGAAATAACTTAATGAGGTTTCGCCACGGGCCTGTTCAACACGACTAAATGCGCCACACAGACTGCTGTCAGACATATCGATACCACCGATACGCACACGCTCATTGTAGTAATTTAAATGCGGAGAGGTATAACTGCCAACGCTATAGCCAGCGCTCAATAGCATCGCTTCAAGTAAGGCAATGGTAGAACCTTTACCATTGGTACCCGCAACAACAATAACTTTACGAGCAAGGGGGGCTAAAGATTGTTTTTTGAAAACATCGCGGACTCGGTCAAGACCCAATTCAATTTCTTGTGGATGGAGTGTCTCCAACCAATCGAGCCATTCTTGTAAAGATTTTCCCGAACCACATCCGCATTGTTGTAATGTGATGTGAGATTCCATGCTTCAGCTATTAAGCCGTTTCAGACTCGGCTTCAGCAGCGCTAGGGCTTTCTATATTATCAATTTGCGGTGCAGGTTGGCGGGTTAAAATTGCAAGTAACTGACTAACACGAGCACGCATATCACCACGTCGAACAATTAAATCAACAACACCGTGCTCCAACAAGAATTCACTGCGTTGGAAACCTTCAGGTAATGTTTCACGTACTGTTTGTTCAATGACACGAGGGCCGGCAAAACCGATTAATGCTTTTGGTTCTGCGATATTGATATCACCGAGCATAGCTAAACTTGCAGAGACACCGCCCATGGTTGGGTCAGTCATTACAGAAATAAAAGGAATACCACGTTTAGATAAACGCGCCAAAGCGGCACTGGTTTTAGCCATTTGCATTAACGAGAACAAGGCCTCTTGCATGCGCGCTCCACCACTGGCAGAAAAACATACCAGAGGAATTTCTTCGGCTAAACAATATTCTGCGGCACGACGAAAACGTTCGCCAACAACCGAGCCCATTGAACCACCCATGAATCTAAATTCAAATGCACACGCAACTAAAGCAATACCATTTACACGACCGCTCATTACAACTAGCGCATCATCTTCACCGGTATTCTTTTGCGCAATGCTAATACGATCTTTATATTTTTTGCTGTCTTTAAACTTAAGTGCATCAACAGGTTTTAACTCTGCACCTAATTCAACACGTGGTTCAGAATCAAGAAAGGCTTCTAAGCGACGGCGCGCACCGATACGCATGTGATGATCACACTTCGGGCATACATCAACATTACGTTCGAGTTCAGCACGGTATAAAACCGCATTACACGAAGTACATTTGGTCCACAGTCCTTCTGGCACACTTTTACGCTTCGAACTATCTGTCCGTATTTTCGAAGGAAGTAATTTTTCAAACCAACTCATAATATATGCTACTTTCTTAAAGAGGTTTCTGACTATATTCCGCTAAGAATCTAATTATAGCGCAGTTTTTGGGGCTATGCCTGCTCTCTATTTTACTAGTTTATCCAGTGCTTGGCGGATATCAGTCAAAATAGTGCAAATTGCGGGGGAAACAGCTTCTGGATTGTCCTGATTGAGATCGGCCTGATTAACCAAAACGCTGCCGACAACCACGGCATCGGCAACTGCACCTACATTGGCTGCTGATTCAGCATCTTTAATGCCAAAACCAACGCCAACAGGCATGTCAGTATGTTTCCGAATCGCGGTCATTTTATCGGCTACTGCACCGGCATCTAATGTTGCTGCGCCTGTCACACCCTTTACTGATACATAATAAACAAAACCACTGGCTGCTGAACATAATTTTTTAATTCGTGCATCGGTTGTTGTCGGCGCAATAAGGAAAATAGGATCAAGTTCATACTTTGCCAATTCGGCAACAAACTCACTACCCTCTTCTGGTGGTAAATCAACCGTCAACACACCATCCACTCCGGCCGTACCTGCTTGCTTAGCAAAACTGGCATAACCCATAACTTCAATCGGATTTAGATAGCCCATTAACACAACAGGTGTTTCGTTATCTTTTTCACGGAATTCTTTAACCATTGCAAAGACATCATGCAAACTAATGCCATGCACTAATGCACGTTCACTGGCTTTTTGAATAACCGGGCCATCGGCCATTGGATCAGAAAATGGTACACCTAGTTCAATAATATCCGCACCGGCCTTCACCATGTCATGCATCAAAGGAACGGTTACCGCTGCAACAGGATCACCTGCCGTCACATAAGGTATTAATGCTTTGCGACCCGTTTCACGTAATGACTTAAATTTTATTTCAATACGACTCATAACTAAAACTCAATTCCTTCGCTCGCCGCCACGGTATGAATATCTTTATCTCCGCGACCTGACAAGTTAACAATAATAATTTGATCTTTCTTCATGGTCGGCGCCAGCTTAGTAACATAAGCGAGAGCATGACTTGATTCGAGTGCAGGTAGAATTCCTTCAATGCGAGATAAATCATGGAAACCCGCGAGTGCTTCTTTATCATCAATCGCAACATACTCGACGCGACCAACATCTTTTAACCATGCATGTTCAGGACCGACACCGGGATAATCTAAACCCGCTGAGATCGAATGTGTTTCGATGATCTGGCCATTCGGATCTTCCATTAGGTAAGTACGATTACCATGCAATACGCCAGGCTGACCTGCGCATAATGGTGCAGCATGATGACCGGTTTCAAGTCCATCACCTGCGGCTTCAACACCGTAAATTTTTACATCGGTGTCATTTAAAAATGGATAGAACAAACCAATCGCATTTGAACCACCACCAACACAAGCAACTAAGGCATCTGGTAAACGACCTGCTTGCTTAAGAATTTGTTCGCGTGCTTCACGACCAATTATCGCCTGAAAATCACGTACCATCGCGGGATATGGATGAGGGCCTGCAACCGTGCCAATAATATAAAAAGTCGTATCAACATTGGTTACCCAATCACGCATCGCTTCGTTAAGCGCATCTTTCAATGTTGCTGAACCCGATGTCACAGGCACGACTTCTGCGCCTAGTAACTTCATGCGATAAACATTCAGCGCCTGACGTTGAATATCTTCTGCACCCATGTAAACGATACATTCCATACCAAAACGCGCGGCAACCGTTGCTGTCGCAACACCGTGTTGTCCTGCACCGGTTTCAGCAATAATACGTTTCTTACCTAAACGCTTGGCGAGCAATGCTTGGCCAATGGTGTTATTAATTTTATGCGCACCGGTGTGATTAAGATCTTCACGTTTTAAATAAATCTGCGCGCCACCTAACTTTTCAGTCCAGCTCTTGGCAAAATACAAAGGTGATGGACGCCCAACATAGTGTTGTAGATCGTGATCAAACTCGGCAAGGAATTCTGGATCCTTGATTGCGATTTCATAGGCCTCGGTCAGTTCTTCAATCGCGGCCATCAATGTTTCTGAAACAAAACGTCCGCCATAGGGGCCAAAATGCCCGCGTTCATCAGGCATATTCATATAATCAGCTTGCTGTTCACTCATTTTCATTAAACTCGTTATTACGCGGTGCGAACCGCTTTCACAAATGCCTGAATCTTGTCGACATCTTTAATACCCTTGCCCTGTTCAACGCCACTACTGACATCAACCGCATAGGGGCTAAGTTGTTGGATGGCGGCACCGACATTGCCCGGCTCCAAACCACCGGCGAGGATTATAGGCGTATCGAGGTCATCTGGCACGCGATCCCAGTCAAAAACTTCACCGGTACCACCCGCCTCATCTGGATTAAAGGTATCCACCAATAAGCCCCGCGCCGAGCTATATTGCTGCACGGCATCGCTCAAATCGGCATCTTCACGCATACGAATGGCCTTTATATAAGGAGTAGTGAAGGCCGCACACTGTGCAGGGGTCTCTGAGCCATGAAATTGCAACAAATCGATGGGCACTCCGGCCAATACGTCCTCAATCTCAAAGTGCTCCGCATCGACGAATAGCGCCACAACCGTGATAAACGGCGGTAATACGGCACAAATAGCCTGTGCTTGCTCAATGGTCACTGCACGGGGAGATTTAGGATAAAACACCAGCCCAATCGCATCCGCACCGGCATCGGCCACCGCAATTGCGTCTTCTGGACGGGTAATCCCACATATTTTTATCCGTGTTGTCATCAAGGCATCCAAAATTAAGCCATTTAAAAGATGGGCTCATTTTAGCCGAAGACACACTCTTTAGATATAAAAGGATAAAACGTTATACTCAAGCAAAAATCCGCGGACATAAATGATGATTCAATACCTACGAAAAAACCTCATCACCGGCCTAAAAACTGCCCCATGGCATAAACTCATACTTAATATTGGATTGTTCATCATATTCGCAATTATTGCCTCAGCAATAGGATTAACCACGGGGCTTCTCAACTACGAGGTAATCGACTCAACGCTTGTGTATATTCTACCCTTTGCGCTTTTTCTATTTCCGTCGATGTTTGAAGAGATAATCTTTAGGGGCTTATTAATACCGAATGACACCTGTTTTAAAGGAGCCAAAGAAATCGCATTCTACAGCTTAATGAGCTCGATTCTCTTTGTACTCTGGCATCCGCTTAACGCACTTACAATAAATCCGAAGGCACAAGTTTTCTTTCTCGATCCTTGGTTCCTGTTAATAGCATTTGTATTAGGCATGGTGTGCAGTCTTGGCTATATCTTTTCACGATCACTATGGGTTTCGATAGTCATGCACTGGCTCACTGTCATGGCATGGGTATTTTTACTTGGTGGTCGCAACCTTATCTTAGAGTAGCAAAACCACTACCTCGCCGAATTAGTCGGCGAAATAGCATTCCATGTGATCAGAAATACAATCATTAGTCTGCAGCCAGTCTGAACATTCCTGAACAGCATCATCAACACTGCCAAATGTCGCTATCACATTACCGAGATCAGTCAGCAATAATGCTGTGTTATCAGACATTTCTTTAATATATAGATTCATTTGCATACTCCATATCATGTGCCAAAGTGCACGTTGAGCAGTCTCGGTAATTTCAGTGACTCTACGGTGACACGCAGATGAATATTTTGTGACACATTCCTACGTTGTATTATTAGTCACATCCGTCATATCATGATGCACATGCTTATCCCTTACCAAGAACTGCAAAAAGCGACTTTAACCGCACTCATCGAAGAATTTATTGATCGTGAGGGCACTGATTACGGTGAATTAGAAGTGAGCCGTGAAACAATGGTTACTCAGGTACATCAACAGCTTAGCGATGGGAAAGTTGTCATTTGCTACGACGATGAATCTGAAACCTGCAATTTAGTCACTGCCAATAAGGCTAAACAGGATCTAAGCAACGATTAAGAACTTCTCATCTATGTGGCCTAAGAGTATGCTGAAAGCACACTAAACATGGAGGTGTGAAAATGGAAATTTTCATCAGTAATATCACGGCAGATATAAGAGAAGTGGAACTACGTAAATTCTTTGGCCGCTATGGAAAAGATGCCACATTCTCATTACGTAAACTCAAATTTGATAACTCAACTTATTTTTGTGCACAAGTTGATATTGAACCAGAAAAACTCGCTTTAAAAGCAATCAAAAAACTTCACGGCAAGAAACTCAACGGCAAACCAATATCACTACGTGAATATGAGTACCGTGCGGGTAATAATGATCGTCGTGCATTAAATTGGCGTGAATTATTGTGGGGTAAGATCGAACGCCGTTTTAACGAACGTCGCCAGCCTGTAGTGCAGTTTGAAAGAAATGAGCCACTATTCACTGGTTATAATCAACTAGCTAAAAAAGGCTAACATCAATCAAGTCATGGCTTTACGAAGTATTGTTGGATTTCACCAAATAGTTAAATGGGTAAGCCATTCCCTGCAATCGCAGGAATGGCAAATTCATCTGGATATTCTACATGCATAAAATACAGACCATCAGGTGCGGCCGTTACACCACCTAACTTTCTATCACGGAATTCCAACACTTGTTTTGCCCAATCGACTGGTTGCTCGCCACTACCAATACTTATTAATACACCGGCAATATTTCTCACCATGTGCTGTAAAAAAGCATTAGCTTGTATATCGATACAAATGAAATTACCTGTGCGTGTTACATGTAGATGCTGAATTGTTCGCACCGGACTATTTGCCTGACAGGCAACTGCGCGATATGAACTAAAATCATGTTCGCCAACTAATGTCTTCGCCGCTTGTGACATTAACTCAACATCAAGCTCCAACCCTTGCCAAGTCACTTTTTTTGAAAGCACCGCTGGCCGTGAAAATTGATTAAGAATAATGTATTGATAACGACGACTTAATGCTGAAAAACGCGCGTGAAAATCTTCACGTACAGGTTTAGCCCAATGCACAGAAATATTTTTTGGCAGGTTTGCATTTGCACCTAAAACCCAAGATCGTTCACTGCGTTCAGCCGTTGTTTCAAAATGCACAACCTGCGCCAAGGCATGCACACCTGTATCGGTGCGTCCTGCGCAAATAACTTTCACATCTTGATCTGCAACAATTGAAAGTGCTTTTTCAACTTCTTCTTGTACACCATGGCCATGCTTCTGACTCTGCCAACCATTATAGACCGAGCCATCATATTCAATACCCAATGCTATTTTTATCATAGGCTTTGTAATCCAGCAATCAGTATTAAAGGAATTAACCATTGATATAATGCTGGCGCATCTAGTCGCGGTAATACAACCTTGGTATCTGTATTTTTAATTGCTTGCATCTCTATATTGACTAATAAGTTTGCCATTGAATTTATACCGCATTGAAAAATCGATATTTCAGTGTCAGACTTTTTCAAAGCATCTTTAATTCCAATCTCGGTATTGGTTACCGCATCTAAGGTTAATACCAATCGTGCCGCAAACTGTGCAGTTTTTATCTTAAATAAACGTAATGGAGAAATTAACCACATAATAGAAACTATCAGCTCTTGTTGCGAAGTCGATTTCATCATTAACACCACAGCACTAACAATACTTAATAAAGCAATAGCCCTTAATCCGCCTGCACTTAAACCTTCAATACTAGGAATATACTCAACTGATATATTTTCAAAAATAAAAATTGGTGTCCCAGGAATAAACCAACCATATAAAATTAGTAATGAGAGCCAAAACCACTTCATTCGCCTACACATCTTCCAGCTTGCCTGAAGGTATTCCAAGCCCATGAATAATAAAAGCAGACTTAAAATAATTACTATTATAAGTGTCCGCATCGGGCTTGCGGATATCAATAGAATCGTTGTTGCTAACAGGCAAAGAATTTTTATAAAAGGATGCATAGCTCTAAACGCAAACAACCGGCATCAATGTGCCGGTTGCTTCGTAAAATAGAAATGTTTATAACTGTTCAATCAGTCCCTTCGCTTCTGACTGTTGGTCATCATTACCTTCAGTCAATACCTCATCAAGAATTGCGCGGGCACCGTCTGGGTCACCCATATCGATATAGGCTTTAGCAAGATCCAATTTAGTAGCAACCTCATCCATACCGAGGATACCGTCATCATCTTCATCGCTATCAACATCTTCAAGCATGTCATCAACATCAAGCTCAATTTCGTCACCGAGATCAAAGCTGGCTTCTTCAGTTGGCGAAGCTGTTGTGTCATCTTCAATCTCAAGAGTTAGCTCACCAATGTCCAGTGCCGCTTCAGGCTCAGCGGCAGCGTCTTCTTCAATGTCGAGAGTCAAATCACCCATATCAAGTGATAGGCCATCATCTTTATCATCACTTGTATCTAGTGACTCTAAATCCATGTCCATATCTAATGATAGTTCATCATCAGATGTGTCCATTGAGATTTCTTCAGGCTCATCAATTGTAAGCGTGTCATCCATCTCAAGATTTAAATCTAAATCGTCATCTAAATCTGCAATTCCTTCTAGGTCAGCAAAATCATCTTCATTCTCATTTACATCGCTACCGAATAAATCATTACCAGGACATAACTCACGTCCCATCACAACAGCTTTATCCCACAAGGCTGTGCTTTGATCATCCATTGCACCATTCAAATGACTCGCCTGAACTAAGAAAGAATCTGCGTTACCTGTCGCATGATAAACTTCCATCAACTTCAATCTAAGATCAAGACGATCTGGTTCTTGTTCAATTGATGCCAATAATAATTCTTCTGCTTGCTGATGCTTACCATAAGCAATGTAAACATCGGCTTCAGCTGATGGATCAACTTCACTTGAATCTGACTCAATAGCACCATCCATTGCACTTGGTGCGAAATCACTCAACAATGTTGTTTCATTATTTGGCTTACTTGCACTAACGTTTGCTGGCTTGCTAGACAATATGCTTTCAGGGAACTGCTGCATATTATTTTGACGACGTTTCATCATCAACCAAACAAGTACTAGTATTGCTAGCAATACAGCAATGGCTGCCGCTAGAATAATTGGGTCATCAAACAAACTCGTTTCTGCTGGTTTAGCTGCCGCTGGTTTCGCTTTTGGCGCTTCAGCTTCAGCTAAGGCGTATGGATTAACTTTAGCCTCTTCCTTCACTATTGGTTTTACAACCGGTGCAGGCTCTGGTTTTTTCTCTGCAACAACTGGCTCAGGCGTTGCTTCAACCATTGGTGCTGTTTCTACCGCTGGCTTAGATGTTTCAGTGGTGAGTTTATTTTGCAATTCAGAAAGTGAATCGTCTTTCAACTCAAGCAAACGTTCCATTGAACCGATTTGATCTTCAAGAGATTGAACACGATCTTGTAATTCATCATTCTCTTTATCTTTTGAAGCCAACTGCTCAGTCGCAAGAGCAAGTTTCTCAGATGAAGCTCCTGCATCTACCCCGCCACCTTGTGCCGCCGCACCGGCATTAGCATCGGGTGTAATCAGCTTGATTGAAGCTTGTTCTTGCTTCGGTGTAGCCGTCGCTGTCTTATTTGTTGTTGTTAGCGCTGTTGTGCCACTCGGTGTTACCGCGCTAGCTAAGTTATCTTGCGCAGCACGCCAAAGTTCATTCTGCTGAAGTGAGTTTCTTAACGCTTGGCTATGTCCGATTGCTTCGATATCAGCACGATCAGGTATGCGTAAAACAAAACCCGACTTCAAACCATTAATATTATTATTTGCGAATGCTTCAGGATTTGCTTGCTGCAATGCAATCATCATCTGTGACACGCTAATGCTATCGTCAGGACGAACACTTCTCGCTATAGACCAAAGTGTTTCGCTTTTCTTAACCTTATAATTATCCCCAGAAAACGCAGCTGACTCCAAAGCAAGTGCTTTAGTTGCACCTAACGTAACAGCGGGTGCAGGTGCTTCATCAATTTGAATATGTGGGAACAAGCCAGTTTCATTATTACTCACTACCGGTGCTGTCGGCACAAATAAAGGAGTAGAAACAACAGGTGCTGGTGCAAGCTCTTCGCGAATAATACGAGTCGGCGCGGCGACGACAGCTGATTGAACAGGTGCAGCCTTACGCTGTGTGAATATAGGTGGATCAAGTAATAAGGTGTATTCACGCAACAAGCGGCCACTTGGCCAATCAATATCAACTAGGAAATCAAGAAACGGTTCACGAATTGGACCTTTTGAATAAACCTTAATATAGGCGTTGCCATCACCCTTCTCAACGACTTTAAATTTCAAAGAAGAAAGATGCAATGGACGATCAATACCGGCTTTATCAAACTCTTTTAAGGTCGCTAGCGAGACACGAATATTATCGCCTTCACCTGGTCGAACTGAAAATAGTTTAATTTCTGCATCTAATGGCTGACTCAGTCCTGAGTTCACTTTGATATCACCAACACCTAATGTGAAAGCGATATTTGACGCCAGTAGGCACACCACAGTAATGAAAAATATTTTGAGTTTGCGCAACGTCCCTACTCCATTTCTATTCATTATAATTATTGACCGCACAGAGATATTCACAGTGTCAGTCTGTCCCTATTATCACAGGGTTATCGGCCATTAACTAGAATGGCCTTTATATAGTTCTTGTAACTATACATTATAGTTAGCATTTTACAAATTTCATGATGAAAAACTATCGACCAGCCCTCATCCTAATAAGAAGATTAAAGAATAGCTCAATAATGAAAAATCGCTGCTAGGAAACCATCCTAACCAGCGATCAAGGTTATAACGCTAAAACAAACTATCCCTCTGTATTAAAAGGATATTTTCGATTATTTTTGCTCTAGTACGATACGTAGCATGCGTCGAAGTGGCTCTGCAGCCCCCCATAACAACTGATCACCCACGGTGAAGGCTGACAAATAGTCATTACCCATGGTTAATTTACGTAAACGCCCCACTGGCACATCCAAAGTACCGGTAACGGCAGCCGGAGTGAGTTCTTTCATGCTGATATCACGGTCATTTGGTACAACTTTAACCCAATCATTGGCCTCAGCAAGGATGTTGTCGATTTCATCCAAAGGCACATCTTTATTCAATTTAATGGTCATTGCCTGACTGTGACAACGCATTGCACCAATTCGCACGCAGATACCGTCAATCGGGGTTGGGTTCGCTGAAGTACCAAGGATCTTGTTAGTTTCAACTTGCGCCTTCCACTCTTCACGAGTTTGTCCCGATTCCAGTTGTGAATCCAACCAAGGGATCAAACTACCCGCTAAAGGCACGCCCCACTGATCAACTGGGTAACTATCACCGCGCATGAAGTTAGTCACTTGGCGATCAATATCTAGGATCGCTGAGGCGGGATCATCAACCAAACCTTTTACGTCATCATGAATCGCGCCCATTTGTGTAATTAATTCACGCATGTTCTTTGCGCCAGCGCCCGATGCAGCTTGATAAGTCATTGGGCTAATCCATTCAACGAGATTTTGTTTGAACAAACCACCAATCGCCATCAACATTAAACTGACCGTACAGTTACCGCCAACGAAGGTCTTGCCACCTTTAGCTAATGAATCTTTAATCACATCCATATTCACAGGGTCGAGGACAATCACACTTTCATCTTCCATACGCAAAGATGATGCAGCATCAATCCAGTAACCCTTCCAGCCAGATTTGCGAAGTTGAGGATAAACTTCCTCAGTGTAATCTCCGCCCTGACAAGAGATGATAACTTCCATCTTCGATAACTCAGCAATATCTTTGGCATCTTTTAATGAAGGCACATCTTTGCCAACATCAGGACCCGCTTGACCCGTTTGTGATGTTGTGAAAAATACGGGTTCGATTAAATCAAAGTCTTTTTCCTCACGCATGCGCTGCATCAGAACCGAACCCACCATACCTCGCCAACCAATTAAACCTGTACGCATTTCCGTAACTCCTAAACCTTTAATCGTAATTTTTTATTTATTAACCGTCAAAACGCTAAGAACGCCAAACAACTAATATTTATACTTTATTTGCACGCATCGCTGCAACAACGGCATCGCCCATTTCGGCAGTACCAATTTCCTTCATGCCATCCGAGCTAATATCAATCGTACGTAAACCTTGATCAAGCACTGAACCCACCGCCGCATCAATACGCTGTGCCATTTCATTGTTGTCAAAGGTATAACGCAACATCATTGCAACAGAAAGAATCGTTGCTAATGGGTTGGCTTTATTTTGTCCCGCAATATCCGGCGCCGAACCATGAATCGGTTCGTACATGCCTTTACCGTTCGCATCCAATGATGCCGATGGCAACATACCAATTGAACCGGTCAACATTGCTGCACAATCAGAAAGAATATCGCCAAACATATTTGTTGTTACCATTACGTCAAACTGTTTTGGCGCGCGAACTAATTGCATCGCTGCGTTATCAACATACATATGACTTAATTCAACATCAGGATAATCTTTTGATACTTCGATCATAACTTCACGCCACATCTCAGTCACTTCTAAAACGTTAGCCTTATCAACTGAACAAAGACGACGATCACGCTTCATCGCAATATCAAATGCATTGCGACCTATGCGTTCAACTTCTGATTCGGAATAAACCAAAGTATTATAACCTTGGCGCTGGCCATCTTCTAATATGCGAATGCCGCGTGGTTGACCAAAGTAAATGCCACCTGTGAGTTCACGCACAATCATAATATCTAAACCTGAAACCACTTCAGGCTTTAGGCTTGAAGCATCTGCAAGTTGTGGATATAAAATCGCAGGACGTAGATTAGAAAATAATTCTAATTCACTACGCAAGCCAAGCAGACCTTTTTCAGGGCGCACTACAATATCCAATGACTCCCATTTATAACCACCAACTGCACCCAGCATGATTGCGTCGGCATCTTTAACCAATGTCAATGTTTCTTCTGGTAATGGGTGACCATGCGCATCGTAACCCGCACCACCAACAAGACCCTTTTCCATTTCAGCGTTAAGACCAAAATCAGTGTTAAGGCATTCAATAACCTTAACGGCCTCAGCCATAATCTCAGTACCAATTCCGTCACCGGGTAAAATTGCAATTTTCATAATTGTTAATCCTGTGTATTCTGTTCTTTTAGTCAAATAACTTTGCTAAATAACCATGGTGCATTCTGTTTCTGCCTTTCTTCATAGGCTTTAATGTCATCTATGTGCTGCAAGGTTAAACCGATATCATCCAAACCATTAATTAAGCAGTGTTTACGGAATTCATCAACATCGAAACTCAATACATCACCTGATGGTGTTGTTACCGTTTGCGCTTCGAGATCAACGCTTAATTGATATCCTTCAACTGACTCAACCTCTTTGAATAATTTACTAACAACCTCTTCGTCAAAAGTAATTGGCAAGATACCGTTCTTAAAACAATTGTTAAAAAAGATATCTGCATAACTTGGCGCAATCACGACACGAAAGCCATAATCTAATAAAGCCCAGGGCGCATGCTCACGTGATGAGCCACAACCAAAGTTTTTACGCGCTAATAATATCTGCGCGCCTTGGTAACGAGGTTTGTTTAAAATAAAATCTTCGTTAATAGGACGCGTACTGTTATCCATGCCTGGCTCACCCGTATCAAGGTAGCGCCAGTCATCAAATAAATTTACACCAAAACCACTGCGCTTAATCGATTTTAAAAACTGTTTCGGAATAATCGCATCGGTATCAACATTAGCTCGATCCAATGGCAATACGATTCCATCTAATTTTGTAAATGCATCCATTGTCTTATCCTGCCTGCTTCATGTTTGTAACATCAGTAAAATGACCGACTACCGCTGCGGCAGCAGCCATTGCTGGCCCAACCAAATGTGTACGTCCACCGCGACCTTGCCGGCCTTCAAAATTTCGATTTGAAGTTGATGCACAACGCTCACCGTCTTCAAGACGATCTGCATTCATCGCAAGACACATTGAACAACCAGGTTCACGCCATTCAAAACCGGCTTCAATAAATATTTTATCAAGCCCTTCTGCTTCGGCTTGTTGTTTAACCAAACCGGAACCCGGTACGACTAAAGCAAGCTTAATGTTATCTGCTACCTTGCGACCTTTCGCAACATCAGCCGCAGCACGTAAATCTTCAATACGTGAATTAGTACATGAACCAATAAAGACTTTATCAACGCTGATTTCTTCAATCGGTGTGTTGGCAGTCAAGCCCATGTAATCCAATGCACGTTGCATACCTTCACGTTTCACTTCATCTTTTTCAGATGCGGGATCCGGGATTGTTGCATCAACCGCGATAACCATCTCAGGTGATGTTCCCCAAGTTACTTGCGGACGAATACTTGCTGCCTCAATCCTCACAACTGTATCGAACTTAGCATCATCATCACTGTGTAATGTTTGCCATTGTTCCACTGCAGCATCCCACTGTTGCTCATTTGGCGCATAAGGTCGGCCATGCACATAATCAATCGTCGCATCATCGACAGCGACCATGCCTGCACGTGCACCCGCTTCAATGGCCATATTACAAACGGTCATACGTCCTTCAATGGATAAAGCTTGAATTGCTGTGCCACCAAATTCAATCGCATAACCAGTTCCACCGGCTGTGCCGATCTCACCAATAATGCGCAAGACAATATCTTTAGCGGTTACACCTTCCGCAACATCACCATCAACACTCACCAACATATTCTTGGATTTAGTTTGTAACAAACACTGCGTTGCAATGACATGCTCAACTTCAGAAGTACCAATACCAAATGCCAATGCGCCAAAGGCGCCATGAGTCGAAGTATGTGAGTCTCCACACACCACGGTCATACCGGGTAAGGTTGCGCCCTGCTCAGGCCCAATAACATGCACGATACCTTGACGAATATCGTCCATACCAAATTCGGTTAAACCGAACTCCGCGCAGTTTTGATCCAAGGTCTCAACCTGTAAGCGTGCCACAGGATCGGTGATACCGGCACTACGATCGGTTGTCGGTACATTATGATCCGGCGTTGCAACAATGCTATCGACCCGCCATGGTTTGCGACCCGCCGTGCGCAAACCTTCAAAGGCCTGCGGTGAAGTCACTTCATGGACAAGGTGACGATCTATATAGAGTAGCGCCGTGCCATTATCTTCAATGCGCACCACGTGGCTATCCCATAATTTGTCGTAAAGTGTTTGCCCAGCCATTGTCTTCTCCTAATTTAGGAGGGCTAGACTACGCCTGCCGAACACATAAAACAAATTCATATTTATTATATTTTCTATTCCAAATAGTTATAGATAGAGCTATAGTGATTACATGGATATCGCTGGTTTACAGGCTTTTGTCAGTGTCTCTGAAAATGCATCTTTTTCAGCTGCTGCTGACGCCCTGCATTTAACCCAACCTGCCGTCAGTAAACGAATTGCGAGCCTTGAAGCTGAGCTGAATAATCGTCTATTTGATCGCCTTGGCCGCAAGATCCAACTAACCGAAGCCGGTCGAGCTCTATTACCGAGGGCGCAAAATATTATTAATGAAGTACAGGATAGCCAACGCGCGATTAGTAACCTTTCATCCTCTGTTACTGGCCAGCTGCATATCGGTACCAGCCATCACATTGGCTTGCATCGTTTACCGCCTGTTTTAAGAAACTATAATCAGTCATTTCCCGATGTAGAACTCGATATGCAGTTTCTTGATTCCGAGTTAGCCTGCAAAGCCGTCTTACATGGTGAGTTAGAACTTGGCATTGTTACCCTGCCCCCCGACAATACCGATCCACTGACATTGATTCCGCTCTGGAACGATCCTCTGCATATTGTCACCAGCAAAGATCACCCCTTAACAACCGAGACAAATATTCAGTTGCAGTCATTGGCAGATCACCCCGCGATACTGCCTGCACGTGGCACGTTTACACGAGAAGTGATTGAAGAAATGCTGCAGCCCGCGGACATTAAGTTACAAGTGAGACTATCAACAAACTATTTAGAAACCATTCGTATGATGGTGGAAATCGGTTTGGGTTGGAGTGTGTTACCTGAAACGATGATTCATTCTGAATTGTGTTCAATAGAAGTGAAAGGTGTGAATCTAAGTCGTCAACTAGGTATTGTGCATCACAGTGATCGCACCTTATCAAATGCCGCACAAGCGATGTGTGACTTGCTTATTCAGATGGCTGATCGCGCACAAACAACAAAGTAATAACGACTGCCAACATACTAATCGCAGCGGCAATCCCATATGTTAATGTCGCGCCGAGTGACCAGGTGTAACCCGCAAGCAATGCACCCAAGGCGCCGCCAGCACCAAAACTCATACTGCTATATAGCGCTTGACCCCGACCTTGATGTCGGCCACGAAAATAATTATGAAAGTATTGAATTGCAACCGCATGAAAAACACCAAAGGTTGCCGCATGCCCTAGCTGAATAATGACAATCATCACAAAAGATTCAACATAGGAACCCAATAATAACCAACGCAGACTCGCTACCAATAAACTAAACAGCAGCATATTGCGTAAACCAAAACGTGGAATCAATTTGTGCATTACTAAAAACACACCGACTTCAGCAACAACACCGAATGCCCATAGACCACCAATAATTGTTTTTGAATAGCCATTATCTTCTAGGTAAATACTATAGAAAGTGTAATACGGACCGTGACTCGCCTGCATTAAAAAAACCACGGTAATTAAAGCTAAGACTTCAGGGCGTTTTATTACCTTGATAATAGAATTTTCATCTAAAGGTAAATGCCCTGCCGAACGTTCTGGAACAACTAAACTGTTTAACCAAATCAACACGAACATAATTAACATTGCAATCGGTACAATACGCGCGGTTGATGTTTCAAGAAGATAACCAATCAATACCGCCGCAACCACAAAACCAATTGAGCCCCATAGCCGAATAAAACTATAGCGATGCGTTTCCTCATGTAAGTAGTTAAATGTCGTCGCTTCAAATTGCGGCAAGGTTGCATTCCAAAAGAAACTGAACGCGGCCATTGTTAGAGCGATCCATAAATAAGAATCGCCCCAGAATACTCCTGCGAAAAAAATACAGGCTAATAAAGAACCACCACGCACGATCATCATGCGCTTACCGGTATGGTCTGCAATCCAACCCCAAATATTTGGCGCAATGATCTTGGTTGCCATGACCACGGCCATTAACTCACCAATTTCACGGGGACCAAAGTCGAGCGACTCAAGGTAAAGCGGCCAATAAGGAACCAGCACACCAATCGAGGCAAAATAGAATAAATAGAAACCTGACAGACGCCAGTAAGGAGTAGCCGAGGGAGTCGTCATCTTTTCAGTAGGCTTGGGTGGTTAGTTTCGACTTAGCTGCCAGAAGGAATAACGGGTGTTTGAGATTCAACATCCTGATTCTGTGCACGATGTCGTAACATGTGATCCATCAGCGTGATCGCCAGCATGGCTTCTGCAATCGGTGTTGCACGAATGCCAACACAAGGGTCATGACGACCTTCGGTTATCACCTCAATCGCCTCACCTTTTACATTGACGCTTTTACCCGGCAAACGCAGGCTTGAAGTTGCCTTCAATGCAATGTGCGCAACAATGTCTTGGCCACTGGAAATACCACCAAGAACGCCCCCGGCGTTATTGCCAATGAATCCTTCCGGTGTGATCTCATCACGATGTTCGGTGCCTTTTTGGGTCACGCTGTCAAAACCGGCGCCAATCTCAACACCTTTAACCGCATTAATACTCATTAATGAATGGGAAATCTCGGCATCAAGACGATCAAAAATAGGTTCGCCCCAACCTGGTGGCACACCGGTAGCAACAACACTGACCTTGGCACCGATTGAGTTACCTTCTTTACGCAAGGCATCCATGTAGGCTTCAAGCTCGGCAACCTTGCTCGCATCAGGACAAAAGAATGGATTATTGTGAACTTCATCCCAATCAAACTGCTCAGGCACAATTGGCCCTAGTTGAGATAAGTAACCACGAATTTCAATATTGTAACGTTCGCGTAGGTATTTCTTGGCAATGCCTCCCGCTGCAACACGCATTGCTGTTTCACGAGCAGAAGAACGACCACCACCACGGTAATCACGCATGCCGTACTTTTGCTGATAGGTGTAATCGGCATGTCCGGGACGGAAACTATCCATGATCTTGGAGTAATCTTTAGAACGTTGGTCAGTATTCTGGATTTGTAAGGCGATTGGCGTACCGGTGGTCTTACCTTCGAATACACCGGAAAGGATCTTAACTTCATCTGACTCACGGCGCTGTGTAGTATGTCGTGAAGTACCCGGCTTACGCAGATCCAGATCACCCTGCAGATCTGCCTCACAAAGTTCCATTCCCGGAGGGCAACCGTCAACAATACAGCCAATGGCTGGGCCGTGGCTTTCGCCAAAACCGGTTACAACGAATAATTTTCCAATTGAATTTCCTGACATGGCCAGCATTGTAGCCGTTTCTTACCACCGCGTCAGTTCAGATTAGATGACTTTTGAGTATTGTTGCTGATTTTTTTGTAAATAAGCATCAAACACCATGCAAATATTACGTATCAACAACCTTCCCGCAGGCAAAACCTCGATGGCATTGGCTTCCACTTGTAACAAACCATCTTTCTCCATCGACAATAATTTTGTTAGTTCATGTGAAAAATATTCATTGAAATCAATATCGAATTGCTTGGAAATAAGATTAAAGTCGAGTCGAAAATGACAAATAAGTTCTTGAATAACTCGGGCACGGAGTCGGTCATCTGCAGTTAAAGTCATGCCACGAAAAATAGGCAAATGACCGGCATCAATAGCGGCGTAGTAGTCATCTAGATTGCGGTGGTTTTGACTAAAACTGTTATGTGTTTGACCAATTGCAGTTACCCCCATCGCTAATAAATCACAATCACCGTGTGTTGAGTAGCCTTGGAAATTACGCTGTAGCTTTCCTTCGCTTTGCGCAATACTCAGCTCGTCATCTGGCAAGGCAAAATGATCCATGCCGATATAAATGTAACCCGCTTCTTCAAGTTGCTGAATACTTTGTTTAAGGATCGCCATTTTAACCGATGGACTAGGTAAATCTACTTCATTAATACGCCGTTGTGGTTTAAACAACTTAGGCATGTGCGCGTAATTAAACAATGAGAGTCGATCTGGTTTTGCTTCAATCACTCTGTCTAAAGTACGACTAAAACTATCAACACTTTGGTTTGGTAGGCCATACATAAGATCAAGACTGATAGAGCGAAAATTACTTGCTCGAGCCGCATCAATTATGTCGAAGGTTTCTCGCTCAGACTGAACTCTGTTAACTGCTAATTGAACACTCTTATCTAAATCCTGAACACCTAAGCTCAAACGATTAAAACCAATATCACGCAACATGATAATCGTTTCTTTATTAGCTTCACGAGGATCTATTTCAATTGAATATTCGCCGATGTCATCTTCAGCAATTGGGAAATTTTTATGCAACTCATTCATCAATACCGTTAATTGTGGGTCATTGATAAATGTAGGCGTACCACCACCGAGATGAATCTGTTTAACGATTCTATCACCATCAAACATTTCCGCTTGCATGGCAATTTCTTTATGCAAGCGAATAAGATAATCTGCGCCCTTACTACGATCTTTTGTTACTACTTTGTTGCACCCACAGTAGAAACAAACCGTATTACAAAATGGAATATGTATATAAATAGATAATGGTCGAGCTAGAAAATCACCATTACTTTCGGCAATACTATCGCGATAATTCTGCTCACAAAAATCTTCGCTAAACTGTGGCGCAGTTGGGTAGGAAGTATAACGCGGCCCACTAACGTCATACTTCGTTAGCAACTGCGTATCAAAAACAAGTTGTTGTTCCATGACGTAATCTTTCGCTAATAGTGCGCCAAATTATGCCTACTCATAAGCCGCTTCGAAATGATCTGGATCAATCTTCGCCGATACTTAAGCCTTCATGGTGGTTTCATTAATAACACGCAGTAAAGGCTTGATTGCTAAGAGTAAATAATCTTATTTACCAAGAGATTTCTTAAAAGGCAGGTCTTTCAGTACATTTTTTATCGCTTACGCAATAAAACCATTCTTAAATTCATTTAATTGACTAGCAGTAAGCAAGAACACACCGTCTCCGCCCCGCTCAAATTCTAACCATAAAAAAGGCACATTCGGGAAGCGCATTGCCAAGGCATGGGCGCTATTACCCACTTCCACAATCAATACGCCTTCATCCGTTAACCAATTGCTGGCTTCGGCAAGAATCTGCACACAAGCATCTAACCCATCATTGCCTGATGCCAAACCTAATTTAGGTTCATGGTGAAATTCATCGGGCAAACTTGCCATGTCATCAGCATCTACATAAGGTGGGTTACTAACAATTAAATCGTAACGCTGTGTTGGCAAGCCATCAAACAAATCTGCTCGATACGCCTGAACTCGACCCTCAAGCTGATGGCGTTGAATATTCATCTCGGCAACCGCTAAGGCATCCTTTGAAATATCTGAAGCATCAACTTGCGCATACGGTAATGCCATTGCACAAGCAATCGCAATACAACCACTGCCAGTACAAAGATCTAATACATGCTCAACATTATCTGCATCAACCCACGGTGAAAAACCTTGTTCTATTAATTCAGCAATCGGTGAGCGAGGTACCAATACACGTTCATCAACATAAAAACTTAAACCGGCAAACACTGCCTCATTCGTTAAATAAGGAACCGGGATACGCTTATTAATACGCTGATCAAATAATTCTAAAATCGCTTGTTTTTCGCTACGCGTTAATCGCGATGAAAACAACTCACTCGATAGTCCGAATGGCAAATGCAATGTATGCAACACCAAGGCCATTGCATCATCAACTGCATTATTAGTTCCGTGACCATAATATAATTTTGCTTCAGCAAAGCGGCTTGCGCCCCAGCGAATAAAATCTACTAGGGTATGTAATTCATCAATTGGGTGGCTATCGTTCGACATTACTTTGCATTACTCACAGGTGACCATTCATAATGCTTTACTTTGCGTCTAAGTTTTTGCTGAATCACCACACCACGCACTTTGTATTTTTCGACCAATTCAATATCGTCTTCACTGCCATCTAAGGCATGCATAAATTTTTTGCCATCGCGTTCAATATACTGGCGGAACGTTGTCTCACCTTGGTAATCGATCACGGCATAAGCACCGGGGCCACAGGGAGCCGATTGGTCAACGATAATAATCGTGCCATCCACAAATTCAGGCGACATGCTGTCACCCATCACCATTAAGGCAAACGGTTCTACGTCACTTGATGAACAACCACCACTCATAGCTAGCTCCTATGCATCCAAGCCTCTCGGCCAGACTAAATATCGGAGAGGCAGTCTAAGCGCAGCAGCTAGCAAGTCAAGCACGAAACCCCAATAACCCTATTTATTATTGGTCAAACAGCGAAATCTGCCAGGTGAACCGGTTGTTGACGTCGGCCCCATTGGCCGGGCTTTTCCTCAAACACCCCGGCGCAAGCAGTGCCACAGCTCTTGCAATGCCCTTGTGCATCAAGGTTCCACTCACTGAGTTCATACCAGTCACGGCCAATCAGCGTTGTACCGCAGTGGTGACAATAGGTGCTGTCCCCTGCCTGATTATGAACATTGCCGGTATAGGCATATCGTACCCCGTTCTTCATCGCGATCTCGCGAGCCTTGATCAAAGTTTCCTTCGGCGTCGAAGGAATATCCATCATCTTGTAATCCGGGTGGAAGGCAGAAAAGTGCATCGGCATATCGGGCCCAAGATTTTCCACGACCCATTGAGTCATTTCTTCCAGCTCTTTGTCACTATCATTTTTACCGGGAATTAACAGTGTCGTGGTTTCCAGCCAAACATCAGTGTCATGATACAAGTATTGCAATGTTTCCAGCACTGGCTGCAAATGGGCGCCAGTCAGCTTATGATAAAAATCTTCATCAAAAGCTTTTAGATCAATATTCGCCGCATCCATGTGTTGGTAAAATTCAGCACGTGGTTCTGGACAAACATAACCCGCACTCACCGAAACTGATTTTACGCCAACCTCATGACAGGCCTTAGC
Organism: Sulfuriflexus sp.; assembly: GCA_023134145.1. Taxonomy (GTDB): domain Bacteria; phylum Pseudomonadota; class Gammaproteobacteria; order AKS1; family AKS1; genus Sulfuriflexus. The sequence goes on along the minus strand of JAGLUW010000010.1, from coordinate 113,021 downwards.
CACATCAATTGCATATTCATGGAAGATTACCGGGTCGTTATAGGTGTAGGCGACACTACGACAATTCAGTTCTTTAGCCGCACGGGCGATCAGCTCGGGTGATGCAGAATCAGCCAGTGTGTGGATCTCGCGTGACTTGCTAATGTCCCAGTTCTGGCAAAACTTACAGGCAAGGTTGCAACCGGCCGTACCAAATGACAACACCGGGGTTCCTGGCAGAAAATGATTCAATGGCTTCTTTTCAATAGGGTCAATACAGTAACCGCTTGAAAGCCCATAACTCGTCATCACGATCCGGTTATCTTGATTGGCGCGAATGAAACACAGGCCGCGCTGCCCTTCGTGCAACTTGCAAAAGCGTGGACACAAATCACACTGTACCCGCCCATCCTCAAGCAGGTGCCAGTATTTTGTATCAATAGTTGTCGGGTCACTTTTATGTGTCATACTCTATATATAGGCCTCTTACAGGGCGACTTCAAGTCTTTATGTACACATACGCTCAGCTATTACATTACCAATAATGAGGGTGTCAGTGCGATGGTTCAGAATACCGAAACAATCAGACCTGCAGCGGTAGCGGGATTATTCTATCCCGCCAACTCGAATGAGTTACATGAGCAGATCACCGATTTCCTTGCCGCAGCATCGTCAATTGAACAAGCCCCGCTGGCCCTTATCGTCCCCCATGCCGGTTACATCTACTCTGGTCCCATTGCCGCCAGTGCCTATGTCAATCTACGCCCGCTGCGTAATAAAATTCAACGCGTGATCTTGCTTGGCCCATCGCACCGGGTCGGTTTCCGTGGGCTTGCCACGTCCGGCGCGACATTTTTTACCACGCCGCTTGGCAATATCAAGCTTGATGCCATTACTACGGAACAGCTAAACCAGTTGCCACAGGTACAGACAATGGATGTCGCACATGCACAGGAACACAGCCTTGAGGTTCAGTTACCCTTCCTGCAGGAAGTGCTTGGTGAATTTGAATTAGTGCCCATCGTGGTCGGCGATGCGACCGCCAATGAAGTTGCCGAGGTCATCGATCTTGCCTGGCAAGACGATTCGACTCTAATCGTCATCAGCTCTGATCTAAGTCACTATCACGAATACAGTTCGGCGCAAAAGATGGACAGACACACCTGCACCGCAATTGAATCCCTTAACCCGGATGCCATCGGTGATGAAGATGCCTGTGGCCGTAACCCCGTAAAAGGTTTACTCACCGTTGCGCGGCAACGTGGTCTGCAGGTGCACACTCTTGATCTACGTAACTCAGGCGATACCGCGGGTGATCGTAACCAGGTAGTTGGTTATGGAGCGTGGAGCGTAACCCGTTAGCCATGCTTTGCAACACCGACAGACAAACCCTTCTCAATCTTGCTCGAGAATCAATTCAATCTGGATTAACACACGGTCAGCCACTGGCTGTAAAAAAACAAACCTACTCCACCGAACTACAACAACCACGCGCCAGCTTTGTCACCCTGCATAAACATGGAGAACTTCGCGGTTGTATCGGTAGCCTTGAAGCACATCAGGCACTGGTCGATGATATCGCCAGTAACGCATTTAACGCGGCCTTCCGTGACCCGCGCTTCCCGCCACTACAGGCTAACGAGTTTGACCAACTGCATATCCATATCGAAATACTTACTCCCCCCGAACCGATTCAATTTAGTTCTGAACAAGAGCTGCTCGATCAACTACAACTGGGCAAAGACGGTCTGCTACTCAGTGAAGGACTGCATCGCGGCACCTTTTTGCCAACCGTATGGGAATCACTCCCCCGACCCGAGCAGTTCCTGTTTCATCTGAAAAACAAGGCTGGTCTACCGGGTGACTATTGGTCAGACAATATTAAGGTGCAGCGTTATCACACCGAATCGTTTGAAGAAGAACCTGCCTCATAGCAGACGTACCCGCCGCTTCGTGGCATAATTCTCCAAACAACGGAATACACTATGCAAAGCATTAACCTGACAAAACCTGACGATTGGCACCTACACGTACGTGATGGCGATGCCATGGCCAGCGTTATCACGCATACCGCAAGCCAATTTGGCCGCGCGATTATCATGCCGAATCTAAAGTCGCCCATCATCACGGTCGATATGGCCTTGGCCTACCGAGAACAGATCCTCGCTGCACTACCTGCGGATACTGGTTTCACGCCATTGATGACCCTGTATCTCACGGATAACACCTCGGCTGAAGAGATCCACAAGGCCGCCGCCTGCGAGCATATTTATGCAGTAAAACTCTATCCTTCTGGCGCAACCACCAATGCAGATTCAGGTGTTACGGATATCCGTAAAACCCATCCGGCATTGAAGGCCATGCAAGAAACAGGTCTGTTACTCCTTATACATGGAGAGGTTACCGATCCCGCCATTGATGTCTTTGACCGAGAGAAGGTCTTTATTCACGATCAGCTAATGCCTCTATTGGGCGCTTTCCCCAAATTGAAGGTTGTGCTCGAACACATCACCACACGCGATGCGGTAGATTTTATCCTCAACACACCCGCTAATGTTGCTGCGACTATTACCGCCCACCATCTGTTGATGAACCGTAATGCCATGTTCGTGGGTGGCATGCGCCCGCACCATTACTGCCTCCCCATACTCAAGCGCGAAGCACATCGAGAAGCGCTGATTTTTGCAGCGACTAGCGGTAACCCTAAATTCTTCCTCGGCACAGATAGCGCCCCGCATCCACAAGGCGCAAAAGAATCTGCCTGTGGTTGTGCCGGTATGTATACCGCACATGCTGCCATCGAACTTTATACCGAAGCCTTTGCCGCCGCCGGTGCGCTCGACAAATTAGAAGGCTTTGCCAGTTTCTATGGCCCTGATTTCTATGGCCTGCCCCGCAATGCCGGTAGCATTACTCTGCAACAACAACAATGGACGGTGCCTGACCATTATCCACTTGGAGAGCAGCGCGTTATCCCGCTTCGTGCTGGCGAGACCATAAACTGGAAATTGCTGACCTGACAAACCCTTTCTCAACAGTTAAGCTGAGATATAAATAGCCAAGTGCGCTCATCAAGAATTGTGAGCCTCAAACAAACAATAAAAATCTCGAATGGCTAATGGCCACAACAAGGTAGTTGAAATATGAGTCAGGAAAAAAAACGCTTACAAGCAATCAAAGACGAACAAGCAACATGGCAACGTTGGGGGCCCTACCTCAGTGAACGTTCGTGGGGCACCGTTCGCGAAGACTACAGTGACGACGGTGATGCGTGGGGTTACCTCAGCCATGACATGGCGCGCAGTAAAGCCTACCGCTGGGGTGAAGATGGCATTGGCGCCATCAGTGATCGCTACCAACTCCTGAACTTTTCTCTCGCTTTGTGGAATGGCAAAGATCCTATTCTCAAAGAACGCCTGTTTGGCCTGACGCCACACGAAGGCAACCACGGAGAGGACGTAAAAGAATATTATTTCTACCTAGACAGTACCCCTACTCACAGTTACATGAAGTTCCTCTACAAGTATCCGCATGCGGAATACCCTTATCAGGAACTCATCGACGTAAATAAATCACGCGGTGGTCAAGGCGAAGAATACGAACTACTCGATACCGGCGCCTTTGATGACGACCGTTACTTCGATGTATTTATGGAATACGCCAAACAAGATGCCGAAGATATTGCGATTCGTATTACGGTTCACAACCGCGGCCCTGAAGATGCTGAAATTCATCTTATTCCGAACCTATGGTTCCGCAATATTTGGTCATGGGGTGACGAAGCGCTTGATGCACCTATTATCAAAAAAGGTCGCAAGGCGAGCAAACATGTTCACCTTGAAGCCGATGATAGTGAATCAACTGGCCTGAAGAATCTGCCGTTTGAATACAAATTAGGTAAACGTTATTTGTATGCTGATGAAGATGGCACGCCCATGTTCACCAACAACGAAACTAATATGGCTCGCGTTTACGGTGAAGATGCCGATGACGGAAATAAATTTGTTAAAGATGCGTTTCATGGGCACGTCGTTAATGGTGAAAAATGTATTAACACCAAGAACACGGGTACCAAGGCAGGGATTCATTTCACCCGTACCGTTAAAGCCGGTGGCACTACGGTATTAAAACTTCGCCTTACTGATAGCGCGATGAAAGATCCGCTCGCCGATGTTGATAAGATTGTTGAAGCCCGTTTAAAAGACGCCGATGAATTTTACGCCGACGTGCATCCGCCAAAAGCCAATGAAGACGAAAAGAATATTCAACGCCAAGCCTTTGCGGGTTTAATGTGGACGAAGCAAAACTACATCTTCGATGTGCAACGCTGGCTTGCTGGTGATAATGGCAAAATGCCACCACCCGATTCACGTTGGGGTATTCGTAACCAACATTGGCGTCACCTAAATTCAATGCGCATACTCTCCATGCCAGACAAATGGGAATACCCCTGGTTCGCCGCATGGGATCTCGCCTTCCATACCGTGCCGATTACATTGATCGATCCTGAATTTGCCAAAGACCAACTGTGGTTAATGTTGTTTGAACAGTTCCAACACCCTAATGGACAGATCCCTGCTTACGAATGGGAATTCTCCGATCTTAATCCACCCGTACATGCTTGGGCTGTTTGGCGTGTTTACAATATGGATAGGAAACGCAACGGCAAACCTGATCGCGAATTCTTACAAAAGTGTTTCCACAAATTACTTATCAACTTTGCTTGGTGGATTAATAAAGTTGATTCCGAAGGCAATAATGTTTTCGAAGGCGGTTTCCTTGGCCTAGATAACATCACGGTATTTGATCGCTCTGAAGAACTCCCAGGTGGCGCAACACTCGAACAATCTGATGCCACCGGCTGGATGGGCATGTTCTGTCTTAACCTCATGCGTATTGCACTAGAGCTGGCAAAAGACAATCCTGTTTACGAAGGCCTTGCGACGAAGTACTTCCAACATTACATCTACGTTGGCGCCGCCATGAAACAAATGGGCAACCGTAATTACAATCTTTGGGATGAAGAAGATGGTTTCTTCTACGACGTACTACGCTACCCAGACGAAAGTTTCCACAAACTACGCGTACGTTCGCTGGTTGGTTTGATTCCATTATTTGCAGTGGAGCGTCTCGAACGAGAAAAAATAAATTCATTTAATGAATTTACTTCCAGCTTTGATTGGTTTGTAAAAAATCGTCAAGATGTTGTGCAACACGTTTGTAACCGCATCAAGACCAAAGACACTGACACGCACATACTTACTATCGTTAATGAAGAACAGCTTAAACGTATTCTCGAACGCATGTGGGACGAAGGTGAATTCATGTCAGACTACGGCCTGCGTAGTTTATCTAAACACCATGAAGAACACCCCTTCGTTCTCGGCGACAACATGGTGGGGTATGAGCCAGGTGAAGCCGTATGCAAACTCAAAGGTGGCAACTCCAACTGGCGTGGGCCAATTTGGTTCCCGACTAGTTTCTTAATGATCGAGTCACTGCGTAAACTCGACAAAGCCTATGGTGATCTTCTAAAAATAAAAATGGAAGATGGTACAGAAGCCACTGCAGGCGACATGGCCGAACGTCTTGCTAACGGCATGATTAATATCTTTGCTAAAGACAAAGATGGCCGCCGCGCTGTTTACGGTAACAATGAACGATTCCAAACCGATCCACTCTGGAAAGATCATATTTTGTTTTATGAATACTTCCACGGAGACAAAGGCACAGGACTTGGTGCATCACACCAAACTGGTTGGACAGCACTCGTTGCCTCATTGATTGATGAATGGCGAAGATAATTATTATTATCAATTTAGGACTAATAACATTCCATGTATATTGCTAAGCACCTGACAATATTGGACATGAAAAATAAATTAAGGTTTTTATTTGACCTACGAAAGCCGGTTGCAAATGAAATATTAATAATTTCGATAAAGGATCATAAATGAGAATATGTGGTGTTGATCTAACCGGTAGCGACGCCGTTATTTGTTTACTTTTTCTTGAAAATAAACTGTTTGACCTTCCTGATTGTAGAGTACGAAAACTAACACTACAAAAAAAACACAGCCGAGAAGATCTCCAGAATTTTCAATTTACATTTGCTAAACTAATGCGCGATTACAAGATTGATGAAATTGTCATAAGAGAGCGCATGCCAACCGGAAAATTCGCAGGTGGCGCGATCAGCTTTAAGCTAGAGTCTGCCATTCAGCTTATTTCGGATATAGATGTAACTATACTTTCAGCAACGCAGATAAAATCAGCTCTGAAAGAAAACCCGTTACCAATTCCATTTGAAGAAACTGAACTAAAGGTGTTCCAAAAACAGGCCTTTACAGCGGCTTATGCCTCACATATGTTAAAGTAATAATAGGGTGTAGTGACAAATAGAAATACGCATGATTACGGTTTATCATGCCCCTGTTTTTACTAAAGAAAGGATAAAAAACATGGCCAATATGACAAAGAATGTAGACCCTGCGAAATTAGATATATCAATTACATTATTAAGACAATACGTTAACGACCCTAGTATTGAGCCTTTAATATTTGCTTTAGAAGCATTAAAAAAAGACCCTAGTAACGAATCTCTTTTTGGAGAATTTTCTGATGCTTTTTCGGCGCTGGGCATTGCTCAAGGTTCTGTTCTGACTTATGCACCTTATATCAGCTCATTATTATCGAATGATCTTTTTGATTAAATAAGCTGACCTGCAAATATTCGAGATAAAAAAAAGCGCAGCCTAAGCTGCGCTTCGAGAAAGCCGATACATCGGGAGAAGTATACGGTTCAACAAACTCATATAAAACTTAATAAAATATTTAAAAATTAATTTTTAACACCGACCCTATATTTATATACTAGGGTTCCACCAGACAAGCCAACAGCAAAAAGAAATAGAAAAGCGCTTAATGATAAACAAATTTCTAACAAATCGGGCTTTACCAAACTGCCGGATTCTAAACGTAAGAAAAGACTTGTCGCATAAAGACACCATGTAATCATCACAAATTTCATGTGTAGATTAACTATTTTCATTGCCGGGCTATTCTCATCTACCTTTACCATTTCAATTAAACCAGTGAGCATGGTAATAAGCGCAATCAATGTGCCACTGACATGTAAAACTCCTGAAAGTCTCCATGCAATTTCACCATAAAATATACTTGCAACATCCCCTGCTGTCGCAAGCGACCAACAGGCTATTGGAAAATGAACAAATGCTGGGTGAATCGGGTGATTCTTGAGCAAATTTTTCAATCCTTCATCAGACACTTACAACAATACTGACAAGGGTAAGGAAACCGGCAACGGCCACACCAGCATGAATAATAACCACCGCTTTGGGGGCAACTTTTCCACGAAGATGTAATGAAGCAAGGTAAAAACCACCAAGAGCAGCAACAACGAGTAAACCTAATGCCACTGTGCTCTGCATCGAAGTAGATTCACCTAGGGCAAGAAGCACCAAAATCACTAAACCAGCGGCGCCAAGTAGTGCGTGAACAATAGATAAAGGCCATGGGGCTAGTTTCTCTCTGAGCACGCTGGCCGCAAGAACTAATCCACCAACGGCAGTAATTGCTAATAAAATAATCGCATAGGTAAGCATGTTATATCTCCTTATTATTATGGGTTGAAAGGAAATATACGGCACTTATGACATATATGCAATATAAATATGCTATAAGTGTATTTATTGCTACGCGGCTCCTCTCTTTTGGTAGAATTATCTTATGTCTGTACTCGTAACTATTGGCCAACGTCAAAAATCCCTGCTTAAATTATTGCTACATAGTCCGGCAGGCTTAACCGTTGATGAATTGTCTAAAGCCTTAGAGATCTCACGCAACGCCGTTAAGCAACATCTTGTCAGCCTCAAGGGAAATGACTTTATTGAAAGCTCAACAATGTCGAGCACGGGCGGACGTCCAAGCAAAGTTTACGCGTTGACCACTGAGGGAAAGGAATTGTTTCCTAGGCATTATGATTTGTTTACAAATTTATTGATGCGCTTGCTCAAAGAAAAAATTGGTGAAAATACGCTGAAAAGCTACCTAGTGGAACTCGGGAATCAACTAGCGAGTGAGTTTGAAGGGCAGATGCATGATAAAGATAGTCTTGCTGATCGAGTTAGTGAATTAACAAGCATTATGTATGACTTAGGCTATGAAGCAAAAGCCGAGCTAGGACAGGATGGCCTATATGAAATTGTTGCCAGCAATTGTGTATTTCATAAGCTCGCGACTGAAAACAACTCAGTTTGTGATTTAGATTTATCTTTAATTTCAGCCCTGTTAAAAAATGTAAATATCGAGCATAAAGAATGTATGGTTAAGGGGGGGAGCTGTTGTCGGTTTACTGTACTCGCGCAATCCTGATTTATGTAAAAGCACTTAAATTGAACACGCTGACTTACTTCGCATTATAAAAATCAACAATGCCTCATTCATTATGTAACTGTCTTCACCATCAACATGATCCCACTCACACAAAGTAATACATTAATAATTTGATTAAACTTATCTTGATTTATTCGATGATGTAAGCGATGCCCTACCCACATTGCCAATACCAGCACAGGTACTAAAATCAGCACCAACCATAAGGCTTGCTGAACATATAAACCACTGAGTGCATAACCACTAATACGCGCGCCTCCATCAATTAAAAACACCATCGCGATGCTGGCACGAAACTGCGTTTTATCTAATTGGCGTAGTTTTAAATAAATCACATAGAACGGCCCGCCCGTACCAAATATGGCACTAATAAAACCACCGAGGCTACCGGCTAGAATGGCCCAGCGCCTGCCACCACGTAATTCCATTTTCATAAATAATGAGTACAAGGAATATGTGACAATAAAAAGTCCTAGAGCAAAGGTAAGTGTGTCTGTTTCAATATTGACCAATAACCAAAGCGCCAGCGCAATGCCCGCTAATGAGAACGGTAATAACGGCAGAATATCTCGCCATGCCACATGTTTACGCAAGCTCAGGCTTTGATAAAGTGTGCCCGTGTAGCTCAACAAACCTAAGGTCGGCACAATAACCGCCAACGGCAAGAAAAAAGCCAGTAACGGTATGGCAATTAAACCTGAACCAAAACCAGAAATACCTTTCACCATATAAGCGGTGAATATAATCATGACAACTAAGGCTATTTGCACAGCCGTCATTTGTAGGAATTCAACAAACATCGTTTCCATTAAGGGCAAACCGTCCTCTATTCAAAATATTAATGAAATCAGCATGTAACTGCATAAGAATAATCAAATTAACTACATACCTGTACCGCTGTATTGTACTACTATGAACATAATGACTCGCTAGTAATTTCAAGGAACCATGTAAATGGGTATCGCATTAAATGTGGATGGGCTTAAAACCATCGAAAGCAATCACAACGTAGCAACCACGGCAGATCGTCTCGACAATATTCTGAAAGAAAAAGGCATGAATGTATTTGCACGGGTCAATCATGCCGCCGACGCAGAAAAGATCGGCGAGATGTTACGCCCAACCGAACTGATTATTTTTGGTAACCCACAAACGGGTACTCCCCTGATGCAAAGCGAGCAAACGGTTGCGATTGATCTGCCACAAAAAATGTTGGTTTGGCAAGATGCCGATGGGATGGTGTCGATATCCTATAACGCGCCAGATTATCTAGCCCAGCGTCACCATATTAATGGCTGTGATGAGCTAATTAACAAAATAAACACTGCTCTTGATAACATTGCTCGACAAGCTGCTGAATAATTCCTCTTGAAAATATAAAGAATCAAATATAAAGGGATTGATATGGATGTAAAAGAAGAACTACACGATCTTATACTCGACTGGAAACTTCATGCCGAGCGAGCACAGCACGGGCATTATAAAGCGGGATTGTTTTATGAGCGATTTTTCTTGTTTCTAGGTATTCCTGTCATTGTATTATCTGCTGTTATTGGTGGCTCAGAAATATTAAATGTTATTAGCCCAAAAATCGGTGGGATTATCAGCTTATGTATTGCCGTACTTGCAGGTTTACAAACTTTTCTAAAGTTTTCACAGCGTTCAGAACGACACCGCTCAGCAGGTGCTCATTATGGCAGCGTAAAAAGGACACTTGAGGAAACCTTGATCATTCTCGCTGACGATGATGGCAATGTGAAAGCCAAAGTTCATAAGATAAAGCAACAATTAGACTCATTAGCGAATGAATGCCCCGAGATACCAAAAAGATTCCTATAAGCAAGTGCAGTCAAGGCTAATATTGTCTACTATTAGGACAACTATTTAGCATACTTAAGGCTAAGCACCGAGATAGATAAATGGCACAAGACACATTAAAAGAACAACTACATGAATGTCATCGTGATAATAATCACCTAAAAGACAGCATTAGTGCCATGCGTGAAGAACTTGAAACTGTTCATCATGACTCTAATACACGCGTACAAGATGCGGTTGCTGACGCTAACAGTGAAATTTCACAACTGACTACAACTATTGGTGCAATACGTGATGAAATTGAAGCGCTGAATAATGACACCCAACGAAAAATGCAGGATGCGGTTGCCGATGGTCAAATCGAGATATCGCAACTAAAAGAAACAATTGCAACACTCCGTGAAGAACTTGAACACCTTCGCTTAGGTGGCAATGAAAAACTCGCAGAAGAAGCCGCCAATTTTAAGAATGAACGTAGTCAACTGCAAAATACGATTCAAGAATTGCGCGATCAAATCGAAGCATCTAAATAAAAGACTACTAATTATGGCCACTAAGAAAAAAACTAAAAGTACTAGCGATGTTCAAGCCTTAAACGCAGACGAACGAAAACGTCTACGCCAAGCTGAGCTATTAGTAAATGTCAGTCGAAGCATGTCAAAACGCGACTCGCTGGATGGCGCTCTTGAAACGTTGGTGCAATTAACAACCCAAGAGTTAGGCGCTGATCGCGGCACTATCTTTCTTAATGATAAAGAAACTGGCGAACTTTATTCTCGTATTGCACTCGGTAACCGTCAGCATACTATTCGCATTATTAATAACAAAGGTATTGCCGGTCACGTATTCACGACACATGAACACATTATTATTCATGATGCTTACGCAGATGAACGCTTCAACCCAGAAACTGATAAACAAACAGGTTATGAAACAAAAAGTATTATCTGTGTGCCAATAAGAACCGTTACAGGTGAAGTCATTGGTGTTACTCAAGCATTAAACAAACTTGACGGTCAATTTACAGAAGATGACATTGACCTAATCAAAGCCATGTCAACGCAAGCGGCAACTGTTCTAAAGAACCGCCAAACATCTGAAAAGATGCAAAAGTCACGCGACCAAGAATTAGAATTTCTCGATATTGTTGCCGACATCACTTCTGAAATTGATCTCGGCAAGTTATTACAAAAAGTAATGAGTGAAGCAACCCGCATGCTTAATGCCGAACGCTCAACCTTATTCGTCAATGATGAAAAAACCAATGAACTGTTTTCACAAATTGGTGAAGGTATTGGTGCGACTGAAATTCGTTTTCCGAATCACTTAGGTATAGCCGGTGCTGTTTTCAGCTCTGGTGAAAGTATTAATATGCCGCATGCCTATGCTGATTTACGTTTCAATCCATCCTTTGATAAGCAAACAGGATTTTTCACCCGTTCAATCTTATGTGTTCCCTTAGTTAATAAAAGTGGCAAGGTCATTGGCGTTACGCAAATGCTAAATAAACGTGGTGGTGCTTTCAATCACGAAGATGAAGCACGCTTAAAGGCCTTCACCGCACAAGTTTCTATCGCGCTTGAAAATGCCAAGCTCTTCAACGATGTGCAAAACATGAAGAACTACAGCGAGAGTATGCTGGATAGTATGTCGAATGGTGTTATCACACTCGATGAGAAAGGCACCATTGTTACCTGCAATAGTGCTGTGCTAAAAATATTTAATTTAGAAACGAATGATCTATGCGACAAACCCGTTGATGATTTTCTTACTACTGAAAATGAATGGCTGACCAAACGTGTGCATAAATTAGTTGAATCGCAAACCTCTGATCTGATTATGGATGCCGAGTTGATGTTTGGTAAAGTCACCTTGTCTGTGAATATTACCCTACTGCCACTGAATAGCAGTGACGGCGACAAATTGGGTAGCATGATCATGGTTGAAGATGTCAGTACAGAAAAACGCATGAAAGCGACCATGTCGAGATATATCGATCCTCGATTAGCTGACCAATTGATGGAAGATCAGGAGGCCATGTCAGAAGGTCATATTGCTCGTCCCACCGTATTATTCTCAGACATCCGTGGGTTTACTACGCTCACTGAAGAGTTAGGCGCGAAGGGAACCGTATCATTTTTAAATGAATACTTTACCCGTATGTATGATTGTATAAACAAAGAAGAAGGCATGATCGATAAATTTATTGGTGATGCCATCATGGCCGCATTTGGTACGCCCATTGCACATGACGATGATGAAGATCGTGCGTTACGTGCCGGAATTGAAATGATTCGTTCAGTCTGGGACTGGAATGAGGAACGAGCAAAAAGCGGCCTTAAACCAGTTGATATGGGACTGGGATTAAATACAGATGATGTTGTCTGTGGTGAAATTGGTTCACCTAAGTTTAAAGATCTCACCATGATTGGCGATGGCGTTAATCTCGCTGCACGTCTTGAGTCTGCATGTAAATCATATTCAGCGCGCATTCTCATTAGCGGAAACACACACGAAAAATTACGTGGTAGCTATCGAATACGAGACATTGACGACGTTATTGTAAAAGGTAAAACCAAACCCGTTCGTGTTTATGAAGTGCTTGATTACTACACAGCGGAAAGTTTCCCTAATATGATGGATGTAATTGGTTATTTCAGTGAAGGTCGAACACATTACCGCGCAGGAGATTGGAAGCCCGCTATTAAATCGTTTAGTGATGTATTGCGTGCAAACCCTGATGATAAGTTGTCACAAAAATATATTGACCGATGTGAGGCGCTGAAGAAAGACCCACCCAAAGATTGGAATGGTGTTTTTGTAATGACAACAAAATAACATCTACTGTAATTTAAAGGACTAAATAAAATGAAACGGATAGCAATTTGCTGTGATGGCACGTGGAACTCCCCCGATCAAAAAGATGAAGAAGGCGTAGCATCACCAACTAATGTTGTAAAAATCGCTCGCGCAATTAAATTCAATGCAGCTGATGGTACCAAGCAAACTATTTTTTACGATCCCGGTGTAGGTTCATCTGGCAGTTTTCTAAAACGCAATTACGAAGGCGCAACCGGTGCAGGTATTTCTCGCAATATTAAAGAAGCCTACACCTATTTGATTAATCACTACGAACCGGGTGATGAATTGTATTTCTTCGGTTTTAGTCGCGGCGCCTTCACAGTGCGTAGCCTAGCCGGATTGATCCGTAACTGTGGCCTACTGCGTAAAGATGCGCTTGACCAACTCGATCGCGCCTACGAGATATACCAATCTAGCGATGCTGCAGATAAACCTTCATCAAATATATCTACTCTATTTCGCCGTACCTATGCGGTTGAAGAACTGACCAAGATTAAGTACATCGGCGTGTGGGATACAGTGGGCGCATTAGGTAATCCATTACTATTACGAGGCATTACTACTGAACGTCATAAATTCCATGATTATCAATTGAGCTCCAGCATCTTGAACGCATTCCATGCCGTCGCCATTGATGAGAAACGTAAGCATTTCATTCCGGCATTATGGCAGCAGAAGCCCAGCAATATGGGCACACAAATCTTACAACAAGTCTGGTTTACTGGCGTCCACACCAATGTTGGCGGTGGCTATCACGCCACCGGACTTTCTGATATTTCCTTGGAGTGGATGGCTGAGAAAGCGTCTCTTTGTGGTCTAGAATTGGCTGATATTTCGCTGGCAAAAGATCCTATACAAGATCGCGAAGAGAGCCGGATAAAATATTACAAACTGATCCCTGCTCATCATCGCCCTATAAACAATCCCAGCAACGATCCTAAAACAGGTGAATTACTCATAACAGCAGAAGCCTTACATGAGTCTGTTTTGGTGCGTTATCGTGACCGAGAGGACTTTCGACCACCTCAATTAGTCGAATATTTCGATCGAAATCCAGATGAATTACAGGATGAAGACGACTAGCAATCTCGGAATCGAACAATTTAGTCTCTAAAACGGGAAAATTATCTAGTAAACCTGAAAGTTTATTAAGATTCTGAGCAGAATTCATTGCCTACTATTTAAACAACCCGCTTCATACTCCTTATCAAGCAGGAGATTAATTATGTGCGTTTTCACTAATTTAGTGCATAGTTATATGCCAATATATTAAACAAACTTATACCCATATCTAAATCAATAATCTTAGTGTAGGATTTGCCTCGGTTCCATTATAAATATAATAATTAATATAAAAATTGACCTACTCTGGAGATAATAAAAATGAATATAAATGATTCCCTAAATACAGTTACTTCTGCTCTTAAAGGTGTTGTAGCACTAGGTATGACTCTTGCTGTTGTTGCGCTTGTTGTAGACCTACTTTTCCCTGGTACAACTAACATCGTATCTAACGTCTCTGGACTTGTTACAAGCTTCACTAGCCAAGGTCTTACTGGGCTAATTACATTGATTGTGTTTGTTTCAATCTACAATGCACGTGACTAGTTTCTCATTCACTTGTTACCACTAACTAACACAAGGAGAAACGGGCTATGACATCAGTTACCGATGCAATGTCTCAATTAACTGGCTGGTTGCGTACAGCAACTGAATTAGGCCTAGCGCTCGTTCTTGCTTTTGTAATTATCGACGTATTGTTCCCAGGAACAACCGGAGTTGTAAATAACCTCGGCACCATCGTCGCTCAATTCTCAAAAGACGGACTTGCTGGTTTAATTGCTTTGTTACTATTCTTAATAGTTTTTAAAAATAAATAACAAACAGCAGTAGTTTTAGTACTATAGAACGGGCTCATTAGAGCCCGTTTTTTTATTCCACGTAGGCATTTAAATGCTCGATTTTGAAGAACTCGATTATCAAGAAACGCCTCTAGGTGAAATAAGCCTCAGACGCCGTGCGGAACCTCGTCTTGAAGGCACGATTATCTACGAAGTAAAATT
This sequence comes from Sulfuriflexus sp., assembly GCA_023134145.1. GTDB lineage: Bacteria > Pseudomonadota > Gammaproteobacteria > AKS1 > AKS1 > Sulfuriflexus. Next base: position 97,884 of record JAGLUW010000010.1, on the reverse strand, counting down.
GGGTGATGAATTCCTCATGTCTAGCCTATTTCCTGAGGCTGAAATTCAATTATCAAATATTGGACTCGCTGCACTCGAAGGTAGCGACTGGGATGTTATTGTTGGTGGATTGGGCCTAGGCTACACTGCTGCTGCCGCTTTAGAGAATCCTAAGCTAAAATCACTCATGGTCATTGATGTAATGGAAGCGGTGATTGATTGGCACCAACGCGGTATTGTCCCGCTAGGAAAAGAACTAACATCTGATCCTCGTTGCCAACTCGTACATGCCGACTTTTTTGCTGTCGCTTCTGCAACCGAAACCGGTTTTTATCCAGAAGAACCAACTAAATTAGTACATGCTGTATTACTCGATATTGATCACACCCCTAACTATTGGCTGAATCCACAAAACAGTACGTTTTACACGACTAAATCATTACAAAGTATGGCAAATAAACTCCATCCTGGAGGTATTTTCGGACTTTGGTCTGATGATCCCCCTGATACACAATTTATTAAACTATTAGATAGCATCTTTGCATCATCAGAAGCGCATGTTATTAATTTCCCAAACCCTTATACACGCAAAGAATCGTCGAATACGGTCTACTTAGCTCGTAAAAGTAAATAATGGTATCCCTGCTAAATAACAACTAATATTAATAAAAGCATCCAACGGAACCTGATAAATATGGATATAAAGACATACCTTGAAATCATGGTGCAAAAACAAGCATCGGATCTCTTTTTTACCACTGGCGCACCCGTCAATATGAAAATTGAAGGTGTCACCTCCCCCATAGGCGAAACTGCCTTTCCTCCAGGACAAGTAAGAAAACTCGCCTACGATATTTTATCTGATGCGCAGAAAACTAAGTTTGAAGAAGAACTTGAAATGGATATGGCCCACACAGAAGATAAGGTTGGCCGATTCAGAATTAATCTTTTCATGCAGCGTGGCGAAGTCTCTATGGTCATTCGCTACATCAAATGGGAAGTGCCAAGTCTTGAAGAATTAAAACTGCCTAAAAGACTCGGGCAACTTGCGATGGAAAAACGCGGTTTAATTATTGTTTGTGGCGCAACCGGTTCAGGTAAATCAACAACACTTGCATCAATGCTTGATTACCGTAATAGCAATACCACCGGTCATATTCTTACCCTTGAAGATCCAATTGAATTTATTTTCAAACATCGTAAATCTATTGTTAACCAACGTGAAATTGGTCTCGATACCAAATCTTATGCCAATGGTTTACGACATGCTGTACGCGAAGCTCCTGATGCTATTTTAATTGGTGAGGTTCGCGATCAAGATACCATGAAACACGCGATATCTTATGCCGATACAGGGCATTTATGCCTCACCACATTGCATGCCACTAATGCAGAACAAGCCCTACAACGAGTGGTTAATTTCTTCCCTGAAAATGCACGTGAACAACTGTACATGGATCTGTCACTCTCACTACGCGCTATTATTGCCCAGCGACTTGTTGTTGGTGTTGATGGAAAACTAGTCCCTACACTAGAGATTTTACTTAACACCGCCAGTATTCGTTCCTCGATTCGTGATGGCGAAATCAATACCATTAAAGAACAACTCAGTAAAAAAATTAATAGCGAATTAGTCTCATTTGAAGACGATCTAATCCGCCTGCATAAACAAGGGAAAATAAGCATGGAAGAAGCCATTGCCAACGCGGATCTTCCTGGTAACGTAAAACTATCAATCAAACTGGGTGGGGAAGGAATATCATCATCATCTGATGATGTTTTCTAATTAGGAGGGAACATAATGAATGATGAAAAAAGAATTGGCGACAAACCAATACCGGATCATACCGATAGCTACCTAAATGCTGCCCAACAATCCGGTCTACATAAAATCGAAAGCTTTGGCTGGGATATAAAATATATTCGCCACCCCTTATTTCAAGAACCTGTTGTTTTCGTCTCTAGCGCTGATGGTAAATCTATCGGTATATTAGAAGATGATGGACGTTTAAATCTAGAATTCGATATTGAAACACGAGAATAAATAAAATCATAAAACAATCTTAAAGGACTAAGAAAATGTCATTAAATGATCTATTACCCATCCTTCAAGTTTCAATTGGTCCTGTGATTCTTATTTCAGGCGTTGGTCTCTTATTATTAACAATGACAAATCGTTTTGGCCGAATTATTGATCGTTCTCGGCAGTTTTGCGATCAACTTCTTGCTGGTAATGATTCTGATCAACATAAAAAGAATATTGAATCTCAACTTAAAGTATTACTACGCCGCGCCAATATTGTTAGAGCCGCCATAGCCTTAGCTGGGTTAAGCGCCCTACTCGCAGCACTACTCATTATTGTATTATTTCTTAATTCATTATTACAACTCGGCTTTATATTTCTAATCAGCATTCTGTTTTCTATATGTATGCTATGCCTTATTGGCTCGCTGATATTTTTTATTGCCGATATCAATATATCACTCACCGTCATCAAACTTGAAGCAGCCGAGCTTGACTCTGTCACGGTATAAATATTACGGGAAGAATCATTATCAAATATCTATGGTTAATCATCTTCATCACGATATTTATATGGTCAGGAATCAATCCCAAAGACTCACTCACTTGGTTTCTCGAGGTACTTCCGGCACTCATTGGCTTCATTGTACTCGCGGCAACCTATAAATCATTTCACCTTACCAACTTGGTTTATAGCCTAATCTTAGTTCACTGTGTCATTCTGATGATAGGTGGACACTACACCTATGCTGAAGTACCTTTATTTGATTATCTGCAAGACATCATGGGCTCGTCGCGCAACAACTACGACAAACTTGGTCATTTTGCACAAGGTTTTGTGCCCGCTTTAATTACACGTGAAATTATTCTCCGTAAAAATGTTATTAATGGTCACTATTGGCAGAATTTTTTTATTATTTTTTTCTGCCTCGGCTTTAGTGCCTTTTATGAACTCATTGAGTGGTGGGTAGCACTCACCTCAGGTCAAGGTGCAGTTGAATTCTTAGGTACACAAGGTTACATATGGGATACCCAATCTGATATGGCAGTAGCTCTACTAGGTGCTATCGCTGCATTGACCTTTCTTCGTGGCTATCACGATAGACAATTAAATCCTATAATCCAATCTAAACGATCATAAAAAATCAAAATAATAAAATCGGAATTCAAGCAATGTCATCAACACCCGAAACACCTACTGAAAAACCACAATCCGTTTCTTTTATGGAAGCGTTTATCTATTGGCTTAAATTAGGATTCATCAGTTTTGGTGGTCCCGCTGGGCAAATTAGCATGATGCACCAAGAACTTGTAGAAAAACGCCGCTGGATTTCCGAACACCGTTTCCTGCATGCACTTAACTACACCATGGTATTACCTGGGCCTGAAGCGCAGCAATTAGCAACCTACATCGGCTGGTTAATGCATGGCGTATGGGGCGGCATTGCTGCGGGCGTACTTTTTGTGATTCCGTCACTCTTTATATTAATAGGCCTTACTTGGGTTTACCTAAGCTATGGTGACGTCCCTGCTGTCGCAGGTATTTTATATGGTATTAAACCAGCTGTAACCGCGATTGTTGTTTTTGCTGCTTTTCGCATTGGCTCACGTGCGCTAAAAACGAATTCGCTACGCGTCATGGCGCTACTCGCCTTTATCGCCATCTATGCCTTTAATATTCCTTTTCCTTACATTGTTTTAATTGCAGGTATGATTGGTTATGCCGGTTCACGTATTGCTCCAGAACAATTTAAAGCCGGTGGTCACCATGGTGATGGTAGCAGTAGCTATGGCCCCGCAATTATTGATGATGACACCCCTGCTCCAGCCCATACCCGCTTCAAGTGGAGTCGCTTCATCAGTTATACATTAATTGGTCTCACAATCTGGATAGCTGCAATGGCAATGCTTGCTACTTCTTACGGATGGGATGGCACGCTCACGCAAATGGGTTGGTTCTTTACCAAAGCTGCGCTAGTTACATTCGGTGGTGCCTATGCCGTACTGCCTTATGTTTATCAAGGTGGTGTTGAGCAATTTGCATGGCTAACCGGTACGCAAATGATTGATGGACTAGCGCTAGGTGAAACTACACCGGGCCCACTTATTATGGTTGTATCGTTTGTCGGTTTTGTCGGCGGTTGGACTAAAGAAGTGTTTGGTCCTGATGGTCTTTTCTTAGCCGGTGTTGCCGGTGCCTGCATCGCAGCCTTATTTACTTTTTTACCTTCATTCCTATTTATTTTATTAGGTGGCCCTACCGTTGAAGCAACCCGAGGTGATCTAAAATTCACAGCACCATTAACCGGCATTACTGCCGCGGTGGTCGGCGTAATTCTCAACTTAGCCGTGTTCTTTGCGATTCATGTGTTGTGGCCGGCGGGCATAGATGCCAACTTTGAATGGGTTTCTGCCATTATTGGCGTAGCTGCTTTTATTGCTCTGTTTAAATATAAAGTAGGTATTGTTCAAGTTATTGGCGCATGTGCAGCGATTGGTTTTGGCTATTCACTAGTGATGTAGTTAAAATCACAATGCAATGAATATTGATAAACCTTTTGAAGAACACATCGAAATTAGCGAAGCAGATCTTACTGCTGCGGATGTATTGAGCAATGTAACTTCCTTGTCAAAACAAGCGGTTAAACAAGCCATGAACAAAGGTGCGATTTGGTTAACTCGTGGCAAGCATACTCAACGACTGCGACGTGCTAGCCGAAAGCTTAATATTGACGACACTTTACATCTTTATTACAACCCAGAAATACTTGCTACCGAACCTCCAGCAGCCCATTTAATTGCAGATGAAGGTGACTATAGCGTTTGGTACAAACCCTGCGGGTTATTATCACAAGGCAGTAAATGGGGTGATCACTGCACCATCGCACGTTGGGCCTCGCAACACCTACAACCTGAACGCCCTGCCTTTATTGTGCATCGACTTGATCGCGCGGCCACTGGTTTAATTTTAGTGGCGCACTCAAAGAAAGCGACAGTAGCTTTAACCAAACTATTCCAACAACGTGACATTACCAAACAATACCAAGCTATCGTACAGGGACAATTTCCGGCATCACCTGAAGTGCTCACACTCAACAGCCCAATTGAAGACCGACCAGCAGTAAGTCATGTAAGCTTGATTGAATATTCAACTCAACGAGATTGCTCACTGGTAAATGTTGATATTGAAACCGGTCGTAAACACCAAATTCGACGTCATCTATCCGAGGCTGGTTATCCTATTTTAGGTGACCGTTTATACGGAAATGAAAAAACACCTTCAACTGATCTGCAATTAACTGCCGTATCACTTAGCTTTACTTGTCCCCTAAGCAACAAATTACGCAGTTACGTGCTAGATAATAATCTACGTCCTCAGCTTTAAAGTACTGTTTGCCCGCCCGCGTTTACTTTATACTCGCGACCAAATACTAACCTTAACTACCTGATACTTTGTATGGCTACTAAAACTGAACTCTTATCTCCTGCAGGCACATTGCACAGCATGCGCTATGCCTTTGCCTATGGTGCCGATGCTGTTTACGCCGGCCAGCCGCGTTATAGCCTGCGCGTGCGGAATAATGAATTTTCTTTAGAGAAACTTGAACAAGGTATTAACGAAGCACATGATTTTGGTAAGAAGTTATTTGTTGCCAGTAATCTATTGCCACACAATGGCAAAGTAGATACCTACATGGGAGATATGGAACCCATTATTGCCATGAAGCCAGACGCCTTAATCATGGCTGATCCCGGCTTGATCATGATGGTTCGCGAACGTTGGCCCGAGATGGCGATTCACCTTTCCGTGCAAGCCAACACCATGAACTATGCTTCCGTAAAATTTTGGAAATCATTAGGCGTTGAACGGATTATTTTATCGCGTGAATTATCACTCGATGAAATTGCAGACATACGCCAGCGTTGCCCCGATATCGAACTCGAAGTTTTTGTGCATGGCGCACTGTGTATCGCCTACTCTGGACGTTGCCTATTATCAGGTTACTTTAACCACCGCGATCCTAATCAAGGCTCTTGCACTAATTCATGTCGTTGGGAATATTTCCTATCGCCTGCCGAAGAAGATGTAACCGGTGATATTCATTTACCGAATCAAAAAGAAAATCTGATAGAAGATATTAGCAATGTTGCTGGTGTGCAGATTGCACAAGCTGGCAGCATGCAACGCCACCCAATGGCTGATCAAGTGTATATGATTGAAGAAGGCCAGCGCCGCGGTGAAATGATGCCAATCATGGAAGACGAACTTGGCACTTATATTATGAACTCAAAAGATCTACGTGCTGTTGAACATGTACAACGATTAGTCGACATCGGTATTGATTCACTCAAGATCGAAGGCCGTACAAAATCGCATTACTATGTTGCACGTACCGCACAAGTTTATAAACAAGCTATTGAAGATGCTGAAGCTGGTCGTCCTTTTGACGAACGTCTCCTACCTAGCTTAGAGTCACTTGCAAACCGTGGTTACACCGATGGTTTTTATCAACGTCACCATACCAAAGACCATCAAAACTACATGCAAAATGCATCTACTAGCTTTACACAGCGTTTTGTTGGTGAAATTATACACTTCGATGCAGAAAAACAACTTGCCACAGTTGTTGCTAAAAACAAATTCTCTGTGGGTGATGAGCTTGAATTAATTATTCCTGAAGGAAATAAAACATTCAAACTAGAAAGTATGAAAGATAGTAAAAATGGTGAAGTAATGGATTCAGCACTAGGCAGCGGCTACGAAGTAATCATTCCTGTTCCTGTGAAAAAAATGACACTAGGGCTAATCGCAAAATTTCATTAGCTTCTCATTGCTCAATAAAAAAGGGGATGCAACGGCATCCCCTTTTTTATTTAAAAATCACTTAAGTGCTAAAGATTAGGTATCGCACTCTTTAATATTTTCAGTGCTGCAGCAAATTTACCTGGACGGTAAACCTTGTCGTTCTTAGTTGCATCAAACATTTTGTCCAATGCCTTATTCAGCACATCAAGCTCAAGATCATTAATTGCCTTCGCGTTTTCTAATACGACAACAACATTATTTGCTGCCATCATGGTTTGCTCAGCAGAGGCGTAATCTCGCAATTCGCCTTTCAAGCCTTCGGCAACAATGCTCTTCAATATAGCCACAATATCTTTATCAGAGAATTCATGATTAGCAATCAACTTAATTGCTTTTTCTGTTGTCGCCCGCACAGCAACTGCTGCACGTTTTACCGCTGCATTGCCTTTAATAACAGATCTATGCAATGCACGTGTTTGCTTGCGTAGCTGCGAGCCTAAGCCAGCATCAACCACTTTCACAATATGACGTAACATAATAAAGTTGGCATCATTTAAACGCACAATACCTGGAGGCAGCCCTGTGCCTGCTCGTGGTCGCCAGCTTGCTGTCTCCATTTTCTTGTGACAAGCATGACAATCAAACAAAACTAATTCAGGAAATATTCCATCATGACCGCGTTTTGGATCCATTAATAAATCTAAGTTTGAACGCATACCAATCGCTTGACCAATCGCCCAAATTTGTACACCGTCAAATGTCGGTTTACGTTCACGGTAATCTTTATCTACTTCATAATGCGCAGGCTGCGTTGCACTAAAGGTATCTAACTCGAAACGAATACGCGGATGCCCTGCACCCATAATACGGTGCGTGACTAATTTATTCGCATCACCAAAGTGACATGAATAACATAAGGTAGCGCGAGCAACAGGATCTTCTGTTGGGTACAAACCATTCTCTAGATTTTCTTCATGCGTTGTTTCGCTTGATGTATGAGATTCTAACCAACGTTCAGAACCACCGTGACAAGCTTCACAGCCAACACCATCAGCTAAATCAAAACGTTCGCCACGTACATCAGTGGGAACATTGTCGGCATGACAATCAAGACAAACCTTTGCTTCATGAGCAGGATCTTTCAAGCCTAGGTTTCGAGCAATACGTTTAGAAAGTTTATTGGTGAGAACCTTATAAGCTTTACGCGAATGGTTATCTTCTTTTGTCCACGTTACATATTCATTTTGTAATACGTTGGATTTTTTCCAAGGCTGAATTGAACCGTGGCAAGTACTGTTTGAACAACTCCCCACACCAAGATGTTTGTCCTTTGCGTAATGCGGCAACGTTGTGTTATCAGCTGATACCGCCGACAGACCAAACAAAAGTCCAACCAGCAATAAACTGCGAGAGAAGAATACTTTCATGCCAAAATCCCTTATTGTTGTTCTATCCCGTTACGGGAAATGCCCACTATATTATTTCCGGATCAACCACGCCCCCTGTTGATCCCCCCCATTATGAAACTATTTTCCCTTATTTAAAAGGATCTCAATCCTAGCTAGAGCCTGTCTAACACTTGCATGGCCTTCGCTCTGCGGCGGTAACACCGATAATAGCTTGTTCCATAGCTTAATCGTACGACCTAAGTTGCCTTCACTATAGGCAGCTAGCCCCAAGAACCATAGACCATCAGGGTGTCTTGGCGATAACTCATTCAGCTTAGTATATAAGGCAAGTGCTTTGCCCTCAGGATCACGAGGATCAGAGTTAAATACCGCTTCAGCGTACATTGATAAGATTAAAACACTGTCTTGACGCAATTCATAAGCCTTCGCAAAAGCACGAAGTGCTTCTTGTTTGCGGTTAATCTCTTCATAGGCCTTGGCTAATTCAGTCCAGGCAATTGCATTTGTTGGATCTTTTGCAATCGCCTTTTCTAAATTAATAATGTTTTCCAGCGAACCTTCTGGCATCGGTGGATGAGCGGCTTGAGCCGTATTATCCATCGCTTGCGTGCCTTCATGCCCGCCACGCTTAACTGCGATCTGCGCTAATTGCTGCAATGCTTGTTGAATAGACTGATCGTTCGGCAAGATTTCTGCTGCCGAGGTATAAGCTGAAACAGCTTCATTATAGCGTTGCATAACCGTATAAGCTCGGCCAAGACGCTTCCAACCATCGCCATCTTCTGGTGATTCACTCAGTCGTTTTTCTAACTGCGCGACCATCGCCATTACCTGCGGCGGGAAAGATTGTTGGCCTTGTGCCGATGTAACCGGTGCATTATTTGATGAGTTACCTTGTAGATCTTTCAATGATGCCTGTATCTCTGCATCATTTGGTAATAATGCCGCAGCTTTACGGTATGCCTTTACCGCTTCACTTTGACGTCCCATTACAGAATAAGAACGGCCTAGACGTTTCCAGCCAGCGCCATCATTAGGCGAATCGGCCATGCGTCTTTCTAACTGAGCAACCATTTCGAGTACTTCCGGTGGGAAAGACTGTGCAGGAGCTGACATAGGTTGTGCTGACCGCGCCGACTGTCTCATGGTGCTCATACCATCATCACTGCCACCTGCCAATTTTAATAAAGCATCGGCTTGCCAGCTGCCATAGGAAATCACTGTAACAAGGGGTACAACGAGAGCAAACACGGCCATTGCCAACCACCACTGCAAACGCCCTTGCGAACTTAGTGGCGTTGACTCGCTCGTTGTTTCAAGCGTTTCAAGATGATTAAGAATTGTCGCTAACTCAGTTTCTAAACGCAGCGTTTCATCACCAGCAACGGTCGCTTCAAGTATGCCTTCATCAGCTTGTGATTCGAGTTGTTCCAACTGGCGTAATACGCGATCGCGCGCCAATGAATATTGACGAACCTGTGCTGTATTCTCTTCAGCGTCTGATACTTCACGAAATGGCTTTGCAAGAAACCATGCGCATAATGCAAACAACAACACTGATGCAATAATAAGTACTAACATTATTCATCTTCTCCTGATTTATTCATTGCTTCACGAGCTAAACGAATTCGTTCTTGATCTTCCACACTCAATGCTGATGGTGGCGTAGCGACAACTTTCTCACTGCGTGATTTCATAATTAAAATCACTGCGATTATTGCTAACAAAAGAAACAACGGAGGAAAAACCCAAAGCGGAATACCATTTCCTGATTGCGGCGGTGACAACAAAACATAATCACCATAACGATCAACAAAAAACTTAACTATTTCTTGTTCGTTTTTACCTTCTTGTAACTTTTCTTTAATTACCGCACGCATGTCACGAGCAAGACCAGAATTAGATTCGGCGACAGGTTGATTTTGACAAACCGTACAACGTAACTTGGCTGCGATATCTAACACCTTCCGCTCAAGCGGATCTTCATTTACATCACCAGAAAAAACCAATGACGAAACACTTAATAGTAAAATTGATATGAGAATGTTTTTTATTTTTTTATTCATGTATCCGTACCCAAATTACTCATTCATTAAAGCAATGCCATCGGCAAGCATTTTATCTGTTAATGGCGCGGATATTTTTTCAACAATAATCCCCTGCTTATTGACAAAGAATGTTTCCGGCACACCATAAACACCAAGTTCTATACCGGCTCGACCAGAAAGGTCATGAAACGACCATTGGTAAGGATCACCTAAACTACGTAACCAGCGGCGCGCATTAACAAGTTCATCTTTGTAATTAATCGCCACTAAAGAAATGCTGTCACCATAACGACGTGCACCACGTAATAATACTTTGTGTTCCGAACGACATGCGCCACACCATGATGCCCACACATTCACAATCGTTGGCTTACCATCCACTACGCCTAAGGTAACGTCATTGCCGTTAAGGTCCTTCCCTTGCAGCGTTGGAAATACTTTGCCAATTAAAGGCGAAGGAATATGCTTTGGATTACTTGTTAAACCATAAGCAAGCAAACCAAACAACAAGATCAAAACTGGAATAATAACCCACCAGATGTTTCGCATCATGCCGTTTTACCTTGCGATAACGCTGCCGATGCGCGAACTCGTTTCTCACGCAAACGTTGTGAGAACGACCAACCGATACCAAAAACGATAATAAATGCTCCCAACCAAATCCAACCAACCAAAGGATTTACATAGGCATGCACAGAATATCGACCATCAACTACTTCGCCAATCACAACGTAAACATCACGCGCCCAATTTGAATGAATACCTGATTCCGTTGTGGGTGCTTCTTGTACTGGATACTTACGACGTTCTGGTTTTAAAACAATATCCGTTCCAACTAATGCAAACTGACCTTGCAATGCAAAATAATTATCTTTGCGGAATTGCTTAACACCATCAAAACGCAACTTCTCACCGCCGATTTCAATCACATCGCCTTTGGCCATTAACACAACTTGCTCACTACGAAACAAACCTGAACCAATCATGCCCATTGCGATAACTAAAATACCAAAGTGAACAAACATGCCGCCATAATAACGACGATTGCGTTTAACCAGTTGTAACCATGCGCTAATAATATTTTCATTTTGTTGCTTGGCTCGGCGATTTGCGTTGTGAATAAAATCTACCAACATCGCAACTACCACAAACGTCACCACGCCTGTGCCAACCAAGGCAAACCAATGTGCTTGCGCATCCCATACAAATATAGAGATAGCCGCAACAATGCCCAGTACTGTTGGTAACCACAAGCGTAACCACAAACGCGAAAGATTAACTTGTCGCCAAGGTGTAGCTGGACCTATGCCCATTAAGAAAATCACCAAGAAAAATAGCGGCACTAACACACTATTAAAATACGGTGCACCCACGGTAATTTTGGCGCCATTAATCGCTTCAAGCGCTAATGGATATAAAGTCCCTAACATCACACACAGACACAGCACACTAAAGAGCACATTGTTAAGCACAAACAACGTTTCTCGTGAGGCTAAGGAAGTGACTGCTTCCTTTTCTGAATCAACACGGCCTTTTACTAAGAACAAACCAAAAGCGATAACTAATACCGTTATCATGAAGAGCAAGATGTAGACACCGCGCCCAGGATCGACGGCAAAGGCATGCACCGATGACAACACACCAGAACGAACTAAGAATGTACCAAGTAACGACAGCGAAAAAGTACTGATCGCGAGAAACAAATTCCAACTCTGTAACATACGGCGATTTTCCTGCACCGTAATCGAATGGATCAATGCTGTACCGAGAAGCCAAGGCATGAAAGAGGCATTTTCAACTGGATCCCATGCCCAATAACCACCCCAACCGAGTTCATAATAGGCCCACCAGCCCCCTAACATGATGCCAATAGTCAGCATCGTCCATGCAAACAAGGTCCAACGTCGAATAAGGCCAATCCAAAGTGTGGTTTCCCAACGCGTCAACATCGCCGTCATCGCAAAGGCAAAAGGTATCGAAAAGCCCACATAACCCAAATAAAGCATCGGCGGATGGAAGGCCATACCAGGATCTTGTAATAAAGGATTGAGATCACGTCCTGCGACCGCTCCTGGTAAAAGACGCTCAAATGGATTCGATAAAAATAAGATTAAACCGAGAAAGCCGAGTAGTAGGCCTGCCTGCACGCTCAACATGACAGGTAATCTTAATGGAAACAGACGTTTACCTTGAATCGCAAGGACTGTGGTAAATGCTGCCAAGATCCAAGCCCAAAGGAATAAAGAGCCTTCATGACCACCCCAGAGAGCTGTAACCTTATATAGAAGTGGCAATTCAGTATTTGAATGCGATGCGACGTATTTAACGGTAAAATCACCGGTGACAAAGGCGTGGATCAGTGTTGCCCCACCAATTGTCATTAAAATCAATACGATATAGCTAGCCATTACACCACTACGCGCTAAAGCAGGTGCTTGAAGCCGCCCAGCCAACCATGGCGCAGCTAACTGAAACAGAGTGAGAATAAACGCTGTAAAGGTGGCTAAATGGCCAAATTCAATTAGGTAGTTGCTTAAAAACCCTTGCATACCCCATCCTTATTATTATAACTTATTGTTTTAATTGCATTAAATATCAAGAGGGTCACTATTGTACAAGACTTCGGCTTGTTATTCTCTGTCATTTCACCTACATTACATAATGTTATTGCTTGGCAACATGTATTATCACATCCGCAGTTTAATCTGTTCGGGCCTATTCTACATGTAAGAGATTTCTGTAATTTCGACGCATAGTCTAAAGCGCATTGATCGATAACTAAAGCTGCTGTAATGTTATCAACCCTGCGATTAGTCCCGCATGGAAGAACAATAAATAATCATCTAACGCAGTCCAAAAAGAATGCTCATTAATAAGCGAGCACGGCTGCTTAGACCCACGGAATGGTCATATAGCTTGGTTTAAACCAGCCATTTAATGATATTCCTTGAGGTGTAGACACTATTCAAGCTGCTCAGTGCAGTTTATTTTTAGGGGGAGTAAATGGCCGATTTCAAAATCGCCATCATTGGTTCTGGTCCTGGCGGCATGAGTGCTGCCTCACATGCTGCAGAACTAGGCTTATCACACGTGTTACTGGAAAGTACCGACCACCTATCTGATACGATTTTTAAGTACCAGAAAGGCAAACACGTCATGGACGAACCACAGGTTCTTCCCCTACGTAGTCCGCTCGATTTTACTGCAGGTACCCGCGAACATATTCTTGAAATATGGAATACCCAGGTTGCCGGTCACAATACCAATGTTAAATACAACACTGAAGTCACTGAGATCGGCGGTGAAAAAGGTAATTTCAGCATCAAGACCAAGTCTGGTGAAACCATTACTGCTGAATTCGTTGTATTAGGTATCGGTCTACAGGGTAACCTTCGTAAACTCGGCGTTGAAGGTGAGGATCTCGACATGGTTCAATACCAGCTCGATGATCCTGATGAATATGCCGATGAAACAATTGTTGTTATCGGTGCCGGTGATGCCGCAATTGAAAATGCCCTCGCACTGACCAAACAAAACAACGTTATTATTGTTAACCGAAAAGATGAATTCTCTCGTGCTAAACAAGGTAACGAAGATGGTATTAATAAAGCCATCGATACCAACGTTATTACTCCTTACTATTTTGCCAACACCGTTAAAGTTGAAAAATTTGGCGAAGCCCTAGGCTCCGGTGAAATTGGTAAAATCGTTTTATCTACCAAGAGCGGTGAAACAGAAGTTAATTGTCACCGCATCATTGCTCGTCTTGGTGCCATTGCGCCACGTCGCTTTGTGCAGTCTTGTGGTATTGAATTCCCAAGTGATGATCCTTCTGCTGTTCCTGCGCTTACCGATCAATACGAATCAAATGTATCTGGTTTATATATTGTTGGCGCGCTTGCTGGTTACCCGTTAATTAAATCAGCAATGAACCAAGGTTATGAAGTTATCGAGTTTATTGAAGGTAACGATGTTGAGCCTGCAGACGAACCTTTACTAAAAGAAAAATTCCGCAGCTTTAGTGCTCGCAACAATAATATGTCTGTTAGCAACGTATTAGAGATGATTACTACCAACGTCCCATTACTATCGGGTCTAACAACATTGCAGTTACGTGAATTCATGATCGACAGCGACATGCGCACACCGGCTGAAGGCGAAATCATTTTCGAACGCGATGATTTCACTAACACCTTCTATTCTATTGTTGGTGGCGAAGTTCAAGTGCAAATTAATCCTCAAGATCCTAGCCAGCGAATCTCTTTAAACAAAGGTGCGTTCTTTGGTGAAATGAGTTTGATTTCTGGTCACCGTCGTTCCGCAACTATTCTTGCTGGTAAGAACTGTGTGCTCATTGAAACGCCACGTCGTTCAATGAACAAAACTATTAGCTCAGTTGAATCTGTTAAACGTGTTATTGATGAAGCTTTCTTAATGCGCGCACTGCAAGCGAAGATTGCACCAAATACTTCTGTTGAAAAATTACAGTCTGTTATTAGTACCGCGACATTACAAAGTTTCAAAGCTGGCGAAGAACTTTTCCACGAAGGTGATGAAGGCGATACTTTGCACTTGGTGCGTTCAGGTTCGCTCACTGTTTCTAAAACAGTCGGCGGCAAAGAAGTTGTACTGTCTTACTTGCCTGCGGGTAACTACGTTGGTGAAATGGCTTTATTCGGTGATGACATGCGTTCTGCAACAATACGTGCTGCCGTTGCCACTGAAACAATTTGTCTTGATGGTGATGCCTTCCGCAAATTAGCCGATGAAGATGAAGACGTTCGTAAACGCGTTCAAGAAGTTATTGATAACCGTAAGCAAGCTAACGTGCAAATGGAAGACAACTCTGATTCCGGCACAATTATTAGCTTCTTAGTTGAACAAGGTCTTGGTGAAGCAACCGATGTACTATTAATCGACGAATCACTTTGTGTTCGTTGCGACAACTGTGAAAAGGCCTGTGCCGATACACACTTTGGTACTTCGCGTCTTGATCGTGAAGCCGGCCCTACTTTTGCTGCACTACATGTTCCAACCTCTTGTCGTCACTGTGAACATCCACACTGTATGCAAGATTGCCCACCGGATGCGATTCATCGTGCCGAAAATGGTGAAGTTTATATTGCCAACAACTGTATCGGTTGTGGCAACTGTCAGCGCAACTGCCCTTACGGCGTAATCCAAATGGCCTTGGTATCGAAGAAACAAAAAACCAGCTTAGTTTCTTGGCTGTTAACCGGTGCCGGTATCGCACCTGGTGGCCATGATGCCGCAGCAGCGAAGAAAGATCCCGACGCGAAGAAAATGGCAGTTAAGTGCGATATGTGTAAAGACATCTCCGGCGGCCCATCTTGTGTAAGGGCATGCCCAACAGGCGCAGCAATTCGCGTTAACCCAGGCGAGTTTATGTCTGTCACTAACCTTGAAAATTACTAGGACACGTTAGCAATGATGCATCAGTCGCTTTTTGTTTACAGTGGTTATCGTTACTTCAAACTCTGTATGGTCTTAATTATCACGTCAGTGATTGCTTACGCAATTCACACGCCTGTTGATGGCCCTAACGGTGGTACGTGGTTGGGTTATACACTCGGCGGATTAGGTGCGGCGATTATTTTATTGCTTATGTGGTTTGGTATGCGCAAGCGTTCTTACAAATCAGATATGGGTCAAGTACAAGGTTGGTTATCTGCTCATGTTTACCTAGGTGTTGCACTGATTATTATTGCCACTCTACATGCGGGTTTCCAAATTGGTTGGAACATTCACACCCTTGCCTACATATTAATGTTCATTGTTATCTTTAGTGGCATCTTTGGCGTTTACGCCTACCTGCGTTACCCCGCTTTAATGACAAAAAATCGTCGTGGTAATACCTTAGAGCTCATGCTGGTTGAAATGTCTGAGCTTGATCGTGAATGTCGCGAAGCCGCAGCACAACTTACTGATGAAATTAATAAGTGCATACTCGATTGCAGTGAGAACACCAAGATTGGTGGCTCCGTTTGGCAACAACTATCCGGCAAAGATAGTAACTGTGCAACATTGGCCGCATTTAATAAGGCCGGTGAATTAAATAAATTACTGCCAAAAGAAATGGCCGGTGATGCAAGTCACCTAATGACATTACTTGGCAAAAAATGTGAACTTGTTCAACGCGCACGTCGCGATGTGCAGTACAAAGCAATGATGGACATTTGGTTGTATTTCCATGTGCCACTTTCATTTGCTTTACTTGCTGCACTCACCGCACATGTCGTTTCAATCTTCTTTTACTGGTAGGCCGAATCATGCAGTGTAAAGTCAGTTTTCTCACACGTAAGTCCCGCGGTGGCGTCACTCATATAGACGAAATCGTATCGGGTTCCAGTATTCGTGTCGGGCGTAGTACCGAGAATGAACTCTACCTATCTGATTTCCGCGTTTCCTTACACCATGCAACCATTCATGACCGTCAAGGTCGTTACTATATTGAAGCTGAATCAGGTTCTGATCTTCGTGTAAACAATGCCATCGCACAAAGTACCCGTCTTAATAAAGGCGATAAGATCGCGGTTGGCCCATACGACATTGAAGTTATCTCTGCCGAAGAAGGTCAAGATCTCGACATCACCATTGAATTGGTTCGCCAATTAGGCGATGACTTAGAACAATTAAAACAACGATCTACAACAACATTAGCTGCAACCGGTTTTAGTCGCCGTCGTTGGTCATGGGTTTTCTACACGATTATTTCTCTCCTGTTCCTGGTTTTACCTATTAGTGCCTTTTTCTCTGATGCTGTTCGAGATGTATTTAAAGATGCGCCGATCACTGCAGATGTTGCATGGAAGTCGGGTGAATTTGAATCTGCACATACTTTCTTTGCTAACGACTGTAAGGCCTGTCACCAAGAAGCCTTCACTACCGTACGTGATACCGCTTGTGCAACTTGTCACACCGAAACACACACACATGCCGATCCACAATTCTTTGAGCTATCAGGCTTAAACGAAACGCGTTGTGCAACCTGTCATAAAGAACACAATGGCCGTGATGGTTTAGTTCGTCGTGATGAAGGACTTTGTGGCGACTGTCATAAAGATCTTGATACAACGACTGGTACCGACCTGACTAATGTTCAGGACTTTGGTAATAACCACCCTGACTTTAAAGCAACCATGTTCCGTTTTGATGCTAGGGCAAAAACCTTCTCCACTAACCGTGAAGCGTTGAAAGATAAGCCAGTTGAAACATCGAACTTGAAGTTCCCACATGACAAACATCTAACCGTAGAAGGTGTTGATGCCCCAGGTGGTTCACGCGTTATGGTTTGTGCAGATTGTCACCAAGCAGAACCAGGCGGCATTGGCATGAAGCCTATCGTTATGAAAGATCATTGTTCTGAATGTCACCGTCTTGAATTTGAAGCCGACATTCCTGATCGCATTGTTCCACATGGCAACCTTGAACATATTCTATATACCCTAACTGAGTACTACGGCAACTTAGCACTCAAGGGTGGCTATGATGATCTTGATGCCCCTGCTGTTGTTCGCAACCGTCGTCGTCCAGGTCAACGTATTACGAAACGTGAACGCAAAGATGCTTTCCTCTGGGCAAAACAAAAAGCCTTCGACGTTGGTGAAGACTTGTTTGAAGATCGCGTTTGTTCAACCTGCCACGATGTAACTAAAGTGAGTGATGGTAACTTGCGCGATGGCGATGCACCTAAATGGGAAATTGCACCGGTTCGTTTAGCCGACACCTGGTTACCAAAAGCACGCTTTGTACATAACAAACACCAAACTATGCAATGTACTGATTGTCATGATGCAGCTAAGTCTGAAGAAAGTGGTGATGTATTAATTCCAGCGATTGATAATTGTCAGCAGTGTCATGCTGGCACGGAAGCTGCGCATAACAAGATTGAGTCAACCTGTGTTGATTGTCATGGTTTCCATATTGCCGAAGATTTCTTGCTCGGTGATCGCAAAGGCATGCCTGCTCGAAAAGCAATGTCGGCAACTGCCGAGCGTATGGATAAAAATATTAAGTAAACAATAAAAGATTTATGTAGGGGAAGTTTCAGTGAACGTAGCACAACTCACACGCAGCATCGCGCTGCTCGCCAGCCTGACTCTCATTACTGCCTGTGGTGGCGGTGGTGGTGGCAGTGGTGGTAATCGCGCCGCGCAAGGTAGTAACGCTGATTCTGGCTGTACTGGTTTTTGTGCGACCAGTAGTCCTGCAAATCTGACCGTTACTAATGTGCAACAAGTCATTGCTCAAGCCGCATTAGAAGCATCAAACCGAGGTGCGGCTAATGTCACTATCGCTGTGACGGATCGTGTTGGTAATGTACTTGCTATCTACCGGATTGGTGGTGCGACAACTTTTAATATTACATCTGGTCTAGTCAATGGTGGTTTTGGTTTAGAAAACGTTAACGTTTTAGATAACTCACTAGCGGCTATTTCAAAAGCTGTTACCGGTTCTTATCTCGCATCAGAAGGTAATGCCTTCAGCACGCGTACTGCCAGCCAGATAATCCAGGAACATTTCAACCCTCATGAGCAAGGCACACCCGGTGGTCCATTATTTGGTGTGCAATTCAGTCAACTACCCTGTGGTGATCTGGTACAAAAAGGTAATGCAATTGGTTTAGGACCACGCCGTGCACCACTTGGCTTATCGGCTGATCCTGGCGGCCTACCTCTATACAAAAATGGACATCCTGTTGGTGCTATTGGTGTCATCGCCGATGGAGTCTACGGTATTGACCGGAATATTCTCAATACAGATAGCAATATTGATGAATTAATCGCCATCGCTGGCCAATTTGGTTTTGCGCCATCAGTTGATCGACAAGCGAATCGTATTACTGTTGATGGTCGCTCTTTACGTTATTCTGATGTTGATAGCGGTGACCTAGCTACTCCAAACCCTGCGGTAGCCACCTTCCCTCCAGCCGCTGGCGCTTTAATCGATGATTCAACTGGACTTTATTTCTTACTGGCCGGTGGTATACGTGCAGGCACTACTTTTGCCGCAGCTGACTCCGGTATTGAAGATGCAGATGTTGTTGATGCCGCTTTATATCCAGGGCTTGATGCCTTTGTCTTAACCGATGGCGCGGGTAATCTTCGTCACCCTCTTGCAAATGGTGCTATGAATGGTGGTGAACAGTTACTCACGACCGAAGTTACTCAAATCATACGTGGTGCACTTGCGGTCGCTAATCGTTCACGTGCACAAATTCGTCGCCCTCTTAATAGTCAGGCACGCGTGAGTATTTCAATCGTTGATATTGACGGCACTATCTTGGCAATTGCCAGAACACGTGATGCACCGTTATTCGGCACTGATGTTTCATTACAAAAAGCACGTACAGCAACCTTCTTCAGCAGTAATGATGGTGAAACCGATTTAGATGGAGCGGGAACTGTCACTTCTCTTAATGCTGTCAACGGATACAACTCTACTATTTCCGGTTATTCTGCAGCCGCACGTACCTTCATTGGTGTTGCTGTTGGTGATTTAACTGGTGATTTTGCTTTTGCTGATCGCTCTGGTGGTAATCTTTCACGTCCGTTCTACCCAGATGGCGTGGATGCGAACAGCAATGGGCCTTTTAGTAAATCCTTCTCAACCAACGCAGCCGTCAATCAATGGAGCCCCTTCTCAAATGGACTACAGCTTGATTTAGTACTCGATGAAGTTGTTGAACATTTAACAGGCGGTGCTGATGATGAAACTGATTGCACCGAGATCGCTGCAGGTAACCCTCTGCGTAATGGTATACAAATTTTCCCTGGCTCGGTGCCCATTTATAAAAATGGTGTGCTCGTTGGTGGTATTGGTGTCTCTGGTGACGGTGTTGATCAAGATGACATGATTTCTTTCCTTGGTCTTTATGAAGCAAGCCTTGCTGCATACGCTGCTAATAACGCCAATGGTTCTGTTGATGGTCTCGGTGAAGTTGGTAAAGGCTTTGGGAATGCCCCTAAAGCCATACGTGCAGATAAGATTCCTATCAATGCAGGAGCAGGATTTACTGAAGCACTAAAATATATTCAATGTCCACAAAACCCATATATTGGAAGCTCAGATAACAACGTTTGTGCTGGAAAATAATTATGCGAATTTTTAAATCACATAGCACTTTATTTCTCGTCCTGTCTCTATCTGCCAAAATTGCCTTGGCAAATGAATTCAGTATTCGTGAGGCAGGCTTTACTTTAAGCAGCGATCAAGATGCAGTAAGCGAACAAAATGATTCACCTTGGGCTTATCAATCACCAGAAGAACAATGGCTCGTTGCTGATGCAACACGTCGACGCCCAGGTGCTGAGCGCGAACCTGATCGTCCTGCACCTAAGCAGGTTGATCCAAACCGTAATACTGATCTACGCCCTATCGCGATTTCGAATCCAAACTTGCCGCATCCAGTTGTACCTGTTCCTGATCGCTACCGTATTGTTGAAGCTGTTGGTGTAAACGAACGTTGGTTTGATCCTTACAATCAGAACACGCTAAAAGGTGATCGACCTATCTTAGGTACCAATGATTGGTTCTTTAGCCTAGGTGTCATTTCAGATACAGTTTATGAACCACGTCGCCTGCCTACACCTGTATCTCCCCAAACAAGTCGTTCTGCAGGTGCCCTCGATGTTTTTGGTGGACGAGATCAAACTATATTTAGTGAAACATTAATCACCGCGTTTGTTTTATATAAAGGTGATACTGCATTTAAGCCACCCGATCATGAATTCCGCCTAACACTGGCCTTTAACTACAACCGCGTTGAAGTAGAAGAAGATCGTGTGCTTAGTATTAACCCGGGACGCGGCAATGTTCGTAGGGATACTCACGTAGGCCTTCAGGAACTGTTCTGGGATAAACATCTGCGTAACGTATCTGACCGGTATGACTTTGATTCGATCCGTATTGGTATTCAGCCCTTCAACTCTGATTTCCGTGGCTTCTTATTCCAAGACCAACAATTTGGTATTCGTTTATTTGGTAACCGCGATAATAATTTCTGGCAATATAACTTAGCTTGGTTTCGTCGCGTAGATAAAGATCTTAATAGTGGTCTAAACGATACATCAAAAGCATTACGTGATGACGATGTTTTTATCGCCAACATTTACAAACAAGATTTTCCTGTTGTAGGTCACACATCGCAAGCAACGATTATTCACAATCGAAATCGTGAAGGTGAAGATGGCCTATTCTATGATACCAATGGTTTCTTGCAGCGCCCTGCACCCCTCGGTGATGGACGACCACGAAACTATGACGTTACTTACTTAGGCCTTAATGGCGATGGTCACTTTGGTCGTCTTAACCTGACGAGCTCTTGGTACTATGCTACTGGTCATGAAGATCGCAATGCTCTCTTTAATGATAAGACTCGCATTGATGCTTTCTTTGTTGCAGCCGAAGCCTCAATGGATTTTGACTGGATTCGTCTACGTCTATCCGGCCTTTACGCCAGTGGCGATAAAGATCCGTTCGACAATGTTTCTCAGGGCTTTGATGCTATTTTTGAAAACCCACAATTTGCAGGTGCTGATACCAGTTTCTGGATTCGTCAACCTGTCGCCAATATTGGTGGTGGTGGCGTAGCATTGTCTGCACGTAATGGTGTACTCAACTCATTACGGACATCAAAGGAACAAGGTCAATCTAACTTCTTAAATCCAGGTACCACACTGATTGGTGTTGGTGCTGATTTTGATCTTACACCGGAATGGCGCGTATCAGTCAATGCAAATAAACTTGGCTTTGCTAATACATCATCGCTAGAAGTTTTCCGCCAAGTTGGTTCAATTGATAATGATATCGGTTGGGATTTATCTGTATCAGGTATCTACCGCCCATTCTTTAGCCAAAATATTGTATTCAGACTTTCTGCCGCCGCATTATTACCCGGAGAAGGTTTCGAAGAATTATACGGTGACGAAACATCTTACTCTGTTCTCGCCAACCTAATTCTTACTTACTAATACGTAACACAACATGGAATGAACCACGCGTGATGAAACAACCACTACTCAGCCGCTTATTAACTATAGGCCTGCTTTGCAGCGCAAGCGTATTTGCGTTGGCATCTAATATCGAGAAGCCTCGTGATATTAAATATGCCGTTACGCCTGACGCACCTAAACATCAGACATGGAAAGAAGCCGACCCTAAAAGTGCCGGTTGTATTACGTGTCATTCTAAATCAGATCGTAAAACCATGCATGCCAGTCCTGCCGTTGTACTTGGCTGTACTGATTGTCATGGTGGTGATTCAACCATTAATAAACCAGAGAACACCAAGAAAGGTGATGCGGCTTATCGTGCCGCTCTCGACAAAGGCCATGTACAACCGCGTTTCCCTGGTCGCTGGAATTACCCAAGCAGTGCCAACCCAGAGATTAGTTTTACCTTATTAAATAACGAAAGCGCTGAGTTTGTTCGTTTCGTAAACCCTGGCGATCTGCGTATTGCACGTGAAGCCTGTGGTGCTTGTCACTTACCGATTATTCAGGCCAGTGAACGCAGCATGATGGCCACCGGTATTATGCTTTGGGGTGGTGGTTCTTATAACAACGGTATTCTACCTTTCAAACAATATATTCTTGGCGAAGCCTACACACGCGATGGTGAGCCTGCATCATTAGTTGCACCTGTTAAACCAACACCTGAAATGGCTGCCAAAGGCGCATTAGCACAACTATTCCCACTACCCGCATGGGAAACGACACCTCCTGGTGATGTCTTCCGCGTATTTGAGCGTGGCGGTCGTAACATTGTTAACTTGTTCGCAGAAACAGGCTTACCAAACTCGCTTGGCCGCATTCAGCAATTAGAAGAACCAGGCCGTCCTGATTTAAAACAATCAAACCGTGGTCCAGGAACCGGTCTACGTATTTCAGTACCTGTACTTAATATTACCAAGACGCGTTTGAACGATCCGTTCCTTTGGTTCCTCGGTACCAATGATGGTCCAGGTGACTTCCGTTCTTCTGGTTGTTCTTCATGTCATGTTGTTTACGCCAATGATCGTGACCCACGTCATTCAGGTCCTTATGCTGAATTTGGTCATAAAGGTAAAACCCAAACTGTTGACCCAACTATTGATAAAGATGAATCAGGTCATCCAATTAAACACGAGTTCTCACGTGCAATTCCAACCTCACTGTGTATGAACTGTCACATGCACCAACCAAATGTATTCGTGAACAGTTACCTTGGTTACACCATGTGGGATTACGAGTCAGATGCACCTAGCATGTGGCCGAAAGAACAACGCTACCCAACTGATGCCGAGATTCGCGAAATCAATGAGCATAACCCTGAAGAAGCGGCTATCCGTGGTAAGTGGAGTGACCGTGAATTCCTAGAAAAAGTTTGGGATAACAACGACGAACTTAAAGATACTCAATTCGCTGACTATCATGGTCATGGCTGGAACTTCCGCGCCATCTTCAAACGTGATCGTAAAGGCAACCTACTCGATGCTGAAGGCAAGATCGTTTCAGAAAAAGATCCTGAGTGGGCTAAGAAAGCTGTACACATGTCATCAATTCACCTTGATGTCGGTATGCATTGTGTCGATTGTCACTTTGCCCAAGACTCACATGGCAATGGTCATATCTATGGTGAAGTAGCACAAGCTGTAGAAATCGATTGTATGGATTGTCACGGCACCTCGGATGAATATCCTACACTGTTAACATCAGGGCCAGCAGCACCTCCTGGTGGTAACGACCTGTCATTACTTCGTACGCCGACGGGTAAAAAACGTTTTGAATGGCGTGGCGATAAACTCATTCAACGTTCTTCTTTGTGGCCTGATCGTGAATGGGAAATGTCACTGGTTAAAAACAATGTTAACCCTGATCATAAAGACTTCAATGCCAAGTCTGCTCGCGCTAAGTTAATGTCACAAAACACAGATACCTTTGAATGGGGTCCTGGTGTTGCGAAAAAAGATCGTGCGCATAAGAACGAAGAAATTCTTTGTTTCACTTGTCACAGTTCTTGGGCAACCAGTTGTGCTGGCTGTCACTTACCTGTTCAAGCCAATTGGAAAACAGAACGTGGCCATTATGAAGGTGGCGAAACACGTAACTACGCAACTTACAATCCACAAGTGGTTCGTGACCAAATGTACCAACTTGGTAAACATGGCCCAGTTAAAGGTGGCCGTATCGCACCGGTACGTTCTTCATCTGCATTGGTTCTATCTTCACGTAACGTAAACCGTGAGCTGCTTTATATTCAGCAGCCACCGATTGCAGCCAGTGGTTACAGTTCGCAAGCCTTTGCACCACACTTCCCGCATACCACGCGTAAAACGGAAACCAAGACCTGTACTGATTGTCACTTGTCTGAAGCAAACGACAACAATGCCATCATGTCGCAATTGTTATTGATGGGTACCAACTTCGTTAACTTCGTTGGTTACTACGCTTGGGTCGGAACCGAAGATCAAGTTATTGGTCAACGTGTTACTGAGTGGGAAGAACCGCAAGCAGTTATTGGTAGTTACTTACATAAGTATGCCTACCCGGATTGGTTTAAAGATCATTTAGACAACAACCGTGTGTTGCCAGAAAAATTAGAGTACGTATTCCGTCATGATTCTAATGCAGCCAACTGTTTGCAAATGCGTGGCGAATACTTATTTGTCTCTGAAGGCACTAATGGTACGCAGGCCTATGACGTCGCGAGTATTGCCAACAAAGGCTTCTCGCAACGTATCATTACCGCACCGTTTAGTCCGCTAGGACATAACACGCGCATCAAGTCGAAGAATGCAACTTGTGTTGTCTTACCGACCACGCAACCCATTCATGCGGTACGTAGTCGTAGTAAAATGATGCAAGAGGTTAACCTTGAGCAACAAATGCATGCGATTTACGACAGCATGTTCATCACCGATTCTGAAGAAGGTTTGATTGTTGTCGACATCAACACGCTTTCAGATGGTGAACCACGCAATAACTTCTTCGAACGAACAATAACGTGGAATGAGAATGGTATTCTTGATGGTGCTAGCCACTTAACAATTGCTGGTTACTACTTCTACATCACTACACCGAAAGGTATTGTCGTTCTCAATATGGATAACCCAAGCAAACCGAGATTGCTTAATGTTATTCCTATGAAGAACCCACGTGCCACTGCCCTGCAATTCCGTTACTTATTTGTAACTGATGATGAAGGCTTTAAGGTTGTTGATGTCACTGTTCCAGAACAACCTAAAGTTGTTAAGGACGCATTTGTACCTCTCAAAGACGGCCACCGTATCTACGTTGCGCGCACCTACGCTTACGTTGCTGGTGGTAGTGAAGGTCTAGTCATTATCGATGTTGAAAAAGCAGAGCAACCTAAGTTGTACATGAAGTACACCGCGGACGGCCAGCTTAACGATGCACGTGATGTTGTTGTTGCGAGTACTAATGCCTCATTAATTGGCTATGTTGCTGATGGTAAGAACGGCCTTAAAGTACTGCAGCTGACTTCCCCTGATTCACAACCACGCTTCTACGGCTTTAGTCCTGAACCTGTACCAGAGTTGATAGCAACGGCACCAACGAAGTCACCTGCCCTCGCGCTTTCTAAGGGGCTAGATCGTGACCGTGCAGTAGATGAAACGGGTGGTCAAATCGCTGTCTTCGGCCGTATTGGTTCACGTCCATTCACCTTAGACGAAATGAAGAAACTTTATCTCGATGAACATGGTTCACCTTACTTCGTCCATGACGAAGCAAAACTCGACGATATGGTACGTGATGAAAAGAATAAATCACTTCGCCGACGTTAAAATCGGTGTGAATAAGTAATGTTACAAGCTAATGCGCTGGCTGCCGAACGTGGTGGCCAGCGACTTTTCTCTGATGTTTCATTCTCATTAAAAGATGGTGACCTACTCCACCTTAGTGGCAGTAACGGCAGCGGCAAAACAACCTTACTACGCATGCTTTGCGGTTTAACCCTTCCTGTAAATGGCGATATTTCTTGGCAACAAAAAAATATTGAGTCTAACCGTGATGCCTTTAATGCCGACCTTCTTTATATAGGTCATCGTCATGGCATGCACAGCGATCTGAATGCACTAGAAAATCTGCAACTTTCTACCCAACAACTATCAAACAGCACAATGGTTTTTTCTGCGCTTGAAGAAGTTGGTTTAAGTCATCATCTCAACAAACCCTTACGGCTTTTATCGCAAGGCCAACAACGTCGTGTTGCGCTTGCAAGATTATTACTTGAATCACGTAAACTCTGGATTCTTGATGAACCTCTCGCCGCACTCGACGTGGATGCCGTTGAATGGTTTAGTCAACGTCTTGCTAAGCATTTAGAAAATGGTGGTATGGCGATAGTAACAACACACCAAGAAGCGAGTTTTATTTCGCATGTCAGCATTAATGTGGTGCTGGGTTCATGACACATAACCTAGGGCTACTTGCATCATGGCAACGCGTATTAAAACGCGAATTGTTACTCGCCTATCGGCAACGTAACGACATACTTACGCCGCTGATATTTTTTATTATTGTTATCAGCTTATTTCCTTTAGGTGTTGGTCCAGAACCAGAAATATTACGCACCATCGCCCCCGGGGTAATTTGGGTTGCGGCACTATTAGCCACGCTTCTGTCCCTTGCACGTCTATTCAATAATGAATTACACGATGGCACACTTGAGCAGCTGCTACTGACACCGCAACCAGCCAGTGTTTTAGTTTTCGCGAAGATCGTCTCGCATTGGTTAACCACCGGCCTGCCTTTGGTTTTAATCAGCCCGCTGCTTGCACTTAGTTTGGATATGTCCTCAACCGCCCTGATTTACACCATGTTAACCCTCTTGCTCGGCACACCTATTCTAAGCCTCATCGGTGCCATTGGTGCTGCGCTTACATTAGGGCTTCGCGGTGGCGGCGTGTTATTGGCGCTGCTGATTTTACCGCTCTACATACCGGTGCTTATCTTTTCCACTGGCGCGATTATCGCGGCGAGTAATGGATTCTCAGCCGAAGGGCATTTATCCCTCATCGGCGCATACCTTATAATAACACTCATTTTTGCACCCTGGGTCACCAGTTATGCATTAAGAGTATCCTTAGACTAGTAGGCACTTTTAGAAAACAAGTTCTGGTAAACTATGCCCATGCAAACATTACACGCTCAAGGAACATTGCAGTGATATTTCAAAAATACGCTGCACCAAAATATTTTTACCCTCTTGCTGGTAAATGTTTACCGTGGTTTGGCACACTCGCCATTTTGACTATTTGCGCTGGTCTCTATCTTGGTTTATTTGTCGCTCCACCTGACTACCAACAAGGTGAAACAGTTCGTATTATGTTCATTCATGTGCCCGCAGCATGGATGTCGATGTTCATCTACGCAATGATGGCTGGCGCTGCCGCAATTGGACTTGTTTGGAAAATAAAACTCACCGACACTTTCATTACCGCCAGCGCTGCAATTGGTGCTTCGTTTACTCTACTTGCGCTTCTCACCGGTTCACTCTGGGGTAAACCCATGTGGGGAGCATGGTGGGTATGGGATGCACGACTCACATCAGAATTAATTCTGCTATTTTTATATCTTGGCTTTATGTCATTACACTCGGCAATTGATGATCCTCGCCGCGCATCACGAGCAGGTGCTATTTTATTACTCATTGGTGTTATCAACCTACCCGTAATCCATTATTCAGTAGAATGGTGGAACACCCTGCACCAACCAACGTCAGTAGCTCGAATCGATGGCCCACGAATTCATAGCAGCATTTTAACGCCACTACTTATCATGGCTGTCGCTTTTAAACTTTTCTACGTCAGTGTTGTCCTTATACGTATGCGATCAAGTATTCTCGACAACGAAGCCGATTCACGTTGGCTGCAGGAGCAAGGCGCATGAACTGGGCTGAATTCTTTAACATGGGAGGACATGCCTTCAACGTATGGGGCAGCTATATACTCGCGTTTGTTATTCTTGGCCTCAATATATGGTTACCGCTACGTAAATATCGCGCACAACAACGAAAGATAAGGCAGCAACATGAAACCGCGTCATAAGAAAATTAGTTTTATTGCATTAGCTGTATTTGGTTTAAGCGCAGTAACCCTGCTTATTCTGAATACCTTTAGCAGCAACATCGTCTTCTTTCACTCGCCAACAGATATTTCCGAAGGCAAAGCGCCGATTAACCAAACCTTTCGTTTAGGCGGTATGGTAAAAGACAACAGCGTTAAACATAACAAAGATGGTCTAAAGGTCAGCTTTACCGTCACCGACACAATCAAAGATATCAACGTGACTTATAAAGGTATCCTGCCGGATCTATTCCGCGAAGGACAAGGCGTGGTGGTGCAAGGAAAGTTACTCCAAACAGGTGAATTCAAAGCAGACCAAGTGCTAGCAAAACATGATGAAAACTACATGCCGCCAGAGGCGAAAGCAGCTATGGAACAAGCCGCGAGAACACTTCTACTTCCTAAAAAATAATTGCTTTTAATTTCAATAACTTAAAAACAATTACCTACACGCTTGTAGGTAATTTGCCATTACAGTCCCTTCGAAAAACTAGTAAAATAGCCGTATAAATAATAAGCCTGTTTGCTTATTATTTTTACCCAGAAAAATCGTAACACATTGATATTATATGTAATTTTAGTGTTCCGAGAAATGATTCTATAAAAATATAACAATTATTCACGTAAAATTGTTCTAATGTAAGTGTATGGAAATGAGCGCGTAGGCTCGATAACACATAACAATTAAACCTGTCATTACGCAATATTTTTTCGAGACTGAATGTGAACTTTGTACCTAAAAATATATTCACCATTCTCCTAGCTAGCAGCCTCCTGCTTGCTAACTCATTCCTTGCTGCGGGCCAAAATAAAATTGGCGTAGCAGCTATCGCTAAAGATGTTCTTATTGTCGGTCAAGGTGTTTTTAGAGCAAGTGATTCCATTAACGAAGGCGATGAATTAAAGATCGGTGCCAACGGCAATGTCACAATTCTGTTTAACGACGAAAGCATGCTTATGCTAGGTCCAAACGGACATGCCAAGTTCGACCAATACGACGAAACTAACAATAAACCTGGACGCAGTATCATCCGTATCATTGAAGGTTCATTCCGTTACTTTCCCGGTAATATCCTTGCCGGTGGTGGCTCACAATTTGTTGCCATTGGCGATAAATTATTAGGCCAAACGGCTGATAGCCAAACTCAAGCACCCGTGGACAATCATCCAATAAAACAAATCATTCCTTCTGTACGACAAAAGAATAGAGTAAGTACATTAGAAGTCCCCGCTATCGGCACCGGTGGCTTAAGTCTGTTTGCCTCCAGTGGACTCACTGGCCACGTATTGGGAGATACCAGCAAATTCCAAGGTGCAGTTAATATATTTAGTAACGAAGGTTCAGATCTGCGCCTCATAGGATCTTCCACTGCTCTTCAAGCAACAAGCCTAATCTTTGGGCAAAATTCTTTACCATCTGGAAAGGAATTACCTATTGGCAATACGCCGAATCATAATCTCTCTGATATTGGCATTCCAAATGTGAATATCCCTACTCCAGACGTCCCTAGTGCAAGCATTTCTCATCCTAGCAACAACGGAAAAGCTCTCGGGCGAAACCGCTAAATCTCCAATTCGCTCTACAAGCCCCAGCCTGCATAGACTGCAGCACGTGTGAATATGTCACACCGTTCGCGAGCCATAATTCCCTGTTCTTTTTAGTCCTTTCTCATAGACTTAGATCATCATAAATATCTATATAAATAGATGTTTATGACTACATATAAAGTATTTTTGTAGTCTATTTCCTACAAGGAATTAAGATATTTATGATAGAAAAAACGCAATCAGAAGCGTAAAATGTGTGCAAATAATGAGCAAATATTTGAACCCAAAATCACAAGCGGCTACCTAAGGATTCTTGTCGCTTATTCTTCAAGGAAAAGAACGATGAACTCAACATTTAAAAAATTATCTATTATTCTAATAACAAGTAATCTGTTGTTTGTCAGTTCTTTATCATCCGCCAAGCAAGTTGAAATTGGCATTGGTGCGATTGCTGTCGATTCTAGTCTTGTTGGTAAAGGTAAGTTTGTCGTTAATGACACCATTGATGAAGGTGATGCATTAAAAACAGGTGGCGAAGGCAGTACCACAATTCTGTTTAATGATGAAAGCATGCTGACACTCGGCCCAGGTGCACATGCCAGCGTCGAAGTTTATGAGGAAGCCAAAGACGGTAAACCTGGTCGCAGTATTATCCGTGTTCACAATGGACAATTCCGTTATTTTCCAGGTGACATTCTTGAAAATGGTGGTGCTCAATTTATTGCCGTTGGTAATAAGTTATTAGGTAAAGCCGGTGCTGTTGCTAATGCTCCTCAAAATAATATCGGCCTACAAGTAAGTTCAGTGGTCTCCAATGAGCAGAGCCCATCAACAAAAAAATCTAATAGTAATAACACGGGCAATGGGAATGCCGAAAACAGCCAGGGCAATGGTCTTCAACCAGAGGGAATCGAAGAAACCATCCCTACCGAAGCTGGAAGCGATGCTGAACAGAAAAATGACCAAGCCGACTTAGATCAAGTTGCTCCCGAAACAGGTAGTGGTAATAGTTTAAAGGCTAACTCTATCGTAGCAGCCAAAGTTGGTCCAACTAGTACTGGCGAAGACGGAATAAATGGTGGTTCTCAATCTTTCGAAATTAACGATAGCCCTCTTAGTCTGATTAAAAACCAAGGTAACATGACCTTTGGTAATACAGCTGCTTCCGATACGACACCAATTACCCCCGATACTCCTCAAGGCGGTGGCGTTAATAAACTCAAAGGTATAACAGCCTTTATTACGAATGGTCTGAGTGGCACAGTTAAAAATAGCCAAGGTAATTTTAGTGGTAGTGTTGATGTATTTAATAAAAGCGGCATCCTAATCGGCTTTCTAAATCCAACAAACAAAAAGAAGAATGCCAAGTCACTTTCTAGTGCTAATGCAGAGCTCGATAGCATTATATCCCTCACCACACCACAAGCATTTGAAGCCACACCAACTTACGATGTGCCAATTTACACAGCTCCAGCACTCGTTTTAGCGCCAGAACCAGTTCAAGCACCCGCGCCAGTAGGCCCAGTAGGCCCAGTAGGTGTGGTCTTGCTCAACAAAGTAAATTAACCATAAATCTGATTCAACAACAAATGCGCCTAATCAAACATTGAGTAAATCTTAATAATCAATTAAGTGGCTTTATCGCTGTCTTCTGTAAAGCATAATTCTATTACAAACCTATTGATTCTTAACAAATAGCACGATAAAATCACGCTAACTAATTATAAATAAAGAAAATTCAGGGAATGGGAGTCAGGGAAAATGATTAGGGTATTAACGATTTGTGCGCTTACAGCACTGCTAAGTATTACGCACGTTACTGTTTCAATTGCTGCCGAAGAAAAAGTTGCTGTAAATCCTGCTAACGATATTCGTTTTCAACGCCCTTTCATTATCGGTATTGTCGCCTTCAACAAGGGTGACTATCCAAAAGCAATTAAAAAATTCCAGCAAGCCCTGAAAGCCGCCCCCGGTAATAAAGGTGCCCTTACCTACTTAATGTTTGCAGGTTTTAAATCTGAAAATGGTCAAGTAACGGCCCAAGCTGGTGATCAACTTATTGCTGCAGGTGATGACTCTAGCCGTACCTTATTCATTACCGCAAAAGGCCACCGCCTTGCTAAAAACGAAGAACAAGCACGTGAATACTTTGGTCGTATAGCTGAACGTGATGATGATCCTTATCAAACATCTTCTGAGCTGGCACTTGCTGAAACGGGGCTGAGTTACCGACCTAAGGGCTTCCGTGGTTCACTTATTCTTGCGTACGAACGTGATACCAATATTTCTTCTGCACCCAGTGAGTCTGGAAATACCAACTCCACCAATATTAAAGATTTTCGTTGGGTAGTGACTGCTTCTGCACAATACAATCACCGTATAGGCAAACGATTCTATGTTGGTGCGACTGGCCTACTTTTAGATCAATTTTACAAAAAGAATGAAGCACATAATTTTGAACTTGAACTAGCACGTGCTGGCGTGCATGCCGGTATGGTTGGTTACGGCTGGGATGCTAAACTTGCAGTAGAACATGAGTTAGTTGGTTTTGGTCATGAGGAATTCATTGCAACCAACCGCGCTATTCTGACTTACAATCAAAAGATTACTAAAAATTACCGTCTATCAGTAGTAGCCCGTGTTGCCGATGATACTTTCGAACAGAATAGTCTTCAAGATGCCAAGAAATATGATCTGGAATTGAATAACCGAGTCTTGCTGCCATTTATTGCACAAGGTGCATCTGTATCTCTTGACTACCGTCACCGTGAAAATGATACCGATGGCACTAGTACTTTCTCATATGAATCTGATCAATACCGCATTGGTTTCTTTACACCATTACCTTGGTTTTCAACTTATGTCGATGTTTCTTACCGAAAAGAAGATCGTGATTACGATGAACCAAATCCAACCAAACGTACTGATGTTTACAAAGAAACTTCTTTTAAAGTAGGTAAAGTTTGGAACCGTAGTTTACGTAATGAAATATACTACCGTTACTATGATGCTGATTCGTCACTCACTTCATTCGTTTATGACCAAGAAACGACTGGCATCAACCTAATTTACTCCTTCTAAGCATTGGCCACGGACGGCGAATGATACAATTTATAACCAAGAACCTTATTCCACTGGTCAGTGCTCTCATTCTGATCATTTATCTCGGCCTATACGTTTTTGCTGAAACCTGGGTGTTCCGCACCCTGCCCTATAAAGCAGAAGTTAGCACCATCGACTTTAACCAAAGTTCACGAAAATTTTTTGGCACAATATTAAAACCAGATAGCTACTACCAAACTGCCTTAATGGCGCTGCGCAACGATGACCCGCATCCTGATGTGGTACTCATCAATCTCGATGGTGATTTGATTGCAGAACAAAACACCTGGCCTCTCGCTCGTAAAGTTCATGCTGATGTATTTAGAACACTTGCTGCAATGCAGCCACGCGCAGTACTCATTGATATGATATTTGAATGGCCCCAAGCTCCCTGGGTCTTAGAATCATTAGGCAAACACATCAGTGACATGCCGCAACAAACCTACCTTAAATTAGTTCGCGAACTTAATTTTGATGGCCAATTAAAGCGTTCACTGTCTAAGCTCAACTACGCGCTAATTTATATTCTGGCTCGAAAAAGTGAATTCGCCAATGAACAACAACGTAAACAATATGCTGCCAATATGGTACGCATTGTATCCCAGAGTAAAGTTGAAATTGAAGGCCAAGGTGAAATAGAAGTTTTCCCGTACCAACGTATTCAAGGTGTACGCACATCTATCTTACCATTACAACTTAGGGCTAAAGGACAAGGCTTTGCTTGGGTAAACAATGATCGTTATGGCACGATAAGTTCTGCTCCTCTGTTTCACCGTTTACAAACAACCGGCGAGAAACCTAAAAGTTATTACTTAATGAATGCTATTTCAGAAGCCGCGCGTATTTACACAAAAGAAAAATCATACAAGCTCACACTCAATAATGGTAAAGCTGAAAAGCTTCGCGTCGGGGAGCATGAAATACACACTGACCCTGCCGGTGAAATACAAATCAATTTCTATAATCGACAATATGAATCGCGCATCCCGCAGTACCGTGCGCACGATTTGATTAATGGCAAAATTGCACTAGATGCAATCAAGGGAAAAGTAGTTATATTTGGTTCAGACTCAAACCTGTTACATGATTATCACAATACCCCGGTTGGTAAAATCTGGGGAACTGAACTCGTTGCCTATGGCGTTTCAAATATTCTCAATGGTGATAGCTTTTACAAACCGGCATGGGCTCCTTGGCTTGAAATACCAATACTGATTATTTTATTTACGCTCGTCATGTTAGCCGTAACAAGATTAAAACCGATGCAATCTCTTGCCATCGTACTAGGCCTTACTGCTTTATTATTTTTATACGTTAGTACATTCTTTGTGCAATGGGGAATGACCTTTAGCATTATTGTTCCGGTTAGTTTTATTGCCATCCTTTACGCACAATCAACCACCATGCGATTTATTATTGATGAACGTCAAAAACGCTTATACAAAAGCGCGCTTGGCCTTTATCTCTCGCCGCAACTGGCTGAACAAGTTTCAGAGAATCCTGAGCTACTGAGTCTTAAAGGTGCAGAAGAAGACTTAACTGTGTTGTTCTCTGATATTCGTGGTTTCACCACCATTTCAGAAAGCATGGAAGCAGAAGCCCTTACAGAATTCTTGCATGAATATTTCTCACCCATGACTGATATCGTCTTTGATAAAGACGGCACACTCGATAAATACATTGGCGATGCCATCATGGCTTTCTGGGGTGCGCCGTTACCACAAGAAAATCATGCCGCACTGGCTACCGAAGCATCCTTGCTTATGCTTGAACGACTCGATGAATTACGTGTTGGCTGGTTAGAAAGAGGATTGCCCTCGGTACAAATTGGTATCGGACTCAACAGCGGTATCATGCGCGTTGGTAACATGGGTTCTGATCGCCGTCTTAGTTACACCCTAATTGGTGACAATGTTAATTTGGGTGCGCGTCTTGAAGGCCTCACCAAATATTATGGTGTGCGCTTAATTCTTTCTGAAAGCACTTGGCTCTCCGTTAATGACCTATTCTATGGACGCGAACTCGACCGTGTTGTTGTTAAAGGTAAAGAGCTGGCCGTACCGATTCATGAAGTTATTGGCCGTGGTGAACCTGATGCCGAGATGGGCAAAGACCTTGCCGATTGGGAAAAAGCACTCGCAAACTACCGTGACCGCGACTGGGATAGCGCTGAGCCAGTCTTTAAATATTGGTACGACAAATACGATGAAAATCTCACTGCTGATATGTACCTGAAACTCATAGCAGAATTCCGCATTAACCCGCCACCTGATGACTGGCAGGCGGTAAATGTCATGACCACAAAATAGACCTACCAATGGCCTAAATCTGCTATCATGCGGCCTCATTAATTAGATATTCAGGCAATACACAGCATGAGCAAATCTCTCTTTATTACCTTGATCCTCACGATCATCGCAGTCGTTTCAATCGTTGGTATTACCCTTTATCAAAGTGGCCGCGTAGATCGTTCAGACTTAGATAATCTCAGTGCAACCGTATTTCGTGTGCCTAGAATAATTAGCCCATTTGAATTAACCGATCATACTAATAAAACATTTACGCAAGACTCATTAAAAGGCAATTGGTCATTTATATTTTTTGGCTACACCAATTGCCCTGACGTTTGCCCAAATACGCTATCAACCATGAACGTAATGGCGACTAATTTAGAAAAAAATCAACCCGATAAAGTTGTGCCGCGTTTCATTATGGTCTCGGTTGATCCAGAGCGTGATACCGTTGAAATACTCAGTAAATACATTCCTTACTTCAATAACTCGTTTATTGGTTTAACAGGAACATCTAGTACGCAGATTGATGTCATCACTAGGCAATTTGGCATTCCTTACTTTATTAGCAAGAAGTCGCCAGATGATGCCGAATACGAAGTGCAACACAGCGGTGCTATTTTGCTGGTAAATCCACAAGGTAATTTACATGCGCTGTTTTCAGCACCTCACGATCCAGCCAAACTAATCAATGAATTTAATCTTATTAGATACATACACGAGCAAGAATAATGTTTAATTTTAAAAATGCTATCGCAGTATTACTTATCACATTAACCTCACCGTTTGTCGTCGCTGAGAATCTCACAATAGACGATGCGTGGATTCGTGAAGCACCACCGGTCAGTCGTGTGCAGGCTGCCTATGCAATCTTTAAAAATGATCAATCAAGTGATATTGAAATCGTTAGCGCAAGCAGTTCGGCTTTTAAAAAAATTGAGTTTCATAAAACAATTTCAGAAAATGGCCTAACTAAAATGCGACAACAAGCATCTATTGCGATCTCCGCAAAAGAGTCCGCCGTATTAAAGCCAGAAGGCATGCACATGATGCTGTTTAATCCTGTCACACCATTACGTGCAGGAGAAAAAGTAGATATTAATTTTAAACTCAGTAATGGAAACTCAATGACTTCAAGCTTTACTGTCAAGAAAGTCTCTGGCTCTGATCACCACCAACATATGCACCACTAATTATTATGTCTGCCATTACTAATTTCTTCATCCGCATTATTCCACAACATGGTTTGTCCAACCTTGTTTATAAGATCACACGTATTCGCAGTCCCTGGTTTAAAAATTGGTCAATAAAAACCTTTATCAAACAATTCAACGTAGATATGAGTCTTGCCATACAGCCCGAGCCGACTGCATACAAAGACTTCAATAGTTTCTTCACGCGGCCACTACGTGATGATGCCCGCCCCATTTGCGATAATGGTATTGCTTGCCCTGTCGACGGCACCATTAACCAAATCGGTCCTATTATTGACAGCACCTTGGTACAAGCAAAAAATCATAATTACGATCTCACTGCCCTATTAGGTGGTTCAGCCGTACTGGCTAATAGTTTTCGCAATGGTAGCTTCTGTACTATTTATTTATCACCACGTGACTACCACCGCATTCACATGCCGCTTGATGGCTGCTTGCGCGAAATGACTTATGTGCCGGGCAAACTCTATAGCGTGAATACCTATACCGCTGAAACCGTCCCAGGCTTATTCGCTATTAATGAGCGCGTGTTGAATATCTTTGACACTGAAAATGGCCCTATGGCTCTGATTCAAGTCGGTGCGATTAATGTCGGCAGCATGGAAACTGTTTGGCATGGCATGGTCACTCCGCCCTACGGCAAGGAAATCAACACTTGGCGTTACGATAAACAAACTATTGAATTGCAGCGCGGTGATGAAATGGGCCGCTTTAATATGGGTTCAACCGTTATCCTATTATTCGCTAAAGATGCCATTAATTGGCACGATAATCTCACCGCAGCAGACACTGTGCGCATGGGGCAATCTCTGTCTTCTTCTAAGTAACTGAATTCAAAATAGATCACCACCTCCCTTTCTATCACTCTCTCATTATGTGAGATATTACCTACAGGAAAAGAGGCATATTCCCCTTGTAGATCCCCCTCAGAGGCTTACAATCTTTAGTATAGAAAACGTGTAATTTGCAATGCTTAGATTAGCAATGGAGCAATACAATGGAACGAACAACTCATCATTTCAATGGCGCGCATCTTCTCGCGCTTGCAACCATCCTCTTAATTTCATTGAGCCCACTTGCTCAAGCCGATATTGGCGTTGGCGCGATTGTTATCGACAGCCAAATCGAAGGCAAAGGTGATTTTGAAACCAATGGCGGCATCAAGGTTGGCGACACTATTACTACCGGCGCTAAAGGCAACGTCACCATCTTATTTGATGACGAAAGTATGCTTACGCTTGGTCCTAATGCCAAAGCACAAGTTGTAAAGTTCAGTGAAACACCGGCTCCGGGTGTATCCGAAATAAAAATTATCTCTGGTGGCTTCCGTTACTTCCCTGGCATCATTCTAGAAAATGGTGGCAAACAAGTTTTAAATAATATTGGTGGTACAAGCACTGCTGGTGAAAGCAATAATACATCAGGTCCAGATATTGCATTGAATACAGACCAACCACTTAATGATGATTTAAACGGTATTAATGAACAACTTACTGATATTAGTTCACT
The DNA here is from genome assembly GCA_023134145.1 of Sulfuriflexus sp. Lineage (GTDB taxonomy): Bacteria > Pseudomonadota > Gammaproteobacteria > AKS1 > AKS1 > Sulfuriflexus. Next base: position 59,863 of record JAGLUW010000010.1, on the reverse strand, counting down.
GCTAAGTGATGTTGGTTCTGAAATTTCCTTTCAAACTCCTGACACTGGTTCAAACATAACTGGTGGTGGTGTAACTGCAACCGGTGCACCAAATGGTAATGTCGCCCTACCCGACATTTAATAAAAATTATATTCACCCCCTAATTTTAATTAGGGGGGCTGACACAACAAAAATTATAAATCTCTAGGGGAGTCACCCATGTTGTCGCGATTTTTTTTTGCTACGATAATATTATCTGTTATTAGTACTAATGTTTACTCTGAAGTAAATAAAAAATCACCCTTTGTTAAAAAAAACAAGACCCCAGTAACTCTCTCTCTAAATATTGCGATACCCGATCTGGACAAAAATAAAGGCAAGATAAAAAAGAAGGCTTATGTCTCTCCTGTAAAAAGCAAATCAGTTCATTTTTTTATCAGCAAAAAAACATCCAAACTGAAGTTATTCTCTGACTGGCGAAAAACCTTTATTAATTATGGTGAAAAGTTTTTAGCCATCATGCCTCGAAAGAAGTTTGAAAGCTTACCTGAAAAATTAAAGAGGGATATTGTTCTTTTAAAAAATCCTAACTTAATTAGATTAAACAATACAACTATTAATACTGATATAGCTAAAGCTTATAAAGCAAGAAACAATACTAAACAAATGCTGTTTCTTGTTAAATTTGCGGGGCCAATAAAAAACTCTTGGCGCAACGAGATAGCGTCCATTAATAAACTAACTATTATCGATTATTACCCTCGAAACACTTTATTGGTTAATGCTAGTGAAGGTGAACTAGAAAAATTATATAGAAATAAAAAAATAAAAAAATCTATTATCTGGATTGGCGAGTATGATGTAAATAAAAAGAAAGGCGTGCATATTCCTAGCGATAAAAATACATCTAACCTATCACAAGAAATTGACCTAACCATAGAAATATCCAAAAAATTAAATTACAAAGCTGCTTTAAATTTAATTCAAAAAATTGCAGTTAAGATCTATGGCGAACCCTACGAAACGAACAGTAAATTAATTATTCGAATTAGGTTGAAGCCTGCGCATATTGACAAAATTACAAGTCAGCCTGCCATTTTAAATGTTAACAAATATTTCCCTCCTTCCGGTGCTGGTGAATCCGATGCGTTAATCGTGGCTAATAAACTTCAACCGTCTGGTTTTCTTCCTGCCTTACCTGGCCCCGTATCCTCTATATCCTGCCTTGGCAATGACGAGCCCATAAAAACAAATAGAATGCTACCAACGGATGGTTATTTGAGTTTTCTATGTGATAATTTTAATTTTGATGATGCTAACGCCTTCACGACCTTTAATATTGATATTGCAGGATATGGCGTTGATGGTGGACAAAGTACTGGAGTGCTTGCCGACTTACACCCTGCCTTTACTTTAAATGGTGCCGGCGCTACTAGCCGACTTATTTACTCTCAAAGTATTAGCCCAATACTTTTTTCCAGTACAGGTATATCTACCACTGCTGAAAATACAAGAGATATTAATGGACATGAAACTCTAGTTGCCTCTGTTGCAGCAGGATACAACAATGGCCCGAATGAACTTGCTGGAACCTTTACTGATTCAAGCGACTATACTATTACGCCAAGTACCACAGGACCACTTGATCAAGATACGAACAACTACCACTTCTCCCTCGGTATCGCGCCCTATGCACGAATAGGAAACACACGATTATTTAACGACGTTGAAGCAGATGGTAATTTTGTTATCGACCCCTCTGCCACAACCATTTCAATAGCTTTAGAGGCAGCGTATACAAACAATGCTCGCATTTCTAATCATAGTTGGGGAGGAAGTTCATCTCCAATAATTGATAATAAAGGTACTCCTGACCCAAGTGATGATGAAGTAATTGGTTATTCAAATTGTGACCCAGTGTCTAACACCAAGGTAGGTAACGCCACATATGACGCAACGGCTTTGATTTTTGATAACCATGTTCGTGATGCCGATTCAAATAACAGTAACGGTTACCAACAATTATCTATTGTTTCTTCAGCCGGTAACACTGGGTTTCTTAATGCGCCTTCAGATTTGCTATGTTTAAACACTCTAGTAACGGGACAAGATCCAACAATTTGTAGCGCTATTTGCTCAAGTGAAAATTACGGTTTACAAACAAATTCTATCTGGCTAGGCGCTCCTGTTGCAAAAAATGTGATCACCGTTGGGGCAAGTGAAGGGGTTGATCAAACTAGCGATCCGGATAGATTTCCAGAATCACATTGCACACCGTTATCTCAAGTAGGTAGTGCTCAAGATTGGCACGTTTTATCAAGTCGCGGGCCCACCGCCGATGGTCGTTTTAAACCCGATCTTGTTGCACCGGGAACGCGTATATATGGCGCTATTCCGCAACACTCCACGGCCCCCACTGCGCCGATCACGGAATTCAATACCTTAGTGACTGATGATGATGGCTGTCGACCTTACCATTATCCACCCACCAATCCAGAACAAGCTTTGTATCGAAGGGATACCGGAACAAGTTTTGCTGCACCGGCTGTGAGTGGCGCGGCTGCATTACTAAAGCAGCGTTTTATTGATAATAAAAATAATAATCCTACTAAGTACATGAATATCGAAACAATGCCCGCTTTACCAAATGCCAGCCCATCTCCTGCTTTAATAAAGGCCTGGCTGATGAACACAACAACATATATAAGCAACCCCGGTGCTAGTGGTCTTGAGATTGCTTCAGGCTCACCTGGTCATGAATACGATTTACCCTCAAATATACAAGGAATGGGGCGCTTAAATATAGAACGTGCACTTGATCTGTCACCTCGTTTGATAAGAGACCAATTACTAGATTTTGATAACTCAACCAACCCCACTTATGAAATTTCTGGTGTCATTACAGATAACCCTTTCCGAGTCACGCTTGTTTGGACCGATGCGGCCGGTAGTGGATTAAAAAATGATCTTGATCTTAGTCTCTGTATAAATTCTTCTGCTGCAGATTGCTCCGGTGGCGCATTATTTCGTGGGAATAATTTTATACTTGATGTTTCACAAACAGGAGGAAGTGCTGATTCTGATAACAACGTTGAAAGTATCTGGTCTCCCTCAACCATAATTGTCGGAGCAGGTGTAGAGTCTATAGTAGGCAAACCTTTTACTGTCCGAGTAATACCTACCAGCATTATGGGTGATAGCATACCTGGAAATGGACCTCCTGATGATCCTTCAACTGAGGGGGTTGATGAAAGCATCACATTCGAACAAGATTTTGCTCTAATCATTTACAATACCGATTTAAGTTTAGTTAGCCATGGCGTCACCAATCCTCTAACCGTAAATGAAGGTTCAACAACAGTTTTATCTACAAGTGATTTATCCATAACAAACCACGGGGTTGATAACAGCAATATCGTATTCACTGTTACGAACTTACCAACTAATGGGGCAATCCAGCTCAGCGGCGTTGCATTACCAACTAATGGTACTTTCACCCAGCAAGATATCCTTAACAACCTTGTCACCTACGCCCATAGTGGTTCAGAAACACTCTCTGATTCATTTATGTTTACCGTTACAGATGGTTATGGTGCAACATCAGGAACAACCGAAACCTTTAATATTTCAATTACACCACAAGATGATCCCACCACCTTCGCAGGTGATGATGCGATTACCGTTGATGAAATGGGCACCGTGGTTATCACGGCCACTGACCTAATGGCGGTGGATGCCGAGATCACCGATCCGACACAACTGGTTTATAACGTCACACTCGGTGCAACACCGGGCATATTCCAAATTGGTGCTGTCGATGTAACGAGTTTCACTCAGGCACAAATTGATGCCGGTGATGTCTCTTACCTGCACGATGGCAGTGAAACACCGCTCAATTATAATATTCCTTACACCGTCACTGCCGGTGCCGTCATTTCACCAAGCCAAAACTTAACCGTCACCGTCACGCCACAAGATGATCCCACCACCTTCTCAGGTGATGATGCGATTACCGTCGATGAAATGGGTTCGGTAGGTATCACGGCCACTGACCTAATGGCGGTGGACGCCGAGATCACCGATCTGACGCAACTGATTTATAACGTCACCTTGGGTGCAACACCCGGCACATTCCAAATTGGTGCTGCCGATGTCACCAGCTTCACTCAAGCACAAATTGATGCCGGTGATGTCTCTTACGTGCACGACGGCAGTGAAACACCGCTCAATTATAATATTCCTTACACCGTCACTGCCGGTGCCGTCATTTCACCAAGCCAAAATCTGGCCGTCACCGTCACGCCACAAGATGATCCCACCACCTTCTTGGCTGACAATGCCATCACTGTTGATGAAATGGGTTCGGTTAATATAACAATGGCCGATCTGGAAGCCATAGATGCCGAGATCACCGATCCGACACAACTGGTTTATAACGTCACACTCGGTGCAACACCCGGCACATTCCAAATTAGTGCTGTCGATGTAACGAGTTTCACGCAAGCACAAGTTAATGCTGGCAACGTGGTCTCTTACGTGCACGATGGCAGTGAAACACCACTCAATTATAATATTCCTTACACCGTCACTGCCGGTGCTGTCATTTCACCAAGCCAAAATCTGGCCGTCACCGTCACGCCACAAGATGATCCCACCACCTTCTCAGGTGATGATGCGATTACCGTCGATGAAATGGGTTCGGTAGGTATCACGGCCACTGACCTAATGGCGGTGGATGCCGAGATCACCGATCCAACACAACTGGTTTATAACGTCACACTCGGTGCAACACCCGGCACATTCCAAATTGGTGCTGTCGATGTAACGAGTTTCACGCAAGCACAAATTAATGCTGGCAACGTGGTCTCTTACGTGCACGATGGCAGTGAAACACCGCTCAATTATAATATTCCTTACACCGTCACTGCCGGTGGTATCATTTCACCAAGCCAAAATCTGGCCGTCACCGTCACGCCTCAAAACGATCCGCCAACATCATCTGATACCTTTATTAATATCCTAGAAGGGAGTGGCACCTCTCATACCTTCGATTCAAGCGAATTCCCTTATCCGTTTGATGCTGAAAGCGATCTATTAAACCAGATCCGAATTACCAATATCACTATACCTGTTGGTAGTACTTTGCAGTTGAGCGCAGTAAATGTATCCGATGCAGATATAATCCTCGTCGCACAGATCGCGAACCTAGTATTTACGCCTGCTGCTGGCGCAATGCCAATAAATAACTACGCAAGCTTCGACTTCGAAGTACACGATGGAAATGATTTCAGCACACCAGTTAATACAATGACCATCCACATTATTCCTAGCGCAGCCCATGATCCATTAGATGTCGTTATCGTCGCTGATACTTCAGGAAGTATGAACGGTATTTCCGCTGGTTCATCCACACCTGATACCAAAATAAAATTATTGTCCTTATCAGTAAGAACTTTCATTGATATGTGGAGCCCTATGTCGGTACCAGGCGATCGAATTGGTCTGGTTTTATTTAATTCAAGCCCTCAACCTTATATGGGGCTAGGTAGCCTCCTAGTAACTGGTAATGATGCCAATATGCAAAATATTAGTAATTTTGTTTGCGATGTGAACGCTATAGATCCTGATATATGCGACCGTGTTGGCGGAGGTGGAACCGCTATGGGCGGCGGTATTCAGTCCGCAATTACTGCCTTACGCGCCAGCGATCCTGATGAAAATAACAACCAAAATATTATTGTCTTCACCGATGGAATGCAAAACGGAAATCCATTAGTCGTTCAAACTGCTGCGGATGCTGATGGTGATACGTATGAGATAGCAGGAGACGCTAATAAACTCGGCAACTACAATGATAATGAAGTACCTAAAACCCTTCGTATTCATACAATTGGTACTGGTGTAATCAATACTACAAGCTGGCAAACACTACTGGCCGGCATCTCAAGTGAAACCAGTATTTCAGCAATGAACCTTGCTCACAATGCTGCCCATAATGATGCTGCTAGTGATCTTCCTAGTGACTGGATAGATTCGCTCATTACCGCTTTAAACACCAACACCCTGCAAAAAGTAGCACATGAGCAAGGTTCTACCACCCGTGATAGTGTCGTCATCTCACACCCATTCTCACTAAATAGCACGGCAGAGAGAGTAAACTTCAGTGTAATGTGGATTGGAGATCAAAAGAAAGATACCATGAGCTTTACCCTTCGAAAGGGTAAAAAGAAAATTACTGTGACGCCTGCTAACCACAATGTACAAATAATGAGAAAAGGATCTCATACTGTTGCCAGTGCAATCTTCCCAGTTAAAGCAGATGATGGTTCAATGATTAATGCTACTGGAGATTGGTTTATAGATATAAAATCTAACACTGAACAAACACTTAATTACAATATGTGGGTCATTGCAGATGATTCAGGTGTGAAATATGAATTCATTCCACCAACATCTACTTCAACCGTTGGAGATCGTTTATCTATTAAAATTCGGTTACTCAGCAACAGAAAACCTATACAAAACAAGGTGACCGCAACACTAATAATGAAATCACCAAAAATAGGCGAAGGAAGTTTCCTTTCTAGGAATAAAGTAAATCGCAAAAAGCTTGAAAGATTCAAGGTTAAACATCGCCCCACACTTACACTTGCAGAAAAGAAAGGACACTTTTTATTACGCAACGAAAAATTAGCAAAAGAGTACTTAACACCTGTAACAAAAAAAATCAGCCTGTTCGATGATGGAGATTTAAAACGACATGGCGACGAAAAAGCAGGAGATGGGATCTATAGTGCCCTTACACCAAAGAATAGAATCCCAGGGAAATATCGCATGGAACTACGCATCCAAGGTGAGACTGAGAAAAATGGAACAGTAAAACGCGTATTTAACGCCAGTTCTCTCGTGGCGTTAAAAAACATTTGTCGTAGACAATCTATCTTTACAGTAACAAAAATTAAGCACCCTAGTGCTTCACATGAAATAAGAGTTACACCAAAAGATTGTTATGAAAATTATCTTGGACCAGGAAATATAAAAGATATTATTACTAAAATTCCTAAAGGCATGAAGATTGGAGACATAATTGACAATCTTGATGGAAGCTATTCTCTCTTGATAAAGGCAAGTATATTCACTAAAACACCGATAGGTATCAAAATAAGGAACGTAGAATTCATTAAATCTATTGGCCCTAGAATTCCTTGGTGGTGGGGAGTAATTAGCATTATCCTTATTAGCATTGCTACTCTACTTATACGTAGAAAAATAAAGTCAATTCCAGTCTAAAGTAATCGTCATACCTGTGAATAACACAACATCGCAGGTGTGACTTTTTCACTGTTTTAACCCGTATTAGTTAGCTGTTGTATTTTAAGAGGAAGCCTAGAATTTACTTACATTAAATAAATTCACGACGAGGCTTTTATGGAAACCACTGACAATCAGTTACTTGCAATTATCTGGGGAATGTTCTTTTTGATTTTGGCTCTACCGGCCTTTGCATAGTGTTATTCAATAGACGATATTGTTACCACATCAGAAATTGAATCAACACCTGCAACAATCATTAATAAACGATCTATACCAATGGCAACACCCGCACAATCGGGCAAACCCTCTTCAAGCGCTGCTAATAAATTTTCATCTATGGGTAATTTAGATAAACCAACTTCTTCACGTTTCTTATTTTCACTTTCAAAACGTTGCCGCTGTTCTACTACATCAGTCAACTCATGAAAACCGTTAGCGATCTCAACACCATCAATAAATAATTCAAAACGTTCTGCGACACGTGAATCACTCTCACTAATTTCAGCTAGTGCTGCTTGTGATGCGGGATAGTCATATATGAAAACTCGGCCTCGGCCGAGTTTTGGCACAACCACTTGATCTATTAACAAATCCAACCAATCATCAACACTCGCTTCATCCATGCCGATAACTTTTTCTAAACCATTTTGTTGGGCGCATTTCTTTAATGCGTTTTGATTTGTATCCAGAGGGTCAATACCTGCATGCTCTATAAAGGCTTGCTGATAACTTATTTTTAACACTTCCTTTTTACCCAGCACATCATTAATTAACTCAGCAACTTCATTCATTAATTGATGATGATCGAAATCTGGACGGTACCATTCCAGCATCGTGAATTCAGGATTATGTTGTCGCCCCGCTTCACCATTACGAAACACTTTACAAAGTTGATAAATAGCACCGCTATCTGCTGCCAATAACCGCTTCATAGAAAATTCAGGGGAAGTGTGTAAATACAATGTGTTTGTATTACCTGGGCCAGTGTAATCTGTTCTAAAGCTTTCAATATTCGGATCGGTATTACCCGCAACAGAAAGTGCAGGCGTGTCTACTTCAAGCACATCACGCGCATAAAAAAACGCGCGGATCTGTCTTAGCAGTTCCGCACGCTTCTTTAGTACATCTAGCGACGCTGTTGGTCGCCAGTGTTGTAAGCGATCAGTCATCTTCCTTGGCACGTCCGACATATTCACACGTGCGTGTATCAATTTTTAATAACTCGCCTTCATTAATAAATAATGGCACGCGTACTACTGCACCTGTTTCCATGGTCGCAGGTTTACCACCACCACCCGATGTGTCACCACGAACACCTGGATCTGTTTCAGCGACGTTAAGCAAAACAAAGTTAGGTGGTGTAATGGTCAGTGGAGCACCATTCCATAACGTTACTGTGTAAGTGTCTTGTTCCTTCAACCATTTGGTATTTTCACCTACCGCATTTGCATCGGCACCCAGTTGTTCAAAGCTTTCTGGATCCATAAAATACCAAAACTCACCATCGTTGTAGAGGTACTGCATATCCGTATCCATGACATCCGCTGCTTCAACTGATTCGCCTGACTTATAAGTACGGTCGATAACACGCCCTGTCTTCAAGTTACGGATCTTAACGCGGTTAAAAGCCTGTCCCTTACCGGGTTTAACGATCTCATTTTCAACGATGGAACAGGGATCGCCATCAATCATCAATTTGAGACCACTACGAAATTCATTGGTGCTATAACTGGCCATACTATCCTCTCTGGCATGCGGTATGATGTTTGCAATTCATTTAATCTGCTTGCCTATGATACAGGGAACACCAACAATTTTGCAGCTTAATCCGTGGCAACAGAGCCTAGCTCAGGCTGTCACTGATCCCGCTGACTTGCTTAAGCGATTAGAGCTACCCATATCGCTATTGCCCGCTGCTCGCAAAGCTGCTGAACTATTTAGCCTGCAGGTTCCCCTGCCCTATCTGGCTCGGATCGAGAAAGCGAACCCCAATGACCCTTTGCTACGTCAGGTTCTACCTATTAGCGATGAATTACTCACTGTTGATGGCTTTACGGCTGATCCTGTTGGTGACCATGCATCCATACAAAGCCCCGGCTTATTACATAAATATCATGGCCGAGCCCTCATTCTGACTACCGGTGCCTGTGGAATCCATTGCCGCTACTGTTTTCGCCGTCATTTTAATTATGCTGAATCAAACCCAGCGAAAAATCAGTGGCATGATGCGCTTGCGGTAATAAAAGCAGATCATAATATTAACGAGGTCATTCTCAGTGGTGGTGATCCGCTCAGCCTGTCTGATAATAAATTAACAGAACTAGTACAGAAATTAGAAAAGATCCCTCATCTCAAACGCTTACGACTCCATACCCGGCTTCCAGTGGTACTGCCTGAACGTATCACCACTAAATTTCTGACTCTTTTAGAAAACACCCGCTTCACAACCATCGTCGTTCTACATATTAACCATGCCCAAGAAATTGATAACTCAGTAAAATCTATCTGTAATGCGATTACTAAAACCGGCACACAACTTCTCAATCAAGCCGTACTACTCGCCGGCATAAATGATACTGCACAATCTCTATGTGATTTAAGCGAACGATTAAGCGACTGCAGCATTCTTCCCTATTACCTTCACCAGCTCGACCGTGTAGCGGGTGCTGCACATTTTGAAGTCTCAGATGAGCAAGCCAAATCACTTCATAGCAAACTACAAACCCGCCTACCAGGCTATCTCGTTCCCAAACTAGTACGTGAAATAGCAGGCGAAACAGGCAAGTCTGCGCTATAATTAGCAATATATATCATCAAGTTACTGGATTTTCTGATATAGTTTACCGTCTTGGTAATAAGCTCGCTGATACACCGATTGTGGGGATTGGGGTTCAGTGGTATTGCTTCGATGATGGGATGGGGTATATGTCTGAGATAGTCGATTTAACTGGGTTAGCGATCCCTGCGCAACAAAGCGCGGATAAAACGTCGTTTGATGTGCGACCCAAGTTCATGGAAAAATGGATCACTAGTTTGCCAATGGCAAATTTAGGTGAAACATCTCGTCTCGTCTTTAAAGCCGTTGTTGAAATTAATCGACTCGATATGCCCGTTCAACAACGCTACAAGGCAATGGAGCTATTACGGAAACCATGTCATTACATTGTCGAATCACTCGAAAAACATTTTGCCGGTCGTCCTCTGCCGCTAAATAAACGTAACAGAAAGATCTCGGAACTCGCACGGGCTCTATTATCAGAGCTAGCTGTTGGTTACAAAATCATTGCACGACAAACAGAAACATCTTCTCGCCCAGATCTAAAATTACTCACTTCTGCATTACACCGCGCAATGAGTTATCAGGGTTTATTATTATTACGCTCTTACCAAGTGTACGCACCTTACCCTCGTGGTATATGGAAAGAGCTGCACACTATTTATCACTTTATTGAATCTTACGATTTACTCAACCAAGTCATTAAAGACCCACTGAATTTATTACCTGGCAACAGCAGTATTGACACGCTCTACAAGAAAATTTTATTACTCTCTTTGTCTATGCCTTACCGATTGCATAGAGGCGAAATTGATAAAGTATGCACGCTGCTAAATCAATTCGTTAGTTTTACTCGACTAGATAAAATAACCGAAGGCTCTCCACCTGCTGGTTTATTTATTATCGATCTTGATAGCGATAACCAACCGGGTTATTTAGCCATGCACAATAGTAATGACTATCGTTCATGTCGCTTGCTCAATACCAGTGAAATGATTATTAACATCAATGAGCAACTACAATCATCTGATTCTGAGCTACTTAAAATAGCATCCGACGATTTAGTCATGCGATTACTCGCTGCTTGGAGCATTTTATCAAAACGTAGTTTCTCGCGAATTCAACGTGATGAATCATTTGCTAATGTTGCCTTTGGTTTAAGTGCAGCACATCATTTTGTAAGCGGTGAACAAGTATTCTCACCTGTTCCTGAAGAAGCAGGTCAACAACCTGATGTTAACGGTAAAATTTCTGATTTTCATTCGACCCGTGTTCATGCCATCTCTGACATTGTGAAGGGTCCAGATGTTTGGAATATGAATTACACCTATTCTGAAAACGACCCAAGTAAAACGGCTCCAGACAAAGCCTCGCTAGCGAATAACACCGCGGCGCAACAAGGCTTTGAATATGAAACAATCCAACTCGGCATGGCCAATATCAGTGCCGGTGGCTATTGCCTTGTTTCACAAGGTGATATTAATTTCTCCGCGCATGTTGGTGATCTACTAGCCGTACGTGATACCGATGATATTGCTATTGGGCAATGGGGTATTGGTGTTGTACGCCGGATGCTAAGCAATCGCAGTGGTAGCATTGAACTCGGTATTGAAATGTTAACGCCCAATGCCGTTGCGGTTGCCGCACGTTTAGAGGGTGAAAAAAACTCACAAACTGGTTCAGATTATTTACGTTGCTTAATGCTGCCTGAATTGAGAACAATTGAACAACCGGCAACGATTATTACTCCTGCGATGCCGTTTAAACCAGATAGCCGTATCCGTATTAACCTTCAAGATCGTTCAATTATCGCTGTATTATCAAAACAATTAGAATGTACGCGTAGCTTCTCTCAATTTGAATTCAAAGTACTTGAAGAAGATGCCCCTCGACAAACAAATATGAGCAACACGGTGGGAAGTACTATTAACGAAGATGATTTTGATTCAATCTGGTCAAGTCTGTAATAAACCACCTCCCCACCTTCCAAAATGCCACGTTGTTACTATAATTATTAGCAACGCCAATCAGAACCTACGCAACTATATAGGTTCTTTTATAAAAATAGGCTCTAAACACCTGAATAAAGGCTCAAATAAGATAAAAAACATTTGCCAATACCATGATTTTTCAGGTTTTTTGATATACTATTTACTGATAACAGTCAGCATTACACACGTTCTACAGGGATAATAATGGATTCTGATAATACCCTACAATTACTTATCATTGATGAGTCATCAAACGATGCTGAATCAATTACCAATATACTACGTAGTATTGGTTTAGCCGTTCGTCCAACGCGTGTTGAAGATGATGAAGACCTGGAAACTGCACTTACTGAAAAAAACTGGGACCTCATTATCACCGCTGACAAGCTAACTTATATTGATGCCTACAAAGCACTCGAAATACTACAAAAATCAGAACGTGATATCCCTCTCATTATTGCTGCAAATGGTACCGAAAATATCACTGTCGGTGCAGCCTTAAAAGCGGGTGCATGTGATCTGGTTCATAAAGATGAAGATCCGGAACATCTCCAATATGTAGTGCAACGAGAATTACGTGCGCGAGATGATCGAAGGAAAATACGCCAATACAATAAGGCTAGTAGAGAAAGTGAGAAGCGTTGTCGTTCTTTACTAGACAGTTCTCGTGATGCCATTACTTATGTTCATGAAGGCATGCATATTTATGCCAACCCGGTTTATATGGAAATGTTTGGTTACGATGATCCCGATGAAATCGAAGGCATGCCAATCATGGATATGGTGTCTCCAGACGATCATGAAGCCTTCAAAAAATTCCTTCGCCAATTCACAAAAAATGAAAGTGAAATGAAAGGTGATATTGAAGTCAGCGGCCTACGTACCGATGGGAATAAATTTAGTGCCGTTATGGAATTCACACCAGCATCAGTCGATGGAGAATCCTGTACACAGATCATCATTCGTACAGCATCTGATAAGGAACTCCAAAATCAACTGAATATTCTGAGCCAGCAAGATCTATTAACTGGCATCTATAATCGCCAGCATTTTATGGAAGTGCTTGAATCGACAATATCAAAAGTAGCAACAGAATCATCACACAGTGCTTTGCTTTATATCGATATTGATGATTTTGCTGCCGTTAAACAAAATGTCGGTTTAGCATCGAGCGATCTTGTACTTAGTGATATTGCAAAAGTAATTTCTGATTTAGTAGAAGCGCCAGACATTGTCGCGCGTTTTAGCGATCACAGCTTTACTCTACTAATAAACGAGACAAGTAGTAATAGTGGTGTTGAAAAGTATGCTAATACAATTCGTCAAACCATCGAAGATCATATTTCTGAGGTAGGTGGTAATTCCGTTACGGTTACCTGTAGCATTGGCATTAGCCCTATCGGAGAAAATACCTCTAATACACATGAAATTATTTCGCGTGCCGATCTTGCTTGCAGTATTGCAAAAGAAAATGGTGGCAATAGTATTCATTTACATAATCCTGTCGCTGATGAACAAGCAGGCAAGGAGCGTAATGCAGGGTGGATTGATGCGATTAATAACGCATTAACAGATGATAATTTTTTCCTCGCATTCCAGCCTATTGTTAGCTTACATGGCGATACTTGTGAAAATTACGAAGTATTGCTACGAATGCATGATGTCGACAACAACCAAGTCTTGCCAGAACAATTTTTACCTGCAGCAGAGCAAGCCGAATTAATGCCACAAATTGATCGCTGGGTTATTACTCATGCGATGCAACGACTTGCCAGTGTTCAAGCCGAAGGGGGGGCGCAAACTAAGTTCTTTATTAAGCTAGCGGGCGCTTCTCTAACTGATAATGGTCTTTTGCCGTGGATTAGCGAGCAGCTCAAAGAACAGCGTTTATCTGGTGACTCACTCATTTTTGAACTCGATGAATCAAGCGCGGTGATGTATCTTGCGCAAGCTAAAAACTTTATCAATGGTGTCAAACAACTTCATTGTCAGGTTGTATTAGATCACTTTGGTAGCGGTCTAAACTCTATTAAGAATCTAAAACACTTAGATGCCAACTATCTGAAAATTGATGGTAGTTTGATCAGTAACTTAGCCAGCGATGATCAAAACCAAGAAACGGTACAATCTATTATTCAAACTGCTCATTCTATGGGTAAGTTAACAATTGCTGAATTTGTTCAAGATGCCAATAGCCTTGCGCTACTTTGGCAGTTTGGTGTCAATTACATTCAAGGTCACTTCTTACAAGAACCAAGCACTTCTCTTGACTACGATTTTAGTAGTGAAGATGACGACGAATAAACTCATCGTCGCGCACCTCATAAAAGTACTTTTAATATTAATCTAAAACGTGTGAAACCAAACCATCTGCTAACTTAGGTTCAAACCAAGTTGATTTTGGTGGCATTACATTACCCGAATCAGCTACATCCATAAGTTGATCAATGCGCGTTGCAAATAAAGAAAAAGCCACAGCCATTTCACCACTGTCTACACGTTTTTCTAGTTCGGCTAGACCACGAATACCACCAACAAAATCGATTCGTTTATCACGACGTGGATCACTCACACCTAGGATTGGATCAATTAAGTTATCTGCTAAAAGGCTAACATCAAGTGATGCCACAGGATCATTCGCAGAAATAAGTGATGAATTAATTTCCAACTTATACCATTGACCGGCAACATACATACCAAATTCACAGTTTGCACTAGGTTTAACCGCAGTATCACTCTTGGTGACTGTAAAACTCTCAGCAACCTTGGCAAGCAAACTATCAACATCTAGACCATTCAAATCTTTAATCACACGATTATAATCAAGGATCATCATTTGATTGTCAGGAAAGATAACCGATAAGAAATAGTTATAACTTTCATCGCCTGTGTGTGAGGTATTTTCTGCCTTTCGCTTTGCTGCAACTCTTGATGCGGCAGCAGAACGATGATGCCCATCGGCAATATATAAACAATCCATCGCATCAAATACTGAGGTTAACTTACTGACGACCTCTTCATCTGACACTGACCACAAAGTATGTTGTACGCCATCATCCGCCGTAATATCTACATCGGCTTTTGTGCTAGTGACACTTGCTGCGATCGCATCAACTTCGGCTGAATTTTTGTAGGTAAGAAAAACCGGACCCGTCTGTGTGTTTAATGTATCGATATTACGCACTCGATCATCTTCTTTATCCGGACGTGTAAATTCATGTTTACGGATACGATTAGTATCGTAATCAGCAACAGATGCCGCAGCAACAATGCCTGTTTGCACATGCTCACCCATCACTAAACGATAAAAGTAATAACTTGGCTTTTCATCTCGTGCCAACACATGTGAATCAATCATATGTTGTAGGTTCTCTGCACCCTTGGCATATACCTCATCGGTATAAGGATCGGTACCTTCCGCAAGGTCAATTTCAGGCTTCGAAATGTGCAAAAAGCTCCATTCTCGACCTTCTACTCGCTGTCGAGCCTCAGCTGAATTCAGTACATCATAAGGAGGGGCCGCAACATCTTCAGCACGGTTTGAAACAGGGCGAAGACCGGTAAAAGCTCTAATTAACGTCATTTCGTTGCTCTCCAGCAATATTTTCGTGGTGGCACATTCTACACGAGCCCTCGAATAACAGACAGCGTAGCTGTAAAAGAGCTGTAAATAAGATAATAGTCATTCTTATGTTATTGATTTTAAATAAATTAATAATCTTAATGTGACTTGATTCACAAAATCACCGCTTTACCCTGTATTCACAGGCAAGGTGCAAAACTCCATGCTATGCTTAAAAGGTTATATATAGAGAGCAAAATCGATGTTCGACCATAAATCAGATGATTTGCTGTCTGAATTTTCCCTGCGCAAAACACTCAATAACGGGAAGTTCAGATATGCACAAGCGCTAAAGCGTATTACGGAGATGTTGCCAAAACATATCCCTATCGCTTTGAAGCTATCATTTGTGATCTCGCTATTAATTACACTTGGTATGATCCTGCTTGGCTCAGTCGTTATTACCAATCAAGAAAAGCTCTTACGTGGTCAAATCAATGCGCATGGTAATACTATTGCGAGTCAATTAGCTGAATCAGTAAAAGAACAAATTCTTGCCAGCGATAAACTCAGTCTGAGCGTTATGACTAAAAACATGGCGAATGATGAAAATATTCTTGGCACAGCTGTTTATGATGACAAAGGCTCGCTTCTCGCAACAGCCGGAATTACACCGACAGAAAAGTGGACAAGCCAACTAGGTCTAAATAAAGGCAGCAAAACAAAAACCAATACCCACGAATGGGAATTTAATCATGAGGGTGTCTCTGAAAACCTCGTTTCATTTCTCCACCCTGTTCAATTCCTTGATGTAACGGCCGGTTATGTACTCATTACTTTCAGCCGAGCCTCACTCGATCTCGCCATTACTGACTCCGTACGTGCTGTTACGGCTGCCACGATCATGATGATCTTTATCGCTGTCATCATTTCATTCGTTATGGCACGAAAGATATCCCAACCTATTAATTACCTAATGGATGCCAGTCGTGCAATAGACCAAGGTCACTATCATTACCGGATAAAAGAAAGACGTAATGATGAGATTGGTAACTTAATTGATAATTTCAATACAATGGCCGATGGCCTACTTAAAAAGAATCAGGTTGAAGATGCTTTCTCTCGTTTTGTATCGAGCAATGTTGCTAAACAAATATTAAGTGATCTCGACAACGTAGAAATTGGTGGCGAACACGTCGAAGGAACCGTGTTATTTGCTGACATCGTTGGCTATACCGACATATCTGAACACATGACACCGCGCGCAACAGCCGAACTATTAAATGAATTTTTCTCATACATCGGCGAAGCAAGTAAATTATATAACGGCACTATTGATAAGTTCATGGGCGATTGTGCCATGATCGTTTTCGGTGTAACTGAAGATGACAATGACCACCGTTTCCATGCCATTGCTTGTGCCGTGCTGATTCAGCAACTTGTTGAACAATTAAATATTGAACGAACTAGTAAAGGGCTTTTCCCTGTGCAATTCAGGATCGGAATTAATACTGGTGAAATGCTTGCCGGTAATATGGGCTGTAAAGATCGTATGGAATTCACTGTTGTTGGTGATGCTGTGAACCTAGCCTCACGACTCTGTACTTTTGCCGCACCAGGTGAAGTTGTTATTAATAAAGACCTCTATCAAAGTAATGACGTTAGTGAACGTGTACTTGTACAAGAACATATGCCAATTCAACTTCGTAGCCGAAAAAATCCTGTTTTAACCTATTTAATTGAAGGCCTTACCACTGAATACCAAAGTGTTATTCTCAAACAAACTCAGCTTATTGTTGCGAACAAGGTGGCAGCATGAGAAATTTCCTCATCATTTTACTGCTTAGCCAACTATTCTTTTTAAATGGCTGTGCCACCTTCACTAAACAAGAAGGTCTGCCATCAATGGCTCAAATAGACAGATGGGTCGATAACGACCAATATGGTCTTGCCTTAACTTCTCTAGAGCATATTTCACCTACTGAAAAGTTATTTGCAGCTTATGTTAAGAAACGTAAAACTGTTAAGGTATTAGCGATAGCTTATGAGAAGGCTGTCATACGCGAAACCAAAAAAGATCTTAAAAAATCTAAATGGTCTGAGGCTATATTAACACTCAATACAGCGCGTAATAATTATCCAAATAGCAGCCTTATTCATGACCGTTACAATATGGTCCTCAAGCAACAACAAAAACGAATTCATAAATTTGATGCGAAAGCATTGTTAGCGCATGCAAAATTGCTATCTAACAAATTACCTATCAGCCAAAAAGATGCCGATAATTCACCTATCAACATCGTTGCTCAATGGGATCTACAAAGCCTTAAAAACGAATTAACAGACATGCATAATCGTCTAATGGCAATGACGGAACAATTACTTGATGATAATGAAATTAGACTGGCAGAAAAATGCTTAAACCAAGCGAAGACGCTTGCTCATGGCAAACAAGAACTAGCTTCAATTAAATCATTACAAACAAAAGTAACCCATAAAAAACGAATCTTAAAGAAAGCCTTGGCAAAAAGAACAGCTGAAAGAAAACAACGTACCAAAGTATCACAGAAGAAAAAACACAGCCGTAAAGTTAGCCAATTAATAACGAAAGTGAATCACTCTCTAAAAAATAATGAATTAGTGAATGCTGAAAAATTACTAATGACGCTGGCTCGCTTAGCACCAGATAGTAGTGAATTCTTACAACTAAGACTTAAGCACCGTCACAAGGTCGATAAACTTGTTTATAAAATGACTGAACAAGGAAATAGTTTATATCGGCAAGAAAAAATAGCCGAAGCGAAACATATTTGGGAAATAGCCCTGAAACTTGATACGAAAAATAAAACGTTACAAGTACAAATTCGTCGTGCGAATAGGGTATTACAGAAACTCGAAGAGCTACGAACCAGAAGAAGAGCTGCCGTTAGACAATAATTCGTCTATTTATTTATCTACCGCACTAATAGAATCAACATTTTGGAATCCTCTAGGTAATTTACGACCACGCTTACCATGCTCGGCCATATAATGTTCCATATCTGCCTGACTCAAAGTAACGTGTTTCTTACCTGATTGAATACGCAGTTTCTGATCACCTGTGATCACAGTCATCGCACAAGCATGCTCTTCACCAGCTTTAAGTTTCTTCGATGGAATATTGATCATCTTAATGCCTTTACCACGCGCCATTTCCGGTAACTCATGCGCATCAATAATAAGAAGATGGCCTTCACTGCTAACAATCGCAACCCAATCCTCTGCCAATTCGGTGATTCTTGAAACACCTAAGGCCTTAGCGAACTTACCCGTATTAAGCATGGTCTTACCGGCTTTATTCTTAGCGTATAAGTCACCAAGACGAGTAATAAAACCATAGCCAGAACTACTTGCAACAAGGAACTTATCATCTGGCTTACCGATCATCACGCCTTCAAAGGTTGCGCCATCTGGAGGGTTCACACGCCCTGATAATGGTTCACCGAGGCCACGTGCAGACGGTAGTGAATGTGTCACCACGGTATAAACGCGCCCTGTTGAATCAAGAAATACGCTCTGTTCATTACTGCGCCCACGACAGGCATCGCGATATTCATCACCCGCTTTGTAATTCACCGTAAATGGATCCATCTCATGACCCTTGGCTGAACGTATCCAGCCTTTCTTCGACAAAATCACAGTTACCGGATCTGCCGAAATCAATGAGCTTTCATCAATGGCCTGTGCGGCATCACGTACAACAATAGGTGAACGACGATCATCGCCAAACTTATCAGAATCTGCTTTTAATTCAGTTTTAACCAATGTCTTTAAGCGCGCCTTTGAACCTAAGGTCTTTTGTAGGTAGTCGCGTTCTTTCGCTAGTTCTTTCTGCTCAGCCTTAATCTTAACTTCTTCCAGTTTCGCAAGATGTCGTAATTTCAAATTAAGAATAGACTCGGCTTGAAGATCCGATATTTTAAAACGTTTCATTAGAACGGGCTTCGGCTCATCCTTTGTTCGAATAATCTTGATGACTTCATCAATATTCAAAAAGGCGACCATTAAACCGTCTAATTCATGTAATCGTGCTAATACCTTTTCAAGACGATATTCAAGACGACGTGTCACTGTCGTAACACGATACTTCAACCACTCTGTAAGAATTTCTCGCAAGTCTCTTACTTTAGGCCGTCCATCAATACCGATCATGTTCATGTTGACGCGGTAGGTACGCTCAAGATCAGTCGTAGCAAATAAATGCGCCATCAATTCATCACAATTAATTCTATTTGAACGCGGCACAATGACTAAACGAATTGGGTTTTCATGATCAGATTCATCACGTAGATCTTCGACCATCGGCAATTTCTTTGCCGTCATTTGGCCTGCGATTTGCTCTAATACCTTGCCACCCGAAACTTGATGCGGCAGCGCAGTGATAATAACTTCACCATCTTCAAGCTCATAACAGGCACGCATGCGAATACTACCGCGACCTGTTTCATAGACGTCTTTAATTTCTTGCTTACTCGAAATAATTTCTGCATTGGTTGGGTAATCAGGGCCTTTAACAAATTTAGTTAAATCCTTAACCGTTGCCTTGCTGTTATCTAATAAATGAATACAAGCGGACACCACTTCTTTTAAGTTGTGTGGCGGAATATCGGTTGCCATACCAACGGCGATACCGGTTGTACCATTCAATAAAATATTCGGTACGCGTGCAGGCAATAAGGTGGGTTCCTTTAAGGTACCGTCAAAGTTTGGCGCCCAATCAACCGTTCCCTGTTCAAGTTCACCTAATAAGGTTTGTGCATAAGGTGTTAATTTTGATTCGGTATAACGCATCGCAGCGAATGACTTAGGATCATCCTGCGAACCCCAGTTACCTTGACCATCAATAATAGGATAACGATATGAAAAGGGTTGTGCCATTAACACCATAGCTTCATAACAAGCGCTATCACCATGCGGGTGGAATTTACCGAGTACATCACCCACGGTTCTAGCTGATTTTTTATGCTTTGAACTTGCTGATAAACCTAGTTCTGACATCGCATAAGTAATGCGGCGTTGTACTGGTTTTAGGCCATCACCAATATGCGGCAAGGCGCGATCAAGAATAACGTACATCGAATAATCGAGGTATGCACTCTCAGTAAAATCTTTTAACGGTAGTTCCTCAATGCCTTCAAAGTTGAGTTCTTCCGTAGGCTCAATAACCGCCTTGGACTTTTTAGATTTAGTTGTTTTTCTTTTACCAGCCATGTGAAATATCTTACCTAGTTAACCTTGGCGAGAGCGCCTTTTCTTTCCAGCCATTTTTTACGATCTGGAGCGCGTTTCTTGGCCAACAACATATCCATCATCTCGTTGACCTTATCTTTTGACGAAATAGTCAGCCGTACTAAGCGACGTGTCTCAGGTGCAATCGAAGTTTCCCGCAACTGCATAGGGTTCATTTCACCCAAACCTTTAAACCGCTGAATATTAACTTTACCTTTTTTCTTTTCTGCTTTGATGCGATCTAATATGCCCTGCTGTTCAGCATCATCAAGCGCGTAAAAAACTTCTTTACCTACATCGATTCGATACAGTGGTGGCATCGCGACATAAATATGCCCTGCTTCAACTAAGGGACGAAAATGTCGTAAGAATAAAGCACATAATAAGGTTGCGATATGTAACCCATCTGAATCGGCATCTGCAAGAATACAAATGCGACCATAGCGAAGATCTTTAACATTATCTGAACCAGGATCAACACCAATAGCGACACTGATGTCGTGTACTTCTTGAGAAGCAAGCACCTGTGTTGAGGCCACTTCCCAAGTATTTAATATTTTACCGCGTAGTGGCATGATGGCTTGAAATTCACGATCACGCGCTTGTTTGGCAGAACCACCCGCAGAGTCCCCTTCCACTAGAAATAACTCACTACGCGTCACATCTTGCGAGCTACAATCAGCCAGTTTCCCAGGTAAGGCTGGGCCCGTAGTCACTCTCTTACGGGCAATCTTTTTACCTGCAGCAAGACGACTCTGTGCATTATTAACTGCCAACATGGCAATACGTTCACCCGCTTCCGGATGCTGGTTTAACCACATACTAAAGGCATCTTTCGCAACACCGGAAACAAACGCCGCCGACTCACGTGAAGATAAACGTTCTTTGGTCTGACCTGAAAATTGTGGATCGTGATGTTTTAAAGACAATATGTAACAACAACGATCCCAAACATCTTCAGGCGCAATTTTCACACCACGAGGTAATAGCTTACGAAATTCACAAAACTCACGAACGGCATCAGTTAAACCGGCACGCAGTCCATTAACATGAGTACCGCCCTGCACTGTTGGGATCAGATTAACATAACTCTCGGCAATCACTTCGCCGCCATCAGGTAACCAAGCAACAGCCCAGTCAGCCGCCTCATGTTCACCTGTCATCGAGCCCATAAAGGGTTGTTCAGGTTCTTTGTTCTGTTTGCCTATCGATTCATTTAAGTAATCTTTTAGACCGTCTTCGTAATACCAAGTAATCGAATCTTTGGCTTTTTCATCTTTGAAAACAACTTCAAGACCAGGACAAAGCACCGCCTTCGCACGCAAAACATGAATTAAGCGTGGTAATGAATAGTTTGTTGAATCGAAATATTTTTTATCTGGCCAGAATCTCAATGTTGTACCGGTATTACGTTGGCCGACCTTACCAATCACTTTGAGTTTTGAAGACGTTTTACCATTCTTAAAAGTAATGTGATGCTCTTTACCTTCACGGCGTATCCAAATTTCAAGATGCGTTGATAAGGCATTGACCACAGATATACCAACACCATGTAGACCACCCGAAAATTGGTAACTACTATTTGAAAATTTACCACCGGCATGGAGGCGGGTTAGGATAACTTCAACACCTGAGATTTTTTCTTTAGGATGTTTGTCCACGGGCATACCGCGACCATCATCTTTTACTTCAATTGAGCCATCTTTAAAAAGTGTCACCTCAATTTTAGAGGCATGGCCCGCTAAGGCTTCATCAACACTGTTATCAATAACTTCTTGGGCGAGGTGATTAGGTCGTGTTGTATCCGTGTACATTCCCGGTCGTTTACGAACGGGATCAAGACCACTTAATACTTCAATCGACGAGGCATCGTACTTGCTACTCATAAAATAACACTATCCTTTTCGCGAGATTAATACTCATTTTCACCTGCCTCTTGAAAGTCTTCAGGGTATTTTACTTTTTGTAGAAGAATATCAATTGGATTCGGCGTCAAGTATTCACTGCACATGTAATGACGATAAAAATTATAACGGTGCACCACACCCGTCTTCTCTTGAATCAATTTCCATTCAGACGTTCTCGCCTTAACTAACTTTTTGTCATACGTACCATAGGCATAAGTACGAAATTCACGAGTCTGGCAACGAATACCTTCAAAGAGTATGTTTTGCGCACCACTATCGGATTCGATGACCACGGTATAACGTATTACACCTTTATCGGGTGAAATTGAAAGGCTTTTACTGTCAATATAGAAGTTAAATGGTGATTCAGCGCGATCAACCTCAACTTTAAGTAAATCGTCAGTTTTAGGAAAGGGAGGAACAACAATATCACCTTCTTTCCACTTTTGACCCTCAATAAACTCACCCAGATCAGCATCATCCGTTTCCTGTTCTGCATAACAAGGTGCAACAACGATAGCGCCAACAAGGAAAAGTACGTGGTATAAAAAAGAAATGTTTCTCATAGGCATGACAGTGTACCGCGCATGCGGCGCAGGTCAAACTTCGATTCAGGCCAGATCAGCCGCAAGGCTATCTCGCACCGGCGACAATAAAGGTTCAACGCTAGCCGTATAGGCTGGGTGATCAATCCCTGAGGAAATCGCCGCGCCTTGCTTAACCGCTTCAACCATCTCGGCACTGAGCTCAAAACGCATAAAATGCACCGCCGAGGTCTTGCCGTCATCACTACGATCCATATCTTCATCAGCAATGGCGAACACGCGATCAAAATCGACTACCTGCATCCAAACCTTATCTTCAATCCTAACCATCTTCTCTAAAGCAGCTTGACGCTCGGTCACATCGGTATACTCAATCATGAAAGTAGCCTTCCAATTACAGCCATCTGGAATCAGTGGGTTATAAGCGGACAATTCTTCTTCAATACCATCGGCCTCAAAGATTTTCTCAATACGCAGCATTTCTTGAATCTGATATTGAATCGTTAAACGATCTTCAAAATACAAGGTACAGTGTTCACCAATCATTACTTTACGATTTTTCTTATGAGACAAAACCGTGGCGCGAAATTCATTGCGCTCAGTCGCGTAGGTTTCAAGATTCATTAAATCTTCACGTGCTAATTTACTCATCTGCTTTACCTGCATTAAATTTCATAAATCTAAATTCCGTAAGCCTTACGTAGCAGGCTTAGTGGATGCTCAGGATAACTACCATCACCAAGGCCGTTAGCAATTTGCTCGCCGGCCATAGGGCAATCACTGGAATAATGATCTGCTTTTGCTTGTTTAACGCGATTAACCACAGGACGTGCAATCTTCATCGAAATTTTATGGAATTCTTGCTTCACCGCATACGTACCATCGTGACCAGAACAACGTTCAATGGCATCGATTTCTGTACCAGGTATTAATTTTAAAATATCTCGGGTTTTTAAACCTATTTTCTGTACACGTTGATGACAGGCAACGTGATAACTCACCTTACCTAACGATGTTGCAAAATCGGTTTTAAACTTACCATCCTTATGTCGCAGCATTAAATATTCAAAGGGATCATAAATCGCTGCTTTAACCTTTTGTACTTCAGGATCATCCGGAAACATCAGCGGCAATTCTTGTTTAAACATCAAAACACAAGAAGGAACCGGAGCGATAATATCCCAGCCGGCATCAACCATACGCGCTAATTCAGGGATATTTACCTGCATTGCCTTCTCAACGGCATCCAAATCACCAAGCTCAAGCTTGGGCATACCACAACATTGTTCTTTATCCACCAGCGTTACAGGAATACCGTTGTGCGCAAATACCGCTAATAAATCTTCGCCCAGTTCAGGTGCATTGTGATTACCATAACAAGTCGCAAATAAAGCAACTCGACCATTAGTTCGCTTAGTTGCTTCAGCCACACCCGCAGCAAGACCATTATTTTTTACACGTTTGCGTAAGGTCTTAGAATAATAAGTCGGTACAACCGCATCGGCATGAACACCCAGGGTCTTTTCCATTAACTTGCGCAGCGGCCGACTTTTATTCGCCGCATTAACGATTCCCGTTACAATAGGAATGCCTGCTAACTTGCCTACGGTATCTGTCGCAGAAAGAATTTTGTCGCGTGTACTCGCGCCCTGCTTTTTAAATTTAATTGCCTTGGCACGAAGCATGGTATGAGGAAAATCCAGATTCCATTCGTGCGGAGGAACATACGGGCATTTTACTAAATAACAAAGATCGCACAGGTAACAATGATCAACCACTTGCCAGTAATCTTTTTTCGCAACGCCATCCACTTCCATGGTGTCTGACTCATCAACTAAATCAAACAAGGTTGGGAAGGCATTACATAAACTCACACAGCGACGGCAACCATGACAGATGTCATAGATACGTTCGAGTTCATTAAATAGATTCTTCTCGTCCCAGAAAGATTCACTTTTCCAGTCTAGAGGATGTCGAGTCGGCGCTTCCAAGCTACCTTCGCGAATGACGGTTTTGCTCATTGCTATAATCCTTGCTGACAATGTTACTTAGGCTAAAACACCAGAGCCGGCATACGCCGGCCCTGATTTAATAACACATCACGACCAATTTAATCGTCGAGTGTATCAAGTGCCTTTTGGAAACGGTTCGCATGTGAACGTTCTGCCTTGGCTAGTGTTTCAAACCAATCAGCAATTTCATCAAAAGCTTCTTCACGAGCTGCTTTAGCCATACCTGGGTACATATCAGTGTACTCATGAGTTTCACCGGCAATCGCTGCTTTCAGGTTGTCTGAAGTCGCACCGATTGGCAGACCAGTCGCTGGATCACCAACAATTTCTAAGTACTCAAGATGTCCGTGAGCATGACCTGTCTCACCTTCAGCAGTTGAACGAAAAACGCTCGCTACATCGTTGTAACCTTCTACGTCTGCTTTTGCTGCAAAGTACAAGTAACGACGATTAGCTTGTGATTCACCGGCAAACGCCGCTTTCAGGTTATCTTCTGTTTTACTGCCTTTAAGATCCATACAGGTAATCCTCCAAATGTTAATTCCATACGTTTACAAATCCAAGCATACGCACTCGGTATTTAGAATGATTCTAAATTACGCGTTTCATCAAAAACTGTCAAGTACAGGAGATCTATATAGCCCCTTAATTTGACGCTACCAGCCACGCTGCTGTAACGTACGCGCGATACAAGAGAATATGCGCTCTGCCGCAAAATGGAAAGGCTAAATTATGCCAAAAAAATCTGATAAAAAAGCCGTCTCAGACGATTTCGAAACCTCAATGGCTGAACTCGAGTCATTAGTCGAACGAATGGAACAAGGTGAGACCAAACTCGAAGATGCCCTACAAGATTTTGAGCGTGGCATCGCCCTCACGCGTGCTTGTCGTCAGTCACTTTCAGATGCTGAACAAAAAGTGCAAATTCTGTTGAAACAAGATGGCAACGAAGCCGAACCAGAGACCTTTAACGACGGTGACTGATAATTTACCCCTACAAGCGCTGATAAAAGAATCTCAACAGCGCGTCGAGAAAATGCTCAGCCACTGGCTGCCTGCTGAAAACATCTTGCCAGAAGAGCTTCATGCAGCCATGCGCTATAGCGTATTGAATGGCGGCAAACGTGTTCGGGCGGTACTTGTTTATATGGTCGGCGAAGCTCTGGATATTGCGCCCGAGGCACTCGATGGTCCTGCCTGTGCGGTTGAGATTATTCATGCCTATTCACTTATCCATGATGATCTTCCTGCCATGGATGATGATGATTTGCGCCGCGGTAAACCCACTTGCCATCGACGATTTGATGAAGCAACTGCGGTATTGGCGGGCGATGCTTTGCATTCATTGGCTTTTCATATTTTGGCCCATGATCCAGCGATACAATCCAGCGATCATAAACGCCTGCAAATGGTCACATGCCTTGCCCAAGCCATTGGCTCACGCGGTATGGCTGGTGGTCAGGCCATCGACCTTGCCAGTGAAGGCAAAACGCTCACACTTGCTGAACTCGAGAATATGCATATTCATAAAACAGGTGCACTTATCCGCGCCAGTGTTGAATTGGCAACATTATCCGGTGACTGCCCACTAAGCCACCAAAAGGCACTCGACAAATATGCCAAGTGTATTGGCCTGTCATTCCAAATCCGTGACGATATCCTCGATATTGAAGCCGACACAGAAACACTGGGTAAACCCCAAGGTGCCGATATCGCGCGTGACAAATCAACTTATCCCTCTTTATTAGGCATGAGCGAATCCAAACGTTGGGCCAACGAACTCCACCAAGACGCAACTCAAGCTATTGATATTATTGGTGAAAAATCAGAACCTCTAAGCTGGTTATCCAGCTATATTATTGAACGTGGCCACTAAATCTCGATGAACGCCGATTAAATCCCAATGAGTCACCTTTAAAGTGACAATTTCCTTGCATGTTCGCTGACAAAGACCGATCATTGCCGACCCGTAAATGCCCTGAATCATAATGACTACGACCGAAAACTACCCATTATTGAGCCAAATTGACGATCCGAGTGATCTGCGTGAATTAGCAGAGTCACAATTACGTCAACTTGCCGATGAAGCGCGTAGTTATCTCATTGAAACAGTCAGTCGTACGGGTGGCCATCTTGCCGCCAATCTTGGCACCGTTGAACTAACGGTTGCCCTGCATTACGTTTTTCAAACTCCCCATGACCAGTTGGTTTGGGATGTGGGTCATCAGAGTTATATCCATAAAATATTAACGGGTCGTCGTGAAGCTATGTCGACTATTCGTCAGGAAGATGGCCTAGCCGGTTTCCCTAAACGCAGCGAAAGTGAATACGACAGCTTTGGTGTAGGGCATTCCAGCACATCAATCAGTGCCGCACTCGGTATGGCACTCGCCTCTAAGCAAACTGGCAGTGATAAACGCGCTTGTGCCATTATTGGTGATGGCGCTATGACCGCAGGCATGGCCTTCGAAGCACTTAATCATGCAGGCGACCTCGACGCCAACCTATTGGTTATTCTTAATGACAACGACATGTCGATTTCGCCCAATGTCGGCGGCCTGTCAAATTATCTAGCACGCGTTTTATCCGGAAAGCTTTATTCTGGTATGCGCGAAGGCAGTAAAAAAGTACTCAGCACCATTCCTCCCGTTTGGGAACTTGCCCGTCGTGCAGAAGAACATGTAAAGGGTATGGTCGTTCCCGGTACCTTATTTGAAGAGCTTGGTTTTAACTACATTGGCCCTATTGATGGTCATGACCTGCCAACGCTAGTTAAGACCTTACGCAACCTCAGAGAGCTACCAGGCCCACAATTCCTGCACATTGTTACACAGAAAGGCAAAGGCTACGCCCCTGCTGAAGACAATCCTTGTGGCTTCCACGGCGTTTCTAAGTTTGATCTAGAGAGTGGTGAAACATTATCAAAACCGGGTAGCGGCCCAACCTATACGCAAGTCTTTGGTCAATGGTTATGCGACTTGGCCAAACAAGATAAGCTCCTCATGGCCATTACACCGGCTATGCGTGAAGGCTCGGGTATGGTTGAGTTCGCAGAACAATTCCCCGAACAATATATCGATGTGGGTATCGCAGAACAGCACAGCGTGACACTCGCCGCCGGCCTTGCTTGTGAAGGTGTTAAGCCCGTTGTAGCTATTTACTCTACCTTCTTGCAACGTGCCTATGACCAACTGATTCACGATGTTGCTATCCAGAATCTACCTGTATTGTTCGCTATCGACCGTGCGGGTTTAGTCGGCCCTGATGGCCCAACTCATGCCGGTATGTTCGATTTGAGTTACCTTCGCTGCATTCCTAATATGGTGGTTATGACGCCAACAGATGAGGATGAGTGTCGCAAGATGCTTAGCACGGGCTACCAGCATAATGGCCCTGCCGCAGTTCGTTATCCACGTGGCACCGGTATAGGCGCACAAGTCAGTAAAGACTTTTCTACCCTGCCGATTGGCAAAGGTTTGGTTACACGCCAAGGCAGTAAGATTGCGTTACTCGTATTCGGTAGCCCATTGGCAGAAGCCTCTATTGCCGCCGAAACATTGGACGCCACTGTGGCCAATATGCGCTTTGTTAAGCCTATTGATGATGCGCTTATCGCTAGCCTTGCCGCATCTCATGATCTACTCGTCAGTATCGAAGAGAATGTAATAGCCGGTGGTGCAGGCAGCGCGATACAAGAATCCCTCACGGCTCAGGGTATTACCATGCCACTGTTACAGCTTGGCCTACCCGACAAATTTGTCGACCATGGTGATCGAAATGCTCTATTAAGTGCCTGTGGACTCGATTCCAGTGCTATAATCCGCGCCGTCGAAAACCGACTGGAAGATGCGGATTGCGTGTCTCGGCCAGTACGCGTAAAATAATCCCCCAGCATTTTAGTCAGGTTATAGTAATGAGCCCCCGCTATACGCTTAAAGTTGTTTCCGATTTCGCCTCGGCGCATACCCTTCGGGATTACCCTGGAGCCTGTAGTCGCATGCATGGTCATAACTGGAAGGTAGAAGCCGAAGTCATCACTACGCAACTAGACAATGTTGGCATGGGTATCGACTTTAAGAAGATTAAACATGCAGTAAAGGAATTAACCGACACGCTGGATCATCGTTACTTAAACGAGATTGAGCCGTTCGACAGTATTAATCCTACTGCCGAAAATATTGCGGCCTGGTTATACCAAGGCCTAAGTAAAAAATTAAATAACGAACACATACAGGTTAGCGCACTCACCCTATGGGAAACAGAACGCGCCTGTGTAAAATATACTGAGGGATAAGTAGCATGACTACCAGCACCACAAACACTGAAATTGCTGATGTTCAAAACACGGAAGATACGCGTCATATCGCGATTGACAAAGTAGGCATTAAGGATATTCGTCATCCTGTCGTTGTTAATGATCGCAGCGGTGGCAAGCAGCATGTTATTGCTAACTTCAACATGTACGTTAACCTGCCACATAATTTCAAAGGCACGCACATGTCACGCTTTGTTGAGATTCTTAATCAACACGAACGTGAGTTAACTGTTAAGTCATTTAAAGAAATGATGACTGAAATGATTGAACGACTCGATGCCAACTCAGGCCATATTGAAATGAGCTTCCCTTATTTCATGAATAAGAAAGCACCTGTGTCGGGCGTAGAAAGTCTGCTTGATTACGATGTAACTTTCATTGGCGAGATCAGTGACAACAATCCAGCGCTTACTGTTAAGGTTGTTGTTCCTGTTACGAGTCTTTGTCCTTGCTCGAAAAAGATTTCAGACTACGGTGCGCACAACCAACGTTCACACGTCACAGTTTCTGTTAAAACATCTGGTTTTATTTGGATTGAAGACATTATCGATCTTGTTGAAAAAGAAGCGTCTTGCCAACTTTATGGTTTATTAAAACGCCCCGATGAAAAACATGTAACCGAAGAAGCCTATAACAATCCGAAATTTGTTGAAGACATGGTGCGTGACGTTGCAGCACAGTTAAACAGTAATGATTGTGTTACGGCTTATACTGTAGAGTCAGAGAACTTTGAATCCATTCATAACCACTCTGCTTACGCATTAATCAGCAAAGATAAAAGCCAAGCTTAGAATTTTTTCTTCAACTTAAGTGCAGAGCCTTCGTTCTTCATTTCAAGCTGGCCAAGAAAAGACATTCCAAGCAGAATCTCACGAGGGCTATCGCTGTCAATGACAGATGCATTGACGTTATTCAGGGTAACATCACCAACCGTTACCCTGCTTAACACGATATTCCATGTTTTCGCCACGCCATTTGCAGTATTCGCATAACCACGTTTCCCGTATTGACGAAAATCAATCCCAAGCCGGCGAGCCTCGTTCTTGTTCATTGCAATGTAAGTGGCTCCCGTATCGACTAGAAAGTTCACTGGAAAATTATTAATACTACCGACCGCAGTAAACATACCCAGCTCATCTTTATAGATAGAAACTTCGGGCTGTGCATCTCGCTTAAATGTTGAACCAATATGATTACCGAGACGATAGCTGTTTTGCACACCATCAATTTCCAGAACGGCTTCATCGCTGTTTGATGAAATTAACAACACACCTTCTGGCGAGGCCTTGCCTAATTTTAATATGCGTTGCTTGCCATCAATTTTAACAATGGCTTTGTTACGGAATAAACCCAGTACAGAAATATCAATGGCAAGGGCTTCACCTGCAAAAGCAAATAAACAAAGACTTAAAATAAAGTGAGTCAATTTGGACCGTTTCATGATGAAATTATTTTCTTCTTATATGATATCTGTCGCCACTTGAACGAGTCAGGTCAACTTTAACTCGCTGACTACTCCAACCGTGTCGCTTATCATGTGCTTCAACATAAACCACATCCGTACCGGCCGGGATGGGTATACCGGAAAGACTTCGCGTAAAAGGTTGTTCATTAACATGAGGATGATATAAAACACGCGTCTTAAGAAGATGCCCTGCACCATCAACAACACGCCATGCATCTGCATAATGTTCCCAGCCACTATCCGCATGCTTTAATGTGACATCGGCACTCCAACCAGAATCGGTTTCGTTTAGATAAACATTAACTATCTCAACCTCACCGGCATGTGCCTGAGGCGCTAAACCTAATGCCAATCCAGTTATCATTGCTAGAAAAAAACGCTTCACTACATGTCCCCTTATCGATCAGACTCACTAAGTTCTGACCGTAGTTGATGATTAACGTTCAACACTAATCAAGGTAACAGAAAAACCAGTAATTGTAATAGTCCTGCAGCATAGACACCGGCAAGTACATCATCGATCATAATGCCAAAACCACCGGATACCTTCGCATCCAACCAGCCGATAGGCCATGGTTTCCAAATATCGAATAAGCGAAACAACGCAAAACCAACGATTATCCATAACAAACCTGTCGGAGCCATAAACATGGTGATCAGGTAACCGACAATCTCATCCCAGACAATACCAGGGTGATCGTGCACATTGAGTTTTCTCGCCGCATAACCACATAGACCAATGCCGATAAAAAATAACACTATTGTAATGAGGCCGTAATACAACGCAGACAACGGCTGCATAAACCAATACAGCGGAATAGCGACCAAAGTACCAAACGTGCCAGGCGCAAAACGCGCTGCTCCACTACCTAAACCACAAGCCAATAACATAAGTGGATCAGTCCATATAGATGACGGGAGTGGTGCAGGCTTCATGATGTTGACTCTACTTTAGGTGATTCAGTGTCAGAAAAGTGTTCATAACCCGATCCTGTTAAGTTTATTTGTTCGCCATTTTCGGTTAAGCAACGAATACCTGAACCCTTAGTTACCGTGCCAATACGCGTTAATGCAATGTCATCTGTTTTTAATTGTGCCAAAGACAATTCAGGGATCGTAAAACATAATTCATAATCATCACCCGCAGCCAACGGTAATGACCAATCACCTGTCAAAGTGAATTGCTTTACCGCGTCAGATATTGGCAAGTCTTTAAGTTGTAACTCAGCACCTCGACCACTCGCCATTAGGATATGACCTAGATCTGCAAGTAAACCATCTGAAATATCAATTGCAGCATGTGCTACACCGACAAGCGACAGCCCTAATTCAACTCGTGGCGTTGGTCGATTTAAACACGCTAATAATTCAGCTGAAGGCTCTTTATTCGCTAGTAATTTTTTTAATGCCAAACCCGCATCACCAAGTTGACCGGAAACAACAATGGCATCGTCTACTTGCGCAGTACTGCGTTGTAAGAACTTTTCTGATTCCACTACACCATGTAGCGTCAAACTAAGTGTTAATGGCCCTCGTGTGGTATCACCACCAACTAACTGAACATTATATTTATTCGCTAACTTAAATAACCCAGTAGAAAATTGTTCTAACCAATCGTCATTTACTTCGGGTAAGGTCAAGGCTAAAGAAGCCCAACGAGGTTCTGCGCCCATTGCGGCAAGATCACTTAAATTAACGGCCATTAATTTATAAGCGATATCAAAAGGGGACGTGTTCTTCGGGAAATGAACACCCTCAACAAGGGTGTCGGTAGTTACAACTAATTGTTCATTTGATGCTACTTGTAATACCGCAGCATCATCGCCAATACCTAAGCGAACATCATCACGCGATGTAGATTGGCGATTAAAATAATTATTAATTAAACTAAATTCGCCTGATGCCATACGATAGTTAGGCCTCGCCTTTACTACCATCAGCTGACTTCATTTCAACAGCTCGCAATTTCTTTGCAACCTGATCAACAACACCATTAACGTACTTGTGTCCATGCTCGGCACCAAAACGTTTTGCTAACTCTACCGATTCATTAATGACAACACGATAAGGAACATCTAAGCAAAATTCCAATTCGTAGGTTGCGAGTCGTAAAACCGCTCGCTCAACAGGATCAACTTCATCAACTGGACGATCAAGAAAGGGTAGTAAATGATCATCTAGTTCATGTAAGTGCAACGGTACCTGACGGAAGAGTTCTTTAAAGTACTCAACGTCTACCTTTTTCATATCGTATTCAGATAAGAATTGCGCTTGAATATCCGCGAGATTCCCCCCTGACAACTGCCATTGATACAATGCTTGCACTACATTACGTCTCGCTTTAGTGCGCGCATTACTCACGACAGACTCCCGTGACAATTATTAAGTCTTAGTTTCATTTATCAAGTTCACGTAACAAATTAACCATTTCAATAACAGACATAGCAGCTTCGCCACCTTTGTTACCGGCCTTAGTACCCGCACGTTCAATCGCTTGTTCAATGCTCTCAACTGTTAGCACACCGAAACCTACTGGTAAACCGCTTTGCATGCTCACGCCAGCAAGACCTTTTGAACATTCGCCAGCAACAAAATCAAAGTGTGGTGTCGCACCACGAATCACTGCGCCTAGGGCGATAATACCATCATAGCGACCTGTGCCTGCTAACTTCTGTGCCGCTAAAGGAATTTCATGTGCGCCAGGAACCCAGACTACATCAATATCTTTATCTGCAGCACCATGTTGTTTTAGTGTATGAATCGCACCATCAACTAAGGCCTTAACAATAAAATCGTTAAAGCGACTCGCTACCAATGCAAATCGTGCACTGCGTATGGACAAATCACCTTCAATTACATTTACACCTGACATGGAAAACTCCCGTGCTAAATATTATTTATTCAAAACTTATGTAGTCGCTAATTTCAAGACCAAAACCAGAAAGACCATGTAGTTTAACTTTTGAACCCAGTAACTGCATATTGCTCACACCGAGATCAACTAAAATTTGTGCGCCAAGACCAAAGGTTCGTAAATCACCCTGAGCTTGCGTCTGCTGCTGCAAGTCTACACCACTCTGCTGCTGATTATAATTTTTGATGTGCTGCAAAATCGTATCGGAATCATTCGAGCTACGCAGTACAACCACAATACCAGAGCCGTTATCGGCAATTCGTTGCATTGCTGCATCTAGTGTATGACTGCAATCAGTAAATTTGCCACCCAGTGAATCACAGAGACTATTCAGCATATGTACACGTACCATTACCGGCCCAGATAGTTCTGGCTCACCGTATATCAATGCCATATGAACATTTTTGTCGTAAGCGTCAAGGTAAGATACCAAGCGAAAATCACCATATTGCGTTGGCATATTACATTCTTCCATACGCTCAACGGTTTTTTCATTTTCAATTCGATAATGAATTAGATCAGCAATCGTGCCCATTTTGAGATTGTGCTTCTTGGCGAATATCTCAAGGTCATCACGACGCGCCATAGTGCCATCTTCATTCAAGATTTCAACAATCACACTGGAAGCTGAACAACCCGCAAGCTTGGCAAGATCACAACCTGCTTCGGTATGACCCGCGCGTGTTAATACGCCACCGGGCTGTGCCTTAAGTGGGAAGATATGCCCCGGCATCACAATGTCGTCTGGTGTTGCATCGTCACCAATTGCAGCGAGTACGGTTGTTGAGCGATCCGCAGCAGAGATACCTGTTGTGACATCTTTAGCCGCTTCAATTGATACGGTAAAATTTGTACCATGCGCATCGGTATTATTTGCAACCATCAATGGTAAGTTTAATTGCTTGCAACGATCCTCGGTCATGGTCATACAAATCAATCCACGACCGAATGTCGCCATGAAGTTAATAACTTCTGCGCTGACCTTTTGCGCAGGAATAATCAAATCGCCTTCGTTCTCGCGATCTTCATCATCCATGAGGATAACCATCTTACCCTGACGCATGTCTTCAATAATTTCTTCTGTTGTACTTAAAGCCATAATCTTTTTTCACATTTAGAGTTCGTACAAATAATTAACTTTCTGCTGCAAAACCATTCTCGGCTAAAAACTGCTGAGTAAGCCCTGCACCACTTATGTTTTTTTCTGCTGCACGGTCACCCAATAATAAACGCTCTAGGTAACGTGCAATAATATCGACTTCAAGATTTATCTTGGTGCCAACATCAAAGCCATCCATTGTTGTTTGGGTCAAGGTGTGTGGAACAATATTCAATTCAAACACATCACCATTAACCGCATTGACGGTTAAACTAATTCCATCAATACAAATCGAACCTTTCTCTGCAATATAACGAGCCAACTCTGCGGGCGCTCGCACACTAAACTGTACTGAACGTGCATCGGCTTGGCGTTTAATAATCTCGCCAATACCATCCACATGACCACTCACTAAGTGACCACCTAATGCTGTTGTCGGTGTGACGGCTTTTTCAAGATTGACCGCTGAGGATTTTTTTAAGTTGCCTAAGCCAGTACGTGACAAGGTTTCCCCTGACACATCGGCACTAAATCCATCACTGTGTTTTTCAATGACCGTCAAACAAACACCGCTCACCGCAATACTGTCACCCAGTTCAACATCAGCAAGTGGCAGATCATTTGTGTTTAAACGCACACGTTTATCGCCACCCACGTCTTGCATAGATGCGATAGAACCAACTGCTTGGATAATGCCTGTAAACATTAAACGCTATACTCCGTAATCGGGTCGAATCGTGAAACGCCAATCAACACCAACCTTTCGTACTTCATCAATATGCAATGCCACGCTCTGCGACATTTTTTCTAAGCCGGGTAACTGAAACAAACCACGTGCTGTATCGCCCATTAACTTAGGTGCCATATAAATAATAATTTCATCTAACAACTTTGCTTCTAGTAATGCACCGGCAAGTCCAGCACCGGCCTCGACTAGAACTTCATTCATTTGTGACTCAGCCAATTCATGCATCACCGCATTCAAATCAACTCGGCTATCACGTGCCGGTAACATCACCACTTCTGCACCAACATTTTGTAAGGCCTTCTGACGATTCGCTGCACAATCAGCCAAAGTAAAAATTCTTACGACACCGTCCTGTCTGAATATCGCTGACTGCGGCGATACTTTTAATTCACTATCAACAATGACTCGCAGTGGTTGTTCGCTACGCTGTGCGGCCTCATCACCTCGCGCTGTCATCGAAGGATTATCCGATGTCACCGTGCCACTGCCTGTCAAAATAACCGAGCTGCGTGCGCGTAAGCGGTGTACATCTTCACGTGCAGCTGCCGAGGTAATCCATTGACTCTCACCGGATGCCATCGCCGTACGGCCATCCAGACTCATTGCTAACTTACAACGAACCCACGGACGCCCATCTCGCATGCGTTTTAAATAACCTGGGTTGAGCGATTCTGCTTGCTGCTCTAATAAACCGACTTCAACCTGAATACCCGCATCACGTAACTGTTGCACACCTTGTCCAGCGACTTGTGGATTTGGATCCTGCATCGCAATAACAACTCTTTGTACGCCAGCATCAATCAAAGCCTGTGAACAAGGCGGCGTGCGTCCAAAATGCGAGCACGGTTCAAGCGTTACATAAGCCGTCGCAGCTTGTGAATTCGCTCCCACTTCACGCAAGGCATTAACTTCGGCATGCCCTTCTCCTGCACGAACATGCCAACCTTCACCAATACGCTCTTCATTCTTCGCAATAACACAACCAACACGCGGATTTGGGTCGGTGCTATATATGCCGCGCTTTGCCAACTGCAGGGCGCGTGACATATGCGCATAATCTGCCGATGAAAAATCTAACTGCGTCATTGTATTTTAAAATCCCCAACCAATTCAGCTGGAAGGATCTTTCTTTCCTTTGCGCGAACGAATGCTTGTTACCTTATCGCTAACGTTTGATGGCAATAAGGACAGTTGTTGTCGACGAACTTCTGATGAAGGTTCACGCTCAAGCCGCTCAATCTCTTCGCGGAATTCTTTGATATCTTCAAAGCTACGATAAACAGAAGCGAAACGAACATAGGCCACATGATCTAGTTCACGTAACGCATCCATGACACACTCGCCTACCATCAATGACGGTACTTCACGATCACCTGTCGCCCGTAGACGTTGTTTAATATGACTGATCGCCGCATCAATCTGTTCTGTTTCTACTGGACGTTTTTCCAGAGAACGCATAATGCCGCTAGCCAATTTTGCTTCATCAAAAGGAACTCGACTGCCATCACTCTTAACAATACGCGGCATAACCAATTCAGCCGTTTCATAGGTCGTAAAACGTTCTGAACATGTCAGGCATTCACGACGACGACGCACTGCATCACCATCGTTCGCTAAACGCGAATCAATAACCTTGGTTTCTTCGGCATTACAGAACGGGCATTGCATCTCAACGCTCCAAAATTACTCTACGTTTTAATCGGCTTTCTTATACACAGGTAAGCTGCTACAAATATCTAGTACCTGTGCTTTAACATTTTCTAACACAGACTGATCATCCATGTTTTCCAATACGTCACACATCCAACCGGCTAACTGACTAGAATCAGCTTCGGTAAAACCACGTGTTGTTATTGCCGGTGTGCCAATGCGAATACCACTGGTAACAAAGGGTGATTGAGGATCGTTTGGTACTGAATTTTTGTTCACCGTAATATTAGCTGCGCCCAATGCCGCTTCCGCCTCTTTACCGGTGATTCCTTTTTCAATGAAATCGACCAGGAATAAATGGTTGTCTGTACCATTTGAGACAACTTGGTAACCACGCTCCAAGAATACTTCAGCCATCGCTCGTGCATTATCAATAACTTGTTGTTGATAAACCTTAAACTCTGGTTGTTGTGCTTCAAGAAATGCCACTGCCTTAGCTGCAATCACGTGCATCAATGGACCACCTTGAATGCCGGGGAAGATTGCTGAGTTTAATTTCTTTTCGATTTCAGGATTTGATTTAGCAAGAATGATCCCGCCACGAGGGCCACGCAATGTTTTATGTGTGGTACTTGTTGTGACATCTGCAATTTGAGTTGGGTTAGGGTAAACACCTGCGGCAATCAAACCTGCAACGTGTGCCATATCGACCATAAAGTAGGCACCCACTTCATCAGCAATCTCGCGGAAACGCTGCCAATCTACAATACGTGAATAGGCACTAAATCCAGCGATAATCATTTTGGGTTTATGTTCTTTTGCTAACGCTTCAACCTGAGCGTAATCAATTTCACCGGTCGCTTCATCGAGACCGTACTGAACCGCGTTATAGATTTTGCCAGAAAAACTAACTTTAGAACCATGAGTTAAGTGACCACCATGAGCCAGACTCATACCTAAAACAGTGTCGCCCGGTTCAAGTAGCGCCATGTAAACAGCGGCATTGGCTTGTGAACCCGAGTGAGGCTGAACATTGGCATAATCCGCACCAAACAGCTCTTTAACACGGTCAATCGCTAATTGTTCGGCGATATCAACATACTCACAACCACCATAATAGCGTTTGAAAGGATAACCTTCGGCATATTTATTAGTTAAAACAGAGCCTTGCGCTTCCATCACACGTGGGCTGGCATGATTTTCAGAGGCAATCAGTTCGATGTGATCTTCCTGGCGTTGTTCTTCCGCCTGCATGGCTTTCCATAATTCTGCGTCAAACTCCGCTATCGTTTCGTTACCAAACATCTTGCACCACCTCTGCCACTGAGAATGATCTCAGTAAGTAATTGAATTAAATAGTTTAATGCTCAAATTTCGAGCTTTTCTGGAACCGCATACCTAGCTAGTCGCGATTCACAGTATTTCCGCTAGAAAGGGCGCATAGGATACCCGATCTAGGTATCAGATGCATGAAATCCTAGGGTATTTGCCAATAACTGACTGAAAAGTTACAGAATTAGTCTTTAATCGCCATGTAGGCGTAGATTTAATCAGAATGAGTTTGAGAACCGATGCTTAAACTCTGACAATGATGGCTATTATGCAACGAAATCCTTACTCAAGCATGCAATAACAGGCTCTCCCAGTTCAAAGAAGATAGTCGCACCATTATCAGCTGTACTCTCCGCCCACACTTCACCACCATGACGACGAACAATACGTTGCACCGTGGCAAGCCCTATACCCGTTCCTTCGTAATCATCATTGGAGTGTAAACGTTGGAATGGTTCAAACATCTTGTGCATATACTTTTCATCAAAGCCCGTACCATTATCACGAATGAAAAACACATCTCGAGTTTCTTCATGCACGACACCCAATTCTATTGATGCTTGATCGCTACGTGAGGTGAACTTCCAAGCATTACCCAACAAGTTCTCAAGCATCGCTAATAATAATCGCTCATCACCCGATACGACTAAGTCAGGTGCACAAATAAAATCAACTTTACGCTCTGGTTCACCGGTAGATAATTGATTTATAACATTGACTGCAAGCTGACTTAAATTAACCTGTGATTTAATCATGTCAGAACGAACTACTTTTGAGAGATTCAACAATGATTCAATCAACTCACCCATGCGATGACTGGAAGTGCGCACCCTATCTAAATAATCACAGGCTTGTTCATCCAGTTGTTCCGCGCAGTCTTCTAATAAGGCCTGACTAAAGCCATCGATACTGCGTAATGGCGCTCGTAGGTCATGCGATACCGAATAACAAAAGGACTCTAATTCACTGTTCGCCACTTTCAGGTTATTGGTTCTTTCTTCAACCTTATCTTCAAGATGTTCTTGATAGTCTCGAAGCTTCTGTGCAGCTTCTTTACGATCACTAATATCAGTTTGAATTCCTACATACTGATAAGGCATACCTTGCTTATTCACAAATGGAACAATTGTTGTTTCAACCCAATAGACACTTCCATCTTTACGTGAATCACAAATTTCACCATGCCATACCTTACCCGTAAAGATCGTATCTCGAAGTGATTTATAGAAGGCATCATCATGGTAACCAGAATCTAAGATATCGTACCCTTGTCCAATTAACTCGGCACGAGTATATCCAGAAATATTGCAAAACTTATCATTCACATAAGTTAATTTACCCTTCCGATCAGTAATACCAACAATCGCATGCGCATCCAATGCTAATTTAATATCCGTCAAGCCTTTACTCGAAGCATGAATTTGGTAAGACGCATAATTTAGTGCATGTTCTAACTGTTCAATTTCAAATGCACTTTTCTGAAATGGCATCACCTCACCGGTATTTTTATATAGACCTCGGGCAAACTTAGTTGCATTACTCAAAGCATTCATTGGTTTATTTAGCAAAAGAATCAACAGCGCAATGCTGACAACAAAAGCAAATACCGAAGTTATAATGCCATTTTTCCAAATTGCTCTTTGTAATGCTGCTGCCCTATCAAGGCTAAACTCCATCTGCACCCAACCTAAACTTCCTTGCTCAATGGGAAACCACAGCGACATAATATTGTTCGTAACAGTAATCTTCTCTATGTATTCTTGTGGTAGATCTATTTTCCTTAAACCGTAATTAGGCTCAATTACATCTTGTGCATTTCGAATAACATACCCATACACCAGACCTTTTGAGTCGGTTATCTTAAGAGAAACAACATCTGGAAATGTTGCCGAATATGCCAATACCTCTTCTATTCCACCCAAATCTTTCACCACAATATAATTACTTGCAGCTGAAGCAGTATTACTAACTAATGTACGTGCTTGTGTCTTAATTGATTCCAAAGCGAAATCGAGTTGTTCGTTACCAATATTCCAAGTGAATAACAAAATCGCGGTTGCCAAGGCAAACGCACCAAACACAACTATTTGAAAATATAGCCTGCGAATAAAAGGTGGTTTGCGACTAGACCTACCGTTTTTTGCCTGTTCCGAAATCATTTATCAATCCCACGGTACTTTTCCAAATTAAGCTTCTCGAGAAAAGCATAATCTGCTGCATAATCTGCTGCTACTGGTTTTGCGATCTGTATCGCTGATAATAATTTTCGACCTCGCTCACTCTGACTTAATGAATAAATTCCTTTAACAAGGGCTTCTCTGATTTTCGTAGGTACACGACTATGTGCAGCTAAAGGATGGCTTGCCACACCGGGTATTTCATACAAAACTCTTAGCGATTCTTGCAATGGCTTCGGTTGACTTGCCAAAGTGCTGTTCACACCAGCACCAGCACTAACAAAACCATGCACTACATTTCGGTAAACGTTACCATGCGTGCCTACATAATTAGGCGTAAAATCGATGCCTATTTTTTCACGTAACCATGCCCTCATATATAAAGAAGCCGCAAATGCATTAGGCGATGGAAAAGCAATCGTCTTACCATTCAGCTCATTAATTTCTTGTAACTTACTTTCATTAGGCACAACAACAATACCCACCAACCTTTTGTCACCATCTCGTAATAAAGGGATGTAATCTTGTTTTTTACGTGCAAGAACTAAATGATAGGGCGACAAATAACTAAAGTCGGGTTCACCATTCTGCAAGGCTTTTATAAATTGATTAAACGTTTTGTAAGTATTTATTTCTAGACGTATCCCCGTGTCTTTCTCGATTTGCTCGACCAATGGGCGCCAATTACGGAAAATAAATAAAGGTGTGTACTGCGGAACAATGGCAAGTTTATACACGGGCTTATCAGCCAGCGCTGAAACCGGAAATAATAAACACAACAACAATAGCAGCCAACCACGTATCCTAAAACTAGCAGACATGGACATTCCCTCTCCTTCCTGAGTCATTATTTATTATTTTTTATGACCACTTAGAGTTAACTATAGCAGATGAAACCTGCTTTACAGTGACATTTAGACTGAATCTACAAGAAAATGAGGCGTGAATTTATATCGTTTTTGCTCGTCGTTCCCACCAAGCTCGAATACTCAATAAGACAATCAACAATACACCATAAATTAATGGCTCAAGCACATCTGACTTCACTAACCAGAGAAAATGTAATACTCCTAAAGCCGCTATCAAATAAACAAGTTTGTGTAATTTCTGCCAGCGTTTCTTCAAACGACAAATCGAATACTTATTGGAAGTGATTGCTAAAGGAATAAGCATCATAAAAGCAGAGAAGCCTACGGTGATATAGGGGCGTTTAATGATATCTTCAATCACATCACCCAATTGCAGTTCTCGATCTAACCAGAACCAAACAGTAAAATGCAAACAGGCATAAAAGAAGGCATACAGTCCGAGCATTCTTCGTAATTTGATTAGCCAAATCCATCCGAATAGACGGCGTAATGGAGTAACACAAAGGGTAATAAGTAAGAATCTCAGCGTCCAATCACCAGTAAAGAGTGTTGCATCCTTAACAGGATCA
This sequence comes from Sulfuriflexus sp., assembly GCA_023134145.1. GTDB lineage: Bacteria > Pseudomonadota > Gammaproteobacteria > AKS1 > AKS1 > Sulfuriflexus. Next base: position 17,370 of record JAGLUW010000010.1, on the reverse strand, counting down.
GCACTCAGCTCGCCAGACATCACATCGAAGGTGAATAATCCTAGTGGAACTAGACATAAAACGAACAGAACCGGTTTAATCAGCCAGCGTATTGTCTGTTCACTCATCATGGCTAGAGTCTGATTGAAGATTACTTAGAAGAACTTACGCAGATCCATACCGGTATAAAGGCTGGCAACTTCATCTGCGTAACCATTGAATATTTTAGTTTCAGCTTTCTTGGCAAAGAAACCCGAACCCAATACGCGTTCTTTAGCTTGGCTCCAACGTGGATGAGAAACCTCTGGATTTACATTTGAATAGAATCCATATTCACGTGGTGCAGATTGATTCCAAGCGGTCGTTGGTTGATGTTCTGTGAAACGAATCTTGGCAATTGACTTAATACTTTTGAAACCATACTTCCAAGGTACGATTAAACGTAGTGGCGCACCATTTTGATTCGGTAAAACTTCACCGTATAGACCAACCACCATCATTGTTAATGGATTCATTGCTTCATCCATACGCAAACCTTCTGTGTATGGCCAGCTCAAAATACGACGACGTTGCCCTGGCATGTTTTCTGGATCATAGAGTGTTTGGAATTCAACATACTTGGCTTTCGATGTCGGCTTAAAACGCTTAATCAAGTCAGCTAGTGGAAAACCAACCCAAGGTACAACCATTGACCATGCTTCTACACAACGAAAACGGTAAATACGTTCTTCAAGATCATGTGGTTTTAAAATGTCTTCAAGATTATAAACACCCGGTTTTTCAACCTCGCCTTCAATCGCAACTTGCCATGGATTGGTTTTCAATGAATGGGCGTTCACTGCAGGATCTCGTTTACCCGTACCAAATTCGTAGTAATTACAATAATTGGTAATATCTTTATATTTATTCGGCTTTTGATCGGTACTAAAAGGGCCTTTAGTAACACCTGCAATCTTCGCCCGTGGTGCTGGCGTTGGTAACGCACCCGCAAGCAGTTCTGGAGCAGCTAAAGTGCCTGCCGCCGCAAGAGCAAATTGACCGCTTTGCTTAATAAATTCACGGCGCTGTTTGAATGTTTCTTGATCCGTTATCTCAGAAGAATATATATCATTCTTATTTTTGATCTTGATTAACATTCTGAATACGCCTCTATAATTATTATCTTGTTGTTATGACTCTATTTTACCAAGAAAGTTGCATTGTCATCGTAATACAGCTTGCTAATCAACCCAAACACGCGCATTACGAAACATTCTCATCCATGGCCCATCTTCACCCCATTCATCTGGGTGCCATGAATACTGCATAGTACGGAAAATACGCTCAGGATGCGGCATCATGATAGTAAAGCGACCGTCAGTCGTTGTCATACCCGTCACACCATGAGGTGAACCATTTGGGTTGGCTGGATAGGTATTTGCAACCTCACCATAGTTATCGACATAACGTAAGCTCACTAAGCCTGCACTCTCCGCTTGTTCTAAGCCATGACCAGCGAATTCAGCGCGACCTTCACCATGTGCTACAGCAATCGGCAGACGTGAGCCTTCCATCCCAGCTAATAAAATCGAAGGTGATTCTTGAATCTCAACCATCGCTACGCGTGCTTCAAATTGCTCTGAATCATTGCGCTTAAATTGTGGCCAGGCATCACTGCCTGGAATGAGTTCTTGCAATGACGACATCATCTGACAACCATTACAAATACCTAAACCAAAACTATCATTACGATCAAAAAATTCTGAAAATTCATCACGTGCGCGTGGATTAAACAACACTGACTTAGCCCAACCTTGTCCCGCACCTAATACATCACCATAAGAGAAACCACCACAAGCAACTAGCCCTCGGAAATCAGCCAAACTAACGCGACCACTGATGACATCACTCATGTGTACATCAACGGCAGTAAAACCGGCTTTATCAAATGCCGCGGCCATTTCACGCTGACCATTGACGCCTTGCTCTCGCAAGATAGCCATTTGTGGTCGTACACCTTTGCCGATGTACGGTGCTGTTATGTTGTCTTCCGGATCAAAACTCAGTTGCGGCTGCATACCCGGATTATTTTCATCTAACAATTGATCATATTCTTGCTGTGCGCGAACAGGATTGTCACGTAGGCTCTGCATGCGCCAACTGGTTTCAGACCAAGCACGATGCAACTCAACACGTGATTTATTCAGAATATCTTTGTTCGCGAAACGGAACACAATATTGTCATCGTCATTTAATGAACCAATCACATGACTGTAATGCGCAAGCCCCGCTTCGTGGAAGGCTTCAAGTACAGCATCAGCATCACAATGTGCAACCTGAATGACTGCGCCTAATTCTTCACTAAACAAAGCAGCCGTGCTGTCATCACCTAATGAATCTAAGTCGACCGTGATACCTGTATGTCCGGCAAAGGCCATCTCGGTCACAGCTGCAAACAAACCACCATCAGAACGATCGTGATAGGCCAATAATAAATTATCCGCATTGAGCTGCTGAATGACAGCAAAGAACTGTTTGAGTGAATTCGGATCATCAAGATCGGCAGGATGATGACCAATCTGTTTGTAGACTTGCGCCAAGGCAGAACCGCCCAAACGATTTTTGCCTTTGCCGAGATCAATCAAAATTAAATCAGTATCGCCTTTATCGGTTCGCAACTGAGGCGTTAAGGTTTTGCGTACATCCAGCACAGGAGCAAAAGCAGAAATCACTAACGACAGTGGCGAAGTCACACTGCGATCTTCGCCGTCTTGTTGCCAAACTGTTTTCATCGACATGGAGTCTTTGCCAACCGGAATACAAATTCCTAACTCTGGACACAACTCCATACCCACGGCTTTCACCGTGTCGTAAAGCCCTGCATCTTCACCCGGGTGACCAGCAGGTGCCATCCAGTTTGCTGATAGTTTTAGATCGCTGAGTTTATTAATGCGTGATGCAGCAATATTGGTAATCGCTTCGGCAACCGCCATACGACCCGAAGCGGCATGGTGTAATAAAGCAACCGGTGTACGTTCACCCAGCGCCATGGCTTCACCACAATGATGATTAAAACCACTCGCAGTAACCGCAACATCGGCAACTGGGACTTGCCAAGGACCAACCATTTGATCTCGTGCGACTAAACCGGTGACACTGCGATCACCAATGGTAATAAGAAAACTTTTATCCGCCACACTCGGTAAATGTAAAACGCGCAATGCGGCGTCGACAACATCAATCTCGGCTGTCGAAAAATCTTGTTTCTTAAATGGCTTGTGGTGCACATCACGTAGCATCTTAGGTGGCTTACCGAGTAACACGGTCAATGGAATATTGATCGGTGTGTTATCAAAATAACCATCACCCAATATCAGATCCGTTTCTTCTGTTACTTCACCGATAATGGCGTAGGGGCAACGTTCACGATCACAAAGTGCTTCAAACTCTTCAATACGTTCTGGATCAATAACCAGTACATAGCGTTCTTGTGACTCGTTACACCAAATTTCCATCGGGCTCATACCCGGCTCGTCGTTCGGAATGGTACGTAACTCAAAACGTCCACCGCGACCACTGTCATTAACGATTTCTGGCACGCCGTTCGACAAACCACCCGCGCCAATATCATGAATACTTTGAATCAGATTTTCTTCAAGGTTAGTACAGTGATCAATCACTTCCTGACAACGGCGTTGCATCTCAGGGTTACCACGTTGCACTGAGGCAAAATCTAAATCTTCGGCGCTAGTGCCGCTTGCCATTGATGACGCTGCGCCACCACCAAGACCAATCAACATTGCGGGTCCACCAAGTACAACAACAGGTGCACCTGCTTGTAATGTTAATTTTTCAACGTATTTATCTTGTATGTTGCCAAGACCACCTGCCAACATAATGGGCTTATGGTAACCACGTACTTCGTCACCCTCTGGACCTGGTACTTTTTCTTCAAAGGTACGGAAATAACCACATAAATTTGGACGACCAAATTCATTATTAAAACTGGCCGCACCAATCGGGCCTTCCAACATAATATCTAGTGCTGAAACAATGCGGCCAGGTTTACCAAAATCAGTTTCCCAAGCTTGTTCGGCTTCAGGTAAACGTAAATTAGATACGGAGAAACCGGTCATGCCCGCTTTAAAACGTGAACCTCGACCTGTTGCGCCTTCATCGCGAATTTCACCTCCCGAACCTGTCGCCGCACCGGGAGCCGGTGAAATAGCGGTTGGATGGTTATGCGTTTCCACCTTCATCAAGATCGAAATATCATCTTCAACATGATGATATGTGCCGCTAACCGGATCAGCTTGGAAGCGCGTTGCCTTTGAACCACTCATCACCGCTGAATTATCCGCGTAGGCAGACAACACACCATCAGGATGTAACTCATGGGTATTACGAATCATTGCGAACAGCGACTTCTCTTCCTGTACGCCATCAATAATCCAATCGGCGTTAAAAATCTTATGACGACAATGTTCTGAGTTAGCTTGCGCAAACATCATCAATTCAATGTCGGTTGGGTTACGTTTTAAGGTTGTGAAGTTTTGAACTAAGTAATCGATCTCATCATCTGAAAGCGCCAGACCCAATTTAATATTGGCTATCGATAAGGCCTCAGCACCACCGGTAAGAATATCAACCGAAGTAAACGGCGCAGGTTCGGCTTGGCTAAACAAATTCACCGCATCATCAAGTGAATCAAACACTGCTTCAATCATGCGGTCATGCAACAGAGCTGTCACTTTCTGCCAATCAGCTGAGCTTAATGCCTCACCCGTTTCCGTGCGCAGGTAAAAGGCTATGCCGCGTTCAATGCGCTGTAGATTCGCAAGACCACAGTTGTGCGCAATATCGCTGGCCTTACTCGACCAAGGGGAAATCGTACCCGGACGAGGCACAACCAGTAATAACTGACCTTCGGGTACTTGCTCTGTGTTGTTCGGACCATAATCAAGCAGACGATCAAGCACCGACAATTCGGTATCCGTAAGTTCGGATTCAAGCCACGCAAAATGCATGAATTCAGCATCAACCCCACTAATAGCCGGAATCGACTGGCGAAGATGAGCGAGCAATTTATTTAGCCGGAAGGCCGACAGTGCAGGACAACCACGTAAACGCAGCATTTGGCCTCTCTTTATACTTTAAACGTGATGGTAGAAGGCCGCATGATACTGAAATCACCGCAACCCTGCCAGCCATTCGGCCATGCAGAGCGCGATTTTATTCACAATAAGGTCTTTCGAAGATTATTCGAGTTTGAACTGACTAAGTAATGACTCCAACTGACCCGCATTCTCAGCCAAATTGGCACTACTATCAGAGGTTTGCTGGGCATTAGTCATGCTTTCATGGCCAATTCGAGCAATACTCACCACGCTTCTATCAACCTCTTCAGCCACTTCACTTTGCTGACTGGCAGCATAAGCAATCTGGGTGCTCATATCATTAATCGTTGAAACAGCTTGGGTAATCGCGGCGAGTGACTCACCGGCTTTAACAGCCTGCTCAACACTGATCACGGTTTGACTACGACCTGTTTCCATCGCGCTTACAGCTTTGCGCGCTCCGCCTTGTACACGATCAATAATTTGCATGATTTCTTCTGTCGATTCTTGAGTACGACTCGCCAAGGTTCTGACCTCATCAGCAACAACCGCGAAACCACGTCCTTGCTCACCGGCCCGCGCGGCTTCAATAGCAGCATTGAGTGCGAGTAGATTTGTCTGCTCAGCAATGCCCTTAATCACATCAATGACCTTACCGATGTCTTCACTATCTGCTTCCAATTGGTTAATCACAACAGCGGCCTGATCAACCTCACTTGCCAATAACTGAATAGAATCAACGGTATTTTTAACAACGGCTTGACCATTTTGTGCTTCTGTATCCGCAGCTTGTGCCGACTCTGCCGCACCTGCCGCATTTTGCGCAATTTCCTGTGCGGTCTGCACCATTTCAGTAATTGCTGTCGCCGTTTGATCGGTTTCACTCTGTTGTTCAGTAATACCCTGATTGGTTTGTTCTGCCGCAGTCGACATTTGTGAAGCAGAGGCTGCAATCTCATTACCTACTTCGCTAACGGCTTTGAGTAATACCGACATTTTGCCAACAAAGGTATTAAATGCCTTGGCCAAACCAGCAATTTCATCACGACCAACTTCATCTAGCTTCTGAGTTAAATCACCATCGCCCTCAGCAATGTCATTCATCGCTTTTACAGTCTGTTTAATACGTCCACAGATCGCCGCGCTGGTTGTAATTGCACTTAATAAACCTAATACCAATCCAGAAATAAGCAGTGTAATAACTAATGTACGCAGGGCACTCAAGTCATCCGATGTTACCGTAACCGCTATTTCTACATTCTGTTTTTGTAAGCTAACTAAGTCATTTAAATTATTTTTTATCGCATCAAGTAAAGGACCAATTTCACTACGAATTAACCATGCATCCGTACGCCATTGTTCACTACCGTGCACCTTAACCATTTTGGCTAAGTTGTTCATGTACTGCTTTCGAAATTCTATTATTTGCTCTAGAGAATCAGCCTGATCAAGTGTTAGCAAATCCTCTTTTGCCAACAGCTTTTCAATCATTGCCGATACATTACCGTTATAGAGTTCAATTTCATCTAATGAATTTTGTCCACGAAAGGCCAAATATGCACGCACACCATTAAGCATATTTGCCCATGAATAACGCATGTCATTAATTGCGGTTAGAATTTCACGACGTTCAGTTGTGGCCTCCTCTTCATCTTCAGAGAGGATCATTTGACTTACGTTCTGTAAAAATTCTTGGCTAAATGGATTTAAATTTTCTGCTGAATAACGCATTGATGGAATATTTTTCGCATCACTGGTTGCCAAGTCCAGCATTTTTTCTTGGTAACCTATATAACGTTCTACATCACTTGTAATAGTCTTTAGCAATTTAGATGATTCAGGATTTTGTTGTAATACAGGCATCGCATTTAATGTGGTTAAACTCGCTGCGAGCCCCTCAATTTCCTCAACATAATTATCTTTATGGACTTCTTCTCTGCTCAACAAGTAAAACCCCATGCTTTGCGCACTACGGTTTACTTGATCTGTTAGGGACATTGACGCCAACATCGCGGGCTGACTTTCATCGACAATACTCGCAAAATTCTTTCTAATACCTATTTCAGCAAGCAACACTGAGCTAGCAATGACAATAATAACCGCAAGCAAGGCACCGTAGCTTACCCAAAGCTTTTGACCAATCGTAAAACGAGACAATGCTTTTTGTAAGAGTGTCGAAATTAATGCTTTCATCCTGCCCACCTAAAATATTCAGTCAAGTTCTTAAAATAAGGTATAAAACCTTATGCACTTGGGTAGTTTATCGGCACAACAGGGAAGTTCTTTAGGATTAAATTGTTTTTTAAATTGTGTAGATACAATAAGTTACCAACTGAGACACCTACAATACGAAGATCTATAACGGTTTTCTAACTAATTAATCGTCAACCAATCTAAACCCTGTTCCTGCTCAGCTAATATAATCTCGCCTTCAGCACAGGACAGAGCCTCAGCTAATGCCGCACAAGCCATGTCTTCAGTATTATTCTTTTCGCTAATATGCGCAGCAACAATATGCTGCAATGAAGACGTATCTAAGCTCGCTAATAAATTGCCAGCTTGCTTATTACTTAGGTGACCAAAACGCCCTCCTACTCGCTCTTTAAGATGAGGTGGATATGGACCTTTTGCGAGCATCTTTACATCATGGTTGCATTCTAAAATGAGAGCATCACAACCACTCAATGTATCGATAATATGCTGAGTAGAACTGCCTACATCGGTCAAAATGCCGAGGCGTTGTGCACCATCACCAAATACAAACTGCACCGGTTCACGCGCATCATGCGGAACAGGATAGGCTTGTATTTCGATATCATTAATTGAAAATCGATCATGTACATCAATGAAGTTTAACTCAGATAATTTGCCATGCTTTTCTTGAGCAGCCGTACCGCGCGTCATGTAAACGGGAATATCATGCTTGCGCGCAACGGCACCCACACCATTGATGTGATCGCTGTGTTCATGCGTCACAAGTATTGCGTCGATCTGGGAGGGTTCTAACTGACGTTGCGCAAGTCGCTTTCGAAAACGTGTTTCTGAAAAACCACAATCAAGCATAATGCGCGTAGAGCCGGCCTCGACAATCGTGGCGTTGCCACGACTGCCGCTACCGAGTGATGCAAACCGGAACACGGTTCGCGAACGTTATTTAAGTTGCTCGTGCAACAAGGTCAAGATACGGAAAGCCGTACCTGATTTTTCTAACTCACCCTTGTTATTCAGCACAGTGACATTGGTTTGCTCACCTTGTTCTTTAAGACTCACAAGGTAAGTGCTCTTATCTTGCACGTCATCAGAACCACTGAAGATATTAAAGGTCAATTTATCCAAGAGGCCTTTTTCTTTTTTCGCATTACTGTCTTTTAATGGATCAATATAGCGCACGTAGTACAGGCCACGTGAACGATCACGATCTTCAACGGTAAAGCCAACGCGATCTAAAGCCAGACCAGTACGACGCCATGCGCGTGCAAAGCCTTCTTTAATACTGAGGTTAGCAAGACCAGAGCCATCACGACTTAACTGCGCACGTTCAACGTGGTTTTTACGGCTGGCAAATAAGTTACGCGCTTTGTTTTCTTCAACACCAAAGAAGATGGTGATGCGACGTAACATTTCGATTTCTAATTCTGGATCAGAAGGACGCGGCTTCCAGATAGTGCTTGAGCCTGTAGTTTGATCAACTACTTCTTCTGCACCACGGTGCGTCAAATAAAGTTCAGTCGTTCCTGGCTCTGTACCTACTTCCAGACGAATCCGGTATTTATCGCGCGTAGCTGCCGAGTAAATTGAATCAAACAATTTACTAATATTACGCGTAATAAAATCTTGTGGAATATCGGCACGGTTTTCTGCCCAATCTGTTTCAATAATACCGATACGAGGATCTTCACGTTTAATCAAGAAACCGGTTTGTAAAAAGAACTCACGCAGACGTGGCCAAACCTGTTGTGCTGAACCTTTAATGACTAACCAGCGAGAATTATTATCTCGCGCTACACGAATATCATCTTGCTTCGGTAACACGGCTGCCGTACGTAATGTATTGCCACCTTGGCGTTCACGATTGTAATCCGTGATGCTCGCCGAACCTGAACCGACACCAATATCGGGAATAACAAGACCATCATCAATACTAGAAGAGGTTAAATCAGGTGGCACTTCGAGGTTCACACCCTCACGTGCTTCACGATAATCAATCTTCTTTTTATCAGGAAGGAATTCGTCTTTAATATTTTCAATCGTGCCACAGCCCGCAATCACGGCTACGAAAACACTCAATGTTAAAATTCTTGTTAAAACCTTCATTACCTTCCCCATTAATTAAACTGGTACAACTTCGGCAGTTTGCATTGCTTGACGTAACCTTGCATGAAACTCATCAGCCAACACCGTCATTGGTAAACGGATACCGCTCTGCATTTTACCCATTTCGGTCAGTGCCCACTTTACCGGAATTGGGTTTGCTTCGAGAAACAAGTTCTCATGTAGACCTTCCAATGGTGTATTAATTTCCCTTGCTTTGGCTTCATCTCCAGCCAATGCCGCAGCGCACATTTCATGCATCGCCCTTGGTGCCACATTTGCAGTCACCGAAATATCACCTTTCGCGCCAGCAAGAATACAATCTAATGCCGTTGCATCGTCACCACTATACAGGTCAATTTTATCGCCACAAAGATCCAAAATCTCACGAGCCCGTTGAATATCACCGGTGGCTTCTTTAATACCAACAATATTCGGAATATCGGCTAAACGCGCCACGGTTGCTGGCAACATGTCACAGGCTGTGCGACCCGGTACATTATAAAGAATCTGAGGAACTGGCACGGCTTCAGCCACGGCCTTGTGGTGCAGGTATAAACCTTCTTGAGTCGGCTTATTATAATAAGGTGTGACTAATAGGCAGGCATCAACGCCCATTTCCATTGCACAGCGAGTTAAGCTAATCGCTTCTGTGGTGGAATTAGCGCCTGTTCCCGCAATAACGGGGATTCGACCTGCTGCCTTATCAACAATCAAGCGAATAACATGACAATGTTCCTTATGATCCAGTGTCGCAGACTCGCCCGTGGTACCTACCGCGATAATCGCATCGGTACCTTGCTCGATATGCCACTCAACCAGCGCCAATAAGGCTGCCTCATCAAGCGCACCATCCTGCTGCATTGGGGTCACTAATGCGACCATACTGCCATGAAACATTGAAATCTCCGTTAATTCTCTAAAATTACATGCAGGCGCATGTTACTGACGCCCCCGCAGGAACACAAGCCAAACACCCTATAATGCAATAAACTCTAGCTATGGCCACATTGAGTTTTTCAGCGTGCCATCGCCGGTCATGGCGTGTTTAATGGCATCTATAATCGCCCAGACGAGTATTAAAAGGAGAACAGACGTGAGCAAACCAGAACCATCCGTTCGCGAAATCCGCATTAACCCAGTAATGCCTAGCGAATCTGTATTAGTCGCGACCGCCCGCGGTATGCGCCCACGCAAAGAAGAAGAGCGTGTTGAACAGAAAACCGTTGAGCACAAAGACACCTGCCCGTTCTGTCTTGGTAACGAAGATAAAACCCCGCCGACGATTGCTGTTTGGCCTGCCGAGGGTCAATGGGATGTGCGCGTAGTTGAGAATCTCTACCCTATTCTTGGCGAAGACAGCCAAGATGACGGACTCGTATTTGGCCTACAACAAGTCGTTGAAGGCTATGGTCGTCATGAAGTCATTATCGACCATCACAATCACGGCATTGCTATCCATAATATGTCGGTTGCGCATTTAGTAACTTTATTTACCGCCTATCGCGAACGCATGGCAACGCTTTATAAAGCGGATAGCCGTATTCGTTATGTCTTAGTATTCAAAAACTTTGGTCCTGCCGCTGGTGCGAGTATTCCGCATACGCATAGCCAGATCATCGCCATGCCGGTAGTGCCTGAAAACGTGATCAACGAAGTTGAATACGCCAAACTCCATCACGACAAACATCATCAGTGCATTTATTGTTCTTTAATCAATGAAGCACTCACTTTCGAGGCGACGATCTATGATCGTGACTCAGGTGAAATTAAGCGCAAGATCGATGTTGGCCAATATGTCGTCGAACGTGGCGAGAAATTTATCGCTATCAAGCCTTTCGCGAGTCGTTATGAATGGGAAATCCACATATTGCCACTCAACCATAATGCAGATTATGTCACTGTCGCGGATGAAGACATGGAAGATCTCGCTCGCGTAACACGACGAGCCATGGCGCGATTAGATGCGGTCATTGGTGGTGCTCAATACAATTTCTTCCTACACTCGCTACCGCAAGGCGATAAATATGCTGATTGCTCAAATAGCTATCACTGGCATATTGAAATATGCCCACGTACCAGCATCCCAACCGGCTTTGAATTAGGTTCCGGTTTATTCGTCAGTACCATCAGTCCCGAGGATGCGGCGAAACAGCTACGAGAAATTAAACTAGATGATGATGAATGATGCCTCTGGTCAAACCAGAGAGAGACTGATAACGTATTGCTATGGATAATTATCTCGTCATATCAGCAGTTGGAGAAGATAAACCGGGCATTGTTAATGCCCTCTCCGAAAAAGTACTCGAAAGTGGTTGTAACATTATAGATAGTCGCATGACCGTTCTCGGTGGTGAATTTGCTATTTTAATGATGGTCTCAGGTAGCTGGAACACCATTGCCAAGCTTGAAAGCGGCATGCCAGCGCTAGAGAAACAGCTTAATCTAACCATTATTGCCAAACAAACCGAGCCTCGTAATCAATCAAGTAAGAAAGTACCTTACATGATTGAAGTGGTTTCAATGGATCACCCCGGTATTGTTAATAACGTCGCTGAATTCTTTTCTAGCCGTAATATCAACATCGAAGATTTATCTACCGGCAGTTATTCCGCCGCGCATACCGGCACGATCATGTTCACCATGCACATGGTGATCAGTATTCCGGCAGAATCACACCTTGGTGATCTACGTGAACACTTTACCGAGTTTTGTGACAACCTTAATATTGACGCAATCATGGAGCCAGTTAAAAACTGATACGCAATGGCTAAAGCAAAGGTTGGAAAAAAAGTAACTGACACCAAAGTTCCTGCGACCGGTGAGCAAGAATTAAAATTCTCTGATTTCAAAGACAAAAATATTGTCTTGTACTTCTACCCCAAAGACAGCACACCTGGCTGCACACGTGAAGGCCAAGACTTCCGTGATGACATTGCCAAATTTCGTCGTGCTAAAACCATCATTCTCGGTGTTTCACGTGATAGCGTTAAATCACATGAAAATTTTAAAGCCAAACAAGAATTCCCCTTTGACTTACTTTCCGACAAAGAAGAAAAACTTTGTCAGCAATTCGATGTTATTAAAGAAAAGAATATGTATGGCAAAAAAGTCATGGGTATTGAACGCAGTACTTTTCTAATCGACAAGAAAGGCGTGTTACGTCAAGAATGGCGTAAAGTAAAAGTCGATGGCCACGCTGAAGAAGTACTTGCTGCCGTTAAAGAGCTTAATAAAAAATAATCCGTTTCATCACATTGCGTATAAGGAGACCTAGACAACGATGGTAAAACAGGAAACCGAAGGCAAACGCACATTCGTCATTGATACCAACGTATTAATGCACGACCCCTCTTCTCTTTTTCGTTTTCAAGAACATGATATTTATATCCCGATGATCGTGCTTGAAGAGCTCGATGATAATAAACGCGGCACATCTGAAGTAGCACGCAATGCACGACAAGCCAGCCGTTTTCTCGATGACCTACTCAAAGATGTTGATGCCGATAATATTGAGCAAGGCATCGAACTACCACACAGTAGCGAAACAAGTTCAGAACAAGCTGGGCGACTATTTCTACAGACGAGCTCGCTACACGAAGAGCTTCCCGAAAGCCTACCTGGCGACAAACCCGACAACCACATTCTTGCTACCGCGCTTGGATTAAAACACCAAAAGCCCAAACGCATTGTTACGGTTGTATCAAAAGATATTAATCTGCGTATTAAGGCCTCTATTCTTGGCATCCATAGCGAAGATTATTACAACGATAAAGTACTTGAAGATGTTGACCTACTTTATTCTGGTACCGCTGAGCTAGATAAAAACTTCTGGACTGAACACGAAAAAGACATGGAGTCATGGCAGGAAGATGGCCATACATTTTATAGTGTCTCAGGACCACAAGTTACTGATTGGTATAGCAACGAATGCCTATCAATGAATGGTGACAAGTTTGAAGCTATCGTTCGTAATGTTGAGGAAGAAACCGCTGTTATCGAACACAGTAAAAACTATCGTCAATCCAATAATTCTATTTGGGGCGTTACTGCACGAAATCGTGAACAAAACTTTGCGCTTAATCTATTAATGGATCCCAATATTGATTTTGTCAGCCTGCTTGGTATGGCGGGTACCGGAAAAACACTATTAACACTTGCTGCGGGGCTTAACCAAACCTTAGACCTGAATCTTTATAACGAAATTATCATGACCCGCGTCACCGTGCCGATGGGAGAAGATATCGGTTTCTTACCCGGTACCGAAGAAGAAAAAATGACACCGTGGATGGGCGCCTTAATGGATAACCTTGAAGTGCTGACCGGTGTTGAATCAGAAGGAGAATGGGAGCGCGCAGCTACCGGTGCACTATTACAAAATAGAATAAAATTACGTTCCATCAACTTCATGCGCGGCCGCACTTTTCTAAAAAAATATCTCATTATTGATGAAGCGCAAAATCTCACATCAAAACAAATGAAGTCATTAATTACCCGCGCCGGCCCTGGCACCAAAGTTGTTTGCATGGGTAATGTTGCACAAATTGATACGCCCTATTTAACAGAAACCACCTCGGGTTTAACTTATGTAGTAGACAGATTCAAAAATTGGCTGCATAGTGGGCATGTTACTTTGCAACGTGGTGAGCGTTCGCGCTTGGCAGACTATGCGTCAGATACACTGTGATCGACAAAAGTTAGTTGTTTCGCTGCTGATATTTATCAGCAGTTTTTTTGTATGTCAGTCGGCTGTTGTTGCAGCACCCACTCCCGTTTCAACACCTGAAGCTATATATGCAGCCTTAGATCGTTGGCAAATCGCTTGGCGAGAGCTTGATAAGGACGGCTATATTTCCAGTTACAGTCCAACATTCGTTGGCAAACAGTATGCGGATCATTCAAGTTGGGTGACTTCACGAGAGAAAAGACTCACATCACAACGATGGATAAAACTAAAATTATCCGGAATTGTCATTTTTGTTCGCAATGACGGTAAGTATGCAGCCAACTTTACACAGCAATATCAGTCAGACAGCTTCTCAGAAACCTCACGGAAACAATTGTTATTCGCTAAATATCCCAAAGGCTGGTTAATCGTTTCTGAATCGGAAATTAAAAATTAAAGACGTTACGTATTACTCAAACAAAGCGAATCTCATCACCTTTTTTCCACGCTGCATTCTTTTTCATTACCGCTGTAAATAATTCCGAATCAATAAACCCTTGTAACCATTTCTGCAAACTAAGATAAGAGGTTTGTTCGAACCAAGAAAAATCAACGTAAGCAAATTGTCGAATAAAAGGGAAAATAGCGACATCCGCAAGTGACAATTTCTGACCTAATAAATAATCGTGCCGCTGTAAATATAAATCTAATTTTTTTAGAAAGATCTCGCCTTGTAAGCGATACTGTTCCATCGACTGTTCAGGAAATCGGTCCGCATATTTATAATGATCAAGATGAGTTTTAAATTCATGATCGTTTTCAATAATCAGTTGCTGAACCAATACTGAATCAGGCTTATCTAATTCGCTCAGCCAGCCTTCTTTATCTGATACACCAAGAGCCCAATGCATGATATCGAGACTTTCATCAATTACGCTACCATCATCAAGTACCAACACAGGCACAGTTGCCTTGGGTGATAGCTGCAACATTTCCTGCGGCTTATCGCTTAATACAACTTCGCGTAGAATTATTTTAATACCGGTGTAATGAATCGCCATTCTTGCCCGCATGGCATAGGGACAACGACGAAAGGAATAAAGAAGTGGGTAACTGTTATTCAAAGGTGCTTAACTTAATCAGTCTTGCTGTCACCAAGATGGGATTCGTAATAGCGTTCAAACACTTCTTGTAATTCATCAATCACTTCTAAGGCTGCACGGCCTTGCATAATATGTTGTGACATTAAACCAGATGCTTCATGCAATAATTTTTCCATCTCTAACATTGGGTAGGTTTTAGATAAACGCTGCATCGCCGCAACGACTGATTCACCATCGGGACGTTGGATATCTAAAGGGGAGCCACTTACAGTCTCTTCAACATGTGACGATCTCGACACCATAAACTCTGCGTATTCCAATAATGTATTTTGTTCATCGACACTCAATTTCTGTGCTAATGATTCCAACTTATCGGTGAGCTTACTCATGCTTCAAGAAAACCTAGAGCAGGTTTAACCGTTATTCTTTGCATGTTGAACACAATACTGACGAGCAAATTCCAATAGTTCATCCATCGCACGCAAACGGAATTTTTGTTTCTGATGAACAAATGAGAATGGACGTTCTAACTGAGGCTCAAGGTTAATGGCCACCAAGGAACCAAGTAATAATTCTTTACTGACTGTCGCACGAGAAACAACCGAAATACCCATACCAGCTTCAACGGCACCCTTAACTGCTTCAGGACTACCTAGCTCCATGCTGATATTAAGTGATGCTTTAATATCGTTATTCTGCATATATTCCGCAATCACTTCACGCGTACCCGAACCTTCTTCTCGGCAGATATAAGCGTATTCAGTCAATTCACTGATCGGCACACTTTTGCGTTCAGCCAAGGCATGATCTACTGGCACAATCAGTACCAACTGATCTTTACGACATTCTTCTACTGCTAAATTCTTATTCCCAACCGGCGCTTCAACCACGCCGAGATCGATAATATTATTTTCGACCATCTGCACCACACCTTCGGTGTTGGATACTTTTAAACGCACGTTCACATCTGGGTGCTTATTCTTAAAGTCACCCAACAACGCAGGCAACATATATTCAGCAATCGTTGTACTCGCACCTAAGGTTAATAAGCCACTCACTTCGCCCGTTAATTCACGAACTGCGTTTTCCATTTCGCCATACAGTTCAAAAATACTGTCGGCGAAACCAAATACGCGCGTACCGGCTTCGGTCAAACTAATACGATTATGTGTGCGGTCGAACAGACGCGTATTGAAATATTCTTCCAGCTGACGAACCTGAAAGGTCACCGCCGGTTGGGTCATATGCAAAGCTTCGGCGGCTTTAGTAAAACTCAGATGCCGAGCAACTGTATGAAAAACCTGTAATCTGCGATCAGCCATGCCTACCCCAATTAATATTTAAACGATATTCCGATGCCCCAGCAATCGTGGATCCTTGCAAAAAGGTAATTGCTTCCATCGGGGGCGGGATTATAAGCTATTTTTATCCTAGCAAAAAGCCCAATCACAGCTTATGAGGCCAATTTACACTCAGACCGCAGTTTACGATATGCTATGGCCATGAATAATGAAATCATCCAACGCCGCATAGCTAAACGCTTTCGCGGCTTTTTACCGGTTGTTATTGATGTCGAAACCGCTGGTTTTAATGCAAATAAAGATGCCTTGCTCGAAATTGCCTCGGTCATAATTACCATGGATGACAATGGGAAACTTCATCAGGGTGAAGCCTGTGCCGCCCATGTCGAACCCTTTAAAGGGGCTAACCTCGATGAAAAGTCTCTCGCCTTTAACGGTATTGACCCCTACAACCCTTTCCGTATGGCGCTATCCGAGACAGAAGCCCTCGAGAAAGTCTTTGAATCTGTTGAACATGCCCTACAAGATACCGGCTGTAGCCGCGCCATCTTAGTTGGCCACAACCCCTTCTTTGACCTTGGTTTCCTCAATGCGGCAGTTAAACGCTGCAAATTAAAAAGCCCATTTCATGCCTTTAGTAGTTTCGATACCGCCACATTAGGTGCATTAGCCTATGGCCAAACCGTACTCGCGCGGATTGTGCAAACTGCAGGATTAGATTGGGATGATGAAGAAGCCCATTCAGCCGTTTATGACACAGAGCGTACCGCCGCCTTATTTTGTAACATCATGAATCGCTGGCATACACTCGACGGTCAGATTAAATAAGCGCTAACATTTTAAAACGACAGTGCTGAAATACCAAGAACAACAAAAACACTACATCACAGCATTTCAACATCGGGCGTCTTTTC
>JAGLUW010000001.1 GCA_023134145.1 Sulfuriflexus sp. | reverse complement strand
CTGTCACGGACGGTTGGTTTCCTGATTGTATTGGTAGGGATTGTCTCAACGGCGACATTGGCAAATGGGTTTGTTGGTTATCTCGATCGTTTCATTGAATTGCCTCCTTGGATAACGATCTCTGTATTGGTGATCTTGCTTGGTTTACTTGCGGCCTGGGGTATCACTCAATCTGTGGTAATAGCGGCATTATTAACCGTGGTTGAGATCGTTGGTCTGGTGATTGTGTTGTGGGCAGCACGAGATGTGATGATTGATCTGCCACAGCATATGGGGACGTTGTGGCCGAGTGCAGATGCGCTTGTCTGGCAAGGTGTATTGCTTGGTGCCTTTGTGGCTTTTTATGCCTTTGTCGGTTTTGAAGATATGGTTAATATTGCGGAGGAGGTTAAAGATCCCAGCCGTACCGTACCGCGAGCGATTATTATTACACTCATCATTACTACAGTATTTTATGTGTTGGTGACTATGACGGCTGTCGTAGGTTTGCCACTGGAACAGCTTGCCAGTAGTGAAGCACCGTTGGCGGATATGTATACCCATTTCTCCGGCCAACCAGCAACGATCATTATTATTATCGGTTTGTTGTCTGTGCTGAATGGCATCCTGGTGCAAATTATTATGGCGACGCGTGTTCTCTATGGCATGAGTTCGCAGGGCTGGTTGCATACCTGGTTTTCACATATTCACATTGGTACCAAGACACCTTTGAATGCAACACTGGTTGTCGTGATTATTATTTTAGTCATGGCAATTAGTCTGCCTTTACTAACGCTGGCAAAGATGACCAGTTTTGTAACCTTGATTATATTTACCCTAATGAACCTTTCACTGTGGCGAGTAAAGTTGCTTGAGAAAACCTATGACGGTTTTAGTATTCCGATAGTCGTTCCTGTGATGGGGACATTTGCCTCGGGTAGTTTCGTTATCTATCAAATGTTGCAGGCGATGTGGTAATGGAGCCTGTAATACTGGAATGGGCTAGCTACCTTTTATTAGGTGCGTTTGCAGGAACGATGGCTGGGTTATTGGGCGTAGGCGGTGGTCTTATTATTGTGCCAGTGTTGGTGTTTATATTTACCGGTCATCAATTTCCTGTTGAGAGTATTGTGCATATTGCCGTGGGGACTTCGTTGGCATCCATTGTAATGACATCCATTTCATCAACATGGGCGCATCAACAACATGCCGCAGTACTTTGGCCGGTATTTTGGCAATTGACACCCGGTATTATCTTAGGCGTTTTTATTGGTGCAGTGATTGCAGATTTCATGAATGCTAATTCCTTGCGCACATTCTTTGGTGTATTTGAATTATTGGTGGCAGCACAAATGGCCATGAATATAAAACCGGCTGCACATAGACAACTACCTAATTGGCAAGGAACAGCCAGCGCCGGTTCGGGGATTGGTATCATTTCATCTATTGTTGGTATTGGTGGTGGAACCTTAACCGTGCCATTTTTAATTTGGTGTAATACCAATATGCATAAGGCGATTGCGACATCAGCAGCCTGTGGTCTACCGATTGCGGTGGCGGGAGCAATTGCATACACCCTAACGGGTTTGAATGAAGCGAACCTTCCAGAGGGCGCAATGGGTTATATTTATTGGCCGGCATTTACCGGTATTATTATAACGAGTATATTGTTTGCCCCACTAGGCGCACGCTTAGCGCATCGCTTGCCGGTTGCAGTACTGAAGAAAGTATTTGCGGTGTTGTTGGCTGTGCTTGGTCTACGCATGTTAATGCAATAGCTATTTTATTTGATGAGAGATTACGTATGGGTCGTTATCGCCCACCTGCAGCTAAGAAATCACCTTATATTACAGAGGAAGGCCATCAACGTTTGAGTGATGAGCTTGAAGGTCTGTGGATCAAGCGCCGTGAAGTGGTGGCGGCATTGTCTGCCGCAGCAGCCGAAGGTGATCGTTCAGAAAATGCAGAATACATTTATCGTAAGAAACAACTTGGCGGTATTGATTACCGAATTCGTTATTTACAGAAGCGTTTAGATGAATTGAAGATTGTTGATAATGAACCATCTGATCCACGTAAAGTTTTCTTTGGCGCTTGGGTAGAGCTTGAAGATGAACAAGGCGAAATAGTTCGTTATCGCATTGTTGGCCCAGATGAATTTGATGAACAAGATGATTACATTAGTCTGGATTCACCTGTCGCAAAAGCATTACTCGGTAAAAGCCTTGATGATGAAGTCGTTGTGCAGACGCCAAAAGGTAAATTAAGCTACTTGATTACATGCGTCGACTATATTTAATTTAGGGTCAGAACAAAAACTAATTTAAATATCTTTTAATATCACAATTTTTTTCAAATAGTTTTTGTTCTGACCCTAAATTAAATTAATGCATTCTCAGGCGATGATTCAAAATCAAAGCAAGGGTGAATAACACCAGTGCACCTGCTTGATGCATAGCGCCGAGTGTGACAGGTACAACATGCAGCAGGGTGGCAATACCTAAGCCTACTTGAACCAATAGCATCATAAATATTAACGTGAAATTAAAACGCGTTGTGTGATTTATGGCTTTGTTACGCCAGCCACGTAGGGCATAGGTCAATACGGTTAATGTAACAACAATGGCGAGTACACGGTGACTGAACTGCACGGTCGCTAAATTTTCGAATAGATTAATCCACCAAGGATCGAGTGCCATGCCACCAGGTGGCAGCCATTGGCCACCCATCATGGGGAAGGTGTTAAAGACATAACCAGCCTTGGTGCCAGCAACCAATCCACCAGAAATAATCATTAGAGATATCACGGCGGTTGTCATTCGGCCATGGTTTCGTAGCCCAGCAACAGATGGCTGCGAATCAACAAGTTGCTGACTTCGTAATAAGCTCATTGCCGTCCAGAGAATAAAGGCATACAGGATAATTGCCGCAACAAGGTGTGCGGTTAAGCGGTATTGACTGACTTGTGGAATGTTAACCAAGCCACTTTTTACCATGTACCAGCCAAGTACACCTTGTAGGCCACCAAGAATAAATAAAATAACAAAACGCGGAATCAGCGGACGACGGATTTTACCTTGCCATAAGAAAATTAAGAATGGGATAAGAAAGGCAAGGCCAATGGTACGGCCTAATAGGCGGTGGCTGTATTCAAACCAAAAGATTGATTTAAATTCATCGACTGACATACCTTTGTTTTCATGCAGATATTCAGGTGAGGTTTTATATTGTTCAAATTCAGTAAGCCATTCGGTTTCGCCAATCGGTGGCAACATACCCGTGACTGGTTTCCAGTTAACCATGGAGAGGCCAGATTCTGTTAAGCGTGTTACACCGCCAAGTATCACCATCGCGAAGATCAGGGCGGCGACAAAAAACAGCCACATAGCGAGTTGTCGGTCGTTATAACGGGATTCGGAGAAGCTGTTGTTCATGGTGACGCGCCCTAGGTTAACTGGCGCGCATTGTACACCAAAGACCAATGGCGGGGATGATGACCTACTGATTTAGTGGGGTAATCAATGAAATAAACTGTAAATTAAAAGGTTTATTTTTATCCCTCAAGTTTTATGTGATTATGTCGATAGACCATATACATAAATTAAGGAGAAATATGATGAGTACGCTTTTTGAAAAGATCGGTGGTGAAGGCGCAGTTGATGCGGCGGTCGATATTTTTTACCGTAAGGTTTTGTCTGATGACAGTATTAGTCATTTTTTTGAAACCACTGATATGGAAGCACAACACGCTAAACAGAAAGCCTTTTTGACAATGGCGTTTGGTGGACCAAATAATTACACTGGCGCTGATATGCGTGCAGCACATGCACCATTGGTTGCAAAAGGTTTGAATGAATCACATTTCAATGCCGTTGCCGGTCACCTGCAAGCGACGCTTGAAGAATTAAATGTTCCTGCTGATTTAATTGCGGAAGTAATGGCAATTGCAGGCAGTACCAAGGATGATGTCCTCGGTCTTTAATTTTACGAGGAAAGTTTGTGCCGAATATTACCTACCAAGGTAAGGCATATTCTGCAGAACCAGATGAGACGGTACTTGAAACCTTGCTACGCAATGGTGTTCTAGTACCGTATTCATGTGGTGCAGGAGCATGTCATACCTGTATGTTGCATTGCCAGAAAGGTGACGTCACTGAACGCTCACAAAAAGATATTAAGCCTGCTTTAAAAAGTTTAAATTATTTTCTTGCCTGTCAGTGCACTCCTGAATCAGATCTTGAAGTAGCCCTGCCTGATGATGAAGATGTTTATGTTTCCGCACGTTGTGTTGAGAAACAACAACTGTCCCCAACGGTTTGGCGTTTTCGTTTTGAGATTGCTGTGCCTCTATTTTATCACGCAGGTCAGTTTGTAAATTTAAAAAACGAGGCCGGATGGCTGCGCAGTTATTCTTTGTCGAGTTTACCCGTAGAAGATGAACACTTAGAAATACAAGTACGTCGTATGCCTGAAGGACAAATGAGCCATTGGCTTGCTGATGATTTTGATGTCGGTATGCATATCGAATTAGAAGGTCCGAATGGACATTGTATTTATACTGACGGTGAAGCAGAAAAGCCTATTTTAATGGTGGGTACAGGCACAGGGTTAGCACCATTGATTGGTATCTTACGAGATGCTTTGCATCAAGGGCATTCTGGCCCTATACATTTGTACCATGGTGCACGCACGCAAGATGAAATTTACCTCCACGACACACTTAATGAGTTAGCCCAGCAACACAGTAACGTGCACTATCATGCTTGTATTAGTGGCGATGATGTTGGTGAAATGAAAGCCGGACGCGCGGCGGATGTTGCGATGAGTGATCATTCTGATCTAAAAGGTTGGCGATTATTTTTGTGTGGCGCACCAGAGATGGTGAAGACTATGCGCAAAAATGCTTTTCTTGCCGGCGCATCAATGCCAGATATTTCAGCGGATGCCTTTACTACTCCAGAGCATTAATAAAAAAGGAGCCTAGATGGCTCCTTTTTTATATCAATTATTTTAACGAATTTTAAAATGCAGGTTTTTCAGGAGCATCGTTAAAGCGTTTAATCGAATCAAGAATTTCCTCGTAAGCATCTTTGGTACCACCCCAACCATCAACTTTAACCCATTTGTTTTCTTCAAGATCTTTGTAGTGTTCAAAGAAGTGAGAAATCTGTGCGAGCAACATAGGTTGAATATCATCAATGGTTTTTACTTTGCGGTAAGAAGTACAAATCTTATCAACCGGCACGGCAAGTATTTTGGCGTCAGGACCGGCTTCATCGGTCATTTTCAAAACACCGACTGGACGACAGCGAATCACTGAACCACTAATGAGCGGTACAGGAGTAATAACTAATACATCCACAGGATCGCCATCTTCAGAAAGAGTATGCGGTACATAACCGTAGTTGCACGGGTAGTGCATGGCGGTGTTCATAAAGCGATCCACAAACATGGCGCCGGTATCTTTATCCACTTCGTATTTAACAGGGTCACTGTGTGAAGGGATTTCGATAATTACGTTAATGTCTTCTGGGACATTTTTGCCAGAATCGACGCGGTCGAGGATCATGTTCAGCTCCAAACTTTAATCAAGATGCCCAGTATAGGGTAGGGGCAGCATTATAGCCTGAATATTAGAATTGTCTAATATATACCTGTTGCTTAATGGGGGAATTTTACTGATTTTTTTGCCTACTATTGCGTGAGGCATGAGTGAGGTGAACATCATATAACTCCTAACCTTTCTTACCCCCCGGTCTTAGACATGAGCCGTACAATCTGGCTAGGTTTGTCGTTAAATTCATGACGTTCTGGCTTACGAGCAATAGCGGTAATAATAGCCTCTTCAAGCCCTTCATCGCTGATGCCACTACGTAGCAGTGGACGTAATTCGAGTTTGTCATCTTGGCCAAGACAGAGGTATAGCGTGCCTTCAGCCGATAAGCGTACACGGTTACAGGTTTCGCAAAAATGTTGAGATATCGGAGTAATAAATCCAATTCTGACCTCAGTACCGGCAACTTGAACATAACGAGCGGGGCCACCGCCGGGCATGACGCCGGGAATAAGCTCAAAACGTTGTTCGAGTCGGCTGCGAACATCTTGTAGGTTCACATAGCGATCACTCGCATCTAGACCCGTTTCACCCATTGGCATGGTTTCGATAAAGCGTAGGGTGAAATCATGTTCGATGCAGAAATCGACCATATCTTCGACTTCATCGTCATTAATGCCTTTCATTACGACCATATTGATCTTAATCGGACTCAGACCAGCCGCTTTAGCAGCCATTAGACCATCAAGTACTTTGCTCAGTTTACCTTTGGTTATGGCTTTAAATCTGTCTGCCTGTAGTGAGTCGAGGCTAACATTAATGCGTGAAACGCCCGCTTTATGCAGAGATTCAGCATGTTTTCTGAGTTGTACGGCATTTGTTGATAGGGATAGATCTTCAATACCTTCTAACGCGGCAAGCCGAGAAGCGAGTTCAGGGATGTTCTTACGCACCAGGGGTTCACCTCCGGTGAGGCGAATATGGCTAACACCTAAGCGACCAAATACAGCAATAACACGTTCTATTTCGTCAAAGTTTAGCCAATTTTCAGGAGTATCAAAGTCTTTAAAACCTTCAGGCATACAATAAACGCAGCGCAAATCACAACGATCTGTGACCGACAAGCGGACATAATCAATATTGCGGCCAAATGTATCAATGAGCTGTGTCATGAAAATCTACCAAGATGTGATGCATCTATTATAACTGACTCCGAACTTTGTCACAGGTTCCATGGTGAAGATTAACCTTTGCAAAAACTGAGTGAATTGATACAGATCAGGAATAAATAATTTATTAAGACAAAATCAGCTTATAATTAACTACATAATAAATATAAAACCTTATAAGCTGTGTCTAAATGAATACGAAACCGAAATCTCAATACAATGAACGCTCTGCTTGTGAGTCTTGTGGCGTGCGGCAGTTGTGCCTGCCTGTTTCGCTAGATGGTGAAGCTCTCTCCTTGATGGATGATTTGGTTAAGCGACGAGCACCGATGAAAAAAGGTGATTACTTGTTTCGTACTGGCGATAAATTTAAATCACTCTATGCAATTCAATATGGTTCGATGAAGAGCTATGGTTTAACGGTAGGCGGTAAAGAGCAGGTGACTGGTTTTCATTTGACCGGCGAAGTATTGGGTATGGATGCAATTGATGAAGATGAACATCATTGCAATGCTGTTGCACTGGAAAAAACCGAAGTTTGTGAATTGCCATTTACGGCTTTAGAAACCTTGCAAAATGAAGTGCCCAGTTTGCAACGTGATTTAAATAAAATCATGTCACGTGAAATTCGTCGTGATCAACATATGTTATTGATGCTCGGTTCAACAACAGTTGAACAGCGAATGGCACGTTTTCTGCTTAATCTTTATGAGCGGTTACAGAAACGTGGTGCCTCGGATAACACACTTAATTTATCAATGACGCGTCAGGATATTGGTAATTATCTTGGTGTCGCATTTGAAACGGTTAGCCGACAACTTGCGCATATGCAGGATAAAGGTATTTTAGAAATTAAAAATCGTAATATCCACCTACTGGATATTGAAACTCTTGGAGCAATTGCTGGTTAGCCATATATTTTTTCAACCTCTTTTTCCTAATATATATATTTTTAATACCCTACTTTTTGCCTGTTTCCTTTTTTCGTGTATTGTGGCTTTCTTGATCTCGATCAAGGAGCTGTCAGCGCTAGAGGTTTAGTTTATTAGAACAAAGTAATATTCTATAAAAAGAAAGTAGTATTTTGATTAAAATAGAGGGAATAATAATGGCAAAGATACTCAGTATTTTGGTGGCCATGATGTTGGTACTTTCTGGTTGTGATAAACCAGCAGGACCGTCTACAGGTAACGATAAGGCATCAGAAGCTCCAGCAACAACCAAGGTTGCAGATAAACCGATTGTAATAGATCCATCGCTGGCAACGGCAGGTAAAACACTTTACGCACAAAACTGCATTTTCTGCCATCAGGCTGATGCGATAGGTAAGCCCGGTTTTGCACCTTCGCTAACTAATCATGAATTTCTCAGTGTGTCGTCGAATAAATTCCTTTTGAGTACGATTCGTGATGGTCGCGCCGGAACCGGTATGCCGCCATTCTCTCATTTGGGTAAACAAGACATCGAATCAATAGTTGCTTACTTGCGTAGTTATGCAACCTTGCCAGATCGTTCGGCTGAGGTGGATGCTCAACCTGCAGCACAAGGTGATATCACTCGAGGTCAGGCTTCCTTTGAATTGATTTGTTTAACTTGTCATGGTCCCGGTGGTAATGGTTATGCGGCAGGCGGTACAGGTACTGCAATTGGTAAGGCAGGTACATTGGATAAAGTCACTGACGGATTCCTTCGTGTGACTATTCAAGAAGGTCGAACAAATACTCGCATGCTCGGTTTTGGTAAAGAAGGGCCTCGTGTAATGGCCGCACTTTCAGACCAAGAGATTGATGACATTATCGTTTACTTGCGTACCGTACCAAGTAAATAAAGGAGACATAAGAAATGAAACGTATAAAAATGAATCGTCGCGACTTCCTTAAAGGAAGTGCCTTTATTACCAGCACGGCAGCCGGCGCGAGTTTAATGGTGGGTGCAAATCCAGAATTGGAAGCAGCTCCTGCATCAGCAGAAAAGGCGGCAGTTTCTCGTAAGACTGCGATTGCACAATGTCCATATTGTGGTGTGGGTTGTGGCACGATCATTCAGGCAGAGAATGGCAAGATTGTCTCTATGCGCCCGGATAAAGATCATCCTACTAACTATGGCCTGCAGTGCATTAAAGGCTTAACGGCAGCCGAACCTATCTATGTTGATCGCATGGAAGGCGACCCATACGTGCGTAAAGATGTTTGGGCTGAATGGCAAAAACCAGGTCATGGTGACATGGAGTACATCAGTAAGACTAAGGGTTCGTTTGATGACGAACACTTTGTGCGTGTTCCTTACAAAGATGCCTCTGACATGACGGCACATAAGGTTGCCTTCCTTGCCAAGAAATACACAGGTAACTCAATTGCCTTGTATGGTTCAGGTCAGCTTACGATGGAAGGCCAGTACCTCGAAAACTTATTCATGAAGGGTGTGCTTGGTTCTAATACCATCGAAGCCAATGCACGTATGTGTATGACCTCAGCGGTAACCGGTTACTTTGCAACCTTGGGTTCAGATACACCGCCATTGGCTTATGACGATATTGAGATCACGGATATGATTATGCACTTTGGTCATAATGCCCGTGAAGCGCATCCTATTATTTACTGGCGTATCGCGGATCATAAGCAGAAGACAGATATCCCAACGGTTGTGGTTGATCCACGTTTCACCGGTACGGTGAAAGGTTACGAAGATATCAATAAGGATAATTCGGTACATGTACCTATCCTTAATGGTGACATCAGCTTCCTTAACTCAATCGCGCATGTGTTATTAAAAGATCATCCTGATGTGATTGATTGGGATTTCCTCAAAGCGCATGTAACCGGTTGGAAAGAATACGTTGATGGCGTAACCAATGATTACAGTCCAGAGCAAGTGCAAGACCGCATGGGTGGCCCAAACCATGAAGTGCCACCTGAACTAATCCGCAGAGTCGCGGGTATGTTCGCTGATGCAACACGCAAACGTCTTGCACGTGGTAAAGGTAAGCAAGGCGGTAAGGATGCTTACGGTGGTGTCATCATCATGTGGGGTATTGGTTATAACCAACACATCCATGGACAGCACAATGTTATCTCAATCATTAACCTATTAACCTTAACCGGTAACTTAGCAAAACCGGGCTGTGGTCCGTTCTCTATGACAGGGCAACCTAATGCGATGGGTGAACGTTTCACCGGTGGTCTGACTGGTCGTTTGCCTTTCAACCAACCATTGAAAAATACTGCACATCGTAAACACATGGCGCGTCACTGGAGTGTGCCTGAATCAAATTTGATTACGGCGATGAAGGCGAAAAATCCAGGTTATGCAATTGGTATGATGGAACGTGCTTTAAAAGGTGAAGTGAAAGCCATGTTCTTAGTTTATGCCACGCATATTGATCTTCCTGATCAGCATCAGCTGGTTCGACCTGCGTTGGAAAAAACATTTAACGTGGTGCAAGAAATTTATCGACACGCGCCGAATAATTTATATGCCGATGTTATTTTCCCTGCAGCAACATGGGGTGAGGTTGACGGTGTTTATATTAGTTCAGAGCGCCGTATCAACCGTGTTGAAAAAGCCGCTGAAGCACCTCCAGGCTGTTTACCTGATATGGACATGGTGATCGATAAAGGTAAAGAGATTGCACATCTTCTTGGCCTTGATGCAGATGCAATTTTCCCATGGCAACGTAAGGAAGATGGTTTCTATGATGCGCAAGAAATCTTCCGTGCCGTATGTAAGGCGTCAGAAGGTACCGATACCGATCTAACCGGTTTACTCGAAGTTGAAAAAATTGATGGCAAGACACCGTATCAACAACTGCGTGACTTGCGCGGTATTCAATGGCCAGCACCTACTTATGAAACAGCGAAAGCTGGCGGTACAAAACGACGTTTCATGTTGCAGGAAGGTAATTGGAAGAATAAACCTTATGGTTACTTCCGCACCAAAGATGGCAAAGTACATATGAAACTTTGTCAGCAAGATTACTCACAGCGTGAAGAAATCACTAAGAAGTTGATGGAATTTGGTACCAAGGGCGGCCCGTTAACTATCGATAATATTCCGTTGCTAAAACAAGCACGTGATATGGGTCTAACACCAGATATGCCAGATGAAAAAGAACGTGGCATGGCTTGGGACAAGGTTGCTAAGGACAAATTCCCTTTCTGGTTAGGTCTAGGTGTGGTTTATGAACATTTCCACACAGCTAAATCAAACCGTAGTCCGACTACACGCCGTTTGGTTCCAGAAATGTATGTAGAAATGCATGTCGAAGATGCCAAAGAACTCGGTATTAAGGATGGCGATAAAGTTAGACTGGTAACACGTCGTGGTCACTACGAGGCAAAAGCGCAAGTAGGTATTAATAGTTTAGTAAGACCTGCTCGTAATAGTGTGCCACGTGGTTACATGTTTAGTCCTTGGAATTTATCGGTTGCAGATAGTGCCGATCCGAAGCGTAACAAGTGGCTGGTGAATGGTGTATCGAGTCGTGTTTGGGATCTTGTTTCTGGACAAGTTGATTTCAAGAAACTCGCCTGCCGTATTGAGAAGGTATAGAAGGATGTGAGGTGTCAGGAGTGAGGGCTTTTTTCGCCTCACTCCTTTCGTTTTACGCTTCACTATAAACATGAAACGCAGAGCCTTTCTTCAATCACTGACCGCAGCCGCTGCATTATTAGCGGCATCACCACTTATTCAAGCTGCGAATAATCCTTCATTTCGTTTTTTACGACCACCGGGTTCAAAAGATGAAAAAGATTTTGCAGCAACTTGTATACGTTGTGGCAAATGTGGCGAAGTATGTCCGAACCGTTGTATTAAATATCTCGGCACAGAAAATGGTATTGAATCACTTGATACGCCATACATTGTTCCTCGTGAACAAGCCTGCATTCTGTGCATGAAGTGTGGCGATGTGTGCCCAACTGGTGCGATTGAATCTGTTCCTCGCGAGATGGATCCGATTCTTGAAAAAGTTAATATGGGTGTAGCCCGTGTTGATCGTACTTTATGTTTGTCATGGCAAGGTAAAACATGTGGTGTTTGTTACCGTGCTTGTCCATTACAAGATGTGGCAATTCGTATTGGACGATTAGAACAGCCGCACGTATTAAAAGACTGCGTAGGTTGCGGTCTTTGTGAACGTTCGTGCATTCAAATTCCACAGGCAATTAAGATTATTCCTAGTCATACTCGTAAGAGAGTTTAAATATGCAAAAGATCACTAACAACCCCTCTGCATTACGCCATTTGAATAAACTTCGTTGGTTGGTGTTAACAACTATTTTCTTAATGTTGATCTTGTTGCCTTTTATCCATTTGTATCAAACTTTTGTTGCCGCGCATGCATATGATTTGTTATTACCGAATGAAAAGGTAATTTATAATGCGATGGAGTGGCTTACAGGGCCGTTTGTTCATGACCCTGAACATGATCTTGATTTGGTTAAAGGCACAACATGGTCAGCTTCACTATTTGGTCTAAAGATTAGTGATCCTTTATCGGTCGTTAGTCAAATGGCGGCATCCTTATCTTTGTACTGGCCATTTATTTTGACGGGCTTAATCCCCGTTATTGTCACGGTGTTATTAGGTCGTGTGTTTTGTGGTTGGATTTGTCCCGCAACTTTTATTTATGAATTGAACGACACGCTTGCTGCATGGATGCGCCGAGCCGGCGTACCATTGGGTGACAAGGTTTATGACAAGCGCATAAAATATTTGATCTTGTTGGCTGGGCTGGTACTTTCCATGTTGCTGGGTAGCATCATGACTGCGGCAATCTATCCTCCTGCTATTATTGGCCGTGAATTGTATTACGCTATTGCACAAGGTGCATTTGGTAGTGGCGCGGTATTCTTTATTCTGACAATACTTTTTGATTTATTGGTTGCCCGCCGCGGTTTTTGTCGTTACCTCTGTCCAGGTGGCGCTCTGTATTCATTACTAGGTCGTTATCGCGTGCTACGTATCCAGCGCGTTGTAGAAGACTGTAATGATTGCAAGAAATGTAATGTGGTTTGTGAGTTTGGTCTGGATCCATTGCAAGATGGTTTTGGACAAGAATGTAATAATTGTACTGCTTGTATAGCGGTGTGTCCGACGGATGCATTGGTTTTTAAAGTTCAAATGCATGATCAAGCTTTTCAAGGGCCTGGTCATCTAGGGCATGCTTATCGTAATAAGCATGCGGAAGAAAAATCGGGAGGTTGAGAGATGAGACGTCGCCGTTTTTTACAAAGCATAGGAGCCTATAGCGCGTTAGCCGTGGTTTCAACAATACCTTATGGTTTAGCAAGATTGCTATCACCCACTGTGAGGGCAGCAGATCATGAGCATATCCCTTTGCCGGGCGCATTGGCTGATCCAGACGAATTTGCCCGTGCTTGCATAGGCTGTGGTTTATGTGGGGAAGTTTGCCCAGCTCATTGTGTTGAATTCAAACAGCGCGAAGGGGGTAGTGAGGTTAATACCCCGTATATTGATCCAGCGAGGAAGGCCTGCATCTTGTGTAATAAATGCATGGAAGTTTGCCCAACTGATGCACTGACAGTAATACCTATCCGTGACATTGATATGGGCATTGCACAGATTGATCGGGCGGCTTGTTATCCGTGGGTTGATGAAGGTGTTTGTGGTGCTTGTGTAGCGATTTGTCCATTAGGTGATTCGGCGATCAATTTTGAATTTGCCAATATTTATAAACCTGCCGTGCAAGATGGATGCGTTGGTTGCGGCCTATGTGTTGAGATTTGTCCTGAACCAAGTCTACCGATCAGAATTGTTAAACGTAGCGAAGGTACGATTGCCAAGCATGGTGTTGGCGCACGTCGACGTAGTTATTAGGAAGTAGAAGTTAACGTATGCGGTATTTAAAGACATTAATGATTATCACGCTAGTGTGCGTGTTCGCTTTACCTGCTTATGCGCATCATGTTTTGGGTCGACCTGCGTATAGCCTCGGGGCAGATTCAAATACGCCACCTAGCTTGCAAGTCGAAACGCAAATTGGTGATTTTTATGTCACCTACATGGCATTTCCTGCATTTCCAAAACCAAACGAACAAGGACGAGTAAACCTATACGCATCACGCATTGATAATGGTCTGCCATTCGATGGCAAGGTGACTTTTAAGGTGCGTGATGATAGTTGGTTTTCTAATAAGGTAGAAACCTTAGGCGTGCAAGACATAGACGAAGTGGTTTATCGGCAGGGCTTCATATTCCAGAATGAAGGTGATTACATCATTACCGCAGAGTTTGAATCGGGTGGTGAGCCTTATGAAATTGATTTCCCTTTACGGATTGGTGAACCCGCAGCGATCGGTCCTATTGGCGTTACCGTTGCAGTACTTATTATCATCTTGTTGGTGGTGAATATATTACAGCGTAAACGTCGCTTTAGCCTTAAAGCAAAACGTGCTCGTGAGGAAGATAATTCATGACCATGACACACCCCGGCTTGCCGGATCTGTGGTTGTGGTTTGCTTTGGCCTCGATGTCATTATCCGTGTTATGGATTCTTTTTCGCGTTCCTAATAATTCATCAGTGCAAGGTTTTATAAATGTAGAGCGCATTCCTGTTTTTGGTCAGTTGGCACGTTTATTTTCAGCCAGTCCTTGGCCACTATTAATATTAAAATTTATTTCAGTCGCACTGTTCTTAACCGTTATTGCGGCAGGACTATTTGGCACGCCGATCCCTGAGCGTAATCTTGCAACTACTCTGACGTGGACGGTGTGGTGGGCAGGCTTGATTATTACGGTGTTTTTTCTTGGCTCGGCATGGTGTGCCGTTTGTCCTTGGGACACGATTGCCAGTTGGCTTGTGAAACATCGCTTATGGCGACGCGCAGATGAGTCGAGTAGTTTAGGTTTAAAAGTACCGAAGGCATGGCGTAATGTTTGGCCTGCACTGGCAATGTTCGTTGGGCTAACTTGGTTGGAGCTTGGCGTTGGTGTTACTACCAACCCTTATGCAACCGCAGTATTGTCCTTAGTCATGATCGTCATGGCAACGGTTTACATGGCTGTCTTTGAAGGTAAGGCCTTTTGTAAACACGTTTGCCCCGTTGGTCGTACTGTTGGTTTTTATGCGCAGCTGTCGATGGTTGAATTACGTCCACGTCAGCAACAAATCTGTACTGATTGCACAACCATGGAGTGTTATCACGGTACTAAAGAAATAGAACCGTGTCCGACCCACCTAGTGATGGGTACGTTAACGCAAAGTACTTATTGTACTTCTTGCTCTGCTTGCACCATGAGTTGCCCGCATGACAATGTTGGTTGGCGTGTGCGTAGTCCTGCGGTAGAAGCGATACAGCATGCACGTCCGCATTGGGATGAAGCGTGGTTTATGCTTGGGTTATTAGGTTTAACGACTTTTCATGGCATCACCATGATGGAGTTTTGGGAACAGGGGCTTTCTAAGTTTGGCCAATTGATCGGTGATTCAGGTCAGCTTATTTGGAGTTTTAGTACAGGCATGGTGTTAGTGTTTTTTGCGCCAATATTATTGTACTCGTTGTTGATTAAATTAACGCAATGGTTGATGCCAAGCGAAATAAATTTCAAACAACTTTTTTCTAAGCTGGCATTCATCTCCTTGCCACTGGCCTTTGTTTACCATATTGCACATAACTTAAATCATTTGATTCGTGAGAGCCGTGGTTTTACTGATGTTCTTATGAATCCATTAGGTCGCGATACCCTGCCATTAAGTAGTGGCGAATTACACATGCGTCATATGAACCCACTGATCTCAGAACAGTTACTTTATGGCTTGCAAGCAGGCTTAATGATTTTTGGTTTTTGGTTGGCGCTACAAATTCTGCAAAGGCGCACAATGGAAACGGTAAACGATCAATCAACCTGGCGACCGCATTACTTGTTGCCCGGCATTATTTTTATAATCAGTGTTACAGCGTTCAATCTATGGTTGTTAGTGCAGCCAATGATTATGCGTATGTAACGGGAGTCAATGATGACTGATTCAAATAAACAACGTTGTGAAACAAAAAAACAGTGCTTGCGTGATTTGTTATGCAAGTGGGTCGACCGTGCGCCAATAATATTTATGTTTGTAATGTTTGCACTAGGGATTATTTTCTGGGGTGGTTTTAACACCGGTATGGAAGCGACTAATAACGAAGAGTTTTGTATTAGTTGTCATGAGATGAGAAACAACGTTTATCAGGAATATAAACAAACGGTTCATTACACGAACCGGACCGGCGTACGCGCTACTTGCCCTGACTGTCATGTGCCTCGTGAATGGGAATATATGGTGGTGCGTAAAGTGAAAGCAACCAATGAATTGTTGCATAAAATTATTGGTTCGATTGATACACCGGAAAAATTTGAGGCCAAGCGTTTGCAGCTGGCTGAGCATGTATGGGATAGCATGAAAGAGACGGATTCACGCGAATGTAAAAATTGTCATGCAAATGAATTTATGAAACTAAATAGCCAAAGTAAATTGTCACAGCGCAAACATGCGCGTGGAATAAAAGATGGGCTGACCTGTATCGAGTGTCATCGTGGCATAGCGCACCAGTTACCAAAAGATTTTGATGCCGATGGAAAATTGCATGCTTCATTCAAGAAAACCAAACGTCCCTGTGGTGATTGCCATAAGCACCTCGCCCAATCAGATGAAGCAATAACATGGTAGATGAGATAGATAACAGTCGACGATCCTTTTTTCGTCGTGCTGCCGGTAAGGCTGCGGAGAAAGTCGTTGAACATGCGCAGGCGAAAATTGAAGCACGTGCGGTTCGCTGGGTGCGCCCGCCGTTTGCCTTATCAGAACTTGAATTCGTTTTGGCCTGCACGCGTTGTGGCGATTGCATTGAAGTCTGTCCACATAATGTGATCTTCCCGTTGCCTGCGACGTATGGAGCTGATGTTGCTGCAACCGTGGCTTTAGACGTATTGAATGGTGGTTGTCACCTCTGTGAGGATTGGCCCTGTGTATCAGTTTGCGAGGCCGATGCGCTGAAAATGCCGAATTCTGATGATAAAGCAGGGGATGAGGAAGCAGAATCCATCGTCGCATGGCCAAAAATGGCTCGGGCGGAGATAAACCCTGATGAATGTCTGCCATTTAAGGGGCCTGAATGCGGTGCTTGTGAGGGGAGTTGCCCCATTCCAGATACTCTGACTTTCCAACGGGAAAAGCCACAAATTAACCAAGATAGCTGTTCGGGCTGTGGTTTGTGCCTTGCGGCCTGTATTGCGGACCCAAAAGCGATCAAAATCAGCTCATTATATAGTCATAATTGATTTATTAATCATTGGTTTAACTGTGTTTAATAGAATCCAAATGTAAAAGCCGATCTAGTCTGATCATTTTCCAAGATTTTCTGCCTAGGCTGACACTCTATTAATATGATATTTATCATCCATCACTTTTATCGCGTCATTAAAAACTATTGCTCAATTACTACCAAAGTTAAACACTTTTGACTTGGTTCTCGAGGTCTCTTCATTTACACTACCGCCTGTTTCGACCACGCTTGTTGGTGGAGCTACCTATTGTCCAGATTTGAATGGACAAGAGAGGGGCTACGGCAGCGATGAATATTGGTAGAACAGCACGAATAAGGTTAGCGGTGTGTATGCACTCCTGATGATTAATAACGATAGAAATATAAACTTATAGGAAGTGTCGATATGTTCAACACCAACCCCTTTGATGCACTAACAGCATTGATATCTACAGACATTATGCAGGGCTACATTATTTTAATGGCTATCCTAGTGTTCGTGGGTACAGTACTGGATATGATGCACAAGAAAAGTGCCCAATACTTTTCCCAAGATACGGCGAAAAATGATAAAAATGCCAAGCGTACCGTAGGCGCTGGCGAAAAAGCTGGCCTTGCAGTTGCAGTGGTAGCCAACGAAGTTTTAACTTCAGGTGAATTCTCTAGCACTAAGCGCCGCATTTCTCACCTTTTAACTATGTACGGTTTCATTATCTTCGTTGCGTCAACTGCATTGATGATTTTTGAATGCGACACTATTGCAGCTAGTACTTTAGCAGCGCTTTGGCACATCGGTGCAATCATGCTTTGTCTTGGTGGTTACTGGTTCTGGTTCTCTATCCGTGTTGACGTGAATTCTGAAGGTGTTAGATGGTATCAACTACGTCGTGCAGATATCTTTATTGTATCGCTTTTCACAACAGCAACATTCGGTTTACTCTGGTCTTACCTGCAGTCTACTGGTAACGGTGGTGCAGTCGCTGATATGGGTTGGACAACCTTGTTCTTTGGTTTATTCATCCTTTCAAACACAACGCTTTTCGCTAGTGTAATGTGGTCTAAGTTTGCACACATGTTCTTCAAACCAGCAGCAGCATTCCAAAAACGTGTTGCGCATGCAGACGGCGGAAATTTGAATCTTCCTGGTGACTTCGATTTATCTTCACCTGAAGTACAAGCAAAATTCCCTGATATCCCTCAGTACATGGGTAAGAACCCACAAAACATGGGTGCTGGTATCAGACGTGAAGCACCAAACCACTACTAACAATTTTAAGAATTAAGAGAGAATATTATGCCTACTTTTGTATATATGACTCGTTGTGATGGTTGTGGCCAGTGTGTAGATATCTGCCCATCTGACATCATGCACATCGACAAAACATTACGCCGTGCTTACAACATTGAACCAAACATGTGTTGGGAATGTTACTCATGCGTAAAAGCCTGCCCACATCACGCGATTGACGTGCGTGGCTATGCAGATTTCGCACCACTAGGTTCTTCAGTTCGCGTACACCGTGACGAAGAAAAAGGAACGATTGCATGGCGCATCAAGTTCCGTAATGGTGAAAAAGACATGGAGCTATTGGCTCCTATTACTACTAAGCCTTGGGGTGAGTGCATTCCACATTTAGCGAACGAAGCGGCACCTGCTGATTCTATGCGTGACAGTGAATTGTTATTTAACGAGCCTAAGTATGTTGCTATGAATGACAGCGCGTTACCTACGCTGAAATCAAATAGCTTGTCGCTTAAAGAAGGGGTTTACTACTAATGAGTTACAAGACAATTATTGAAGACGATATTGACGTCTTAGTCGTTGGTGCTGGTTTAGGCGGCACAGGCGCAGCATTTGAAGCAAGATACTGGGGCAAGAACAAGAAAATTGTTATTGCAGAAAAAGCTAACATCGATCGTTCTGGTGCGGTAGCTCAGGGTCTTTACGCTATTAACTGTTACATGGGTACTCGCTTCGGTGAGAACAATCCTGAAGATCACGTACGTTATGCACGTATGGATTTAATGGGTATGGTTCGTGAAGATTTAGCCTTTGATATGGCTCGCCACGTTGATTCAGCTGTACATCAGTTTGAAGAATGGGGCCTACCTATCATGAAAGATGAGAAGACTGGCACGTATTTACGTGAAGGTCGCTGGCAGATTATGATTCATGGCGAATCATACAAGCCAATCGTTGCTGAAGCAGCGAAGAACTCAGCTGACAAAGTATTCAACCGTATTTGTGTAACGCATTTATTAATGGATGACAGCAAAGACAACCGTATTGCTGGTGCAGTAGGCTTTAACGTACGTACTGGTAACTACCACGTATTTAAGTCTAAGACTGTTATCTGTGGTGCTGGTGGTGCTTCTAACATCTTCAAACCACGTTCAGTGGGTGAAGGCGCAGGTCGTGTTTGGTATGCACCTTGGTCATCGGGTTCTGCTTATGGTCTTATGATCGAAGCTGGCGCGAAAATGACACAAATGGAAAACCGTATCGTACTAGCTCGTTTCAAAGATGGTTACGGTCCTGTTGGCGCATACTTCTTACACCTTAAAACATATACACAAAACTGTTTAGGTGAAGAGTACGAATCAAAATGGTTCCCAGCTCTAACTGAGATGGTTGGTAAAGAGTATCTTGATACTGAAAACCAGCATTTATCTCACAAGCCAATTCCAACATGTTTGCGTAACCACGCATTCATCAATGAAGTGAACGCGGGCCGTGGTCCAATTCACATGATCACAATGGAAGCATTCCAAGATCCTCATTTAGAAGAAATTGGCTGGCACAACTTCTTAGGTATGACTGTTGGTCAAGCGGTTCTTTGGGCTGCAACTGACGTTAACCCTAAATACGAAAACCCTGAATTAACAACTTCTGAGCCATATGTAATGGGTTCACATGCAACAGGTTGTGGCGCATGGTGTTCAGGTCCTGAAGATGTTTCTCCTGATGAATACTTCTGGGGTTACAACCGTATGACGACTGTTGAAGGTCTATTCGGTGCTGGTGATGCTGTTGGTGGTACTCCACATGCATTCTCATCTGGCTCATTCACTGAAGGTCGTTTAGCGGCTA